>NZ_JBPJZT010000059.1:0-2056 GCF_051216375.1 Variovorax glacialis | reverse complement strand
CCACCGTCGGCGTCTGCGTGGCATGCGCCACGCCGCCGGTGGACAAGTCTTCGTCGTCGCCAAGCATTTGACTTGGGAATCAAGTCCCAACCCGTCCGCGCAACAGGGTCAAGTCCACCTCGGCTTCGAGTCTTGCACGTTTTCTGCGCACCTGCAGGAGTTCCAGAGACTGACCGCTGCCCTGCACGCCGCGAGCGCGGAAGCGGAACTGGATAGCGAATGGAAGATGCTATGTGGGACTACCTGAGAAAGACCCGTTTAACTACAACGGAATTTCCTTAACTTCTTGGTAGAGGAGACGGTAAGGGCGACCACCCTCCCGCATCGACGCCTCGCCGGAACCCGGTGCACCGATCAGTGTCGGACTGACCTGACGTTCCTCCGGAAAACCCGTACAGGTTGGAAGTAGAGGTACGGTCGAGGAGCAGACCAGCCGGGGAACAGACATGGACACGACCGGAACTGTAAAAGGGTCCTGCTGCCGATTTGATAGCAGGAAAACCAACTCAAAACAATGTTCGCCGCAAGTGTGAACGCTCCCCTCGAGTGTCCCCGGCTGATGTCCATGTTGGGCTGTGTCCACGTTTGCCAGCCCGTGACCGCGGTTTACTAAATCCCCTAACGCGATCAGGCATTTTTTCGCTGGATCGTCCTGGCACCGCCGCGTTCACCAGCGCGCGCCCCAGCCGGGTGATGTCGCGGCGCAGGACACAGCCCACGGTCCCGATCACGACAGCGGCATCGACGACGCAGCAAACTTCGATCCAGTTCATGGGGGCACAGCCTACAGGCGGCTGCAAGCCGGGCCGGTACTGGCTTTTACGCCGCTGATACTGTCGTGCACCTACCGCCCCCGCAGCGCCGCGGTCAGCAGTTCGCGGGCCAGCCGGATCAGGCGGGTTCTATCAGGATCGCCTCGGTCTGCGTCGGGTGTTTCCTGATCCGCTCAAGGGTTCGGGGTCTGATGGTCATGGCGGGGCGGCGTCCTGGCCGGCTTGTTATTCAGTCCCTAGACGAGGCACGCCATGCCGCACAAACGCGATGCCCAATTCAAAGGCGACACGTCGCGTTTGATCGAATCGCTGCGGGGCCTGCCGCGCAAACCGATGGAACGGGCACCGGCCCTGACAACGGCGAGCCAGAACCGGTCACCGAAGGCGCGACGTGGTTGAGGCCACGATCGTCGCATCGGTGATCGCCGGGTTCTTCGCGATGCGGGTCGCGCAGGGCATAGTGAAGCCGCCACCGAATCTGATCCCGTCGCGATTGCGGTGCTGGAGCATCTCAATGCTGGCCGTTGTACGGATGCGGCAGTAAACGGCGCGGCGGCTATGGGTGCCACCGCAAACCATGAGGGCCGTTAGCGACGAATCACACCCGTCCTGCCTGCAGGGCCTTCGCAGGCGGTGCGATAGACGCCGTCGACGCACTTGATGGTGCCCGGCGGATGCACGACCGCAGCGCCAGCGACAGGCGGGCGCACGACTGCAACCCCGCCCGGCTCGGCTACCGGCTTGCGCACCGCAGCGGCGCCGTTGGGGCCGACGCAGCCGGCGCGATAGCGGCCTTCAACACATTCGACGGCCGATGCGCTGAAGCTGGTCACGGCCAGGATGAGGCCGGCGGCGGCGAGGGAGAGGGAGCGGTTTGTCATGATTGGAGTCCTGCGGGTGAAAGGCACCCATCAGCACAACGCCCGTGGCCGACGACTCGTGGACAGTCCACATACTATGGTTTTCAATGCCGGCGACGGTGCACGACGGGCTGGACTGCGCGGTGCTGGTCGGGTCGCCGATCGCTCTGTGTGCTGGTGTGGCAGTGGGCGCGTTCAGCGGCCCGTGACGGCGTCGCGCACCTCGGGGTAATCGTATTTTTTCGACAGAGATGGACCCTGCGCCACCCCGATAGCAAACTGAGCGGCTCATCAATCGTTGTTGTCCGGAGATGCTATGGATGCCTCTCTCCCGAAGGGGATCAGAAGACTGGAGTTGAGGTGGCGCCGAAGGCGGCAACAGCCGTTCAATCTCAGCAAGAGTGGGGGACCCTCTGCTGGATA
>NZ_JBPJZT010000058.1:0-2059 GCF_051216375.1 Variovorax glacialis | reverse complement strand
CGTCACGCTGCTACGCAAGCTCCAGGACGATCACCCACAGCGCTTCCCCGATGGCATGGTGCGCACGCTGCAGCGCCACATCCGCCAATGGCGCGCGGTGCAGGGCCCACCCAAGGAAGTGTTCTTCCCCCAAGAACACGCGCCGGGCCAACAAGGTCTCTCGGACTTCACCGCGATGGGCGAGTTGCACGTCACGATCTCGAACGCGCCGTTCATCCACATCCTGTACCACTTCGTGCTCGCGTTCTCGCGCTGGGAGCACGTCGAGGTGGTCGAGGGTGGCGAGAGCTTCGAGGCGCTGTCCAAGGGGTTGCAGAACGCCCTGTGGCAAGCCGGCGGCGCTCCGCACCAGCATCGCAGCGACAGCCTGTCGGCCGCGTTCAAGAACCTGGTCGAAGAAGAGGACTTCACCGTGCGCTACGCGGCGCTGCTGGATCACTACGGCATGGTGGGCACGCGCAACAACCGGGGCGTGGGCCACGAGAACGGCAGCGTCGAATCCTCTCATCGGTACCTCAAGGAGGCGATCGAGCAGGCGCTGCTGTTGCGCGGGCACCGCGACTTCGATGACCGGTCGGCCTACGAGGGGTTTGTTCGCGAAGCCGTGATGCGGCGCAACCGGCGCAACGCGGCTGCGTTTCGTATCGAGCGCGAGCAGTTACTGGATCTGCCGCACAGGCGAACCACGGACTTCGTCGAGGAAGAGGCGCGCGTCACGCGATGCGGCACCTTCACCGTGCGCGCCATCCTCTACAGCGCGCCGTCGCGCCTGATTGGCCACCGCCTGAAGGTGCGGCTTTACAGCGACCGGCTGGATTGCTACCTCTCTGGGGCGCTCGTCCTGACACTTGCACGCGGGGCGCGATCGCCCGGCACCACCCGCGGGCGGGTGATCGACTACCGGCACTTCATCGACGAGCTCAAGCGCAAGCCTCAGGCGTTCAAGGGCTTGTTGTTCCGTGATGCATTGTTCCCGCGCGAGGCGTACCGCCTCACCTGGGAGCAACTCGACCTGAAGCTGACACGTCGCCAAGCCTGCCAGACCATCGTCGCGCTTCTGGAGATGGCCGCTCGAGACGGTGTGGAGGGAGTGCTGGCCGAGCGACTTGACGCGCTGCGCCTGGCCGGCGAGTTGCCCGATGTGAAGCGTTTGCGCGAGGAGTTCGCCCCACGCAGGAGCGAAGTACCGCAGATCACGATCGCGATGCCCTCGCCGAGTCGCTACGACGCGCTGCTGCCTAGCGAGCACGAAGACGAACTTGAAGAGGTGCCAGCGTGACCGCCGCCGCATTCGAGCCCGGGCGCAACGCCTTGATGCTCAACGAGTTGCGCCTGCCCACGATCGGCAGGCTGTGGTCCGACTTCGCGGAGCGCTCGGACAAGGAGGGCTGGCCGGCAGGTCGCTTCCTGGGCGGCCTGCTGGAGCACGAAGTGGCCGAACGCGCGAAGCGCCGTATCGAGCGTCATCGCGTCGAGTCGCGCCTGGATGTGACCAAGACACTGAGCAGCTTCGAGTTTGCCGAGGTACCGATGTTGTCGAAGGCCCATGTCATGGCGCTGGCCAGCGGGGATTCGTGGCTCGAGAAGGGAGCCAACATTTTGATTTTTGGTCCACCAGGCGTGGGCAAGAGCCACGTCGGGTGCGGCATCGGCCACGCGCTGATCGAGGCCGGCCGTCGCGTGCTGTACATGCGCACGAGCGAGTTGGTGCAGCGCCTGCAGGCTGCTCGCCAGACCCTCCAGTTGCCTCAGGCGCTCGCCAAGCTCGACCGCTACGACCTGCTTATTCTTGACGACATCTCGTACGTCCGGAAGGACCAGGCCGAGACCAGCGTGCTGTTCGAGCTGATCGCCGAGCGCTACGAGCGCCGCAGCATTCTCATCACCGCCAACCAGCCGTTCTCGGGTTGGGACACAGTATTCCCGGATGCCGGCATGACCGTGGCTGCCATCGACCGACTGGTTCACCACTCGACGATCTTCGAGCTGAACAACGTGGAGAGTTACCGCGGCAAGGCGGCCGCGCGGGAACAGAAGGTCCAGCGCGACAACGACAAGA
>NZ_JBPJZT010000057.1:0-2309 GCF_051216375.1 Variovorax glacialis | reverse complement strand
CGCTACCCTCACAGAACCCTCGGCGCTACTGGCGCTCCCGAGCCGATCCGTTCGGCGAGGTCTGGGACACCGAGGTGGTGCCGCTGCTCAAGGCCGCCCCCAAGTTGATGGCCGTCACGCTGCTGCGCAAGCTCCAGGACGATCATCCCGAGCGCTTCCCTGATGGCGTGCTGCGCACGCTGCAGCGACATATCCGTCAATGGCGCGCCGTGCAAGGGCCTCCCAAGGAAGTGTTCTTCCCCCAGGACCATGCCCCAGGTCATCGAGGTCTCTCGGATTTCACTGCCATGGGCGATTTGCGCGTCACGATCGCGAACGCGCCTTTCGTCCACATCCTGTACCACTTCGTTCTGGCGTTCTCACGCTGGGAGCACGTCGAAGTCGTCGAGGGCGGCGAGAGCTTCGAGGCGCTATCCAAGGGATTGCAGAACGCCCTGTGGCAAGCCGGCGGCGCGCCGCAAGAGCACCGCAGCGACAGCCTGTCGGCCGCGTTCAAGAACCTGAGCGAAGAAGAGGACTTCACCGCGCGCTACACGGGGCTGCTCGATCACTACGGCATGGTGGGCACGCGCAACAACCGAGGCGTGAGCCACGAGAACGGCAGCGTCGAGTCCTCGCACCGATTCCTGAAGCAAGCGATTGACCAGGCGCTGCTATTGCGCGGGCACCGTGACTTCGACGACCGCCTGGCTTATGAGGGTTTCGTTCGAGACGTCGTGATGCGACGCAACCGCCGCAACGCCGCTGCGTTTCGTATCGAGCGCGAACAGTTGCGGGATCTTCCCCCAAGGCGCACCACCGACTTCGTCGAGGAAGAGGCGCGCGTCACGCGCTGCGGCACCTTCACCGTACGCGCCATCCTCTACAGCGCACCGTCGCGCCTGATCGGCCACCGCCTGAAGGTGCGGCTTTACAGCGATCGGTTGGATTGCTACCTCTCGGGAGCACTCGTCCTGACGCTCGCTCGGGGTACGCGAGCGCCCGGAACCAGCCGCGGCCGGGTGATCGACTACCGACACTTCATCGAAGAGCTGAAGCGCAAGCCTCAGGCATTCAAAGGGCTGCTGTTCCGCGACGCGCTGTTCCCGCGCGAGGCGTACCGCCTCACCTGGGAGCAACTCGACCTGAGGCTGACACAACGCCAAGCCTGCCAGACGATCGTGGCGCTGCTGGAGATGGCCGCTTGCGACGGCGTGGAAGGTGTGCTGGCCGAACGCCTCGACGCGCTGCGCCTGGCCGGCGAGTTGCCCGATGTGAAGCGACTGCGCGAGGAGTTCGCCCCGCGCAAGACCGAGGTGCCGCGCATCACGATCGATATGCCGTTGCCAAGCAGGTACGACGCGCTGCTGCGGAGTAAACAAGTACCTGAAGAGGTCCCAGCATGACGACCGCGGCATTCGATCCCGCTCGAAACGCCTTGATGCTCAATGAGCTGCGCCTGCCGACGATCGGCAGGCTGTGGCCCGACTTCGCTGAGCGCTCGGACAGGGAAGGTTGGCCAGCGAGCCGTTTCCTAGGCGGACTGCTGGAGCACGAAGTGGCCGAACGCGCGAAGCGCCGTATCGAACGTCATCGCATCGAGTCGCGGCTGGATGTGACCAAGACGCTGGCCAGCTTCGAGTTCGCCGAGGTGCCGATGCTGTCGAAGGCCCATGTCTTGGCGCTGGCCAGCGGGGATTCGTGGCTCGAGAAGGGGGCCAACATATTGATTTTTGGTCCGCCCGGCGTGGGCAAGAGTCACGTCGGCTGCGGTATCGGCCATGCACTGATCGAGGCCGGGCGGCGCGTGCTCTACATTCGCACCAGCGAGTTGGTGCAGCGTCTGCAGGCTGCTCGCCAGACCCTCCAGTTGCCCCAGGCACTCGCCAAGCTCGACCGCTACGACCTGCTCATTCTTGACGACATCTCGTACGTCCGGAAGGACCAGGCCGAAACCAGCGTCCTGTTCGAGCTGATCGCCGAGCGTTACGAGCGGCGCAGCATCCTCATCACGGCCAACCAGCCCTTCTCGGGCTGGGACACCGTGTTCCCCGACGCCGGAATGACGGTGGCGGCCATCGATCGCCTGGTCCATCACTCCACAATCTTCGAGCTGAACAACGTGGAGAGCTACCGCGGCAAGTCGGCCGCGCGGGAACAGAAGGTCCAGCGCGACAACGACAAGACAAACCGTCGACGTCAATCATTAAGCGACAACGACAACCAGTTCAAGGAGCCACAACCCTAACCCCATAAAAAACGACATTCACCCCCGCCCAACCGGCCAAGATGAATGTCGTTTAACCGGCCATGCTGCTTGACGCCATCCA
>NZ_JBPJZT010000056.1:0-2411 GCF_051216375.1 Variovorax glacialis | reverse complement strand
CAACGACAACCAGTTCAAGGAGCCACAACCCTAACCCCATAAAAAACGACATTCACCCCCGCCCAACCGGCCAAGATGAATGTCGTTTAACCGGCCATGCTGCTTGACGCCATCCAGCGGTATGGGCCGCTACCGTAGCCAACGAAGATTCGCCCAGAAACTGTCGCCGAACCGTGCTGCGCAGATTCCGCAGGCCAGGACGACAACCCCAACAACAATGCTGCCCCCAGAGCACTTAGCGGCGACAGGCTGACGCATATGCCCAGGCCAACCGCCAGCCCTAGCAGAGCTCCGCACGCAAAACGTACCTTCATCTCGAACGCATCGGGCTTTCTACCGGCGAGGGCCGGTCCTGATTCGGTCTTCATGCTCGTCCTGGACGTCTGTTTGGAGGACGGCGTCGACCGTCCTGTCGGGCGATTTCTGCGGCGACGCGCAATGGCCGGACCCAGCCGCATTCTGCCTTCCGTCGTATCCCACGAATCGACCTGTGCACGCCGTGGGCAGCCGGCCACACGCCGCTTGATACCGCGATACCCAGGCGCCAGGAAACGATACCTTGCGACTAACCGGTCGCGCCCGCCAGCACGCTCACGACAATCGCTCTGGATGGCCCACGCCGCTGTTGCTGCCCTTCGCGAAGTTCCAGCAACGGCCCCTACTGCGAAACGGCCCTCTGGTTGACCAACTCGAACAAGACCATCAGATCGACGGGCTTGCTTAGCAGGTGATCGAAGGTGGCCTTCGTCCGAAGTTCTCCGAGCCGCAAGACGTTTCCGGAAAGCGCGATGAGGAGGAGTGCGGCCCCTGGGTGGACCGACCGCAAGGCTTGCGCCGCTTGTTCTCCATCCAGACCGCCCATCTCCAGATCGAGAATCGCGACGTCAGGGCGGCACTCCGTGCCGAACGCGACGGCGTCTTCCCCCGTATAGGCGGCACGCACTCTCGCCCCCTCGAATTGGAGCGCGAGCACTTCCGCGAGCAAGTCAGCCGATTCGCGCTCATCGTCGAGAACCAGGATTTCAATCGCTGTCGTCATTCTTCTATGCTTCCTGCGGTACGCTGCGGCAAAAGTTACCCTGCTAGACCAGACCCTTCACCATGCAGATTGCCGAATTCATCGAGCATGCCAAGGACAAAATCCTGGCTGAAGCAGTTGCTTACGCTAGGACGATCCTTTCGCTGGAAAACGAAAGCGATGGTGTGCTCCGCAATCACCTACCCAGGATTCTGGAAGCGATTTCAGCCGATCTGCGCACGGCGCAGAGTAGGACGGCATCTATTCACAAGTCGCACGGCCGCGCACCCGCCGTGGACCCGAGCAGGACAACGGCCGCCGAGACGCACGGGGTGCTGCGCGCACGAAGCGGACTCCACGTGGAGCAACTCGCCGCGGAATACCGTGCCCTGCGCTCCAGTGTCTTGCGGCTGTGGGGGGAGGCTTGCGTTGCCGATGCCGACTCGGTGCGGGACATCGGCCGCTTTAACGAGGCCGTTGATCAAGCACTCGCCGAGTCGCTGCGTGAATACGCCGCCGAGGTCGAGCGATGGCAGCAGATCTTCCTTGGCGTGCTGGGTCACGATCTTCGGGGCCCGCTGAACGCCATTTCCTTGACCGCCCAAGTCATGGCCCGCCGGGCTCCAGAAGCCCTCGCAGGATCGGCGGCGACGTTGACCCGGGGCACCCGTCGGATGGCCGTCCTGCTGGACTCCCTGCTCGAATACAACCGGGCCGGCCTGGGCGCCGGCATGGCGATCCAGACGACTCCGGGCGACCTTGGGACACTGTGCTCCGAAGAACTGGAGATTTTGCGCTTGGCGCTTCCAGATTGCAGGATCGAACTGGTCGTGCAGGGGGACACCCGTCTGGAGTTTGACGGTTCTCGCATGCGCGAAGTACTGGACAACCTGGTCACGAACGCTGTCAAGCATGGACTTCGATCCGAGCCAGTGACGATCAGGCTGCATGGAGACGACCAACTCGTTCGGTTGTCGGTCGAAAACGCAGTGACTCGAATCATCCCGTCCAGCGAGATCGAGCGGCTATTCGAGCCGCTGCGCCGCGGATCCGAGGATCGGCCGAGATCAGACCGCTCGCACCTAGGCTTGGGCCTCTTCATCGCCCGTCAAATCGTGAGAGCCCACGGCGGAGACTTGATCGGTCATTCCACGCCGCAGAGGATTCACTTCACCGTGACCGTTCCAAAGGTTCGGCCTGCCAACACTTGAGGGTCGTTGGACGCGAAGCCGCCGCCCGTTCTCGGGAAGTTTGGCGCTATTCATCAAGGACCGCTTGGACTTGACCCTGTTGCGCGGACGGGTTGGGACTTGATTCCCAAGTCAAATGCTTGGCGACGACGAAGACTTGTCCACCGGCGGCGTGGCGCATGCCACGCAGACGCCGACGGTGG
>NZ_JBPJZT010000055.1:0-2458 GCF_051216375.1 Variovorax glacialis | reverse complement strand
ACCAAACCGGCGCCGCCGGTGGCTCGTCGTCTACGGCGGCTACGCCGCCTTCGACTCCTCACCACCGGCCATCACGCTTGTCGTTCGACCGGCCAAGATGATTGTCGCGCCCCAGTCTCTTGAGGGCCCTTACCGGCTGTACAGATTTCTCCGAAGCAGGCATTCCATAGCAGGGGGGGTAGCCCCATCAAAGCTAGCAATTCGACCGGCCAAACTGCTGGACGAACTACTTGTGCTCCCCAATGTCTTCCATCGCGGGCTGTCCGCCTTGTTCGCAAAGCGAGCAATCGGACCGCGAAGACGAGCTCATGCTTGCACTCCCACAAGCTGACTCGCAATCTCCCACAAACGACCCGCGTTACCCGCATCGACGGCGTAAGGCGCGACCCCGGTGAAGTCAACGGGGCGGCGTTCCACGACCAATGCCTCGTTGCAGTCCTCGAAGTAGCGGCCACCTACGCCCTCCAGTAGCGGCGATGCAGCCAGCAGCACAGACGTCGCGGCGCCCTGCTCGGGGGTCTTCCTGCGTTCGGGGGGAGTCTTGAGTCCGCCCGTGTGCTTCTGAAGGTTGGTAGCAATGGCTCCAGGATGAACAGCATTGGCGAAGATGCCCTCGTGCCGCCAACGGTGGGTGGCTTCCACGGCCATCAACACGCAGGCGGTCTTGGCCTGGGCGTAGGCGGCAAACGGCTCGTACGGGCGGAATTTGAAGTGCAGGTCATCGAAGACCACCGGGCCGAGCAGTTGCGCGCTCGAACTGAGTGAGACGATTCGGGCACCCCCAGCTTGCTTGAGCGCGTCGTGCAAGCCGTGGGTCAAGGCAAAGTGCCCCAGGAAGTTGGTAGCAAACTGCATCTCCCAGCCCTGGGCGGTGGTCTGCAGTTCCGGAATCGCCATGACACCTGCGTTGTTCACGAGGATGTGAAGCGCTCCGCTCCACTGCTCGGCGAAATGGCGCACAGAGTCAAGGTCGACCAAATCCAATGCCGCGACGCGAACATCACCCCTGTGGGAGGCGCGGAGTTCACGCGCAGTTTCCTCGACGGCCTCGGGGCGCCGGACGGCAAGCGTCACCTCCGCGCCAGCATTCACCAAAGCTCGCGAGGTCTCCAAGCCAATGCCTGACGCCCCACCTGTAACGATGGCGCGCTTTCCGGATAGGTCCACGCCGCGAAGCACTTCGTTGGCGGTCGAATAGAACCCGAGTGGGGATGTGATACGTGACATGAGCAATCGCCTTATGGATATGGAGCGGAATAGTAGGAGGCGAGAATTGATTTGATAAGGAGCACAATGGCGCATGTCGTGATGCATTGAATTCATCAATTGTGTCGCCTCTCCAGTCTAAGTCTCATGAAACGCACTGAACTATCCGCCCTGCAGGCCGTAGTTGCCGTTGCTTCGCACCAGAACTTCAGAGCTGCTGCAGCCGAGCTCGGACTCTCGCCTTCGGCCATCAGTCACGCGGTCTCGGCCCTGGAGGAACGGATGGGCGTCCGACTTTTCCATCGGACCACGCGCAGCGTCTCGCTGTCAGAGGCAGGAAGGGGTTTTCTTGCCCGTATCGCCCCGGCTCTGAAGGAAATCGAAGGCGCGATTGATTCGACGACCGCACTCCGCCCAACCCCGGCCGGAACGCTGCGCATCAATACGTCAGAAACTGCTGCGCACCAGCTTCTGGTTACCTACGTGCGCGAATACCTCAAGCGCTATCCTGACATGCGTGTTGACATGGTCACGGAGGGGCGGCTCGTCGATATCGTGGCAGAGGGATTCGACGCCGGCGTGCGGCTGAGCAACTCCGTGCCTCAGGACATGGTGGCGGCTCCCTTTGGCCCAGAGCAAGGATTTGCAGTAGTGGGCTCGCCAAGCTACTTCAAGGGCCGAGAGATTCCTCGTACGCCTCACGACCTTCAATCCCATCAGTGCATTCGCAATCGTCTCCCAAGCGGCTCGCTCTGGCGTTGGGAGTTCAGCAAACACGGCGACTACATTTCTCTTGACGTCGATGGACCTATAACGCTCGACAACACCCTCTTGCGCCTTGAGGCCGCCCTCGCAGGCCTCGGCCTGGTCTACATAAATGAGTGGTCGGTCCGCAAGGAAGTCCGGTCCGGACGACTCCTGCTCGTGCTGCAGGACTGGACGCCGCCCCTTGGCCGCCTGGCCTTGTACTACCCTGGGCATCGACACGTGCCGGCGGGTCTGCGCGCCTTCGTCGACGTCCTGCGCGAGGTCGATACGAAGTCCAAGTGAACATAGGCATCGCATCGCCGTGATGTCCGCACTGCGTCATGGAGTCGCCGGCGCATGCGCGGCAACGCGACGCCGCCATCTTCGGAGTGAACCGCACCGGCTTTCGAGGAGGCCTATTGGCTTGAGTCCGACCGGGATGGTCTGACTTCTCTTCTGGCTGTTCTGACTTTCATTATTCCAGCCCCCCGCAGGGGCCGCCGGA
>NZ_JBPJZT010000054.1:0-2602 GCF_051216375.1 Variovorax glacialis | reverse complement strand
CCCCGAACGACACCCAAACTCCCCCACTTATCGACACGTAAATTCCTCCGTCCCGGCCATCGAGCCGTGACGGTATAGGGCGGCGCCGGCAACTGCCGGCAGTTGTCCTCCGGGCAGGACGCTTACTTTTCCCCCTCAGCCATGAGGGGAGAACGGAGTGAACGTCTTGAAGCCGCATTTGCAGACGACCATCTGGACCTTGTTGGCCGCCGGTGCCAGCCAACGGGAGATCGAGCGCGTCACGGGCATCGATCGCAAGACGATCCGCGGATACCAGAAGCGCTTCGCAGCCGTGGCGGCAAATTCCCCCGGGGTGTCGACCGGCCCCGGAGGGCAAATTCCTCCACCCTGTCTACCGACTCCGACGCCGGTGCGCTCGCCCGCAACGGTTTCGGCATGCGAGCCGCATCGCGGCTTCATCGAGGCGCAACTGCGACTGCGGCGCAACGCCATGGCCATCTATCAGGACCTGGTCGACCTGCACGGCTTCGCCGCCGGCTACGAGTCGGTGATGCGCTTCGCGCGCAAGCTTCGCCGCCACGAGCCCGAGCAATTCGATCGCCTGGAGTTCCTCCCCGCGGAGGAGATGCAGGTGGACTATGGCGAAGGCGCGCCGACGCGCGTGCCAGGCAGCGACCGCTATCGCAAGCCGCGGCTGTTCGTGGCCACGCTGCGCTATTCCCGGCGCAGCTTCCGGCGTGTCGTGTGGAAGTCCAGTCAGGAGACCTGGGCCCGACTGCACGAGCAGGCGTGGCGCTACTTCGGCGGATCATGTCACTACGTAGTCTTGGACAACCTGAAGGAAGGCGTCGTCAAGCCCGACCTGTACGAGCCGCAATTGAACTCGGTGTACGCGGCCACGTTGGCCCACTACGGCGTGGTCGCTGATCCGGCCCGCGTGCGAGATCCAAATCGCAAGGGTTCGGTCGAGAACGCGATCGGCCACACCCAGGCCACGGCCTTGCAGGGGCGGCGCTTCGAGTCGCTGCAGGAGCAGAACGACTTCCTTGAGCACTGGGAGACCCGGTGGGCCGCCTCGCGCATCCATGGCAGCGCACGCCGTCAGGTGCAGGCGATGTTCGAGGAGGAACGGCCGTTGCTGCAGGCATTGCCGGCGCAGGGCATGCAGTACTTCACCGACTCCCAGCGCACGGTCTGCGACGACAGCTGCGTGCGCGTCGATCACTGCAGCTATGCCGCACGGCCGGCGCCCATCGGCAGCCATGTGCTGGTGCGCGTGTTCGAGCACCGCATCGAGATCCGTGACCTGAAGACCCAGGCGCTGCTGCGCAGCCACGTCCGTGTCGAGCGCCCCGGAACCGTCGTGCTGCCGATGGAAGAGCGAGTGTTCAACCCTTCACGCGAGACCCGCCGCATCCTCAGGCAAGCCAAGGTGATCGGGGCTGACGCCGAGCGTCTGTGCGAGTTGTTGTTCGCCGTCGAAGGCCGCGTCGGCCAGCGCAAGTTGTGGGGCATCGTCCGCCTGGCCGATCGCTACCCGCGCCGTCTCGTCGACCGCGCTTGCGCGCAGGCGATGCACGACGGCATCCACAGCTACAGCTACGTCAAGAAGCTGACCGAGAAGATCGTCGCCGACGCATTGGCGGCCCTCGAACGCGCCGAAGAGCCTCGCCAGCTGGAACTCACGCTGACGCAGGAACACCCGCTGATCCGTCCCGCCGACATCTACGCCGAGTTGTTCTCCCGCTGTGCCGCGGCACAGCCTTCCTCTCCCTTGAAACCTGGAGGTACTGCACATGACCATCAATGAGATCGAACGTACGCTGCGCGAGCTGCGCCTGTCCGGCATCGCCGCGACCCTGAACACCCGCGTCATGCAGGCGCAGTCCTCCCAACAGCCGCTACTGGAGACGCTGGCAGGATTGCTGCAAGACGAGCTCGACCGGCGCCACTCCCGCCTGACCGAACGGCGCTTCAAGCAATCACGCCTCGATGAACGGCCCACGCTCGGCGACTTCGACTGGCGCTTCAATCCGAAGCTGCCTCGTCAGGCATGCTTCGAGCTGCACACGCTGAAGTTCATCGCCGACGGGGCCAACGCACTGATCATCGGCAAGCCGGGCACCGGGAAGTCGCATGTGGCCAAGGCGGTCGCCTACCAAGCCACCCTACAAGGCCATGATGTTCGCTACGTCGAGGCCGACAGCGAGTTCGCCCACTTCGCATTGGCAACCCCAAAGGAGCAGACCACGATGATGCGCGCGTACGTCGAATCCGATGTTCTTGTGCTCGACGATCTCTTCCTTGCACGGCGCATCTCAGACACCGCCGCCGAATTGCTCCAGACCGTCGTGCATCAGCGCTACAAGCGCCGCGGCAGCATCGTCGTGACCTCCAATCGCGTCGTGCAGGACTGGGGCAAGTATCTCGGCGACGCGACCATGGGAACCACCATCCTCGATCGATTGATGCATCGCTCAGTCATGCTCGAGTTCGAGGGAAAGAGCTACCGACTGAAGGAAGCCGCCGCACGCTTGGCCATCGCGGCCGAAGCCTGACCGATCAATAATGCAATCCCCGTGTCCTGCCTGGAGGAATTTAGGTGTCTACAGGTGGGGGAGTTTGAAGTGTCGTTCGGGGG
>NZ_JBPJZT010000053.1:0-2807 GCF_051216375.1 Variovorax glacialis | reverse complement strand
CATCAGCAGCGCCGCCGTTCCTGTCTTTCTCGGCGCACCCGCGCTCGAGCCCGTTCGCCTCTCAGGTTGCGAAGGCCTCAACAGCCTCTTCGAGTATGAACTGCTCCTGCAGACCCCCGACGCCTTGAACGTCGGCGCCAGCGAAGCAGCCGACTTCAACCTCGACGACTTCATCGGCCGAGAAATCACCTGCTCTATCCAGTTCGATGGCGCTGGCGAATTCATCCCTGACGTCGTCGGCGCGAGCATCGACCACATCGGCGCCGGCGTGCGCCAAATCAGCGCCCTCATCGCTGATGCCGCCTGCCTGGGCGAAGAAGGCCGTCACATCCGGTATTGCCTCACCCTGCGCCCCTGGCTGCACCTGGCCACCCTGACCACCGATTGCAAGATCTTCCAGAACAAGACCGTGGTCGACATCCTGGACGAACTCCTGGCCGACTACGCCTTTGCGGTGGACAAGCGCCTGATCGAGACCTACCCGCCACGCGACTACCAGACCCAGTTCAACGAAAGCGACTTCGCCTTCTTCGAGCGCCTGTGCCAGGAATGGGGCATCAGCTACTTCTTCGAGCATTCCGAAGGCAAGCACAGGCTCGTGCTCATCGACAACATGGGCGCCTACAAACAGAACGCGAGCGAAGCCTACCGGCAGGTCGAATATCACGCCCCCGGCTGGAAGGTGGACGCCGAGTACCTCCACGTCTTCGTCCCCGAAAACCAGCTCACCAGCGGCAAATACGCAACCCGAGACTACGACTACACGCGTCCCCGCGCAGGTCTCACGCAGACGCGAAGCGACCCGCGTCCCACCGGACAGGCCGATGGCGAGGTCTACCAGTGGCATGACGGCCGTGGCGGCAGTCACTACGCGCAGCCCAAGGCCGGCGCCGGTGAAGCCAACGACCCGCACGAGGAAGGCCGCTTCATCGCACTGCTGCGAATGCAGGCCCTGCGCACCCACGGCGCCAGGGCCACGGCCAGTGGCAACCTGCGCGGCATGACCCCGGGCTGCACCTTCAAGCTGAAGAAGCACCCCCGACACACCGCCAACGCCGAGTACCTGATCCTCGAGACCCAGTTCCTCATCGAAGACGTCGCGCAGGACAGCCAACGTCAGGACGCCGCAAGTGGCCTCAAGCAGCAGTGGCGCGTACAGGTCGACTTCACCGCCCATCCCGTCAAGGAGCCCCTGCGCCCCGAATTGCTCCGGGCCAAACCTCACACCCACGGCCCCCAGACTGCGCTCGTCGTCGGCCCGGAAGGCCAGAACCTCTGGACCGACGAACTCGGCCGCATCAAAGTCCAGTTCCCCTGGGACCGCCTCGGCCAGAAGAACCACCACAGCAGCTGCTGGCTGCGCGTGTCCTCGCCGTGGGCGGGCAACCAGTTGGGCGGCATCCAGATTCCGCGCATCGGGCAGGAAGTCATCGTCGCCTTCCTCGGCGGCGACCCCGACCTGCCGATTTGCACCGGACGCGTTCACAACCAGACCAACCTGCCGCCGTGGGAACTGCCCGGTCAGAGTGCTCTCAGCGGTTTCCGCTCCAGAGAGCTGACAAAAGAAGGCGGCAACAGCGCCGCGGGCCGCTCCAACCACCTGATCCTCGACGACACCGAGCAGAAGATCCAGGTCCAGCTCAAGAGCGACCACCAGCACAGCCAACTCAGCCTCGGCCACATCACCCGCATCGAGGACAACGCGGGCCGCAAAGACCCGCGCGGCGAAGGCTTCGAGCTGCGCACCGACGGGCACGGCGCCATCCGTGCCCAGGATGGCCTCCTTATCAGCACCGAGGCAAGAACCAAGGCAGCGGCGCACGTCAAGGACATGCGAGATACCCTCCAACGCCTGACTCAGGCGCGGGAGCAGCATGAAAACGGCTTCGATGTCGCCAACCGGGCCAAGGCGCAGGAAGACGGCGACCAAGACCAAGTTGCTCGCGCCCTCAAGGCGCAGAACGACGCCATCAAGGGCAAGGGCGGCACGGAAGAAGGCAAGTTTCCCGAACTGGCCGAGCCCCACCTCGTGCTCGCCAGCCCGGCGGGCATCGAGAGCACCACCGCAGGCTCCACGCACATCGCCAGCGACGCACACACTGCGCTCACCAGCGGCGAACACATCAGCCTGAGCAGCGGCGCCTCGCTGCTCGCGGTGGCCCTCGACGCCATCAAGCTCTTCGCGGAGCAAGAAGGCATGCACCTCGTGGCTGCGCAGGCGGACATCGACATCCAGGCGCTGGCCAACTCCATCAATCTGCTCGCCAAGCTGGAGATCACGCAGACGGCCGAGCGCATCACCATCCGGGCCAAGGAGGAGTTGCGTCTGGAGGGCGGCGGCAGCTACGAGATGCTCAATGCCCAAGGCATCGCCCACGGAACGCCGGGTGACTACGCCAACCACGCGGCCTCGCACAACTTCGATGGACCGAAAGCATTGGATGCGCTGTACCCGATGCTGCTGCCGGCGGGCCTGACTGCCGGGTCTTCGCAACAACTGCGCGAAGAGCAGTTCGTGCTGCTCGAACATGCCGGTGGACTGCGGCTTGCGCAGCAGAAATACCGCATCGTCTTCGACGGCGGGCGCACCGTGGAGGGCGTGACCAACGACCAGGGCGAAACCGAAGTCGCGCAAAGCATGGTTGCGCAGTTCGCGCGCATCGACGTGCTGCGCAATGCGGAAGATGGCGTACTCGCCAGCTACGAGCCCGATGTGAGGACACCCGCGGAGAAAACCTACACGCCCATGGCCGAGAAGCGCGAGCGCAAGCGGCAGACCGTGGGCGGCAAGGGATTGAAGCCGAACG
>NZ_JBPJZT010000052.1:0-2865 GCF_051216375.1 Variovorax glacialis | reverse complement strand
CGCCGCCGCCACCGCCGCCACCGCCGCCACCGCCACCACCGCCGCCGCCGCCGCCACCGCCGCCGCCGCCGCCGCCACCACCGCCGCCGCCACCGCCGCCACCACCGCCGCCACCGCCGCCGCCGCCGCCGCCGCCGCCGCCGCCGCCGCCGCCGCCGCCGCCGCCGCCATCGTCATCGGCAAGGACCTTCGCATGCCTTATCTCGTCAACAATCGATGTCACACGACGTTCGATCGGGCTAAGAGGATCCGTGGGATCCGTGGGATCCCGAGGCGTCTTGGCATTTGGGTTTAGGCCACTGCTAGGTTCTCGTGCCAGGTCTTCGATGTCGCCAGGCGCAGATGCGCTGAAGGTCCCTGGGGCGTCGACCGGCGCATCGTTTGGGCGGAGTTCCACGCCCAAACGAATGCCTAGAGTCACGATCCCAGGACGGTGCGCCGCGACTGCTGCGCGGGCGAGCATCCGGGTGAAGTCTTCGAGGTCCGTGGGGAGTTTCGAGGCCATGAGCTACCGTAGGCGCTTCTCCACAAACATTCGCCCCCAAACTAATGGATGACCTGTGGGGGAGCGTCGGCAACGGTGGACTCGCCACCATGTCGGCGCAGCACCCATCTCCGAGCATGGTGCCTTTTGCCGGCTCGTTTAAGTGATGGAAGCGACAGAAAAAGCCTCCGTTTAGGAGAGCTGCCGGCAGCCGTTCGCCGCCGGCCGGAGGCCTTCGAGGCGGGCGTAGTAAAGCTTTATGAGCTTGTGCCCGATGAGCGGATATCAGATCCGCTTGATGCGGGTGGGGCTTTCCAAGCGTGATCCGCAACGCTCAAGCGATGGACACTCTGAAGGACCTCATTCCCCTTGGGGGCCCATTTGGACACCCGATTCGCGGCAGAAACGAGCGAAAGCTTCCCAGTTCTCCCCACGAACGAAGCGACCGGCATCGACCAGGTAGTAGCCACCTTGGCGCAGCGTTCCCTTCATGTCCCCGATGAACTTGGAGTATCGATCCAGGGCTTCGCCTTTCAGCGCGAGCATCGCTTTGACCTCGAGCGTTTCTAAGTGACCGATCACGCGATCTCGCAGAGACCCTTCAACGTGGTCGGCACCAAGAATGTTCAAGCCGTCCATCCGACCCAGGGACACGGGTACGAAGCGCACGCCTGGCGTCAGATCGCGCTCCTGTTCAGTCGGCAAGCGGTAGTAGGTCAGCTGGCCACCCAGCTTGGCCAGGTCGTTAAAGGACTTCTCGATAGCGCGGTCGCGTTTCAACTCGTTTAGGATGGCCCGAACGGTCTTCCGCGCTGGGGACACCCGCGCCACAGCTCGCGGGCGCCTTTGAGGGTCTCGTCCTTTTGCGCCATCAAATCTGAGATCACGTCGAGCTGAGCCTGCGCTTTCTCGGTTGTCACGAACTCCCGGTAGATCTCCTCCCAGACGGCGCCCTCGACGTGACGTTTGCCGCAAAAGCGACCGATATTTGTCTCAAGTCCCATCAGCTAGCAGGACTAAGAAGCCGAGGCCATGCATGGTGCGGCAGCTGCCGAGCCCGCACCGGAGGTACTGCTCCTTCGGGAATGAGTAGCCACCCAGGATTCGAACTGGTGGCGTCGCCTTGACGTCGACCTCATCTCGCCAAGCTGGCCGAGATTGGAAATCCTCGGCGCGCTCGAATTTCAACAGGCGTTGGTCCGCCCGAACGTTCTCGTCCATTAATTTCCCCTCCACTCTCATTGTCCCTGTTCCCGCGCTCTGGCTTGGCCGAGCGAGATTTGAACGGTGGATCAGTACCGCACCGATCGATAGAGCTTCGGACCGATATTCACGTCGACGACTCGCGGCGATTTCGCCGGCTCGATGGTCGCGATTTGCTCATAGACGATGACGGTTTTCGTTTGAGGCACTTCTTGTGTGCCTGTGTCGAAGATCAGCGTTCCCAGCTGCTTTCCCACGCATACCTTGTTGGTTCTCGTTGACGCGTTTTGCCCATTGCCGTCACCGATCCCAGTTTGAAAGATGACGCCCGCGGGTACATCGATGGGTTGATCGTTTTGCCAGGGTCGATTCGGTTGGGGTTTCGATGCGAGTGCGAGCTGGTTGAAGAGGTTCGGAGACAGCTGGACCGCTTGGATTTCTTGCTCCAAAGCTTTCGTTCCGTCTGGACATTGATCGTAGGGTCGGTAGGCCGGTTGCATCGTTGCCGGGGCCCCTTCTGGACAACTGGGGAAGGGCTCTTTCGGGTCCTTGGCCTGACCTTCGATGAGGTCGCGTCCCATTCCGTGGTGTAGCTCCACAGCCCGGAGAAGGCTGAGCTGCACGGTACTCAGCGAGCCACAGCGGACAGCCGAGTGGGCGCAGTATCGCTCAGGGTCTGCAGGCCTTCCAACTGCATGTAACGCCGGTTGAGCGACCACTCGTCGTTCTGCTCAAGCATCATGGCGCCGACGAGCCGCGTGATCGAGGCGTCGTTGGGGAAGATGCCCACGACGTTCGTGCGCCGCTTGATCTCCGCGTTCAGCCGCTCCAAGGGGTTCGTGCTGTAGATCTGCGTCCAGTGAGCCCGCGGGAAGGTCATGAAGGCCAGCACGTCGTTCTCCGCGTCGTCCATCAGGGCGCCGAGCTTGGGGAACTTGTCTCGGAGCTGATCGGCCACCGAGCGCCACTGCGTGCGAGCCGCATCTGCCGAGTCCTGCACGAACGCCGTGCCGATGGCAGCTGAGACCATGCGCCGCTGGGTCTTGCCAGCGTACGCCAGCGCGTTTCGCATAAAGTGAACTTTCTGCCGACGTCGGCAGAAAGTTCATTACGCCGACCTCCGGGTTATGCCGACATGGCGTCGCCCACCGAGCCCGTGGGCGGCGAAGCCGCAGTTG
>NZ_JBPJZT010000051.1:0-3340 GCF_051216375.1 Variovorax glacialis | reverse complement strand
CATTACGCCGACCTCCGGGTTATGCCGACATGGCGTCGCCCACCGAGCCCGTGGGCGGCGAAGCCGCAGTTGAGGTCGGCATAGTCAGAGTGCCTGCAAGAAGCTCATCAGCGCGTCGGGCGGTCGATACCGACGCGGCTTCCCATCGGGCATCCGAGCACGGGCGAGGGCAGCCTCCTTGATTCCCAGGTGTGCGTGGAGGTACATCGCGGTGGTGTCGACCCGCTCGTGGCCGAGCCAGAGCGCGATGACGGTGGGATGGACGCCTGCTTCCAGCAGCCTCATCGCGGCGCTGTGGCGAAGCACATGCGCGGTGACCCGTTTGCTTGCCAAGGACGGGCAGCGAGTCGCTGCGTGGGCCACATGCACGGCGATGCGATGCTCGATCGCGTCGCGACTCAGCGGTGTGCCAGTCCGCGTCGGGAACACTGGCGTGGTCAAGTCCGGATCCTGCTCAATCAGCCAGGCCCGAAGAACACGCGCCGTTGATACCGTCAAGGGCGTCACCCGATCCTTGCGGCCCTTACCGTGACAGGCAACGTGTGCTCCGGTGTCGAGGTGAACGTCGCTGCGTCGCAGGCCGATCAGTTCCGAGATCCGCAGCCCCGTTTGCACGGCGAGCTGGAGCAACGCGTGATCTCGCCGGCCGGTCCACGATGAGCGATCAGGCGCTGCAAGCAGCGCTTCGACTTCGGGCTCAGTGAGGAACGCGACGAGCGCACGCTCGAATCGCTTGGGCAAGATGGCCAGTACCCGAGCGATCGTGGCCGCGTCCTCCGGATGTCGCGCCGCGGCGTAGCGGAACAGCGAATGGATCGCCGCCAGGCGAGCGTTGCGCGTGCGCACGCAATTCTTGCGCTCGGTCTCCAGATGGTCCAGGAACGCGCTGATCATGGGCACGCCGAGATCACCGAGATCCAGGTCGGAGGGTTGTTTGCCAAGGCGTTTGGCCGCGAACCTGAGCAGCAACCGCCAGGTGTCCCGATAGGCCGCTACGGTCTGTGCACTCGCGTGGCGCTCGCGTAAGAGTCGATCGGTGAAGAACGCCTGCAGGACGGGGGCGAGCGTGCTCACGACTTGGCACTCCGATGATGCTCCAGACGCTCGGCCGCCATGGCGAGCAACTCCGGAGCGGCCGACAGATACCAATAGCTCGCGGCTGGGTCGACATGGCCGAGGTAGGTAGGCAGCAGCGTCAGGCACTGAGCCTCGGAACCGCCGCGGCACGCATCCAGCAGCGCGTTGACCGCAAATGCATGCCTGAGGTCGTGGATCCGAGGCCGACACTGCATGTTGCGCGGCGAGAGTCCGGCCTGACGAGCCAGGCGCTGGAAGGTCCAATGAACGTTGCAGTACAGGAGCCGGGTACCGAAGCTCGAGAGGAACAGCGCGGGGGTTCTCCTGGCGGCGCACTCGTTGTCCACGCAGTCAACGTACCGACGCAAGGCGGCCACCGTCGACGGGTGCAAAGGAATCTCCCGCGTCTTGTTGAACTTCGCGTGGTGGATCAGCAGGACACCGCCGGCCGTGTTGAGATCGCGCCGATCGAGGTTGATGGCCTCGCCCACGCGCATCCCAGTGACAGCAAGCAGTCCAATCAAGGTTCTGTAGGTCGCCCTGCGTAGCGGCGTGCTTAGCCCGTCAGCAGCCGTAATGAGTGCGGCGATGTCTTGTTCAGAGTACAGGAATGGAGTCGCGCGCCGGGGCCTACAGGGGAGTAGATCCCGCTGCGGCACCTCGGCGCTGGCATCGTTAGCGTGCACATAGGAAGCGAAGACGCGAACGACCGACAGGCGATAGCCCCACCAATACTCAGCCCCATCCTTGGGCTGGCATGCCCATGCCAGGGCGTGTTCCGTCGTGATCGTCCGCGCACCCGAGGCATCGAGGAAGTCGATGAACTGGTGGAGCAGCTTCTCGGCACGTCGCAGCTTGTATCCCAGAGCGCGACGCAGGCTCAGGTAGTCGACAAGTGCTTGGCGTAGCGCGGTCATGTCGCACCTCCCGGCCACGGGCGGGCCAGCAGGCGCAGGCGCTCTCGATCGACCTTGGCGTAGATGGCCGTCGTCACCAGTCGCCGGTGACGGAGGACCTGACCGACCTCAGCCAGCGGCACGCCCGCGCGCACCATCTCGGTGGCGACGGTGTGTCGCAGCCGGTGGGCGCTCACCTGCCCAAGGCCCGCGCGCGCAGCCGCCGCCACCACGGCCTGGGTGACACCAGGCGATGACAGCGGGCGGTGAGGTGCGCGCACGCGCATAAACACCGCACGGCCTTGCGCCGTTGCGGGTCGACCTCGCAGGAGGTACGCGCTCAGCGCCTGACCGACGTCTTCCGGCAGAGGAAGGCGTTCGATGCGATTGCCCTTGCCCCTGACCAGCAGTTCACCTGCACACCAATCGATGTCTTCCAGGGTGAGGCAGCGCACTTCGCCGGCACGCATACCGAGTCGCGCGAGCAGCATCAACATGGCGAAGTCGCGCCGACCCGCTGTCGTGCGCCGATCACAGGCAGCGAGCAGGCGTCGCACCTCGCCTGGCTGCAGTGATCGAGGTAAGCCGGCAAGCCGCCAGCCTGCGACTGGCGGGACGACTTCCTGCAGCGGGGTGGACATCAGCCCCTCGACGTGTAAGTAGCCGAGCACCGAGCGCAGTGCCGTCGTCATGAGCTTCGCTGAGCCGATGGAGCGGCCGCGACACGCGGTGAGCACGAAGCCGTGGACATCGGCGGCCTGCAAACTCGCCCAGTCGAGTTCGTCATCGACCAGCCGGCTTGCAACGAACGGGCGCACCATGTCGACGTATCCCCGGGCGGACGCGGTGGTCAAGCCCCGGGTACCGAGCAGGTACTCCCGATAGCGGCCCAGCAGCGCTGACGTCGGATCCGACGCGGACTTCGGTTGGCCGGCCATCATCCCAATGCCACGCAGGTAGTCGATAAGCGGCGCCAGTGCCTTAGGCGAGAGCCACATCGCGTAGCCCTGCGAACGTCGATCACCGAGGAATTCGTTCAGGACCGAAAGCTCTAGGTCCGCAACTTGGAGACCTCTGCGGCAGAGCCATCGGCTGAGGTGAGCCACCAACCTCACCTGGTCCACGACGGGCTTGGGCTTGTACCCCTGTCGTGAAAGCTCTTCCGCGAAACCTTGGGCAAACGGTGAGAGAGGTCCGGTTAGCCGAACCCGGGACAGATGAGCCATGATGGCCTCCTTCTCGACGAGTGGAGCAGGAAGCTTCCCTCAGCAGCAGGCGGTTATGCCGACCTCAAGTGCGGGTTCTCCGCCCACGGGCTCGGCGGGCGACGCCATGTCGGCATAACCCGGAGGTCGGCGTAATGAACT
>NZ_JBPJZT010000050.1:0-3660 GCF_051216375.1 Variovorax glacialis | reverse complement strand
TGACGGCCATCAACTTGGGGGCGGCCTTGAGCAGCGGCACCACCTCGGTGTCCCAGACCTCGCCGAACGGATCGGCTCGGGAGCGCCAGTAGCGCCGAGGGTTCTGTGAGGGTAGCGAAGCGGACCGACAGCATCTACGTGCCTGGCATCCGCACGCCCGACTGGGTCAAGGTGAAGCGCAAAGGCGCTGTGCCAGCGGAACGGTTTAAACGCACCGCCTGAGGAGTGATTCCAAAGCGTGCACACATCACCTGCCACCATTAGCGGGCAAGCTGTTTCCACGAACTTTTTCTGCTTCTTGTTGTTGTCAGCCGAAAAGCAAGAAAAGCAATTTGGCAGGCGGCTTGATTGTTCTATGCTTGTCGCGCAGCGGGTGGCGGAGTTGCTCCGGGAGAATGCGAAAGATCCCTCCAAAGTTGCCGCCGATTCATGGTCGGTATCATGGATGCATGCCCACTAGCTATGTGCGATCGTGAGGGCCCGACGCACAACAAAAGCTAGTCTGCAGAAACGAGAAAAGCCCGTCCGGATCTGGTCGAAGAGACGTCGCGCACGACCGGCAGCACAACCGGATCAGCGGGAGCGGACACAGGAGGCGGCGCGTCCTTGCGCTTCGCGTCGGAGATATAGACCGCGACCAAGGCCCCACGATGCACGACGGACCGCACACGATGCCGGCCCACCACCTCGGCGCCCTCGCCTACCTTGATGTCGGGGCGGCCGCTGCCGTAGCGCGAACGGACGGCACCTTGGCCGAGTTCCCGCGAACCCTTGTAATCCTTGTGCGTCGCGTCCCATTCGGCTTTGGTCATCGAATGGAAGCCCTCGCCCGGGTAGTTGCACAGCGGCGGGAGGGTCGTCGCGGCCTTCACTTTTTCTGCGTCCTCTGCGGTCGGTGCTTCGTAGCCCTTGACCCCTTCGATGCCTTTCACTTTCACATATCGCGCATTCGTCGAAACGCTGTTGATTGCGCCGCCCGACTTATTCACTCGCTTAACAATCAACCATTCGCCATCGACCAGCACGCGCCCGCCCACCTGGATGTCGAAGGCGTCCGCCTTGATGCCGCCCGATTCATCGAGCATGGCCTTCTCGTACGCGATGCGGTTTGCGTAGTGGCCCAGCCAGCGGCGGCACCATGCCGCGCCGCTGTTGTGCTTCTTCACGGCCAGGGCGGCGGCTTCGTCGGTCGTGATCTCGCCAGCGGTCAGCAGCGAATAGAGCGACTCGGGGTAAGGCTTGCCTTCGCGCTGGACGGTCAGATAGTCGTAGTTCGTGATCTTCACGGCCTGCTCTAGCGTCAGCCCTTGGACCTGCCACAGCGCCAGAATCGTCTCGTGTTCCTTCAACGTCTTTTCTTGCTTGCGAAGGTCTGCGCTCAGGCCCTTCACGCGGCGGTGACGCACGGCGGGAAGTTGCTTGTATGCGGCGTGACGCTTCGCACCCTTGGCGCGTGCTTCCCAGCACTGCGCCGTGTCCCACATCTGCACCGCCTTGCGCATGTTGTTCTCGATGCGCTCTTTGTCCTTGCGCGCCCTGCGTTCGCTGTGGTGCCCCACAAGAATCGGCTGTCCGAATTCGAACCGCGAGGAAATCGACGCCACAGCGTCACGCGCCGCGCTTGCATCCGCGCCGCGCTTCTCGCTGTATTCCTCGAAACGGTCCGCGCGTTCTTCGGCGCGATCCGCGAGCGTCGTGTCTTCGTCGCCAATCTCGCCGCAAAGCTCAATCAGCAGATCCTCACGGCCTGGAGTCCACATCGGAGCCACGAAAACTTCTTGCTTCGGCGCCCACGAGAAACCCGCACCCTTGACGCGCGCGTAAAGGTCAGCGCTCAGGCGCGAGACCGAATAGAGCCGCAGCTGGTTGTCTTCCGGCGAGTAGGTCGCCGACATTCCCCGGTATTCCGTCTCCCCTGCCCCCCCGTCTGCTCTTTGGTGAGCCTCGGGAGGTGCGGAAGGAACGGCCGCGGTGGAAAGTGTGTTGATGTCTTGTGTGGTCGCTTCGCTCATGACTGGCCTTTCGGTGTGGTTGAAAAAATCTGCTCTTCGGAGCCGCCTCGACGCATGGCCAGCGACAGCCAGGTGCGGGAGGGAGGAGCGACCGGAGGCCGCAACTCGAGAGCGAAGCGAAGAGACCGGGTGAGGACGAGGACGAGCGCACGCGCAGGGATGGCGCTATGCGTCGGAAAGAGGCGGACCGCAGGGCAGATCAGCCACACGTGCCCAGTTGGGAGCGAGCGACCGCACGACGCCGGCGCCGGCGTCGGAGGATCTGCCAGGGGTGGTATTTAGCGGCCCTGCAGGGCCGCGTGCGTCAGGGATTGGTGCCCGAAAGGGTCGAGATCTGCAGGAGCTCGACGCGCAGCGCTGAAAGCCCGGGACCGGCCTGGCCGGGCGACGCCATCGAACCCAATCGACAACCTACACTACAACTCCGCAAAACGACATTCACGGAGTTCATCTTGAGGAAACCGCTCTACGCCCTCGCCCTCATTTCGGCAGTCACTTTCACCGGACAAGCCTACGCGGATGACTACGGCTGCAGGGTCTTGATGTGCCTTTCAAACCCGAACGGAGCGACGGCAGAACCCCAATGCGATCCACCGATTCGGAAGTTCATCGAAGTTGATGTCCCGGGACGTGGTGTAAGTCTTCGATCACTCGCTGCACGGCAAGGCGCGTAGGGCGTAGCCCGAAGCGCCTTGCCGTGCAGCGGCCGCTCTCTTCGGGGTGGTCATCGTGAAGTCCGGATAAGTTTGAGGTGCGACCCACCAAACCTGTCCTCAAAGGAAATCACGATGACCAACCCAACTATGGCATTGGCCGAGCTCGCTGAGAAGGGAGCCGATGTCGACGTCCTGCGCCAGATGGTGCAGTTCATGGCTCAGCGCCTGATGGAGCTCGATGTCGAAGGCCGCTGCGGCGCCGCGTACGACGAGAAGAATCCCGAACGCCTCAACAGCCGTAACGGCTACCGCGAGCGAACCTGGGACACGCGAGCCGGCAGCGTCGAACTGAAGATCCCCAAGCTGCGCCAGGGCAGCTACTTCCCCGAGTTCCTGGAGCCTCGGCGCACCGCCGAGAAGGCGCTCACCGCCGTCATCCAGGAAGCCTATGTGCAAGGCATCTCCACGCGTTCCGTGGACGATCTGGTCAAGTCGCTGGGCATAAGCGGCGTCTCCAAGAGCCAAGTCAGCCGGCTGTGCGGCGAGCTCGATGAGCGCGTCAATGCCTTCCTGGGTCGCCAGATCGAAGGCGACTGGCCCTACCTATGGATCGATGCCACCTACGTGAAGACGCGCGAGGCCGGGCGCATCGTGAGCGTCGCGGTAATAGTCGCCGTCGGCGTGAACACCGATGGCCAGCGCGAAGTGTTGGGTCTGAAGGTCGGCGCTTCGGAAGCCGAGCCCTTCTGGACCGAGTTCTTGCGCAGCCTGAACCGTCGAGGGCTTCGCGGTGTGAAGCTCGTCATCAGCGATAGCCACGAGGGCATCAAGGCGGCCGTCTCGAAGGTCCTGAAGGCCACCTGGCAGCGTTGCCGAGTTCATTACGCCGACCTCCGGGTTATGCCGACATGGCGTCGCCCGCCGAGCCCGTGGGCGGAGAACCCGCACTTGAGGTCGGCATAACCGCCTGCTGCTGAGGGAAGCTTCCTGCT
>NZ_JBPJZT010000004.1:0-580566 GCF_051216375.1 Variovorax glacialis | reverse complement strand
GTTGGTGTCGCCGATGTCGGTGTTGCCGAAGACGAAGGCATCGAGCAGTTCGCCCGACGGGCCCTTGGCGTAGCGGCTGGTGTAGTCGGAGAGCACGCCGGCCGTGGGCACGCCGTAGGCCAGCGTGTTGGCCGTGGCGTTGCTGCGGTTGTCCAGGCTGTTGTAGGCCGGGTCGGCCCAGGCCGCACCGCTCACGCGGAAGCCGTACTTCTTGTCGACCACCAGGTCGAGCTCGCTCAAGAGGTCCAGGCGGTTCGCGATCAGCGAATGGTTGCTGAAGTTGCGGTCGCCGTCATCAAAGTTCGGGTTGCCAAGGATCGCCTTGTCCTGGCCTTGCACCCGCTGGCCCAGGTTGTAGCGCAACGTGTTGTCCCAGCGCAGGACGACGTCGGGGTTGCCGGTGTCGATCTCCATCGCGTGGGTGATCGGGGCCATGGCGAAAAGAGCCAGTGCGGCGGCGGTCACCGCACTGAGACGATGGATGCTGGCAGGGGCGCGAAAGACACGGTGGGGCACGAAAAAAGTCTCCTCGGGGGTTTGCGATGGATGGCGGGACTTGGCTGCCCGCTCGATGGTTGAACTCGGTGATGAACTCGGTGGATGGACAGGGTCAGCAGTAGCCCATCTTTCGGGCGTCGATCAGCAGCACGCGGCGCAGCAGGGAGCGCGACAGGCGGCGCAGGTGGTACAGCGGCCTGGCGAACGGACCGACCAGCACGAACTCGCGGCCGCTGCGCACGGCATCGACGATGGCGTCGGCGACGACGTCCGCGTCGACGCCCTTGGCTTCGTAGTACGCCTGCAGCCTGGCGAGCTGCGCGGGATCCATCGACGGCGAAATGTTGGCCGCGCTGCGCGTGATGGCCGTGTTGATGATTCCGGGGCAGACCACCGTCACGCCGACGCGCGATTCGCGCAGCCGAAGCTCCAGCGAGAGCGATTCGGACAGGCCGATCACGGCGGACTTCGACGCCGCATAGATGCTCATGTTCGGCGCCGGCGCGACGCCCGCCACCGAGGCCACGTTGACGACGCGGCGAGGGCCGCCGGCATCGTGCATCGCCGGCAGGAAGGCGCGCAGGCCATGCACCACGCCCATCAGGTTGATGTCGATCGTCCTGCGCCAGGCCTCCGTGGGGCTGTCGAGGAAGGCGCCCAGGTAGCCGATGCCGGCGTTGTTGACCAGCACGTCGACCGGGCCCTCCTTCGCATGCACGCTCTCGGCAAAGCGCTGCATCGCCGCCTCGTCCGACACGTCGACACCGAAGGTGGTGCAGCTGCCGCCAGCGCCGCACACCGCAAGGCGCACGGGCTCAAGCCGGGCCGCGTCGAGGTCGCACAACACCAGGTCTGCACCATGCCTTGCAAAGGCGATCGCAGTCGCGCGGCCGATGCCCGAAGCGGCGCCGGTGACCAGCACGCGCTTGCCACGAAGATTCCGGATGCTCATGCCCAGCCACGCTCCAGGTACTTCCAGCCGCGCCGGATCGTGGAGACAATCGCCGTGCCCGAGCAGTGGTGCCCGGCCAGGATCGAGGTGCTGATTTGGTCGTCGAACATGGGAGTTGCTTCCGAAATTCCGGAAGAGGTGAATGGATGCGGATGGCGTACATGGATGATCGAAAAAGTGGCTGATTTCCACAAAGTCACTTGCCGACACTTGCTTGTCAATTTCCGACAAGCTGGTGGATACCCACCCCTCTGCGGAGGCCCGCGATGACGGCTACGCCCAAGCGCGTCCCGGTGCGCTACCTTTCGCTGTTGCTGGGCTTTCTGGCGGCGCAGAAGGTGGACACCACCCGTCTGCTGGAAATGGCGCAGATCGATGCGAGCCGCTTCGACCGCGCGGACGGCATGCTGCTGCCGACGGAGGTTGAGTCCTTGATCGAGGCCGCCTACCGCCTCACGGGCCGCACCGATCTCGGCTTCGAAGCCGGCCGCCTGATCAAGCTCAATTCGCACGACCTCCTCGGCTACGCCATGCTCAGTTGCCGTGACCTTGACCACATGCTGCGACTCACCAGCCGCTACTACCACTTCATCAACGAGCTGTTCACGATGCGCTACCGGCGCGGGCCCGACCGTGGCGAGGCCGTGTTCAGCCCGGTGGTCGCGATGCCTGTGCAGACGATGCGTTTCATCATGGACGTGATCGCGCTGTCGGTACAGAACCAATTCGAGATGCTGTTCGGCCCCGACACGCCACCCTACGACATCCGCATGGGGATGCCGCCCCCCGAGCACCATGCGCGCTACGCCACCCTGGGGGCAGCGCGCTTTCATTTCGATGAGGGCGCCTTGCCCGGTGTCACGCTGTCGATCGAGAGCGCCCTGCTTGATCGGCCGATGCCGATGGCGGCGCCGCAAGTGGTCGAGCAGGTCGAGGAGCGCATGCAGTCCCTGCAGCGCCGGCCGGTTCCGGACGCGGGCTGGGGCGATTACGTCGCCATGCTGCTGCGCGAATCACAAGGGCAGGTCACCCTCGATGACATCGCGCAACGGATGAACATTTCCGCGCGCACCATCGACCGCAACCTCAAGAAGGAACATCTGAACTTCCGTGACCTGTCGCAGCAGGTGCGCTTTGAACGTGCACGCGAACTGCTCGGGCAGCCAGGGGCGACGGTGGCACGGGTGGCCGAGCAACTCGGCTTCAGCGACGCGGCGAACTTCAGCCGAGCCTTTCGGCGCTACGCCGGGGTGACGCCTGGCGAGTTCCAGCAGCAGGCCGCTACGGCGCAGGACAAATAGGGCGCAGGCCGGTCGCAGAGCGCGTCAGCGCAAAGACCAGCCAAGCAACAGGAGTCCACTGGCTGCGAGCCAGCTTCCGGCAACGCGGGCGATGCGTCGCGCCAGCAGCCTCGACGTGCCGGTCGCGACAAAGGCTGTTGCCAACGTGGCGAGCACGGCCACGGCGAGCACCGTGCCGGCCAATCCCCGTAATCCGAGCGAAGTCTGGGCCATCGCCGCTCCGCTCTCCACGCCGAGCTGTGCACCCACGAAGAGCGCCAGCCACGCCACCACGCGTACCGACAGCGCAGGATCGATCGCAGCGAGCACACCAAGCACCACGAGCGGCAACCCAGCGAAGCGCCCGAGCCAGGTCGGTACTCCCGATGCCGCCACGGCAGGCGCGAGGCCTGCAGCCCCGCACACGGCCCACGCGCCCAGCAGCGCCAGCAACGCGGCGCGCCCGTGTTCGCGCCCGCGCAGCCCGCTAAGCAGTGCCAGCGCGAGCACGGGAAGCACTGCCTCGGGCGTGACGAAGAAGTGGCCGATGCCGTCGTAGAAGGGCCCTAGCCCTGTTTCGACCAGATGCGCATCCGCCCGCGACGCCAGGCCCCACAGGCAAAGCGCCATGACCGTGCCGCGAACCCCCGGCCCCTTGACTTTCACTGAAGTGCCTGCCGCATGAAGAAGAGCCCCGCGACGCCCACCGCACCGCCGGCCACGCGCAGCGCCACGCGGCCCGAAGGCCAGCGCTGCAGCACGCCAATCAGGATGCCGACCGCGTGCAGGCAACCGGTGGCAACGACGAAGCCCAGGCTGTAGAGCAGGCCGCTCTGGCCGGGCGGCAGCTCGGTGCCGTGCGCGTGACCGTGGAAGATCGCGAAGCAGCCCACCAGCACGGCGGCCAATGCCAGCGGGACGCGTCGCCCGCTCAAGATCGCACCACCCAGCGTCAGCGCCGACGCGGCGATGCCGATCTCCACGCCCGGCAGTGGCACGCCCAGCAGTCCGAGCAACCCGCCGATGGCCATCACGAGCGGAAAGGCGACCGGCAGCACCCATATCGCAGGCGCGCCGAGCTGCGCCCCCCACAGGCCGACGGCCACCATCGCGAGTACGTGGTCCAGGCCCGAGACCGGATGCGACAGCCCGGCCAGGAAGCCGGTCGCCTCGCCCGCCTCCACGTGCGCGAAGGCGGATCGCGCCAGCCCGAACAGCAGCACGAACACGAGAAGACGGGCGCATGAGACGGCGGGCTTCATTGCGCCCCCGGGAGCATCAGCATCACGCGCTGGACTGTCCAGAACGCGCCGAGCGAACCGACCACATAGGCGGGCGCCAACCGAGCCCACGGCGGCCAGACGATGTCCAGCGCCTTGAACGCGCGAACCGTCAGCAGCATGAGCCCGACGAACGCGAGTTGGCCGATCTCCACGCCGATGTTGAACATCAGCAAGGCCAGCGGGATGTCCCGCGCCGGCAATCCCACGTGGACCAGCCCGCTCGCGAAGCCGAGTCCATGCAGCAGGCCGAACATGAACGCCACCACCCAGGGGTGGCGGATCGTGAACGTGCTCTCGCCCCGCCGGGCCTTGATGACCTCGGGACCGAGAAACAGGATCGACAGCGCGATCGACGCGTTGAGCGGCAGCGCCGGCACGTTCACGCCGCCCAGGGTCGCCAGCGCCAGCGTGATGCTGTGCGCCACCGTGAAGGCGGTGATCGTCTTGAAAAGCATCCATGGCGAGCGCACGAGCAGCAACAGGCCGAAGACGAACAGCAGGTGGTCGACGCCGAGCACGATGTGCTCGATGCCCTGCTTCAGGAAAGTGATCGCCGTCGCCCCGCGTCCGCGCGAGACAGCGACTTCGAGCCATGGCATCGACGGGCGGATCAAGCTGGTGCTCGAAGCGCCGTCAGCGGTCTGCACGCGCGCGAGCACATCGGTGATCGTGCCTTGCAGGCCGACGACCTCGACGCGCCGGCCACCGAGTCCGCTCGGCACTTCGATGATGCGGCGCTCGACGACCGAGTCGGGAAAAGTGCGTTCGCTGGGCGCGGCGATGGTGCGCACGTCATCGGGGAACTGGAGCTCGACCGGCAGGCGCGCGCCCGCGGTCAGCGGCGTCCTCCACAGCACGTCGTAGCGCCCCTGCGCGGTCTCGGTGATCTCGAGGTAGGCCGGACGCGAATCGTGCGCCTGGGCGGTGCCGAGGCAGCAGCATGCGACCAGCAAACCGAGGAGCCAGCGGATGACAGACATCGCGATGCTCAAGGCCGAGGTGCCACCCGCGACGCGTCGGCGGCCGGCTTCGCGCCAGTGGCCGTCGCAGGTGCCGGACGCGTATCGGACACCACCACCTCGTAGCGCCCTCTCATGGCCTCGTACATGGACCGCTTGGCATCGGCGCGCTGTTGCGCAACCCACTCCTGCTTCACGTCGGCTTCGACCTCTTCATAGGCGGGCACGCGTCCCGGGGTCAGTTCCTCCACAAATACCAGGTGCCAGCCGTACCCCGACTCCACCGGACCCTGCCACGAGCCCGGCTTCATGGCGACCAGCGATTCCGCGTACTTGGGACCGAACAGCGCCGCGACCTGTTCGGCGGACTGGTCCACGTAGCGGTCCTGGAACATGAAGGGATCGGCGCCAGCGGCCGCAACCGTCGCGCCTGCATTGCCGAGCCGCGACAGCGCCCGCTCCGCATCGCCGCGTGCGGCGCCTTGCCGCTTGTCGGGCGAGTAATAACGGTGCGTGAAGGTGAGGCGCGGCGCCAGTGCGAAACGCTGCCCGTTCTTGTCGAACCACGCCCTGAGCTCATCGGGCGTCGGCTCCTTCAGCGCAGAGAGGTCTTCCGCGACGAACTCCATTTTTTGCGCGAGGCGTCGCTTGATGATGGTGTCGTCCTTGTCGAGCCCGAGCGCCATTCCTTCGCGATAGAGAATCTCCTCGCGCACCTTCGTCTCGATGAGGTTTGTCATCTCGCGCTCCGTCGGCATGGGGCGACCCTGCGCGCGCCATGTGAGCGTCATCTGCACGAGGTCGTCCGACGTGAGCACGATCTGGTTCGGCCTGGCCTCGACATGCGCTTCGGTATTGCTCCAGGCATAGAACACGTAGAGAAGCGTGCCGATCAGCAGGAAATGCAGGAGCGGTTCGCGCAGCCATCTGCCGATGCGGGATGTCGGGGGGCGCTGGGCGGCGGCTTCTGTGTTCGCTGTGTGCATCGAAGGTTGTGGCTAGGGCTTCACCCGGCTCTCGACCCATGCCACACCGGCCTTGGCCTCGGGTCGTGGATTGCGCCGAAGGTAGCCGAGGATGGTCAATTGGGCGTGCGGCGACATCGGGGCGTCTGCCTTGAGCAGGGCGACGTATTCGGGCGCGAAGTCCCACATCTGCCATTGCGCGAGGTCGCCCGCGGCAAGCCCCGCTGTCGGGCTGCGGCGCGCAATCAGGCGGCGATAGGTATCGACCACGCGGGCACGTGGAACGGCCGAATCGTCCGTGCCCATCTCACCGAGGGCGAGGACGGCGGCCCGTTGTTCTTCGAGGCTGCGCTGGCGATCGAGCAGATAGCGACGTTCGATCCAGTCGACGCGGGAAGGTCCGCGCAGTTCGAGATCGGCCGCCAGGAGCGACGCGAGATTCGTCGCGTCGCGCGCTTTCCACAAGGCGTCGATGCGACGCTCCAGCACGTCCGCATCGCCAGCATCGCCGGAAAGACCCAGCAGCAGGTAGTACAAGTCGCGGCGGTCCTCCAGCTTGGGGTCGGCGAGCCACCGGCGCACCGCCCGCACATCGATGCCGGCCTTGACCGCCCGCATCGCGCCGTAGTCGGTGCCTGCGATCTCGCCGTAGGCAATCTCGGCCACCATCGCGTCCGGGCTCTCCAGCGACGGAAGGAGGAATGCCACCCGCGCCTGCTGCTGGGGCCTTGTCAACAGCCGCGCCGGTCCGCCCGCAGCGAGCTGTCGCAGCCACTGCGCCTGCTCCGCGCCGATGGGGCCCATGTTCACCCACTGCACCCATCGGTCTTCGCGAATCAGCAGCAGCGGCTTGGGCGATGCGGCGGCCGCCGCGTCGACGCGTGCCACGTGCTCGTCGATCAACGCGTTCACCGCCACGCCGCCCTTGACGACGTCGACCACGCGATAAGCCGAGCCCTCGGGCCTAACCAGCACGATGCGCTGCGCATAGGCCAGTTCCTGCGCGCTCATCGTGACCTTGAAGGCGGACAGGCACATCGCGCAGGCCAGCGCCGAACCCGCCAAGGCTCCGAGCACCAGTGCAACCAACGGCCCTCGCAGCCAGCGCCCAGACAGTCGAGCAAGCGCGTTCATGTGATTTCGCTTCGCAACAGCTGCGCGAGCCGACCGTTCAGCGCGGCGCCGCGGCGCTCTTGACGTCGGTGCCGAGGTTGTCGGGCGTCGGCACGATCTCGTAGTTGGCGTAGCCGAACTCGTTGCTGCGCGCCGCCAGGTAGCGGTCGCCCAGCTTGTACACCGCGGTCTCGTAGGTCCTGTTGCCGAACGAGGTCACGATCTTGCCGTTCTTGATGCTGTAGTCGGTCGTGCTGTTGCCAAGGTAGGAGTTGCGCGACAGGTCGCCGAACTCCGAAGGCTGGGGCTTGCGCGGATCGACGTTCATGATCAACAGTCTGCCTTCGGCGCTCCACTGCATCTTGACCACGCCGCCCGTCACGTTGTTGCGCACCCAGGTGAACTTGGTGTTGATCAGGTCCTTGAGCGCCGCGTCGTCGAGGGCTGTCGCGCCCTTCTGGGTCAGCTCGGCCACCGACATGCCATCCGACGGCTTCTTGTCGCCGGCCGTGGGCGTATACCAGATCGGCGACGACCACGCGCGCTCCTGGATCTCCGCAGCGACCGTGGCCGGGGGCGGCAGACCCAGTTCCTTGGCCTGGATCGTGGTCCAGCGCGGCGACGGGATCGCGATGACGCGCGCGTAGTAGAAGGCGTGCAGGCCGGGGTCGAATTCCGGGTCGACCCAGGTGCCCTTGAGTTCGACCGAGCCGATGCTGTTGGTATAGGTGGCCTTGGCAATGTCGACCGTGGTGCCGATCGGCGGCACTTGATGCGTCACGGGGTTGACCTTGCGCTTGCCGGCCCACACGACGTCGTACACCTGTTCGAAGCTCTGGCCGTTCTTGCTCCAGCCCTTGACGATCTGGATTCGGTCAAGGTTGCTCGCGGTCGGATCCTTCACGGCCCAGACGGTGAAGGTAGGCGCCTTGCTCGCCGGTGGCGGCAGGTCACCGCCCATCGGGACGCCCTTGGCGTAGCCGCCCTTGACCCAGTCCTTGACCGCGGTGGCGTCAGCGCCATAGTTCCAGCCACCGAAGAAACGAAGCTTCATCCGCGGGCCGCTGGTGGCGAAGGTCTCCTTGCGCTGCATGCCGTTGAAGAGCGATTCGCGCGTGTTCTCCTCGGCCCAGATGCCTGTGAGCCCGGCCGGGTTCTCGAATCGAATGTCGAGGCCCGCGAAGTTGTGGCCCGCCATGCGCGCCTTGATGTCGCCGTCAATCTTCGCGTGCCCGCCGAAGAAGTTTTCCTGACGGTAGGGCACCGCCGTGTTGTGCGAATCCGAACCGCCGACGAAGCCCATCTTGTAGGGGTTGTAGCCGCGCGTGTCCTGCATCGAGATGCCGTCCTTGAGGGCTTGACGGGCATAGCTGCCGGGAATGGTGACGAAGCGGCCCTGCGGATCGCCGAGCAGATAGTTCAGGATTTCGAAGCTCGCGAACTCGTCGTTGGGCGACAGCAGCGGATGGGTCTCGGACGCACCCTTGATCTGCTTGATCTCGATCAGGCGCTCGTTGCGGTCGCGCGACTCGGCCCAGGCCTGGTCGATCGGCCGGCCCTTGAAGTTGACCTCGGTCGGGTACATGAGCCCGCCCGAGACATTGGCGTTGTGCGAGATCGCGAGAAGCTCATTGCCGCTCTTGCGCTGCGCATCCATCCACACCCAGAGGTCTTCCGGTGCCTGCGAGTCGAGCGAACTGAAAGGCACTTCGGGAACCTTGGCGCAGTCCTTGAAGAAGACGTTGCGGTGCATGTTCGCGAAGTCGGGATTGGAGGTCCACTCGTAGGAGCAGAAGGCGGTGAACTTGCCGGGCCTGTTGGCCGCATCGGCGGCCGCGTTGTTGGATTTCCAGACGGTGCCCGCGATGGCCGGATCGACCAGTTCCTTGACCGGGTCCATCTTGATCATCGACGTGCCGAGCCACAGGTAGATGCGCTGGATGTCGGCAGCATCCTTGACCACCAGTTCCTTGGCGATCGGCAACTTGCTGATGCTCGACCCGGGCGTATTCGCCAGGCGCACCACGCCCGCGTATTCGGAGTGATCGGTCACGCCCATCCAGTCGAGCGGCGTCGTGATCTTGACGTCGTAGCCCATGGGGTGCTTGATCGTCTGCCCCTGCGCGTACTTGTAGGCATCGGCTGGCTCGGTGACCGTGTTGCCGAAGATGTAGGCATCGAACGACCAGCTGGTGTGGACGTGAGTCTCGCCGAAATAGGCTTCCTTCAAGGCGTTGGGGGCGGCGCCGGCAGTGGCGCAAAGAACGCCGAGGGCACCGGCGCCTGCCCAGGCACGACTGAGGACCGGGAACTGCTTTTTCATGGAGTATCTCCGTTCATCGCGGAAACGCACAGGTCGCTCCCCGTTCGCGCGGGGTTGATCGCATATCGGGACGGCGGAAGCGAGCCGCACGATCGCGGTCGACTTTGGCCCGGAGCACCTTGTAGCGCGAAGCGACAGAGGCCGCAAGCTTCACCAAAGGGCAGTAGACGGCATGAGCCGCTTGTAATAAGAATCCTGGCGCGGCTTCTTGACCTCGCCGGTGCGCGTCGCATCTCCTGCGCTCACGACCACTGAATAGACGAGGGTCGCGAACCTTCGCGAACATCGTTGCCCATTGGGGCAGAGCATTTGCCCTTCGCCCCAATACTCTCTTGGCGACCCTGGCAGTAGCCTGAAACTGTCTCATTGAAAACTGCTTCGCAGTCAGGGAATGAACATGCTTGCTCGTATCTGTTCCGTGGGAGTCGTCTTCGCGTCCTGCGCCATCGTCAGCGGCTGCAACAGCTACCCACCCCCGGCGACGATCGGAGGCTACAAGCCACCGGCGATCTTTGGCGGCTTCATGTCGCCCCAGGTGTCTCGCACCAGCTGCATCGATTCGGTCGCCCGCGAATTCAAGGTGCCAAAGTCCGAAGTGACACCGACCAGCGACGCCCAGACCATGGAAGACGGGTTCTACGTCGTGACTCTCAGCATCGGGGCCGGACAGCCGGCCATCAATTGCACCGTCAACGAGAACGGCGTCGTGTCCGATGTCATCCGAGCGCGTTGATCGGACGGCGAGCGAACCCACTGTTTTCATCGTCGATGACGACGACGCTTGTCGTGACTCGATTCGCGAGCTGGTGATTGCGGTCGGACTCACGGCTGCAGTCTTCGCCTCGGCGTTCGAGTTCCTGGCTGCCCTCCAGCCCGGCTGGCATGGATGCCTCGTGCTGGACCTGCGCATGCCGTCGATGAACGGGATCGCGCTTCAGAAGCGGCTGCACGAGATGGGGGTGCACATGCCGATCGTGTTCGTCAGCGGCAGCGTCGATGTCGCGACCGCCGTCCAGGCCATCAAGGATGGTGCCGTGGACTTCCTGCAGAAGCCCTACCCCCAGCAGCAGTTGCTGGACGCAATCCACAAGGCCCTGAGTCCGACCTGACGCTTCGGGAACGCATTTCGCTCGACACCCCGTGACTATGCTGCGACGCAAGCCGCAATCATCCGCACAGGGTCTGCGGCTTCAAGGCGATCGAGGCTCAGGCGGCTTGTAGCACGGCCTCTTCGAAGGAGCGCAACGGCTTGATGAACGGCTCCAGCAGCTTGCCGGACTGTTCGCTCGTCAGCACCTCGGACGGTGCCAGCCTGGTCAGCGTGCGTGCTGCCGGATTCGGCTCCCAGACGTCTTCACCCAGCAGGCGGCATTGATCGTCGTACGGCCAGAACATCTGCATGCCGGGGATGCGGATCAGGTAGTACGCGTTCTCGTCGTCGACCTGGATGCCATTGGCCATCAAGGTCTTGCCGTGCGTTTGCTGGTACATGGTCGACACCGAGGCGATGAAGTTGTCGGCGACCGCGATCTGTTCGTCCTCTGCGTAGAAGATCGACTGGTTCGTCTGCGCCCAGACGGCGTAGAAGCCCTTGACGGATTCGGCGCCTTCGAGCGTGGCGCTGTTGCCGGCCACCTCGAAGTGGTACGTCGGATTCGCGACCGTCATGTCCGGCGCGAAGATCTCTTCGTAGCGACCGGCGATTTCGAGGAAGCGGTGGCGGTGGTAGGCCTCGAGCATGAAGCGATGACGCGGATTGGTCGTCACCTTCAGCAGTTCGTCGATGGCGCGGTTGGTCTTGCGGACGTCGAGATTGGGATTGTTCAGGATCATCATGGACTCGTGTGGTTGGGGGTTCCATGGATCTTCGATCAGCGTCTCTGCCAACGCACGGTCACTTGTGGACACTTCCTAGTCAGTTTTCGCCATTCCGGTGGTTACCCTTAGTCCAGGGCCGCCCGCCGGACCGCGCCGTTCCACACCACCGTGTGCGGCGCATAATCAAACTCGGGCCACCTCCTCCCAAGCATGTCGCGCGAAAGGACCCATCATGATGACACCCCGCATTGCGATCGTTCTCGGCATTGTCTGCTTGCTAGCTCCAGCATTCGCCGCCGCGCAGTCTGGCCAGGCCTCGCGCGAAGAGCGTATGGACGCGGCGCTCAAGGACTACCAATCGGGCAAGCCCGCCCAGACGGCGAGCATGCCTGTGGTGCGCACTAAAAGTGCGCCAGCACATGCCAAATCGCACTAGCGGCCAGTCACTCTGAAAGTGTTGCGCACCGGGCTTCCGCCTCGGTGCGGTTGACGTGGCATCGCTATCCACGATGGTCACTTCACTCCCAAGCGGAAGCACCAGTGTGGCGAAGGCCGCATAGCCCGAGACGCGGTCCTTCTTCGCTTGGAACTCTTCAGGGCGCCGGCACAACCTCGTAGTACACGCCGCTCGAGCCGAAATACGGCTTGTACCAGGTCGGCCCGTACTGGTAGAAGTTGACGCCGTTCACCACCATGCTGCGCGCGCCTTCAGGCAGTGCGGCCACCTGCGTGCCGAGCGGCACGTTGCCCGACGAGACGTAGACAGGCGGCGGAACGACCACGGCGGGCTGCTGCACGATCACCGCCGGTTGCTGCACGACCACGGGCCGATTCGCATCGGCGATCGCCGCGCCCACTGCCAGGCCTGCGACGGCACCGACCGCCGCCCCGCAACCGTAGCAGCCCGCGGGACGGTAGTAAGGGTGATAGCCACCGACCGCGACAGCGCCGCCGCGCCAACCGCCCGCCGCGGCGATCCATGCGTTGGCGCTGGACAGCGGAACGAGAACGCCCGCGACCACTGCGGTGCCGAGTAGAAGTGTCCTGATTTGCTTCATCACATTGCCCCTTTGCGCGGTCACTTGTCCTGGCCCATCTGCTTGAACTCGAGCTTCACGGCGCCCTTCGGGATGCTCGCCTTGAAGGTCTGCGCCGGGACCGGTGCATTGAGCTTCCAGTCGGAGAGTTCCACGGTGAAGGTCGGCTGGCGCTCGCCCGTGCGGTACGACACCACCATCAAACGCGGCAGCTTGTCCGCGGCGCCGATCCACACCTCCCAGTCGAGCCCCGGCGCGGTGAATGCGAGGTGATCGGTCTTGACGCCACCGACGGCCGTCTGCCCGACCCAGATCGCGCTGGTGAAATCCTTGGTGAGGAAGGCATACGGGTCCGCCACCAGGAGATCGAGGAAGGGTGCCGTGGCGTCGGACCCGGGCTGCACGCTCTTCATGAGCGCTTCGAGGGCGCCGCCCGCCGCATCGCGCTGCGCGTAGAACTTGCCGTCGAGCCCGATCACGGTCACGGTCTTGCCGTCGTAGAAGGTGTCGCTCGGGAAGAGGTCGCCACGCGCCGCAACGAACAGCTTGTCGGGCCGCTGCATCACCACGCGCGACGCGGCATTGAGGCTCACGTACTGCCCCGTCGGCGCGGGCGTGGGCACGATGCCACGGACCTTGAAGCTCAGGGTCCTCGCGCCGGTCAGCGTGTCGCTCATGGCCTTGAGAAGCGCGAGGGCCCGTTCGTCCTTGAAGTCCTTCGCGGGCGCGGCCGCCGGCGCTGGCGTTGGCGCTGCCTTGTCCTGCGCCAGGGCAAGGCCCGGGGCCGCGAGCGAAGCCGATGCCGCGAGCAACACGCAGCCCAGGGGCCGCGCGATCCTTCTCAGGTAGAGATTCATTCAATTTCTCCAGAACAGGTTGCGATCTGAAAGGCAATCACGGACGGGCCAGTGGATGGCCTCGCGGACATCGGCACCAGCCTCATTCTTGCGGAAGTACGCTGCGGCGCCAATGCCTTGCGCTCCTCGCCCTTATGTTCGGCACCGAACAGACGCCGACGGCGCCTGCCCATACCCTGCAGTCCTGTTGAATGGGCCAATGCATGCCACTTTCCCTGTTTGCCGCCGAGACGCTCGTGCAGGACTATCTAAATGGCCGGGTGCTCCCCGAGCTTCTGCACTGCGCAGTCGTCATGACGGTCAAGGGCAGGCTCGTGAACGGCCAGGTGCCGGTGATGGATGAAGCGCTTTGCGCCCAGGTGGAGGAGCACGCCACGGCTTTGCCCCCGTGGTCCGCCGAGTCGGTCCTGAAAGCGGCGCGGGATTTCCAGTCGGCGTAGGTAGCGCGGCGCGGGTCGAAACACGCTGCTGCCCTTCTATCGCTTGCGTCCGGCCTTGGGTGCGGCAACTGCCAACTCCCCCAGTTCGACGGTGACCTTCTCGATCGTTCCCGTGAAGGCAAAGGGCATCTTGTAGGTGAAGTCGATCGGCGAGCCGATGTCCATGCCCACGTCGAGACCCTCCCCCAGAGAGAACTGGATCGGGATCGTGCGCTCCAGGCGCCCCTCGGCGACCTTCCTGCCGTTCGCGCTCATCGTGAGGAGCCCGCCCTTGCCCATGCCGCCCCCGTCGTAGCTGAAGGCGACCACCACCTTGTTCCGGCCCTTGGGCAGCGGGTTCTTCGCGATGAAGGTCGGCCGGTCGATGCTCAGGTAGTTGTAGACGAAGGTCGGCTTGCCTTCGCGCAGGTAGAGGCCGTAGCCGCCTTCCAGGCCGCCATGGGTCACGATCATTCCCTCGGCCTTGCCCTCGGGCACGTCGAAGTCCGCCGTGATGGTCCACGACTTGTTGCACATCGCCGGCGAGGCCGCATCGGGGAGGCCGATGGTCCCGGGGTAGTAGGTCATTCGGGTGCGCCCGGCGATGAGGCTGGGCCGCCCCATCAGTTCGGCGTTCATGCGGATGGTGGCGCGCCAGTCGAGCGGCAGCACGTTGTACTTGGCCGCCTCCACCCACCAGAGGTCCTGCAGCTTGCGCAGCATGTCGGGATGCTTCTTCGACAGGTCGTTGGCCTGCGAGAAGTCCTCGTCGATGTTGTAGAGCTCCCAGGGCGCCTTGTCCGGGTCCCATTCCTGGCGGTTGGGATCCCACGGCACGAACGATGGCGACGATGCCATCCAGCCATCGTGGTACAGGCCGCGATTGCAGCCGAGCTCGAAGTACTGCGTCTTGCGCAGGCTCTTCGCTTCCGCGCTCGCGAAAGTGTGGGCGAAGCTCAGTCCTTCGATCGGCTTCTGCCGGATCCCGTTCAAGTCGGTCGGCGCGGTGATGCCGCACACCTCGTAGAGCGTCGGGACGAGATCGATGGTGTGGATGAACTGGTCGCGCAGGCTGCCCTTGTCCTTGATGCGCGCCGGCCACGAAATGATCATCGGGTTGCGCGTGCCGCCGAAATGGCTGGCGACCTGCTTGGTCCACTGGAACGGGGTGTTCATCGCGTGGGCCCAGGCGGACGGGAAATGGTTGAAGTGCTTTGGTCCGCCGAGTTCGTCGATCGCCTTGATGTTGTCCTGCCAGTTCTCGGAGAAGCCGTTGAAGAACATGTTCTCGCAGAGCGATCCTTCCAGCCCGCCCTCCGCGCTCGCGCCGTTGTCGCCGGCGATGTAGATGAAGATCGTGTTGTCGGCGTCAGGCAGCTGCTTGCAGGCCTCGACGACGCGGCCGAGTTCGTGGTCGCAGTGCGCCGCATAGCCCGCGAAGACTTCCATCATCCGCACGTAGAGGCGCTTCTGGTCGGCATTCAGCGAGTTCCAAGCCGGCAAGCCCTTCGAGCGCGTCGTCAGCTTGGTGCCCTTCGGGATCACGCCGAGCTTGAGTTGTCGCGCATGGGTCTGCTCGCGGTACTTGTCCCAGCCGCCGTCGAACTGGCCCTTGAATCTGGCGATCCAGTCTTCCGGCGTGTGGTGCGGCGCGTGGGTGGCGCCAGTGGCCACGTACAGGAAGTAGGGCCGGTCGGGCGCGATGCTCTTGGCCTGGCGGACCCATGCGATCGACCTGTCGGCGAGGTCGGTGGTGAGGTGGTAGTTCGGGTCCGTCGAGGCCGGCACCAGGTCGCGGTTCTGGAACAGGATCGGGTTCCAGTGGTTCATGTCGCCGGCATTGAAGCCGTAGAAGTAGTCGAAGCCGAGGCCGTTGGCCCAGCGATCGAACGGACCGGCCGCGCTGGTCTCCCACGTCGGCGTGTTGTGGTTCTTGCCGATCCAGGCGGTCATGTAGCCGTTCTGTCGCAGCACCTCGCCCATCGTGCCGCAGCTGCGCGGCAGGATGCAGGTGTAGCCGTCGTAGCCCGTGGCCAGTTCGGTGATGCCTGCGAAGGAGGCCGAGTGATGGTTGCGCCCCGTGATCAGCGCGGCGCGCGTGGGACTGCACAGCGCCGTGGTGTGGAAGCGGTTGTATCGCAGGCCTTCGGCGGCGAGCTTGTCCATCGTGGGCGAAGGGATCCCGCCGCCGAAGGTGCCGTACTGGCCGAAGCCGCAGTCGTCGATCAGGATCAGGACGATGTTGGGCGCACCCTGGGGTGCCTTCACGGGCTTCGGAAATTGCGCGGGGTCGGAATCGAGGTAGGTTCGCCCGACCTCGCCGGGGAAGTGGAAGTCGGGTCGGGGCAGGATCTCGGGCGTGCCGCCGGCAGGCGCGTCGAAGGCACTTGGCTTGGGTGAACCGGTCTTGTCGGACTTCTTTGCCATGACGTTCGCTCCTGGGAGGATCTGCGAGTCGGCCTTCAGGCAGAGAGTCCTCTGCAGCTTACGCAGGGCGCCAGAATGACCCGTGCGGTAAATGCGCGCAATTGCACCTTGGTGCACGGGTGCAGGCTCGGTCGGTCATGGTTGTCGAAGCTGAACGCAAAGTCGACGCGCATGAAAAAGCCCCGGCAAGCGGGGCTTTTCAGGACTTCGTGCGGATGACGGTGATCAACCGCGAAGCCATTTCTGGAGAGGGAGCATCCAGATCATCCGCTGCAGCCCGCATGAATGCTGGATTGTGCATGCCTCGCCAGACGCCGATACCAACGGATATACCAACAGCGCAGCGCCGCTGCGCGCTTTCAGGTTGACTGCTCGACTCGTAGTATCCACGTACGTCCACGGAGCACCTGATATGACCATCGAAGACGACTACCGCGCCCATAGCACGCTCACCAAGGACCAGATTGAGTACCTGATCGTCGTGAACAGCGTCGTGCGCAAGTTCCGCGACGCCGCCAACCCGCGCGGGCGTATCTACGAAATTCTTCCACGCAGCGAGACGCCAATCTTCAAAGCGTTTGAACAAGTCCGAACCTACTTGAAGCAGGCCGACATGCAATCCGATGCGCCTGCCGCATCGCGGTCCGAGGCCACGAGAGCGCGAGAAGCGGCGCTTCAGCAGCTTGCCGAACTTGAGCGGATTGTCGAGCGGGCGTTGACGAGCGCGCAGGAAGACTGGCGCGCGTTCTTGCGGCGGCTTCCCGATGCGCCGGCATGACCTTGTGCGGCGCGTGCAGGGGTGCCCCCGGGGGCTGGGGCGGAGGCATAGACCCCCACCACCCCCTTCAAGGTGTCGCTCTTAGTGGGGGAGCATTTTGAAACGGCTGGAGAATGCAAGGAACGGGTAGGGGCGTGCCACCAATGAACGAGCGCACGACCGCGCAGCCCTCGGCAATCACCTCCACGCTGCGGTCGCGACGATTCGAGCGTGCCGGCCCCAAGACATCCGCGTTGACGGCCAGTGCCTTCGCGTCAAACTTGCGATCAGCCGCGAGAGCCAGGATGGCGTCTTCGGCAGCCGAGCCCGTCCTTCTCGCGTTGACGATCCTCAATCTGCCACCTACAGGCGCAAGCAGCCGCAGGGCCGCATCGAGTTTGTCCAGTGCATACGTCAGCCCGCCCTGATCCGGCCCGTACAGCACCGACACCACGCGGCCCTCGCTGTGCACCGTTCCCGGCGGCCGAAGAATGCGCGCGGTGTCCGTCGTGCACGAAGAGTCGATGCGCAACCCGCATGCCGACCCGGCCGCCTGCAGCGCCTGGGCCACGGGCTCCCACGCCTGCGGCTCGACGTGCGCATCCAGCGGCCAGTAGAGATGCAAGCCCTCGCCGCTGGAGATCACCCAGCCCGGCCGGGGCAGCCCGCGCTTCTGCGCCTCCACTACCGCCGCCAGCGAATCCTCGCGCGTTGGGTACGACCCCTCGGGGTTCGCCGCCTGCTTCTTTCGACCGGCGTCGATGTCCAGGCGCAGCGCACGCAGCGCAAGTACATTCGCCTGCTTGCGGTTGTCGGGCGTCTTGAAGCAAGCGGTGCCAAAATAAACCCCGGTGCGCTCCCCTTGCTTGCGAGTAAGTGCAGCCAGCCCCTCCAGCGATTCCGTCCAGACGTGCTGGGCAGGAGGCAGAAGGAGCAGGCAAAAGTGCCCCTGCGCCGGCAGCACGCTTGCGTAGAAGGCTTCGAGCGTCGGCCGAGGGTTCACGGGCTCGCATGTCACGGTCCACTGCGCAGCAGACTCAGCTTTCTGCGCCGCGCGCCGCGCCACCAAAGACATCGGCGCGTTCAAGCGTCGCCCTCCGGCGCCTCTGCGTCCGGGTCCACCACCGGAAGCACGCTTGCGTAGAACGCTTCGAGCGCCGGCTGGGGCGCCACGGGACACTGCGCCGCAACCTCGTCTGCCCCCGCGTCGCGCTGCGCCGCGCGACGCGCCTGCAGTGAAATCACGCGGCTCACGCTTCGCCCTCCCCCGGCGCCTCGGCGTCCGCGTCCACCACCGGCAGCGCCTTCACGTCCAGCACGTCGCTTGCGTTCGCCTCCACCGGCGCGCTCACGAGTTCGGCATGAATGCTGCCAGCCGCCCCGAAGATGAAATTAAAGACCGGCAAATTCTCATCGCCGGTGCGCTCGGCCAGCCGCACCCGTTCGGCGTTCTCCAGGATGCGATTGATCGGCCGCATCAGTTCGGCCGCCTCGAACGCATCCACGGTGTCCGCCTGCGCGTCGATGCGCTGCAGCAACTTCACGGCGACGCGCCGCGCCAGCGGCACCACCAGAAGACCATCGGCGTGCGCGCGAGCCTCGGCGGCATCCAGGCGCGCGGCCATCTCCGGCAGGTCCAGCACCGCCTCGACTTCGGCGAGCGATACCCCACACTTCGCCGCCAGCACCACCTCGGCATCGTTCAGGTACGCAACCTCGGGATACATGCGCTCGATGTCGTCACACAGTTGCGCCTGCGACCTCGACGCTACCGGCAAGCGCGCGCTCATGCAGCCTCCTCGGGCTCTTGCGCCTCGCTCGCGCGCCATCGTGCAAGCAGGCACATCACTTCGGCGCCCGGAGCCGCACCGCAGCGCAGCGTCTCGCCCGCACGCCAGCGCGCGACCAGGGAATCCGCCTCGCCATCCGACACCGCCTCGCCCGCTCGTGCCGCATACCACCACGCGATCAGAGAACCTATCTCGCAATCCGGGTCGTCCCCGATCCGACACAACCCGGCATCTCGCGCTGCACGCCACCACGCGACCACGGCCGTCACTTCGACACTTCGGCGCCACCGTGCCCGCTCTTGCGCGCGCTGCAGTTCGCGTATCTCGTCCGGGGTCACCGTCTCGGTGCCCCCCGGCGCATATGGCCGCGCGTTCACGCGGCCTCCTCGGGCTCTTGCGCCGCGTGCGCGGCGATCCAAGCGCCCGGGTCGGCAACCCACTCGCGCACCTCGCTTGCGCGCCAACGGGTGAACCGCGCGCCGATGCGCACGGGCTGAGGGAACTTGCCCGTTTGCACTTTCTTCAGCAGCCAGGAGCGCTTGCCGCCAACGATCGCGCACACGGTCTCCACGCTCAACAGCGGGTCGATGGGGGTATCAGGGTGAGGGATGGTCTCAGGCACAGGCCGACTCCGTTCACTTGAACGTCTTGTCAGACCTGCTGCAGGCCCCATGCAAGGCGGGTGCGAAACCGCGAGGGCGCCAGTCAGACCGAAACTCGAACACCGAACTCTGTTCCTATGGTCACCCCGGCACGCAAAGGGGTTCAACTCGGCCAAGTCCGCGAATTGCACCCATCGTCGCCCATGTCAGTCCCCTGTCGTCCTCGGTCTAACCCTGTGCACTAGTTGACACTCTTGCGCTTCACGCCACCCGCGCAAGCTGCACGACCGGCCCGCGCGTGGCTGCGTCCAGATAGTCGCCCCACCACTGCATCAGCGTGCGCCGCTGCGGCAAGTAGGTCGCAAAGTTGTAGGCGGCGCTCACCTCATCGCGCTCGGCATGCGCAAGCTGCAGTTCGATGTGCGCGTGCTCGAAGCCGCGCTCGTGCAGAATTGTCGAGGCGAGACCCCGAAAGCCATGCCCGGTCATGCGCCCCTTGAACCCCATACGCTCCAGCGCCTTGAGGATCGTGTTATTGCTCATGGGCTTGCCGTGGTCCCGCTCACCGGGAAATAGAAGTCGCGCACGGTCCCTCGCCAGCGCCTCGTCGCCCTTGTCATTGCCCTTGACCTGCGAACCGTTCCCCGACACTGTTTGCAGAACCCGCAGCACCTCGACAGCCTGCGTGGACAGCGGTACGACGTGGGGCGTCTTCATCTTCATGCGCTCGGCCGGGATGTCCCAACGGGCCGCCTCCAGATCAAATTCCTCCCAGCGCGCTCCGATGAGTTCACCCGTGCGGACGAACGTGAGCGCCATCAGCTTCATGGCAAGACGCGTCACCGGCGTGCCCTGATAGCCCTCGATCTTGCGCAGCAGCGCCGGCAGTTCGCGCGCGTCGATCCGCGCGAAGTTCTCCTTCTTGCGCGGCCTGAGCACATCGGCCGGCTTGATGTCGGCCGCCGGGTTGCGGCTTGCCCCACCGATGCCGTGCGCGATTGCATGGCGGAACACCTGGGAACACATCTGCAGGCAGCGCTTGGCGATGTCCAGGGCGCCGCGCGCCTCGATGGCCTTGACCATGCGCACCAGTTCCGGCGCATCGATGCTCGCCACGGGCCGCGCGCCGATGGCCGGGAACACATCGGCCTCCAGTCGGGCAATCACGTACTGCGCATGCCGGTCGCTACGGGCGCTCTTCCAATGCTCATGCCACTGCCGTGCCACGGACTCGAATGAATGCGCGCTGGCTGCCTCCTGACGCGCCTTGGCGGCGTGACGCGCCTGCATGGGGTCAACCCCTTGCGCAAGCAGCTTGCGCGCGGCGTCGCGGGCCTCGCGGGCCTGCGCGAGCCCCACGTGCGGGTACGCCCCCAGCGCCATGAGCTTTTGCTTGCCCTCGAAGCGATAGGCCAGACGCCAGAGCCTGCTCGCGGCGGCGCCCGTAGCACTCGCGGTCGATGCTGGAGGGATGTGAAGTTGGAGGCCACCAGCGTCGGACAACTTTTGCAGTTTGTCAGTGGGCTTGGCCTTGCGGATGGCGGTATCGGTGAGCATGAGTGCGTCGCGGTTGGTTGTTGGGCAGGTGAACAAGGCGAGTGGTCCAGTTCTTCAACCGTGCCGTCTCCACCACTACCAATCGGCCACGGGTCAACCCGGCGCCGTACCAACACACGGTAGACCCGATACCAACATCCGTACCATCGAAGAACCGTGGATTGACAAACCCGCATGCGGACGCATACGGACGTAAAAAAGCCCGCCACAGAGGGAACTGTGCGGGCTTTCTATGTTTTCGTGGACCTATGCAGACCGTAAAAACTCACTTCTGGAGGAGAGGGAGGGATTCGAACCCTCGGTACGTTCGCACGTACGCCTGATTTCGAGTCAGGTACATTCGACCACTCTGCCACCTCTCCGGTGTCTGTCGAGCCCGAAATTATAGCAGCGCCCGCGGGCCTCTTTTTCAGCCGCGCAACACTTCGATGCCGCCCAGATAGGGCCTCAGCGCGATCGGCACCTTGATCGAACCGTCCTCGCCCTGGTGGTTTTCGAGCACGGCCACCAGCGTGCGGCCGACGGCCAGGCCCGATCCGTTGAGCGTGTGGACGAGCTCGTTCTTGCCCTGCGCGTTCTTGAAGCGGGCTTGCAGGCGCCTCGCCTGGAAGGCCTCGCAGTTCGATACCGAGCTGATCTCGCGGTAGGTGTCCTGCGCCGGGAGCCACACTTCCAGGTCATAGGTCTTGGTGGAACCGAAACCCATGTCCCCCGTGCTCAGCAGGACGACGCGGTACGGCAATTCCAGCGCCTGCAGCACGGCCTCGGCGTGGCCGGTCATGGCTTCGAGGGCTTCGTAGCTCTTGTCCGGATGCGTGATCTGGACCATCTCGACCTTGTCGAACTGGTGCTGGCGGATCATGCCGCGCGTGTCGCGCCCGGCGCTGCCCGCTTCCGATCGAAAGCACGGCGTGTGAGCGGTGAGCCTGATCGGCAATTGCGCCTCGGCCACCACCTCGTCGCGCACGAAGTTCGTGAGCGGCACCTCGCTGGTGGGGATGAGGTAGAGCGCCGAATGGTCGGGCGCGGGCTCGCCGTCCTGGCCACCCTTCTTCGCGGCGAACAGGTCGCCTTCGAACTTGGGCAACTGGCCGGTACCGCGCAGCGTCTCGGCGTTCACGATGTAGGGCACGTAGCACTCGGTATAGCCGTGCTGCTGCGTCTGGATGTCGAGCATGAACTGGGCGAGGGCGCGATGCAGCCGCGCGATCGGGCCCTTCATCACGCTGAAACGCGAACCCGAGAGCTTGGCGCCCGTCTCGAAGTCCAGGCCCAGCGGCGTTCCGAGGTCCACGTGGTCCTTGGGCGTGAAGGTCAACGGCGACGCGGATGCGCCTGCGCCGCCCTGGGGGCTCCAGCGCCGCACTTCGACGTTGGCATGTTCGTCCTCGCCGACCGGCACGCTGGCGTGCGGCAGGTTCGGCACGGCCAGCAACAGTGCCTGGAGTTCGGGCTGGAGCGCATCGAGCCGGGTGGCCGAGGATTCCTGCTCCGCCTTGAGCGCGTTGACTTCCGCCATCAGCGCATCGACCGATTCGCCCTTGGCTTTCAGCGGCCCGATCTGCTTGTTGAGGGCATTGCGGCGCGCCTGGATTTCCTCGGTGCGGGTCTGCAAGGTCTTGCGCTCGGCCTCGAGCGACGTGAATCTGGCCACGTCGAGGTAGGGCTGGTCCTTTTTGCGCGTTTCGAGGCGGGAAACGACGGACGCGAGGTCCTTGCGTAACAGAGTGATATCGAGCATTTGCGGATTTTAGGTGCGCGTAGGATCGTGCTCCCCTGCCAGTTCACCTCAATGGAGATGCAATGGAAGCCTATCTGTCATTCAACGGAAACGCGGCGGAGGCGCTCGCGTTCTACGCCAAGTGCCTGGACGGCAAGATCACCTTCAGCATGACCTTCGCCGAAAGCCCGATGGGCAAGGACACGCCCGACTCGCACAAGCAGAAGATCATGCATGCCACGCTGGAGGCCCGCGGACACAAGATCATGGCGTCCGACCTGCCGCCGGGCTACCCCTTCGACGGCTACAAGGGCTTTTCGCTATCGGTGCAAACCAAGGACGTCGCGGAAGGCGAGAAGCTCTTCAAGGCGCTGTCCGAGGGCGGCAAGGTCACGATGCCGTACGCGGCGACCTTCTGGTCATCGGGCTTCGGCATGCTCGAAGACAAGTTCGGCCTGCCGTGGATGGTCAACTGCGAGCATCCGCCCGCCAGCACCTGAAGATCAGTTCAGCGTTGCCGGATCGACATTGGCCCCGCAGACGATGAGGCAGACCTTCTCGCCCTCGCGCGGCACGTAGAGGCCGGTTTGCAGCGCGGCCAGCGGCAGGGACGCGGCCGGCTCGACGGCCAGCTTCAGCTCTTTCCACATCCAGAGTTGGGCAGCGCGGATGGCTTCGTCGGGCAACAGGAGCGCATCGCGCACGTGGCGCTGCGTGATCTCCCAGGAGATCGCGCCGATGCGCCGTGCGCCCAGCGAGTCGGCCGCAACCCCGCCGACGTCGACGTCGACCGGCTCGCCGGCTTCGCGCGCGCGCACCAGCGTCGGCGCCAGTTCGGGCTCGAGTGCCACCACGCGGCTGCGCTGCTCGAACCAGGCTGCCAGGCCGCCGATGAGGCCACCGCCGCCGACGCTCACCAGCACGGAGTCCGGCAGGCCGCCCTGCTGCTCGATCTCGCGGCCGAGCGTGCCCGCGCCGGCAACCACTTCAGGCTGGTCGTAGGCATGCGTGAGCAGCGCGCCGGTTTCGCGCTGGCGTTCGAGACAGGCCGCCAACGCGTCGCCGTACGCTTCGCCGACGACGACGACTTCGGCCCCGAGCGCACGCAGCCGGGCCCGCTTGGCCTCGGTGGAAACCTTGGGCAGGTACACCGCGCAATGCACGCCGAGTGCCTGGGCGGCTGCGGCGGTCGCGATGCCGGCATTGCCCCCGGAGGCCACGATCGCGCCCGAGGCGGGAATGTCGTTGGCCAGCAGCCGGTTCATCATGCCGCGCGCCTTGAAGCTGCCGCTGACCTGCAGATGTTCGAGCTTGAGCCAGACTTCGACGCCTCGCACCTTCACGCCCAGCGCCTCGCCGGACAGCTTCCAGAGCGGCGTCTCGCGCAGGAAGTGCGGCGCCCGCTCGTGCAGGCGGTGCGATGCGGCCTCGATGTCGCCGCGCCAGTCGTGTGCCGTCGCGCTCACGAGATATGGCCCGGTGGCGGAATGTCGTCGAGCTTGAGGCCCTTGGGCAGCGGGAACTTGAGCGTTTCCTCGATGCCGTCCATCTTGCGCACGGAAACGGCGCCCAGCGCCTTCACGCGGTCGATCACCTCGCGCACGAGGATCTCGGGTGCCGAGGCACCAGCCGTCAGGCCGACCCGGGTCTTGCCCTCGAACCATTCGGGCTTCAGTTCAGCGGCCGAATCGACCATGTAGCTCTCCGTGCCGAGGCGCTGCGCGAGTTCGCGCAGGCGATTGCTGTTGGAACTGGTCGGGCTGCCGACCACGATCACGAGGTCGACCTGCGGACTCAGGATCTTCACGGCATCCTGCCGGTTCTGCGTGGCGTAGCAGATGTCCTGCTGCTTGGGCTCGCGAACGTTCGGGAAGCGCGCGCGCACGGCCGCGGAGATCTCGGCGGCGTCGTCGACGGACAGCGTGGTCTGCGTGACGACCGCGAGCTTGTCGGTCTGCGCCGGCGAGACATGCGCGACGTCCTCCACGTCTTCGACCAGGTGGATGCCGCTCGACAGTTGACCCATCGTGCCTTCGACTTCGGGATGGCCCTTGTGGCCGATCATGATGAACTCGTAGCCCTCTTTCGCCAGCTTCGCGACCTCGACATGCACCTTGGTCACGAGCGGGCAGGTCGCGTCGAAGATCTCGAAGCCGCGTTCGCGCGCCTCGGCCTGCACGGCCTTGCTGACGCCGTGCGCGCTGAACACCAGCGTGGCGCCCGGCGGCACGTCGGCGAGGTCCTCGATGAAGATCGCGCCCTTGGTCTTGAGCTCGTTGACGACATAGGTGTTGTGCACGATCTCGTGCCGCACGTAGATCGGCGCACCGAATTTCGCGAGGGCACGCTCGACGATCTCGATCGCGCGGTCGACGCCGGCGCAGAAGCCGCGCGGCTCGGCAAGGATGACTTCCTGGACCACGCTCACAGCACGCCGATCAGCTTGACCTCGAAGGTCACGGGCTGACCTGCGAGGGGATGGTTGAAGTCGAAGCGCACCGCGGTGTCGTTCGATTCGATGACGGCACCGGCGTAGCTGCCGGTGCCGTCAGGCGTCGGGAACTGCACGACGTCGCCCACGGCGTACTTCTCGTCGGGATCGCCCATCTGCGCGAGCAGCTTGCGCGCCACCCATTGCTGCATCTCGGGATTGCGTTCGCCGAAGGCGTCGCCCGCGGGCAGTTCAAAGGTGGCGTGGGTGCCCTCCTCCATGCCGATCAGCCGCTGTTCGACCGCCGGCGAGAGCTCGCCCGTGCCCAGCGACAGCGTCGCGGGCTTGTCCTGGAAGGTATTGATGATGTCGCCCGCAGGCCCGGCCAGCCGGTAATGCAGGGTGAGAAAGGAACCGGCCGTGACGACGGCGGCGGTGTGGGAGGAAGGCAAGGTGAAGAGTCCCGATAGACTGGGGCCCATATTTTAGGGAGTGGGGCTTGAACCCCAGAAGAGCCATGTCTTTCAAGGACCTGATCGAAGACGCGCGCCCGCGCGAGAAACTCATGGGGCTCGGCCCCGGCGCGCTGGCCGACGCCGAACTGGTGGCGCTGCTGCTTCGGACCGGCATCCCCGGGAAGAACGTGCTGCAGCTCTCCCAGGAGCTGCTCGACAGCTTTGGCGGGCTCACGGGCCTCCTCCACGCGGAGCTCGACGACCTCAAGCGCGTCAAGGGCCTCGGCGGCACCGCCAAGCGCGCCGAACTGGCCGCAGTCCTCGAACTCGCGCGCCGCGCATTGGCCGAGCGCCTGAAGGAACGCGCGGTATTCGATTCGCCCGATGCGGTGAAGCAGTACCTGCAGTTGCACATTGCCGCGCGATCCTACGAGGTGTTCGCCGCCCTGTTCCTGGACGCCCGGCACCGGTTGATCGCGATGGAAGAGCTTTTTCGCGGCACGCTCACGCAGACCAGCGTCTACCCGCGCGAAGTGGTCAGCCGGGCGCTGCATCACCATGCCGCGGCCGTGGTGCTGGCGCACAACCACCCGAGCGGCTGCGTGGATCCTTCCCGGGCCGACGAGTTGCTCACCCAGATGCTCAAGTCGGCATTGGCGCTGATCGACGTCCGGGTCCTGGACCACGTGATCGTGGCCAGGGGCAGTACGCTCTCGATGGCGGAACGCGGCCTCGTCTGAAGCGCGTGCGCTCCGCGTACCATCGTCCATCTTCCATGCCCGCAAAATCCAACAGTCTCAAGAGCCTTGCCGACCTGAAGCAGGTGCAACGGTCCCTCACCGAACAGCGCGAGCGTGACGCGGCGGAGGCCGCCGCGCATGCGGTGGCGCAGAAGAAGCGGGCGGCCGACCAGGACCTCTTCGCGCGCGCGATCGGCGCCACGAAGCCCCTGCGGCAGAAGGCCGCCGTGCCGCTGGCCCCGGAGCCGCCGGCGCCGATCCCGGTGCAGCAGCAGCTCGACGAGCAGCGCGTGCTGCGCGAGTCGCTCTCCGACGAGTTCGACGTCAGCACCCTGCTCGACGCCGACGACGCGATGAGCTTTCGCCGCCCCGGCATCAACACCGACGTGACGCGCAAGCTGCGCGCGGGCGAATGGTCCATCCAGCGGGAGATCGACCTGCACGGGCTGCGCAGCGACGAGGCGCGCGAGGCGCTCGGCGCCTTCATCCGCGATGCGTACAAGCAGGGCGTGCGTTGCGTGCGCGTGGTGCACGGCAAGGGCCTAGGCTCTCCCGGCAGACAGCCGGTATTGAAGGCGAAGGTGCAGCGCTGGCTGATCCAGAAGAACGAAACGCTGGCCTTCGTGCAGGCAAAGCCGGCCGAGGGCGGCGCGGGTGCGCTGGTGGTGCTGCTGGCGCCTTCGCGGCGCTGATCAGGCGATCGGGCGGTTCATTCGCCGCGGTTGCGCATCCAGTCGGCCGTCTGGAAGAAGGATCCGCGCAGGCGTTCGCGCAGGTCTTCGGGCACCCCGGCTTCGCCCATCGCCTGGTCCATGCAAGCGAGCCACTGGTCGCGTTCCCTGATGCCGATGCTGTGTCCGCCGATGCTCCGGGGCAGATGGCGCGCGCGCAGCATGGGGTGCCCGAAGCGGTCGGTGTAGTGCTGCGGGCCGCCGAGCCAGCCGCAGAGGAACCAGAAGAGGCGTTGCCGCGCGTTGTCGAGCGTGGTGCCGTGCACGGCGCGCAGTTGGGCGTAGGCGGGCTCGAGGTCCATGAGGTCGTAGAAGCGTTCGACAAGCGCATGGACCTTGTCTTCGCCGCCGATCCATTCGAAGGGTGTGTCGAAGGGCGGTTTGTCCTGGATTTGCATGGGCAACATTGTCTCCAAGACTTGCGGCACCATCGGGGGATGCGAGATTTGACCCCATCCTTCTCTGGCAGCGAAGCGTTGCCTGTCATCGACGTTTCGGCGCTGGTCGCCGACGCACCTGGGCGCAACGACGTCGCCGCGCAGATCGGCGCCGCGTGCCGCGCGCACGGTTTTTTCTATGTCACGGGCCATGGTGTGGACGAGGCGCTTGTGGAGCGGCTCGAAGGCCTGAGCCGCCGCTTCTTCGCGCTCGACGAGGCGACGAAGATGCAGTGGCGGATGGCCTTGGGTGGTCGCGCGTGGCGCGGTTACTTCCCGCTTGGCGGGGAGTTGACTTCGGGGCGGCCGGACTGGAAGGAAGGGCTCTATCTGGGCACGGAGCTTTCGGACGACCATCCATTGGTGCGCTCCCGGACGCCCGTGCATGGGCCGAATCTGTTTCCGGAGATCGAGGGATTCCGCGACACGGTGCTTGCTTATATCGATGCGGTCACGAAGCTGGGTCATCGGTTGATGGAAGGCATCGCCTTGAGTCTCGGCTTGCCGGCGACGTATTTCGCCGAGCGCTACACGGCCGTCCCCCTGATCCTGTTTCGCATCTTCAACTATCCGACGCAGTCGGTGCCGGAGGGCATGGATGTGCATTGGGGCGTCGGTGAGCACACGGACTATGGGTTGCTCACGATCCTTCACCAGGATGATGTGGGCGGACTGCAAGTGCGCACACCCGAGGGATGGATCGAGGCGCCGCCGGTGCCGCACTCCTTCGTGTGCAACATCGGCGACATGCTCGATCGCATGACTGGCGGGATCTACAAATCGACGCCGCATCGCGTGACGTGCAATACCTCGGGGCGCGACCGGCTTTCGTTTCCTCTCTTCTTCGATCCGAACTTCGAGGCTCGGGTGCAGCGCATCGACGGGCTGGTTGGGGCGGATGCGCAGGACGACAGCGCTGTGCGGTGGGACCGTGCCAATGTGCACGCGTTCAATGGCCGGTATGGGGACTACTTGCTGGCCAAGGTTTCGAAGGTTTTTCCTCAGCTTCGGGATGAGGTGCTTTAGCTTCTTGCTGCTTTTCTTTGGGGAGAGCGCCCGGTAGGCGGTGCGGGCCGGTCAACCCCGCTACGCCGGCCCTTCGGGCTCCCTTCCGGTGCTCGCTTCAGGCGGGGTCCGCGCAAACTCGCTCCACTTCGTTCCGCTCAGACACGCGCGGCCCTGATCCGCCTGAAGCTGCGCTCCTCAGCGGCGTAGAGGGGTCGCCCAACCCGCACCGCCTACCGGGCTCTGTCAAAGGTGCAACGGTTGTGGTCGTCTTTAACGTTGCAGCCTGCGCGCATTCACAACGGTTGCAGCGAACAGTTCAACCACAGCGTCCCAGCGTCGTCGGGCGGTGTGCCCTGTGCCGGCCGTTGAGGCACCGCCGAGCAGCGCAGCGGTACGCGGAAAAAGGGCCGCGCGTGTTTGAACGGAACGAAGTGGAGTGAGTTTGCGCGGACCCCGCGTACCGTGAGCAGCGCAGGGAAGCCGCGAAGCGGCCGGTGACGTCGGCCGGCACAGGGCACACCGCCCGACGACGCCACCCCACAGACCGCATTTCAAGCCTTTCGATCCAGCCACATCCCCCGCGTCATCCGATAAAGCTTGTGCAACCGCAGCGGATGCCCAACCGCAATCCCAGGATGCTCGAAGGTCCCGTCCGCCACCATGCCCAAGCGCTTCATGACCGCCTCCGACGGCAGGTTAGACGCCGCGGTGAAAGAGACGATCTCCTGCAACCCGAGTCTCTCGAATCCCACCTGCAATGCGCCACGCGCAGCCTCGGTGGCATAGCCGCGGCCCCAATACGCACGCGCCAAGCGCCAACCGACTTCAACGCAGGGCGAACACGGCAGCTCTGGTCTCGGCACGCTCAGCCCGGTAAAGCCGATCGGCATCCCGCTCGCACGCTCCTCCGCAATCCACAAGCCCCAACCCCTCGTCTCGATCGCCTGCGCGCAACGGTCCGCCATCGCATCGCTCTCGGCGCGCGAGAGCGGCGCCGGGAAAAACGCCATCACCTTCGGATCGGCATTCAACTGGGCAAAAGGCTCGTAATCGGCAGCCCGCCATTGCCGCAGGCGCAAACGTTCCGTGTCGAACTCGATGCGCTCGGACATCGATCCGCGCGCCTATTCCGCCGCCTGTCGCAACGTCGCCACCACAGGTCGCCGCAGCACCTCGCGCAGTCCCCACCATCCCGCAGCGAGCGCAAGAACAGCGCCCGCCAGCGCGCCCGCGAGCGGCACGATCGGCGACGCGGTCCAGGTGAAGTCGAACACATAGCGCGCCAGCGCCCAGCCAATGATCGAGGCCACGATGCTCGCAAGGAAGCCCGCGAGCAGCCCGACGCCCACCAGTTCCGCGCGCTGCACCTGGCGCAGCAGGCTCGCCCGCGCACCCACGGCGCGCATGATCGCGAACTCGCGGGCGCGCTCCTCCCGCGTGGCCGTGACAGCCGCGAACAGCACCACCAGCCCCGCCGCCAGCGTGAAGCCAAAGAGGAATTCCACCGCGCGAATCACCTGGTCGAGCACGCGCTGTATCTGCCCGATCGTGGCGCTCATGTCGACGTTCGTGACGTTCGGATAGGTGCGCACCAGCGCGTTGTCGAAGCCCTTCACATCGGGCGCGCGGAACGCACCCATGTAGGTGACGGGCACGTCGGCCAGGGACGCCACCGTGTACATCACGAAGAAGTTCGCATGCATCGACCCCCAGTCGACCTTGCGCAGCGAGGTGATGCGCGCATCGTTCTGCATGCCCCCGATGTCGAAGCGCAGCATGTCGCCGAGCTTCAGGCCGAGCGTCTCTGCCAGCCCTTCCTCGACGCTCACCTCGCCAGCGGCGCCCGGCTTCCATGCGCCGGCGGTGACGATGTTGTGCGCCGGTGCATCGACGCTGTTGCTGAGATTGAATTCGCGATCGACCAGCCGCTTCGCGCGATCGTCCGCATAGTCGTCGGGCGTCACCGGCTTGTCGTTCACCGCCACCAGCCGGCCGCGGATCATCGGATACCAGTCGAACTTGCGCACGCCGTTGTCGCGCAGCGTCTGCTGGAACACGTCGCTCTGGTCCGGCATCACGTTGATGACGAAGCGGTTCGGCGCGTCGGGCGGCGTGGCCTTGCGCCAGCTCGATACGAGGTCCGTGCGCAGCAGCACCAGCAGGATCAGCGCGAGCAGCCCCACCGCCAGCGCACTCACCTGCACCACGGCATAGGCCGGTCGCGCCGATATCTGGCGCGTGGCCAGCACCAGCCAGCGCGGTGCGGTGGTTTCGTTGACGCTGCGGCGCAGCAGCAGCACGGCGACCCAGCTCAGCAACGCGAACACGGCCACGGCGGCAGCGAAGCCGCCGACGGCAATCAGGCCCAGCTTCAGGTCGCTGCTGGCGGCGACCAGCAGCGCCGCAAAGCCCGCGACGCCCAGCCCCAGCACGGCGATCGATGCGGGCTTGAGGTTGCCGACGTCGCGCCTGATCACGCGCAGCGGCGGAACGCGCGCAAGCTGCAGCACGGGCGGCAGCCCGAAGGCGAACAGCAGCGTAAGCCCCACGCCGAAACCGAAGGCGACGGGCCAGATCGTCGGCGCGGGCAGCGCGCTCTGGACCAGTCCCGCGAGCAGCACCACGAAGGCATAGTGCACGCCGAAGCCGATTGCAACGCCCAGCGCGCTGGCGATCACGCCCACCACCGCGAACTCGAAGGCGTAAGCGCCCGCGATGGTGCGCTGGCTCTGGCCGAGCACCCGCAGCATGGCGCAGTCGTCGAGGTGGCTGGCGGCGAAGCCGCGCGCCGCCAGCGCCACGGCGACGGCCGACAGCAGCGCGGCGAGGAGCGCGACCAGGTTCAGGAATTTCTCGGCGCGGTCCAGCGTCTGACGCATTTCGGGCCGGCCGCTCTCGAAGGAGTCGAGTCGCGCGCCGCGAATATCACCCTTCTTGATCGTCGCCTCGGCCCAGTCGCTGAAACGCTTCACCGCCCCCTGTTCGCCTGCGACGGCGAAGCGGTAGCTCACGCGGCTCGCCGGCTGCACGAGGCCTGTGCGGGGTACGTCGGCCTGGCTGAGCATGACGCGAGGCGCAAAGCTCATGAAGCCGGCGCCGCGGTCGGGTTCGAGCGTGATGATCCGGCCGATGCGCAGGGCGGCATCGCCCAGCAGCAGCGTGTCCCCCACTTTGAGCGAGAGCGAATCGAGCAGCGAGGCATCGACCCAGGCCTCGCCGGGCGCGGGGACGTCTCGGGTGATTTCGCCCGGCGCCGCGGGGTCGGTGCTCACTTGCAGATTGCCGCGCAACGGATAGCCGGCGGTGACCGCCTTCAGCGCCACCAGCTTGCTCGCGCCGCCCTGGGCCTCGTCCGCGCGCGCCATGGTCGGGAATCCGTAGGTGCTCGAACCCTCCAGCCCCAAAGACCGTGCCTGCTCCATGAAGGCGACCGGCGTCGGGTTGTCGGTCGCCAGGACGGCATCGCCACCCAGCAGTTGCCGCGCATCGCGCTGCAGTCCGCCCTTGAGCCGGTCGGCGAAGAAGCCGACCGCCGTGAGCGCCGCCACGGCCAGCAGCACGGCGACGATCAGGAGACGGAGTTCACCGGCACGAAGATCGCGCCAGAGGGTGCGCCAGCCGAGGCGAATGGAAGCGTTCATGGGGCCTGACGATAGCCGAAGCAGCCAGAACACCCGGCTGCGCGGGATTAGCCCGAAACGTTTCAAAAAGTTAAACCGTGTACTACTTTTGTGACAAAGGTCGCATCGAAACCGAAACCATAGTTCTCATTTCAGAGAAATCTCGTGGTTCTGGGTTTCAATCAACCCATCCCAACGGAAAGCATACGAATGAGCTACTACGAACACGATTACGGACTCGCCGCCCTCGAGGTGAAGGTCTCCGATCTGCTCATCGCCACGCCGGACGCGTGCGACCCGTTGCTCGATCCCGCGGTCTACCAGGTCCTGAAGCTGTTGCGCGACCAGCACGGCATGGAAGCAGCCTTCGCCTGCGAGGTCAACGACGGCCAGCGGGTGTCGCGCCGTGTCGAACAGTCCCTCCGCGCCCAGTTCATCGACGAACAGGCTGAACCCCTTGAACTGGCTTTCTGCAAGCAGGTGCTGAGCGCGCGCGTTCCGGCGGGCTGCTACCTCAGTGCGCCGGTGGTGCTTGCCAGCGGCGCGATCTACGGCACCTTCTATTCCTTCTGCTTCAACCCGGATCCGGCCATCGAGGCCCGTGATCTCAAGAAGCTCGAAATGGCCGCGCAACTGGCCGCGCGCCTGATCGACGAGCGCAGGCCGCGTGCCGCGTCGCCCGTTGCCGCAGCGCCGGCCGCGCAACGCCAGCCCGCCGAAGCGCAGTTCGCCTGAATATTCAGCGCACGAAAGTGCGGCTGTCCAATCCGATCCGGCCACTGGGCAGCTTGCCCCGGCCGCTCTGGGCTTCCGCCTCTTCAAGGTTCAGCAGGACGTCGGGCGCGGTCAGCAGGCGCAACGCCTCGACCGGCGGCAGCGTCCTGCTGCTGAACAGAAAGCGCAACTGGCAATCCCCGACGACGATGGCGTCGCCGTTCTTCAGCGCGCGCGATCGCACCTTTTCATTGTTGACGTAGGTGCCGTTGCGGCTGCCCATGTCGGTGAGCATGAAGCCCTCGCCCGTCCACTGGATGGCGGCGTGATGGCGGCTCACCCGTTCGCTGTCGATGCAGACCCTGTTGCCGATGGAACGCCCGATGGTGGTGAGCGTCGCCGCGATGTTGACCTGCCGGACACTGGCATGCCGTGCCAGGATGATCAGTCTTGCCATACCTAGTTCCTCTCGATTGCTGGAGTGGCATCGAGCTTAGGACGGGCGTCTCGTTTCACAAGACTGAAACAGAAGGGTTAATCCATTCCTGTTCATACCGGGAATGCAGGATTTGGCACGTGCGGCTCGAGCACCACCGGGATCGCCTTGGAGGCCGGCGTGCCCGCGTTGAGCGCGACGGAATCCAGCGGCACCAGCGGATTGGTTTCCGGGTAGTAGGCCGCGAGGTTGCCGCGCGGGATGTCGTAGGCCACCAGCCTGAATTTGTCGGCCCGGCGTTCCTGGCCGTCGTGCCACACGGTCCTGATGTCGACCCAGTCGCCGTCCTTCAGCCCCAGCGCGCGGATGTCGTGCGCGTGGATGAAGACCACCCGCCGCTGGCCGAACACGCCCCGGTAGCGGTCGTCCATGCCGTAGATGGTGGTGTTGTACTGGTCGTGCGAGCGCGTGCTGAGCAGGGTGAACACGACCGTGTCGCGCACCCGCGCGCGCGCGCGGTGCGAGGGCGTGTCCTGCGGCACCGCATGCGTGAAGAAGCTCGCCTTGCCCGAAGCCGTCTCCCACACGCGCTCACTCGCCGCGTTGCGCAGCCGAAAACCGCCCGGCGCCGCCACGCGCCGGTTGAAATCCTTGAAGTCGCCGAAGACCGCTTCGATCCGGTCGCGGATGCGGCCGTAGTCCTCGATCAGCCAGCGCCATGGCGTGCGGCTGCGCTGCCCGATGGTGGCGGCCGCGAGTCGCGCGACGATGGCCGGCTCGGACATCAGGTGCTCCGAAGCCGGCGGGTTCATGCCGACCGAGATGTGGACCATGCTCATCGAATCCTCGACCGTCACGCCCTGCACCCCATCGGCCTGCCGGTCGATCTCGGTGCGGCCCAGGCACGGAAGGATCAGCGCCTCGCGGCCGTGCACGACGTGGCTGCGGTTGAGCTTGGTGGCGACGTGCACCGTCAAGTCGCACCGGCGCAGCGCCTTCCATGTCTCGTGGGTGTCCGGGGTAGCCGCCGCGAAGTTGCCGCCCAGCGCGAGGAAGACCTTGCCCCGGCCGTCCAGCATCGCGCGGATGGATTCGACCGTGTCCCAGCCGTTCTCGCGCGGCGGCTCGAAGCCGAACACCTCGCGCAGGCGATCGAGCAGCGCGGCGGGCGGCTTCTCCCAGATGCCCATGGTGCGATCGCCCTGCACGTTGCTGTGGCCGCGCACGGGGCAGGCGCCGGCGCCGCTACGCCCGATGTTGCCGCGCATGAGCAGCAGGTCGAGCAGCATCTGGATCGTGGCCACCGCATCCGTGTGCTGCGTGATGCCCATGCCCCAGCAGACGATCGCGCTGCCGGCGTTGCGGTAGACATCGGCGGCGGCGCGGATCTGCGCTTCGCTCAGGCCCGACTCGCGCTCCAGCAGCGGCCACGACTCGGCGCGCAGGTCGGCCACCAGCGCATCGAAGCCGGTGGTGTGCGCGGCGATGAATGCGTGGTCCAGCACCGCGTCGCCCGCGTCCTCGCGCTCGACGAGGTGCTTCATCATCCCCTTGATCGCCGCGAAGTCGCCGCCGACGCGCAGCTGGAAGTAGTGCGTGCTGATGGGCGTGGAACCGCCCGTCGCCATCTCCAGCTTGTCCTGCGGATCGGCGAAGCGCTCCAGCCCACGCTCGCGCAACGGGTTGAAGCTCACGATCTTCGCGCCGCGCCGGTGGGCGGCGCGCAGCTCGCCGAGCATGCGCGGATGGTTGGTGCCCGGGTTCTGGCCGAAGATGAAGATCGCGTCGGCCTTCTCGAAATCCTCCAGCGTGACCGTGCCCTTGCCCACGCCGATCTGCGGCCGCATGCCGCTGCCGCTGGGCTCGTGGCACATGTTCGAGCAGTCGGGAAAGTTGTTGGTGCCGTACTCGCGCACGAAGAGCTGGTAGAGAAACGCGGCCTCGTTGCTCGCCCGGCCCGAGGTGTAGAACATCGCCTGGTTCGGATCGGGCAGCCCGTTCAAGTGGCGCGCGATCAGGGCGAAGGCATCGTCCCAGGCGATGGGCCGGTACTTGTCGCTGGCGCTGTCGTAGACCATCGGATGCGTGAGCCGGCCCTGGTCTTCCAGCCAGAAGTCGCTCTTCTCCGCCAATTCCGCCACCGTGTGCAAGGCGAACAACTCGGGCCCCGCACGGCGCGCGGTAGCCTCGGCCGCGACGGCCTTCACACCGTTCTCGCAGAACTCGAAGGTCGATGCGTGATTGCGGTCCGGCCACGCGCAGCCGGGGCAGTCGAAGCCGTCGGGCTGGTTGGCCGACAGCATCGTCCGCGCGCCCTTCACCGGGATGTCCTGCTTCAGGAGCGCATTCGTCACGCTGCGCAGCGCACCCCATCCTCCCGCCGGCCCCTTGTACAGGGCGATCTTCTGTTCTCGCATGCGGCGAGTGTTCTCGGCACCCGCCGCAGCGTCCAATTGAATCGGGACATGCCCCGATTCGAAATCGAAATGGAAGCGTTGCTCAGTGCGTGACGCGCCCGCGCATCGCCGCCGGATGGCCCGCGAGGCTGAACGATTTGCCCGTGTTGACCAGCGTGTCGCCATCGACGCGCAGGATGGTGATGTCCTGGTCGATGAAGTTGCCGACGTAGAGGTACTTGCCGTCCGCGCTGAACACCGCGCCTTCGGGCAGGCCACGCACCTCGATCTCGTTGCCGCGCGTGACCTTCTTGCCGTCGATCTTCAGTGCCACCACCGAGCCGTTGCGGTTGTAGAAGTAGGCGTTCTTCGCCGAGTTGCTGCCGCGCAGGATCACCGCGACCGCAAACTTGCCGGTGGGGCTCACGGCAAGGCCTTCGGGGCCGTCGCCGACCACCACCTTGTCGATGACGCGCGGCGGTGTGGCTTCGAGGTCGATCACGCTCACGGTGTCGACCTGTCCGTCGGACGCGCCCGAGTTGCCGTTGTCCGCGGTGAGGGCCAACTTGCCGTCCGGCGTCACGTCGACGTTGTACGGCCAGAGGCCCGCGGCGAGATCGACCTTGTTGTAGGTGACCTTCTCGCCATCGACGTCCAGTACCGCGATCTTGTGGTTCGGGAACTTGGCCGCGAGCGCACGCTTGCCATCGGGCGTGAAGCGCACGTGCGAGACCGATTCGCCCATCGCCACGGTATCGATCAGCGTCACCTTCTGCCCCGCGATGCGCAGCACGCTGACCGAGTTGTCGGCGCGGTTCGCGACCAGCGCGAGCGTGCCCGCGCGGTTGATCGACAGCCCCGAAGGCTGCTTGCCGAGGGTGAGGGTGTCGATGACTTTCGGCGGCGTGGCCGTGAGATCGATGACGAACAGCCGGTTGTCGGGCACCTGCTTGCGCACGCCGCCTTCCTCGACCACGTTGAGGGAATTCGCCACCAGCGCGAGCTTCTCGTCGGCCGTGATCGCCAGGTTGGTCGGCGGGCCGGCAATGGTGTTGTCCATGGACAGCGTGCCCAGCGAGCGCGGCGCGAGCGGGTCGGTGCCGATGTCGAGCACCTGCAGGGTGTCCCGGCCCGGCGCGCCGAGGATCACGGCGCCCGCATCGTTCCAGCTCTGCTTCTCGTCGTTGGCGACCAGCATCAACTGGCGCTGTCCGCCGGACGGCGTCGTGCTGCAGCCGGAAAGCACAGCCGTTGCGGCCACGATGGCCAGGGCGAGCGCGTGCAGGGAACGAGGGCGTGATCGCATGAGGTGTCTCCGTTGTTGTTGTGAGCCGGGGCCATCCTAGCCACCGGCGCCGCCCCGCGGCTCAGGGAAAGTGCCCCCTCAGGTGCCGAAGCGGCTCGGGATGCCGGGCTGGTCCTCCGGCTTCAGGCCCCGCATCTCGAAGGCCAGCACGACGAGCAGCAGGCCGAAGACGATCGAATAGCTCGCGATCACCCACACCAGTGCGACGGCACCCCGCCCCGGGCTCAGGACCATCAGCGCGCCGAACAGGATCGACACCGCGCCCGAGAGGATGAGCATCCATTCGTTGTCGATCTCCTTGCGGATGCGGATCGCGGCCGCGACCTGCAGCACGCCGGTGAAGATCGCCCAGGCGGCGATGAACATCAGCAGCACGAAGGCGGTCATGCCCGGCCAGACCAGGGCGGCAATGCCCGCGATGATCCCGATGAGGCCGGTCAGCACGAGCGGCCAGACGGGCTTGATGCCGTCGCGGATCCGCAGCCCCGCGATGATGGAGAACACCCCGTCGGCCAGCGCGTAGGCGCCCCAGAAGAGGGCCAGCGTCAGCAGGGTCGCGCCCGGCCACGCGAAGGCCAGCACGCCGAAGAGGATGGCGGCGACACCGCGCAACGCCATCCACCCCCAGTTGCCGCGCAGGTGTCCGAACATGCTTTCGATCGCCATGGTTGCTCTCCTTCCGCCACGAGGGCGCCTCGGGACGCCGGTTCCCTGCCAGCAATATAGGGGGCCATGCAGGGCGCGTAAATGCCCCTTCGGCAGCCGGCTCAGCTTCCCGTCTTGCCCCGCGCGCCGAAACGCGTCTCCAGGAAGTCAAGCAGCGCCCGCAGCGCCGCGCTGTTGTGGCGCCGCTGGAGGTAGGCGGCAGACAGCCACATGTCGCTGCGTGAGAAGTCCTGCAGCACCGGCACCAGCTCGCCGTGGTCGATGTGCTGCTGCACCAGCATCTCGGGCATGTAGATCACGCCGAAGCCCTGCATCGCGACCTGGATGAGCGGCCCCGACTCGGTGGCGTCCATTCGCGTCCGCACGGACACGTCGAAGGGCTCGCCATTCACTTCGAAGCGCCATTGGGGATGCAGCCCCAGGCGCGACTGCGTGAGCGCGTCGTGCCGGGCCAGCTCGCTCGGATGCTGCGGCTTGCCGTGCTTCTTCCAGTACACCGGCGAAGCGCACACCACCAGGCTCCGGCGCGCCAGCTTGCGGACGATCAGGTTCTCGTCCTCGATCGGCCCGAAATGAAGGGCCACGTCGATGGCCTCCTCCGCCATGTCCTCGAGCGGCCGGCTGCTGAGATGCAGGCTGATGCTCACATCGGGGTAGTGCCCCATGAACTGCCCGATCAGCTTCGGCACATCGCCCTGCCCGGCACCGAGCGGCGCCGAGATGCGCAGGCGTCCCGTGGGATGGTTCGCATGCTCCTGCACCTCGGCCTGGGTGAGTTCGAACATCTCCATCATCGGCTTGCTGCGTTCGAGCAGCAGCGATCCGGCGTCGGTAAGGCTGACGGCGCGCGTGGAGCGGTTCAGCAGCCGCACGCCCAGGCGCGACTCCAGCTCGGAGATGTACTTGCTCACCGTGGCTTTCGACACGTCGAGCTTGGTGGCCGCGCGCGAGAAGCTGCCGTGCGAGGCGACTTCGCGAAAGGTCTTGATCAGGTCGAGGCTGTCCATGTCTGGGGTGCATTGTCCCCCGTCGCACCCGTCCGGCAGCCTCGCCCGCTCAGATCGTCAGTTGAAGAACTTCGCGGCAGCCACCAGGGTCTTGTAGACGCCCCATGCGAGCGGGATGCCGACCGCCACCCACGCCAGCACTACGACCAGCGGGCTCACCGTGCCGCCGCTGCCCGCCGACGCCGAACCCACCTCGGCCGCGACGGCCTTCTCGTGGGCGAGCTTCTTCTCGTGGGCGAGCTCTTCGTCGCTCATGAAGTGCTTGTCCGCGACCGGCCGCACCATCAGGTTGGCGATCAGGCCGATCACCAGCATGCCGACCAGGATGTACATGGTCTGGTTGTAGACCTGCTCGCGCGGAATGCCGAGGCCCAGCTGGTATTCGCGCATGTAGTTCACCACCACCGGTCCGAGGATGCCGGCCGTGGCCCAGGCCGTCAGCAGGCGGCCGTGGATCGCGCCCACCATCTGCGTGCCGAACAGGTCGGCCAGGTAGGCCGGCACGGTCGCGAAGCCGCCGCCGTACATCGACAGGATGATGCAGAAGGCACCGACGAAGAGCAGCTTGCTGCCGGCGCCGGCCGACGACGGGATGCTCCAGTACAGAAGCCCGCCGAGCACGAAGAAAACGGTGTAGGTCAGCTTGCGGCCGAGCTTGTCCGACAGGCTCGCCCAGAAGAAGCGGCCGCCGATGTTGAAGAGCGACAGCAGCGCCGCAAAGCCGCCGGCCACCGCGGCGATCGCCGCGAGCTGGGTCTTGTCGAGTTCACCGAACTTCTTGGCGACGCCGATGAGGTTGCCGCCGAACACTTCCTGCAGCATCGGGCTGGCCATGCCGATCACGCCGATGCCTGCGCTGACGTTCATGCACAGCACGATCCAGACGAGCCAGAACTGCGGAATGCCCCAGACCTTCTTCACGTGCACGTGGCGCTGCGTGATCATGGCGTTGCCCGTCTGTGCCGCCGGCGGGGTCCAGCCTTCCGGCTTCCAGCCGGTGGGCGGCACGCGATAGCCGAGCGCGCCGGCCATCATGAAGACGAAGTAGACGATCGCCATCACGACGAAGGTCTGCATCACGCCCACGTCGGTGGGGGTGGAGAAGGTCTTCATCAGGTCGACGGCGAGCGGCGAGCCGATCATCGCGCCGCCGCCGAAGCCCATGATCGCCATGCCCGTCGCCATGCCGCGACGGTCGGGGAACCACTTGATGAGCGTGCTGACCGGCGAGATGTAGCCCAGGCCCAGCCCGATGCCGCCGATCACGCCGGAGCCGAGGATCATCAGCCAGAACTGGTGCAGGTGGATGCCCAGCGCCGACAGGATCATGCCGCCGCACCAGCACAGCGCCGACACGACGCCGGCCTTGCGCGGGCCTGCGCGTTCGAGCCAGCCGCCCCAGAGCGCAGCCGAGCAGCCGAGGAAGACGAAGAACAGCGTGTACATCCAGCCCAGCGTGGCGATGCGCCAGTCGCAGCCGCTGGCGAACAGTTCGGCGAAGAAGCTCATGTCCTTCGCGCAGGCCTGGGCGCCGGTCCCTGCCGTGGCCAGCGCCTTCGACAACGGCAGCCAGAACACCGAGAAGCCGTACGCCATCCCGATGCAAAGATGGATGGCGAGTGCCGCCGGCGGCACGAGCCAGCGGTTGAACCCCGGCCCCGCGATGATTCTTTCCTTGTCGAGGAAGCCGGGTTGCGAACCCGACCCGTCGATGTTGCCGCCCCCATCGAGGACGCCAGCGTTTGAACCCGCCATTGCCATTTCTCCTGTACCGATTGTTGAAATTGGAGACCCCATCCGGGGTGGCGAGGAGTTTCGACGCAGTTGTTACAAGAGGTCAAGCGGGTTTCACATAGCTTCCGGGTCCGGAATCCGGAACCGTCGGGTCGCCGCGACGGTTGCTCAGCCGTCGAGCGCCCCGCTGTGCAGATCGACCTGCGCGCGCCATTGCGGCGTCTGCAACAGGTCGAGCGCGGCCGCGAGGGCACGCGAAGGCCGCACGCCCTGCTGCGTCATGAAACCGATCGGCGTCCTCACATCCGGCGAGACCAGCGGCAGCGCTTCCAGGTCGCGATGGCTGCGCACGGCCGCGACCATCGCGCCCGGCAGCACGCTCCACACCTCGCCGGCCTCGACGGCCAGCACGAGCGCGAGCACCGAGTTGGTCTCGATGGCCGGCGTCACCGCGACGCCTGCGTTGGCGAACGCCTGGTCGACGATGAAGCGGTTGTGCATGTCCGGTGCGAGAAGGCAGAGCGGATGCCGTGCCGCCTCTGCCCAAGACACAGCGTCGCCGATCTGCAGCGTTTCAGCCGCAGGGCGTTCAGCGCGGCACAGCAGGAAATAGTGTTCGACGCACTGCGGCCATGCCTCCAGCCTGACCTCGCGCAGTTGCATGCGCTCGGTATAGCCCAGCGCGAGATCGACCGACAGGCTGTCGAGGCCCGTCTCGAGTTCCTGCGAACTCATCGACAGCACCGAGGGCACGATGCCCGGATGCCGCTGCTGCAGCATCGCCGCAAATCGCGCCAGCATCGGCACGGCCGTCGGCACCGCAGCCATGCGAACCTGCCCGCAAGGGCGACCTTCCTCGCTGCGCAGTTCCTGCTGCAGCACCTCGCTCTCGTGCAGCATGCGCTGCGCCGTCGCCAGAACCCGCTCGCCCTCGTGCGTGAGCCCGCCATAGGTCCGCCCGCGCCGCACGATCACCACGCCGTACTCGGTCTCCAGTGCCCGCAACGCGTTCGACAGCGCCGGCTGCGTGATGTGGCAGGCCTGCGCCGCCCGACCGAAGTGGCGATGCTCGTCCAGCGCCACGAGATAGCGCATCGAGGCCAGCAGATTCATCCGAGTTCACCGAGCCCGCAAGGACCCTCCCCTACGGGCGAAGCGACACGAAGTGCGCGCAGCCTGGGGGCGAGCAACATTTCAGGTGTCTTTGCTGACCGTGATCGTCGGGAACTTGGCCGAGAAATCCTTGGCCTTCTCGGCGATGCCGACTGCCACACGACGTGCGACCGCCTTGTAGATGCCCGCGACTTCCCCATCGGAATCGGCCACCACCGTCGGCGTGCCGCTGTCGGCCTGCAGTCGGATGTTGATGTCCAGCGGCAGTGCGCCGAGGTAGTCCATGTCGTATTGCGCAGCCATCTTCTTGCCGCCTTCGGCGCCGAAAATGTGCTCCACGTGGCCGCAGTTCGAGCACACGTGCACCGCCATGTTCTCGACGATGCCGAGGATCGGCACGCCGACCTTCTCGAACATCTTGATGCCCTTCTTCGCGTCCAGCAGCGCGATGTCCTGCGGCGTGGTGACGATCACCGCGCCCGTCATCGGCACGCGCTGCGAGAGCGTGAGCTGGATGTCGCCGGTGCCCGGCGGCATGTCGACGATGAGGTAGTCGAGGTCCCGCCAGTTGGTCTGGCGCAGCAACTGCTCCAGCGCCTGCGTGGCCATCGGGCCGCGCCAGATCATGGCCTCGTCCTGGTCGACCAGGAAGCCGATCGACATGACCTGCACGCCGTGGTTCTCCAGCGGCTTCATGGTCTTGCCGTCCTCGCTCTCGGGGCGGCGGTCGATGCCCAGCATCATGGGTTGGCTCGGACCGTAGATGTCGGCATCGAGCAGCCCCACGGTCGCGCCTTCGGCCGCCAGGGCGAGCGCAAGGTTGGCCGCGGTCGTGCTCTTGCCGACGCCGCCCTTGCCCGATGCCACGGCGATGATGTTCTTCACGTTGGGCATCAGTTGCACGCCGCGCTGCACGGCATGGCTGATGACCCGGGTCACGATGTTGACCGAGACGTTGTCGACGCCCGGCAGCGTCCTCGCGGCAGCCACCAGCGCCTGGCGCATCGCAGGGATCTGGCTCTTCGCGGGATAACCCAGCTCGATGTCGAAGGACACATCGCCTTCCTGGATCTGCACGTTCTTCAACGCCTTCGTGCTGACGAAATCCTTGCCGGTATTGGGATCGAGAACCGACTTGAGCGCCTCCGCGAGCGCTTCTTGCGTAACTGCCATTGGAAACTCCTGAATGGCGGCTAGTCTAGTGCTGCTGGGCGCAGGGCCTCTCGGGACAGCCCCTTTACCCACTTTTCAGGGACACCGCGGATCCGGCTACGTGGGCTTGACGGCTGGAGCAGGAACCACCTGCCTGGCTGCATCGATGAGCGTCCGCGGCTTGCTCATGTCCCATTGGGAGAACTTGGCGGGAGGCAACGGCAGAACCTTGTCAAGGTTGGGGAAGCGAAGGTCGGGGTTCTGATACAGAGCGTCCACAAAGGCCATATAGCGGTCTTCTCTGCCGGGGTCTGGGGACGGGCCGCCCTTTGTCATCTCCGCGCCTCCGAAAAGAACTGCGAGCGAGCTAGCGCATTTCTCACAACCGAACTTGACACCCTCGTGAAGCACGCGGATCGTCCGGGCCCACCCTTCTGGTGTCTTGTCCCGTCTGTAAACGCGCGCCAGTTTATTTGCGCCATTCCCGCTTCCCTGTGCAAACGAGCACTCCAGCATCTTCAGTCCTACGACGCGGTTGTCCCAGAAGAGCTCCTTCGGGTTGTCATAGGCCGCCGAGAGGTCATAACCCAGAAACGCCTGCGCACTCGGACTTCCCATGTCCGCAGCCAATTCCCAGAACGCATAAGCGCGGCTGGTGTCACCGCCCACACCCAGCCCTTGCTGGTGGTACGTGCCCATCGCATCGAAGGCCGCCGGAATGCCAAGCTTCATCGCCTCTTCCACGATCCGGATGGCGCGCTCGGTGTCTCTCGGTACCACATAGGGCTCCGTGCCATCGCCTTCAATCAGCACACCAGCGAGGTTCATCATGGCCTTCCAGTGCTTGCGCTCGGCCGCCTTCTGCCACAGTTCCACCGCCTTCGGATAGTCGCGCTGGTTGGGCCACAGGTCGCGGCTGGTCGCATGTAGACCTTCCTGAAACCACGCCTCGGCTTGCGCATCGATGGCCGGCACCGCATCGGCTTCATGCTTGCAGACGAAATCCTGCCGGTGCGGCTCGAACGCCTTCAGCGCCATGTTGCGCGGCAGCGGAGGGATGACTGGGGCAGACTCGGAGCACGCAGAAAGTACACCAAGGCCCACCAGCAGGCAGCAGGCAACACGGATCAGTCGCATACGCCGATTCATCAGGCCAGCGGCTTGCCATGCCCGTCGTGCAGATCGCTCAGCGTGATCTGCGTGCCCACCGCAGCAGGCTCGTTGGCGTTGTCGACCCATAGCCACCGGACGTGACTCGGCTCGATGTCCAAATGCGCGTAGCGTGGATCGGGGAAGGGCTTGCCTTTCTCCATGTAGGCCTGACGACTGATCTCGTGGAAGACCTTGGCGAGCGCATGTTCGCCTTCGATCCGGGGCTCCCAGATGCCCGTGCGCGGGCAGGGACTGCTGCCCTGGCAGGTGACCAGCGGCATCGGCATGCGGCCCATGCGGGCGATGCCACGCGCCACTGCGGCGGGTGGCGCAGGGGCGGCCAACTTGACTGGTTCACCCATGTAGTGCCACTGCACGCCGAGCACCGCGGCGTACTCGCCGAGGCTGCGGCGGTCGGGCGAGTCGAACGCTTCACCCCGTGCATAGCGCAAGGGCACCTGGCGCTGATTCCATTCACGCTGGAACTCGCGCACGGACTGGGTCAGTTGCGCGAGCCAGTAGCCAGAGTAAGGGACTGTCTCGCCATCGGGCAGAGGTGGCATCTGCGCCTGACGGCGGTCGAACCGTCCATGCCACTCGGCGGCGGGGATCAGGGGTTGACTCGGCAGTGCGTAGCCTTGCGGAATGTGGGCGCGGCCTGTGCGTTGCGAGCCCGGCGTGGGCTTGACGGTTGGTGCCGGAACCACCTGCTTGGCTGCATCGATGAGGGTCCGCGGCTTGCTCATGTCCCATTGGGGGAGCTTGGCGGGCGGCAGCGGGACAACCTTGTCCAGATTGGGGAAGCGCAAATCGGGATTGGAGTACAAGGCGCGAGCGAGCGACCTATAACGCTTTGCGCGAGCCGGGTCCGGGGATGGACCACCCTTCGCCATCTCCGCACCGCCAAATAGAACCGCAAGGGCACGGGCACATTGTTCGCTGCCATACTTAGCACCTTGATGCAGAATCGGGAGCGCTTTTCCGTAGTCTCGATCAAAGACACGATATTCAAGTCCCAACTCGTAGGCCGCCTTGCCATTGCCCTGCGCAAAGGCACACTCCAGCAACTTGAGGGCGACGGGCTTGTTACTCCACATGCCAGCCTTTGGGTTGTCGTAACCCCCGAGCAAGGCGCGTCCCAGAAACGCCTGCGCACTCGGGCTACCCATGTCCGCAGCCAATTCCCAGAACGCATAGGCGCGGCTGACGTCCCCGGTTACACCCAACCCTCGCTGGTGGTATGTGCCCATCGCATCGAACGCCGTCGGGATCCCTAGCTTCATCGCCTCTTCCACGATCCGGATGGCGTGCTCGGTGTCTCGCGGCACCACGTACGGCGTGAGCGTCTTGCCGTCCCACCTTGACCGAGGCGCTGCTCACTCCGCGGGGTCGTTGATCTCGTCGATGACTGTTCCGTCCTCGTAGAACTTGGCGATGGCCTTGTCCAGCCGCTTGAGCAGCGCGTTGAGAGTCTCGCCTTCGCGCCTGACGAGCATGGCCATCGCATTGTGATCATCGGCGGCAGTGGCTGCGCAGTGGATCGATCCGATCGCACCGATCGTGATGTCGCCGCCGTCGTCGATCAGTGCCTCGAAGTTCTTCATGTGGACGTTGGCTCGCTGAGTTCGCGGACGCGCCAGCGGTGGGGCAGCAACTCCTCGATCCGGCTGTTCAAGTGGGTCGGCAGCCTCGCGAGGACGTCGCGCAGGTATTGCCAAGGATCGTGTCCATTGAGCTTGGCCGACTGAACCAGGCTTATCACCACTGCAGCGCGCTGGCCGGCGAGTGCGCTTCCGGCGAAGAGCCAGTTCTTGCGCCCCATCTGCCAGGGCTTGATCTGCCGCTCCAGGAAGTTGTTGTCCATCGGGACTTCGCCGTCGTCGAGATGACGGGTGAGTTGCTCCCAGTGGTTGAGGCTGTAATCGATCGCCGCTGCGATGCTGCTCCCGTCGGGCACGCGGCGCCGCTCGAGTTCGAGCCACCGCTTGAACTCCTCCCATAGCGGCTTGATCAATTTCTGCCGCCCTTCATGTCGATGGTCCGCAGGCATTCCTGCGAAGTTTCCTTCGACGTGGTAGATCTGGGCCAAACGCTTGATCGCCGCCTCGGCCACCGGACTCGTTCCAGCCTTGGCCAGCTCGTCGTACTTGCGTCGGGCATGCACCACACAACCTGCGGCCACGCGCTTGGGGTACACGCGGGTACCCGACCGCCTTTTCTCCGTCTTCCACGCGTAGTCGATGAGGATGGTTTTCTGGTGATGGGTAGCGAATTTCTCCAGCAGGGCCTTCTCGTTGCCGACCACGGGCGCGCTTCCGGCCAGCGGGCTGGGAGGTTCTTCCTTGCTCTCAGGATGCGCGAGGCTGTTGCGCACCTGCTCTGTACTGCTGCCCCCGCGCAGTTTGAGTTCGATGTGCACGCTGGTGTCGCCCTCGTCAGTGGGCGCCATGACTTTGCGCCACCATCCAACGCAGTAGTCGTGACGTTGCTGTTCGGCGGTGCGCCAGTCTGTTCCTCCGAAGGCTGGGAGTGGGCTGCCGAGGCCGACGACCGCCCGGTCCTCGGGGGTGGTGGTGGTCGGGCTCACCCAATACCCCCCGCGCTGATCGCCGGTGAAGCCGGGCATGTTGTTCTGCTTGGCGCTGGCCAGTCTGTCGTACCACACGAGCAAGCGCACCCTGACGCCGCGCGCAGTTGCAGCATCCAGCAGGCTGCCAAAGGGCTGGCCCCGATGCCAGGTTTCCCCCGCATCGTCGCGGACGAGTGCCATGCCGGGATCGAAACCCCAGCACACGAGGTCGATGGAGTGCTCGGCGGCCTCGATGTCTTCGGCGATCTTCTTGAAGGCGCTCTCTCCGCAGATGAAGACGTCCAACGCATTGTTGGCATGCACCGGATGGGTCGCATCATCGCGCTCCAGCCGCCATTGAACGGTGAGGTCAGCGGTGCGCCGGCGCTCGTCGATGTGAGAGGTGTTGGCGTTCTGAGCCTGCAGCTTGGTCATGCTTCGTTTCCTTCCTGGTCAACGCCGTAGTCCTCATGGCGCCCCCCGGTGTCCCGCGCGGCGCGGAAGCCTTTGTTGGCGAGCCGGTGCTCGGCGGAGTCGTTGAGCCTGTCGTGGACGCGAAGGTCGAACCTGGCGCCATTGGTCAGGCGAACCTCGTACGAGGCCGTACCGCTCTTGTGGTCCTTGACGAGGATTTGCCCGTGTTCGTCGGTGATGCCGTGACCGATGGAAACCCCGCCTCTGAAGAGCTCGTACGGCTCGCCCGCGAACACGTAGCCGTTCTGCGCATGGGATCCCAATCGCAGCAGCAGCGTGCCGGGAGTCTTCGTAACGTCCGCGCTGGGCAACTGCGGCACTTGCACGTTGTCAGGCCCCACGAAGGTGTGCGAGGCCGCATGGTTGACATAGTCGCCCGAGGTGCCCTTGCCTATCCCTTGCGCATTGAGCACCCTGTAGCTGCCGCCGCCTTCGAGCCGCAACTCCTCTTTGGCCCGGATCGTGATGCGCTCGGCCGTCTCCGTGATCTGCAGCTTGGCGAGCATGTTGATCGAGTTGGAGAGCGCCTGGATATCGATATCGGCCTGCGCGGCCACCATGTGCATGCCGCTTTGCCGCGCGAAGAGCTTGATCGCGTCCAGCGCTACCGCGAGCAACGAGGCGCCGCTGCTCAGGCTGATGTGCTCGCCACTGGTGAGGGCGGTGTGCGCATCGCTGGCAATGTGTGTGCTGCCCGCCGTGGTGGTCTCGATGCCTGCCGGACTGGCCAGCAAAAGGTGCGGCTCGGAGAGTTCGGGGAATTGGCCTTTCTCTGCGGAGCCGCTGCGCTTGCCTTCGATGTCGTCGTTCTGGGCTTTGAGGGCGCGGCCGACTTCGTCCTGGTCGCCATTCTTCTGCGCGTCGACCTGAGCGGCGGCGTCGAACCCAGTCTCATGCCGCTCGCGCGCCTGAGTGAGGCGCTGCAGGGTTTCGCCGAGATCCTTGGCATGGGCCGCGGCATTGGCTCTCGCCTCGGTGCTGATGAGCATGCCATCCTTGGCGCGAATGACGCCGTGCGCATCGGTGCGCAACTCGAAGCCCTCGCCACGCTCGTCCTTGCGCCCGGCGTTGTCGTCGATGCGGGCGATATGGCCGAGGCTCAGGCTGGAGCTCTTGTGGTCGCTCTTCAGCTGGGCCTGGATCTTCTGCTCGGTGTCGTCGAGGATCAAGTGGTTGGAGCGGCCCGCCGCCGAGTTGCCGCCTTCCTTTGTAAGCTCTCTCGACCGGAAGCCGGAGAGCGCCGAATGGCTCGGCAAGGTCCACGGTGGCAGGTTGGACTGGTTATGCACGCGTCCCGTGCAGATCGGCAGGTCGGGGTCGCCTCCCATGAAGTCGATGATGACTTCCTGGCCGATGCGGGGGATGTGGATGCCGCCCAACTGGTTGCCGGCCCAGGGGGAAGAGACGCGCACCCAGCATGAACTGTTGGCATTCCTGCCGCCGACGCGGTCCCAGGGGAACTGCACCTTGATGCGGCCGAACTCGTCGGTCCACAGGTTCTGGCCTTCGGGGCCGACGACAAGCGCACTTTGCGGGCCGTAGTTGTGGGGCTTCTTCCGGGTCAGCGCGGGGAGAAGCGGCTCACTGACGGGGTGCGCAGTGAAGTCGACTTCGACTCGCCATTGCTGAGAACGGCCCGGCACCGCGTCCTTGATCTGGCTGTCCTGCGCCACGTCTTCGATGAGGAGCAGTGCATCGAGGATCAGGTACTCGACGTTGGCTTGCTGGCGCGGGTGCTGCGCGAGCCTGAAGGTGCAGCCCGGCACCATGCCCCGGAGGTTGCCGCAGGCCTTCGCGCGTGCCCCATGCGTGCGCAGTGCCTGCATGCGCAGCAGTAACAAGTGGCGGCCTTCTTCGTGCGGGTCGTTGACGTCGGCGGCGCCGGCCTTGGGTTGAGCGTAGTGGCTACCGGCGCTGCTGTCGTGCCACTTGTAGACCTCGCCGTCAGCCTGCCCGGTGGGTCGCGGGTCGCTGCGAGTCAAGGTGAGATCGGCGCGCGGCCGGGTGTAGTCGTAGTCTCTGGTGGTGTAGTGCCCGCTGGTGAGCTCGTTCCGGGGGACGAAGCTGTGGATGTACTCGGCGTCGGGCCTCCAGCCCGCGGTGTGGTACTCGACTTGCCGATAGGCCTCGCTCGCGTTCTCCTTGTACGCGCCCATGTTGTCGATGAGCACGAGCCGGTGCTTGCCTTCGGAGTGGTCGAAGAAGTAGCTGATGCCCCATTCCTGGCAAAGGCGCTCGAAGAATTCGAAGTCGCTTTCGTTGTACTGAGTCTGGTAGTCGCGCTGGGGGTAGGTTTCGATGAGGCGCTTGTCAACGGGGAAGTCATAGTCGCCTAGCAACTCATCAAGGATGTCGACGACCGTCTTGTTCTGGAAGACCTTGCAGTCGGTGCGAAATGTCGCTAGGTGCAGACAGGGGCGCAGGGTCAAGCGGTACTCGATGTGGCGGCCTTCTTCGCCGAGACACGCAGCGTCGGCGATGAGGGCGTTGATCTGGCGCACGCCTGCGCCGATGCTGTTGACGCTTGCGCCAACGACGCCGGGGAGGAACCGACCGGAGCCGTCGAGTTGGATGCTGCAGCTGATCTCGCGGCCGATGAAGTCGTCGAGGTTGAAGTCGGCGGCGGCGCTGGCGCCGAGATTCAGCGCATCCGGTGTCTTGAGCAGGAGTTCGTATTCGAACAAGCTGTTGAGGCCCTCTCGGCCGGACAGGCGCACGGGGTCGAGTGCGGGCGCGCCGAGGTGCCGCGGCATCGCAGGCGAGTCGACGGACAAGGTTCGGTTGCTCAACATGCCAGGGCCTCCTTCAGGTTGATTTCTCTCTCATGCGCCATGCGGGTCCGCCGCTGTCCAGGCGGCGAGCCGGGTAGCGACGGGAGGCGAATGTGTGTCGGGTCGCGACTAGCCGATGCGCAGGCGAGCGCCGCAGGCCTCGATGGCCTGCGGCGGCGTCAGATCACGCTGGCGAATCAGCGGGCAACGCAATACGCGATGGGGTCGGATTTGGGGGCAGGTGCGGTGAACCGCGAAGGTTCAGGGCTTGTCGGGCAGGCGCGACAACGCGACAGCACACGGCCGAGCCGTGTCGGGATGTGTAGGCTATTCATTTGTGTCCGGCTTCCTCTGCCGTTCTCTATTTTTCTTGAGAGCGATGAATATACATAACATCGAATCAAGAAGGCATCGTCTCCTTCGAGTGATGAGACGCGCCCGGCTATCCCGGCGCTGAAGCGCCGTCATGGCAGTCTGGAGGCGAGCGCATGCCCGCCCCGATCTAGATCGTTTTGAAGTGGTGCGTGCCGTCGGCAGCCAGTTGCGCAACGAGGCCGAATTCCCAGTCGAGGTACGCCTGCATCGCTTCCGCCGGTGCGTCGGTGCCTTCGTACGGGCGCCGGTAGCGATCGGTTGCAGGCGTCGCAAGCCGCGTCCATCCGGTTTCCGCACGCAGCCCCGCGGCGAACCATGCGGCATTGCCGCCCTCGAGAACCAGCACCTCGGCATCCCGCCCGCGCGCAGCGAGCAACGCGCGCAGATCGACGGCCGCGAAGCGAGCCAGCAGGCTGCTGCCGCAGGTGAGCACATAGCGCCGAGCGACAGGAACGACGTCCAGCGCGTGCGCAAGCTGGGCGCGGATCGCGAACCATGCGCCCGGAATGTGGCGCTTCGCGTGGTTGGCGCTGGTCGTGACGTCGATCACCACGGTGTCTTGCGATGAAATTCCGAGCACCTCAACCAACCGGTCCGGCGCGATCCCGGCGACCGACGGCGCGGCGGGATGGTCGGCCGGCGCCGTGCCCTGCTCGCTGCGTGCAGCCGCGGACTGCGGCGCCACCACATACACCTCCCATCCCATCTGCGCGAGCCACGAAGCGGTCATCGGTGCGCGCACGCCGTCGTCATCGGCCAGCACGATGCGCGCCCCGCGCACAGGAACGTGGTGGTCGGTCTCCTGCACAAGTTGCCCACCGGGCGCGCTGGCGAAGCCGGGCAGATGGCCCGTCTCGTACTCCTCAGGCGTCCGCACGTCGAAGCGGTAGACCGTGCGGCCCGGCCCTTCGAGCGTCGCGAGCGCTTCCAGGCCGATCCAGCGCACGCCCGCGCGCCGGGCGACGTCCTGCGCATTCGCCTGCGCGACGACGCGATTCGCCTCACCCGCCTCGGGAGCGCGACGCGCCGCGCCGTGGTCGAGCACCTGCCCGGCCAGCTTCCAGCCGATGGTCCCGTTGCGCAGCGCCGTGACCGGATTGGGAATGCCCGCGTTCACCAGCGATTGCGTGCCGATGATGCTGCGGGTGCGGCCGGCGCAGTTGACGATCACCCGCGTCCGCGGATCGGGCGCCAGCTCGCGCACACGGAGAACCAGTTCGGCGCCCGGCACGCTGGTCGCCGTGGGAATGCTCATGGTCTGGTATTCGTCGAAACGCCGCGCGTCGAGCACAACCACGTCGGAACGCGCTTCGATCAGTGACTTGACCTCCTGCGCCGACAACGAGGGCGTATGGCGCTCGTGCTCCACCAGTTCGCCGAAGGCCTTGCTCGGCACGTTGACATCGCGGAACAGCTCGCCGCCGGCTGCACGCCAGCCGTCGAGCCCGCCTGAGAGCAGGTGCACCTGGGTGTAGCCCAGCTCGGAGAGCCGCGCGGCCGCGAGCGGCGCGAGGTCGCTTCCCTCATGCGCGCCATAGACCACGATCAGGGTGTCGCGACGCGGAATGCGGCGCCAGGCGTCGATCTCGATGCGCGACAGCGGCAGGTTCGCAGCCCACAGCGGATGGGCCTGTGCGTAGGGATCTTCCTCGCGTACGTCGAGCAAGGCGATCTCGTCGCGTGCGAGCAGATGGGCGCGCACGGCGCTGACGGAGAGAGTGGCGGTCATGGGATGGAATCAAGCGGGCACGGAGGCGATTCGGAATAGCCGGAGACAAAGGGCTTGCGCCCGCCCCCAGTTGGATAAGTATGACGCCGGACCTTGCCGATGTCCGCGCCGTAGACATGGATGCTGACCGACACGCGGTCGTCGTGGGCGTTGCGCACGCGGTGCACGTCACCGATGCCCGGCGAGACGGCCTCGACATCGCCCGGCGCGAGACGCACCGGCGGGCCCTCGGCCAGCAACAGGCCGTCGCTCTCGCGATAGCTCTGGCTGATCTCGGCGCCGCGCAGCATGCCGATCAGGCCCCATACCGTGTGGTCGTGCACGGGCGTGGCTTGCCCCGGTCCCCACACGAAGCTCACGACCGAAAAGCGCTCCGTCGCATCGACATGCAACAGGTACTGCTGATAGCGCCCGGGATGCGGCTTCGCAAAGGCATCCGGCAGCCAGTCGTCGCGCGCCACGAGACCGCGCAGCAACGCCCCGCCCTCTTCCACGATGCGAGGCTCGTCGGGATTCGTATCGAGCAGCCGGCCGAAAGCGATGACGAAATCGCGCAGTCGCGCACTCATCGCGCCAGTGCGCCCTTGCCGGCGGCGACCAGGATCGCGTCGTTCTGCGGCGTGTGGATGCGGCTGCACAGCACGTCGCGATAGTGGCGTTCGAGCGGGTTCTGGCGCGTGAGCCCGTGGTTGCCGCTCAGCTGCAGCGCCAGTTCCACCGCGCGGATCGCTTGCGTGGTGACGGCGTATTTCAGCAAGCCGCTCTCCGATGCGGAAGGGGCGCGGCCTGCATCGACTTCGGCGGTCGCGTGATCGAGCAGGACACGGCTGGTCCGCAGCAGCGATTCGATCTCGCCGACGCCCTCCTGCACACGCGGCAGCGTCGCCAGCGATGCACCGAGTCCGCTCGGGGCGCGCAGGTTGAGGAAGCCGACCAGCCAATCGCGCGCCGCCCGCGCCACCGCGTCGTAGAGCGTGCCCAGCAGCACCACCATCCAGGCCTGCTGCGTGGCATGCGCGTCGATGTCGGTCTGGCTGCCGGCATCGGGCGCCCACTCGGCCGGCGCGCGCAGGTCGACCGCATGGTCGAGCGGGATCGCGACGTTCTCGAAGACCACCTCGTGGCTGCCCGATGCGCGAAGGCCCAGGTGGTCCCAGCTCGCGATCACGCGAACACCGGGCGCATTGCGCGGAACGAGAAACACGCCGACGCGCGGCGAGGCTTCATCCGTCCGGCCCCAGACCGACAGCCAGCTCAGTCCCTCGACGCCGGTCGTGTAGAGCTTGTGTCCGTCGAGCCTCCACTGATCGCCTTCGATGCGCGCGGTCGTGGCCGGCAGGCCGCCGCGTGCGGGCGAGCCCAGCGCGGGCTCCACGCGCAAGGCGTTGATCAACGCACCGTCGCGCACCGCGTCGCGCAACACGCGTTCTCGCAGATGAGGCGGCCAACGGCTGTCGGTGCGGCCGATCGCAAGGTGCTGCAGCCAGGTCATCGTCAGGATCAACGCAGTGGCGGGCTCGCCATAGGCCACGGATGCCAGCACGCGGCGCGCGCCTTTCAATGACGCACCGCCGCCGCCATGCGCGCGCGGTGCCACGAGGCTGACGAGCCCGTTCTCATGCAACGCGGCGAAATTCTCGCGCGGAAAGGCGCCGCTGCGATCGTGATCGGCCGCGGTCTCGGCGAACTGGGACGACAGGCGCGCGAGCAACGCGTCGTCCGATTCGGGCGCGGCCACCAGGCGGCGCAGGACTTGTGAACTCATGGGGCAGGACCTTAGCCCCAGCCGCCGCACAGGAAAACGACGGAAGCCGCATATCCAAACTCATTTTTCTGCGTTCGCTTTCGATGCGCCGCGCATTACGGTCACGCCTCTCCTCAAAGCGACACGGAAGGCGCGAGCTTCATGACATTCCCTCTTCATCCCGACCTTGCCGCCGTCTGGTCGCGCCGCCGCTGGCTGCAGGCCGCGGGCGCGGCCGCTGCGTTGGGCGCGGCGGGTCCGCTGGCCGCCTCCGCCGTCGCGGCGACGGCCGCCGACCTCTCCGGCGTCACGCTGCGCATCGGCACCTACAAGGGCCTCTGGCGCCCGCTGATCGAAGCCTCGGGCCAAGGGAAGACGCCCTACAGGATCGACTGGCGCGAGTTGAACAACGGCGTGCTCCACATCGAAGCCATCCAGGGCGACGCGCTCGACGTGGGCTCGGGCAGCGAGATCCCCGCCACCTTCGCCGCGCGCCAGAAGGCCCAGGTGCGCTTCATTGCCGTGATTCACGAGGACCTGAACAACCAGGCGACGCTGGCACGCAAGGATGCGCCGATCCGGTCCGTCGCCGACTTCAAAGGCAAGCGCGTGGGTTATGTGCGCGCCACCACCGCGCACTACTACCTGAGCAAGCAGCTTGCCGACGTGGGTCTCTCGTTCAGCGACATCCAGCCCATCAACCTGAGTCCCGCCGATGGGCTCTCGGCCTTCGCGCGCGGCGACCTCGATGCCTGGGCCATCTACGGCTACAACGGCCAGCTCGCGCGCACGCAGTACGGCGCAAGGACCATCAAGACCGGCAAGGGCTATCTCTCCGGCGATTTCCCGGTCTATGCCAATCCGCGCGCGGTGGACGACCCGCTGCGCCATGCCGCCATCACCGATTTCCTGCTGCGCCTGCAACGCGGTTACGCCTGGGCCAACGACAACTACCTCGACTACGCCAAGGCGCAATCCGCCGAGACGCGCGTGCCGGTCGGCGACCTGATCGAACTCTTCAACGGCCGCAGCAACGACTACGGGCTCGGCCCGGTCACCAACGCCGTGGTGCGCAGCCACCAGGAGGTGGCCGACACCTTCCTGAAGCTCGGCGTGCTCGACGGCCCGACCGACGTTGCGCCGCTGTGGGACCGCAGCTTCGGCCCTGCGCTATCGCGCGGCAATCCGGCCTGACCCCTTTGTTCATTCCTCTCTCTCGTACCAAGGACGCACCCATGAGCGACATCGAATTCATCGGCATGATCCAGGCCCAGAAGGTCTCGGAGATCCACCCCGCACGCGGCCCTGCCATCGACCGCGACTACGTCCGTGCCTTCGCGCAGGCCCACGAGCAGGCCGGCTTCGACCGCGTGCTGGTGCCGCACCACTCGACCAGCCCCGACGCGACCTTGACCGTGGCTTATGCCGCCTCGGTGACCGAGCGCATCCATTTCATGCTGGCGCACCGGCCGGGCTTCGTCGCGCCGACGCTCGCAGCGCGGCAGTTCGCCTCGCTCGACCAGTTCAGCGGCGGCCGGCTCGGCGTGCACTACATCTCCGGCGGCTCGGACGAAGAGCAGAAGCGCGACGGCGACTGGCTCGACCACGACCAGCGCTACGCCCGCACCGACGAATACCTCGACGTGCTGCGCAAGGTGTGGACCAGCGACAGGCCCTTCGACCATGAAGGCGCGCACTACCGCTTCAAGGACGCCTTCTCGGAAGTGAAGCCGGCGCAGTCGCTCAATGGCAGGCCGCATGTGCCGGTCTACTTCGGTGGTGCATCGGAGGCGGCAATCCCTGTCGCCGGCAAGCATGCCGACGTGTATGCGCTGTGGGGCGAATCGCTCGACCAGGCGCGCGAACTCACGGGCCGCGTGCGCGCCCAAGCTGCGAAGCATGGCCGCAGCGTGCGCTTCTCGGTGTCGTTCCGTCCGATCCTCGCGGAAACCGAGGAGAAAGCCTGGGAGCGCGCCGACGGCATCCTGGCCGAGACCCGCCGCCTGCGCGTGGTGCAAGGCTTCGGCCGCGGCGGCCCACAGCAGAGCGAAGGTGCCAGGCGCCTGCTCGCCGCCGCGGAAAAAGGCACGCGCCTCGACAAGCGCCTGTGGACTGCCGTCGCGCAGGAGATCGGCGGCCGCTCGAACAGCACCGCACTGGTCGGCACGCCCGAGCAGGTGGCCGATGCGCTGCTCGACTACTACGACCTCGGCGTGACGACCTTCCTGATCCGCGGCTTCGACCCCCTGGAGGACGCCATCGACTACGGCCGCGAACTGATTCCGCGCACACGCGAACTCGTGGCCCAGCGCATTGCCGCGCGCCGCAAGGCGGCCTGAGCGGTCGATGCATCCACGTGCCAGAAAGGATCGCATGAGCGCCGTACTCGAACTCGACCGCACCGGGGATCGCACCCGGGGCCGACTCGTCCTCAATCCACATCCGCAGCACAAATACTGGTTCGATCCGCCCCCGGCACGCACCAGCGTCGAGGCCGAGCGCCGGCATCGGCAGGAGCGGCTCGCAGGCGCGTTCCGCCTCTTCGCCCGCTTCGGCTTCGCGCAGGGCCTGGCCGGTCACATCACGGCGCGCGATCCGGAGCTGACGGACCACTTCTGGGTCAACCCGCTGGGCGTGCACTTCTCGCGCATCAAGGTGTCGGACCTGCTGCTCGTCAATGCCCAGGGCGAGACGGTGGTCGGGGATCGCCCGCTCAACAAGGCGGCTTTCGCGATCCACGCCGCCATCCACGAATACAACCCGAAGATCATCGCGGCTGCGCACACGCACTCGACCTACGGCAAGGCCTGGTCGACCCTGGGCCGCCCGCTCGACACGCTCACGCAGGACGCCTGCGTGTTCCATGACGACCATGCGCTCTTCGACGATTTCACCGGCATGGTGGTCGACGAGAGCGAGGGCCTGCGCATCGCCAGGGCGCTGGGCGATCGCAAGGGCGCAATCCTCAAGAACCACGGCATCCTGAGCGCGGGACCCAGTGTCGAGGCGGCCGCGTGGTGGTACATCGCGCTCGACAACGCCTGCCATACGCAACTGCTGGCCGAAGCCGCAGGCAAGCCGCAACCCATCGACGAGGCGGTCGCACGCCACACGCATGGCCAGATCGGCGGGCCCGAGGGTGCGCTGCACGCCTTCGAGAGCCTCTACGAAGGGCTGGTCGAGGCCGAGCCCGAACTGCTTCTGTGAGGCTGTCCTCCAAGGAAATTCAATGACGAACGCATCCCGACGGCAATTCATCACTCACTCGCTCGCAGGCGCTGCGGCGCTCGCACTCCCGACGGCTGTCCTGCATGCGCAATCGCGCCCCGTGCTCAAGGCCGGCGACCAGAAGGGCGGGCTGCGCGCGCTGCTCGAAGCGGCAGGCGGACTCGAAGGCCTCGGCTACGACATCCAGTGGTCGGAGTTCCCCGCCGCCGCGCCGCTGGCCGAAGCGCTCAATGCGGGCGCCGTGGACTCGGGCCCGATCGGCGATGCGCCGCTGATCTTCGCGCTCGCGGCCGGCACGCGCGTGAAGGCGATCGGCGCGAACCGCTCCGATTCCTACGGCACGGCCGTGCTGGTCCGGCCGGATTCGCAGCTGCAGACCGCGGCCGACCTGCAGGGCAAGAGCATCGCGACCAACCGCGGCTCGATCGGCCACTACGTAACGCTCAAGGCCATCACCACGGCGGGCCTGAAACCGGAGGACGTCAACATCCGCTTCCTCGCGCCCGCCGACGCCAAGCTCGCACTGACGCAGGGCTCGGTCGACGCCTGGGCGACCTGGGAGCCCTACACCGCGCTGGCCGAGACCAGCCATCACGCGAAGGTCCTGGTCAGCGGGCGCGGCCTGCTGCCCGGCCTCAGCTACCTCGCGGCCACCGATGCGGCGATCGCCGCGAAGCGACCGGTGCTGCAGGACTTCCTGCAACGGGTGGTGAAGGCGCAAGCCTGGTCGTACCGCAATGTCGACGCCTTCTCCGCAACGCTCGCGCGGATCATCGGCATCCCGCCCGAGGCGGCCAGGCTGCAGTTCGAGCGCCGCGAGCAGAAGTGGGTGCCCATCGACGCGCAGGTGATCGCCGACCAGCAACGCACGGCGGACTTCTACTATCAGGTGGGACTCATCAAGCAGCCGCTGGATGTGCGACCGACTTTCGACCCCGGCTTCGCGACCGGCGCCTGACGCCATTGAAGGCTCCTGGCGCGGCCCAAAGATGATTTCTCTATTTGGAATCAACGAATCGGTCGTTCCCCAATCTGAAGGCTCTGCGGACAATGGCCCGTCACGCCCTTGCGGGCGCCGTTTTTCGTTCGAGCATCATGAATTTCCAACAACTGCGCTCGGTGCGCGAGGCCGTGCGCTGCGGCTTCAATCTCACCGAAGTCGCCCACACGCTTCACACCTCACAGCCCGGCGTGAGCCGGCAGATCCGTGAACTCGAGGAAGAGCTGGGCATCGAGCTCTTCGTGCGCGCGGGCAAGCGGCTGACCGGTCTTACCGAACCCGGCGGCCACGTGCTTCCCATCATCGAGCGCATGCTGATGGAGAGCACCAACCTCCGACACGCCGGGCAGGAGTTCGTGGCCAGGCAGAGCGGCCTGCTCTCGGTCGCGGCCACGCATTCTCAGGCGCGCTACGCGCTGCCCGTGGCGGTGCAGGAGTTCCGGTCGCACTTTCCGAACGTGAAGTTGCACCTCCATCAAGGCTCGCCCAAGCAGATCGCGCAGATGCTGCTGAGCGGCGAGGTCGACGTCGGCATCGCCACCGAGGCGCTGGGCGACTGCCCGCAACTCGTGGCCCTGCCCTGCTACCGCTGGACGCACTCGGTCATCGTGCCGCCCGGCCATGCGCTGCTCGGCGAGACGCTCACGCTCGAGGCGCTCACACGCTATCCGCTGATCACCTACGACACCGGCTTCACCGGCCGCACGCGCATCGACAAGGCCTTCGAAGAGCGAGGCCTGGCGCCGAACATCGTGCTGACCGCCATGGATGCGGACGTGATCAAGACCTACGTGCAGCTCGGCATGGGTGTCGGCATCGTCGCGGGGATCGCGTACGAGGCCGAGCGCGACACGCAGCTGCGTGCGCTCGATGCGGGGGAACTGTTCGGCATCAACCTCACCAAGCTGGCGGTGCGCCGCGGCAACTACCTGCGCGGGTATGTGCACGCCTTCATCGAATCGTTCGCGCCGACGCTGCCGCGCGCGGTCGTCGAGAAGGCACTGGCAGCGGACGCGACAGCGCAGATCGGCGGCTGACAGCGGCGCGGATCACTGCCCCGCGCTACGCGCAGCCCCACCAGCACGCGTCACGCGCAATGCCGGCTTCTTCAGGCGTCGGGACGCGAGGGATGGTTCAGCTCAGGACGCGCTTCGGCGCCGTCTTGTAGTGCGTCGAATACAGGGTCGCGCCGACGAAGGTCAGGCCGCCCACGAGGTTGCCGAGCACCGTCGGGAGTTCGTTCCAGATGAAGTAGTCCATCAGCGTGAACTTGCCGCCGAGCATCAGGCCGGTGGGGAACAGGAACATGTTGACGATCGAGTGTTCGAAGCCCATGTAGAAGAACACCATGACCGGCATCCACATGCCGATCGCCTTGCCCGACACGCTGGTGGACATCATCGCCGCGACGACGCCGGTGGATACCATCCAGTTGCACATCACGCCGCGGATGAACAGCGTCAGCATGCCGGCGGCGCCGTGGGCCGCGTAGCCGATCGTGCGTCCTTCGCCGATCGCGCCGAGCTTCTGGCCGACGAGGCTCGGGCCTTCGGAGAAGCCGAAGGTGAAGATGATCGCCATGAACACCGACACGGTCAGCGCGCCCGCGAAGTTGCCGACGAACACCAGCCCCCAGTTGCGCAGGCAGCCGCGCCACGTCGCGCCGGGGCGCTTGTCGAGGACGGCCAGTGGCACCAGCGTGAAGACGCCGGTGAGCAGGTCGAAGCCCATCAGGTACAGCATGATGAAGCCCACCGGGAACAGCATCGCGCCGACCAGCGGGTTGCCCGTGTTGACGCTCACCGTGACGGCGAAGGCCGCGGCCAGCGCCAGGATGGCGCCCGCCATGTACGAGCGGATGAGTGTGTCGCGGGTGGACATCAGGAGCTTGGATTCGCCGGCGTCGACCATCTTGGTGACGAACTCGGCGGGTGCTAGATAGGCCATGGGGATTCCTTGAAGACGGCGAAAGATGAAAGCTGGTGAAGAGAGGGAGACGAAGGGATCACGCGAGCGCAACGAGCACGCGGCCCTCCTGCACGCGCACGGCATGCGCCCGCACCGAGTACTCCGGTGATTCGAGGCACTCCCCGTTGCGCAGGTCGAAGTGGTTCTTGTAGAGCGGCGAAGCCACGACGATGCGGTCTCCCAGGCTGCCGACCAGCCCGCGCGAGAGCACGCTGGCCTTCGCCCTGGGATCGACGTTGTCGATGGCATAGAGGTCCTGCTGCTGGCCGACGCGGAAGATCGCGACGTGTACGCCCTCCACGAGCGCGCACACGCCGGTGTCGGGCAGGATGTCGGTGGCGGCGCACACGGCTGTCCAGTGAAGCGTTTCGGTGGTCATCGGGAATGTCCTCGGGTGTTCAGGCGGTCGCAACGTCGTCGACGGCTTCGGCGCGTTCATCGATGCGGGCGGGCCGGTTCTGGCCGCGCTCCTTCACGAAGACGATGTGCTCGTCCGGCTTCTCGCTGTTGACGAAGGAGCGGAAGCGCTCGCGCGTGGCCGGGTCGTTCACGGCCGTCTTCCACTCGCACTGGTAGGTGTCGACCACGCGCTGCATCTGCGCCTCGAGTTCGTCGGCAAGGCCGAGGGTGTCCTGGATGAGCACGCCCTTCAGGTAGTCCAGGCCGCCTTCGAGGCTCTCGCGCCATGTGCTGGTGCGCTGCAGGCGGTCCGCGGTGCGCACGTAGAACATCAGGAAGCGGTCGATCAGCCGTATCAGCTCGGCCTTGCCGAGGTCGGTGGCAATCAGCTCCGCGTGCCGCGGCTTCATGCCGCCGTTGCCGCACACGTAGAGGTTCCAGCCCTTGTCGGTGGCGATGATGCCGACGTCCTTGCCCTGGGCCTCGGCGCATTCGCGGGTGCAGCCAGAGACGCCGAACTTGATCTTGTGCGGTGCGCGCAGGCCCTTGTAGCGGTTCTCCAGCTCGACGGCCAGGCCCACGCTGTCGTCGACGCCGTAGCGGCACCAGGTCGAGCCGACGCAGCTCTTCACCGTGCGCAGGGACTTGCCGTACGCGTGGCCGGATTCGAAGCCGGCGGCGATCAGTTCCTCCCAGATCGGCGGCAGCTGCTCGACGCGCGCACCGAAGAGGTCCACGCGCTGGCCGCCGGTGATCTTGGTGTAAAGGCCGTACTTCTTCGCCACCTGGCCGACGGCGATCAGCCCTTCAGGCGTGACCTCGCCACCAGGCATGCGCGGCACGACGGAGTAGCTGCCGTCCTTCTGGATGTTGCCGAGGAAGTAGTCGTTGCTGTCCTGCAGGCCGGCCAGGTCCTTCTTGAGGACGAATTCGTTCCAGCAGGAAGCGAAGATGCTGGCGGCGGTGGGCTTGCAGATGTCGCAGCCGAGGCCCTTGCCATGTCGGGCCAGCAGGTCGCCGAAGCTGCGGATCTCGCCGACGCGGATCAGGTGGAACAGCTCCTGGCGCGAGTAGGCGAAGTGCTCGCAGAGGTGGTTGTTTACCGTCAGGCCGCGCTTCGCCATTTCGGCCTTCATCACCTGGCCGACCAGGGGAACACAGCCCCCGCAGGTGGCGCCGGCCTTGGTGCAGGCCTTCAACTCCGCGACGGTGCAGGCGCCCTCGCCGACCGCCGCGCAGATCTGTCCCTTGGTCACGCTGTTGCACGAGCAGATTTGGGCGCTGTCGGGCAGCGCGTCCACGCCGAGCCCGGGCCGTGCCTTTCCGTCGCTCGAAGGCAGGATCAGGAATTCCGGATCGGCCGGCAGCGTGATGCCGTTGAGGGCCATCTGCAGCAGGGTGCCGTACTCGGCCGCATCGCCGACCAGCACCGCGCCGAGCAACTGCTTGCCGTCCTCGCTGACGACGATCTTCTTGTAGATCTGCTTGTGCTCGTTGACGTACTGGTAGGCGCGGGACTTCGGTGTCCTGCCGTGCGCGTCGCCGATGCTCGCCACGTCCACGCCCATGAGCTTGAGCTTGGTGCTCATGTCGGCGCCGGTGAAGGCGGCATCGTGCTGCCCGGCGATGTGCTTCGCGGCGACGCGGGCCATGTCGTAGCCCGGCGCGACGAGGCCGAAGACCTGCTCGTTCCACGATGCGCATTCACCGATCGCATAGACGTCGTGATCGCTGGTGCGGCAATGGCTGTCCACTGCCACGCCGCCGCGGGGGCCCACCGCCAACACGCACTGGCGCGCCAGTTCGTCGCGCGGGCGGATGCCGGCGGAGAACACGATCATGTCGGTCTCCAGCCAGGTGCCGTCCGCAAAGACCATGCGATGCCGTGCCGTCGCGCCATCGGTGATCTCCACCGTGTTGCGGCCGGTGTGCACGTGCACGCCCAGCGCCTCGATCCCGGTGCGCAGGGCGCGACCGCCGCCGTCGTCCACCTGCATGGCCATGAGGCGCGGTGCGAACTCGACGACGTGCGTCTCCAGCCCCATGTCGCGCAGGGCCTTGGCGCATTCGAGCCCAAGCAGGCCGCCACCCACGACGACGCCGGTGCGGGAGCGTGCGCCGGAGGCCTTCATGGCTTCCAGGTCCTCGATGGTGCGGTAGACGAAGCAATGCGGCCGGTCGCGGCCCGGCACCGGCGGCACGAAGGGCGCGGAGCCGGTGGCCAGCACCAGCTTGTCGTAGTGCAGCACTTCGCCGTCGGCGGTGGTGATGGTGTTGTTGCGCCGCTCGATGGCGGCGGCCCGGGCGGCAAGGCGCAGGGTGAAGCCGGTGCGCTCGAAGAAGCCGGGCTCGACGAGCGACAGGTCTTCGGCGGTCTTGCCGGCAAAGAATTCGGAGAGGTGAACGCGGTCGTAGGCCGGACGGGGCTCCTCGCACAGCACCGTGACCTCTGCGTTCGCGAGGCCGAGCTCGTCGAGTTGCTCCAGGAACTTGTGGCCCACCATGCCGTGGCCAATCACTGCAATCTTCATGTCGGATCCTGCACACAACCGCCCTCGTGACGGGTGCAGACCGCAAGGAAGCTGTCAGACAGCCAGTTGCAGAGGACCCCCGCGTGGAACGGATGCGAATCGGGTTGGAACAGGCGAACCGCTTGCGTCACCGCGCACAGTTCGCTCGAATCCCGCCGTCATTAGCGGAGGCACCGTAAATCCGCGGCAACGGTGCCGACGGAACAGTGCAGGTGATCGAGCAACATCCGTGCCAAAGGAATCCGCCTTCCACGGCCCCGGTTCGCACCGAAAGCCCCCCGCGAGTGGCCTGCAGGCCGAAGCTCATGCGCTGTTGTGGCGCACGAGTTGCCGGTTTGGTGCGGTGCGGCCGCCGTGCCGTGCCGGCCTGCGGATGCGCTCGACGGCCCTGATGAGGGTCAGGTTCAGCACGTCGCGCTGCGCGTGACTTCCGCCCATCCGATGCGCCAGCGCCGGCAGGCTTGCCAGCAGCGTGATCGCCAGGGAATCGTTGCCTTGCCCGAATGCGACCAGCGCACGGCACGACGACAGGCCGAGCTGCCGCGTCGTCATGCCGTGGCGCGTGGGCAATGCCTGCGCCCTCACCAGCGCCCGCTCGAGCCGTCCCGCGCGATCCCAGTCGCGCGCGCCGACGAAGGCGAGCATGGCGTGCAGGTCATTGAAGCTGCAGAAGCCGTCATCGAAGTACGCGCTCCACCCGATCGCCAGTTCGGTCCAGCGCGAACCGGCATCGCCACCCGCCAATTCGAGCCGCCAGAGCAACGCGGAAGCATCGATCAGGTCGCCGATCTGGCCGGAGGGGCCGGCGCGCACATTGGCGGTCGTACAGGGCCCGCGCGTCCTCGAAGGCGTGCCGTGCGATGTGGAACAGCGCCACGTGCCACCAGCCGTGCCTCGCGACGACGGTGTCGATGCTCCAGGCGTCGCTGTGCGCGTTCATCCAGCGCACGCCCGCATCGGCGCGCTCGGACATCTCGAACACGTGCGCCATCGCATGGTGGGCCCGGGCGTCGAGGGGGTCCAGGGCCAGCGCGGCGCAGGCGGCTTCCTCGGCGCGCTCGTACTCGCCGTTTTCCTCGAGGCCGAAGGCATGCATGGCCAGCACCGCGTGATAGCCAGGCAGGTCGCGCGACCAGAACGGCAAGACGGAGGGCACCCGGCTGCGCATGTTGTCGACGTCGCCGGTGATGTGGTCGAACATGTGCGCAACCTGCAGTGCCAGCACATCCAGCGGGTCCTGTGCCAGCAGTTCGCCGAGCCTGGTCTTGGCGCTCTCGTAATCGTCGGCGAGCGCCGCCGCGATCGCGGCCAGGTGCAGCCGCTCGCGGCCATTGGCCGGAAGGCCGGCCGCGCGCTCCAGGACCGGGCGTGCAGAGCGCACCCGGCGCGGATCGCGGCTGCAGATCAGAAGGTAGGCCTGCAGCACGTGGGCCATCACGAAGGCCGGCCCTTCCTGCAGCGCCGATCCCAGCGCCTCCTCGACGCCGCCGCGCCAGCTCTGGAACGCGGCGAGCGCCCGCTCGTACGCAGCCAGGGCGGACGGCGTGGCGCCGGTGACGCGGCAGCCATGGGCGTCGAAGCGGCTCATGGCGGACTCACCGAAGCGGCAGCGCGGCCGGCGCGATGTTGAGGTTCATCCGGAACAGGTTGCCCGGATCGAAGCGTTGCTTCACGGCCTGCAGACGCTCGTGGCTCACACCGTAGCTCGCGGCCACGCGCTCGGCCTCGTCCTCGGTCAGGAAGTTGACGTAGCCGCTTCCGGTGGCGTGCGGCGCCGCCTCCTCGAAGGCACGGCGCGCCCAGGCGCGCACCTTCTCGTCGTCGGCTGCGTCCCTCCATCGGCCATGCACGTTCATGATGTAGTTCGCATCGCGGCCGGCGAAGGCCGTCGCCGTTGGCTTCACGCGCGCCATGGCGCCGCCGAGCTGGGCGATGAATATCTCGCATTCCGGCCCCGGCAGGCGACCGGCGGCCGCGAGCACGACGTCGAGCGCTTCGTTGCTGAGTCGGCTGAAGTTGTTCGACTTCCAGTAGTTGCGGGCACCCGCTGTCAGCAGGGGATCGAAGGCCGACTGGAATGCGGCATAGGGTGTTGGCCCCAGGTGTGTGCCGATGGAATCGCCGAAGCGCATCACCGGTGCGGCCGCGCGCTCTCCCGCCTCGACGGGACCGCAGTGGACCAACGGAAGGATCAGCACGTCGGTGCCGTGCGCCGAGGCGGGCAGGAAGGGCAGCGGCGGCGCCTTGCGCATCACGGCCCACACGCTGAGTTCGTCGGGAGCGTCCATGGTGAAGTCGCGCCAGGCGCGCAGGACCTGTCGGGCCTGCGCCATCGGATAGACGACGAGACCGGCGTACAAGTCCGGGCCGACCGGGTGCAGCTGGAACTCGAACGAGGTCACGACGCCGAAGTTGCCGCCGCCGCCGCGCAGCGCCCAGAAGAGGTCGGGCTCCGAGGTGGCCGAGGCGGTGCGCAGGGCGCCGTCGGCCGTCACGATGGTGGCGGAAAGCAGGTTGTCGACGGTCATGCCGTGGCGGCGCGTGAGCCAGCCGAAGCCTCCGCCCAGCGTAAGCCCGGCCACGCCGGTGGTCGAGTTGATGCCGAGCGGCGTCGCCAGGCCATGGGCCTGCGATTCGCGATCCAGATCGCCGAGCAGCGCACCGGGACCAACGCGCGCGGTGCGCTTCGCCGCATCGATGTGGATGGCGCGCATGCCGGACATGTCGAGCATCAGCCCGCCCTCCGCCACCGCGTTGCCCGCGATATGGTGGCCGCCGCCGCGCACGCTGAGCAGCATCCGGTGCGCCGCGGCGAAACGGACCGCGGCCTGGACATCGGCGTCGCTCAGGCATCGCGCGATCAGTGCGGGGCGCCGGTCGATGCCGGCGTTCCAGACCGCGCGTGCTTCATCGTAGGCCGCGTCGGCGGCGTCGAGGACGCCGCCGCTGATCTGCGCAGTGAACGCCGCGAGCTCGGGCTGCCGGGCTTGCCGGACGTCCTTGTCCAGCGTAAGGTAGGTCACGGATTGCATGGGGTGCTCCTGATATGAACGCATTGAAGAACGGGCCGCCGCGTAGCGATCGCGAGGGTTGGATTCATTCTTCTTGCCTGCACGGTCCCTTGCTTCGCCCTCCGTCCTCGGCACTTGACTGCGCGTCCTCCGTTGCATGTGCGCAGTCCTTCGGATTGACCGGTTGTCCGCGCCACTTGATCGAAGCTCCGCTGTAGCCGCCGGATGAGCCAGGACACGCTATCGGATGTGCTGCAGGGCGTGCGCCTGCGCGGCGCGGTCTTCTTCAGCATCAGCGGCTGCCGCGAGTGGGCGGCCGAAGCGCCGTCGGCGAAGGAGCTCGCGCCGATGCTGATGCGCGGCGTCGATCACGTGATCGAGTACCACGCGGTCGCGCAGGGCAGTTGCTGGGCGAGCATCCCGGGCGGCCCGTCGGTCCAGCTCTTCGCCGGCGACGTCGTGATGTTTCCGCACGGGGACGCGCACGTGGTGTCGAGCCAGCCCGGCATGCGCGGCAACGGCGACTTCGGCTGGTTCCCCGACGTGAGCGTCGAACAGCTCCCGGTGCGCCTGACCTACAGCGGCCAGAACGTCATGCGCTCGGCGCCGACGGACACGGACGTGGACGCGACCGTTGTCTGCGGCTTCCTCGGCTGCGACCTGCAGCCCTTCAACCCCCTGATCGACGCGCTGCCGCACCTGCTGCACTTGCGTGCGACCGGCGACAACGCGTGGATCGCCGGCTTCACCCGGCAGGCCGTGGCCGAGTCGCATGCGCAGCGTGCCGGCGGCGAGGCGATGCTGGCCCGGATGAGCGAGATGATGTTCGTCGATGCCGTGCGACGCTATGCCGATCAGCTTCCCGCGCAGAGCGCCGGCTGGCTGGCAGGACTGCGCGATCGCTTCGTGGGGCGTGCGCTGTCGCTGATGCACGCGCAGCCATCGCACGACTGGTCGATCGACGAACTCGGGCGGCAGGTCGGCCTCTCGCGCTCGGCGCTGCACGAGCGCTTCGTGCAGTTGGTGGGCGTGGCGCCGATCCAGTACCTGGCGCAGTGGCGCATGCAGAAGGCGGCACGGCTGCTGGTCGACACGCGCGCCTCGGTCGCGGCGATCGCGCTCGATGTCGGCTACGAGTCCGAGGCTGCCTTCGTTCGGGCGTTCAAGCGCGTCGTCGGCACGCCGCCAGGAACGTGGCGTCGCGAGCGCGATGCGGCGCTCAGGCCTCCGGCCCCAGGCGCTTGACCATCCTCACCGCGTCCTCGACATCTTCGTAGTAGCCCGGGCTCGTGCCCGATTCGGTGAAGCCGTGCCGGAGGTAGAAGGACTTGGCATCCGCGTTGCCCGCCCTCGCTTCCAGGCGGATCGTCCGGATGCCGGCGACGGCCGCGGTGGTCTCGAGCCAGGCCAGCAGCGCCGTGCCCAGGCCGCTGCGACGCTGCGACGGGCGCACCGCGAAGAGCGAGATGTGCGCATCGTCGTCGCCATACTGCATGATCGCGAAGCCGAGGACGACGCCGTCGCGCCGGGCCACGGCCACGTTGGTGGCCTCGTCGCGGATGCTGCGCCGCACGCGCCGCTCGGTCCATCGCCACGAGAGACCACGCTCGATCGCGTCGCGCGACAGCGCCGCGATCTCCTGCGCGTCCGCCGCCTGGGCAAGGGTGATTTCGTACTGTGTGATCACGGGTGATCCTCGGTCGACGCGAAGACTATAGCCCCGCAACCTAAAATGCGGCTCCTCCCGCTGGCGTAGGCGCCAGCCGCAGTCCGTTTCCAGCCGTTTCCTTCTCTCCCGAAAGCGCCCTTCGCGATGTCCCAGCGCAAACTCTTCGTCACCACCGCCCTGCCCTACGCCAACGGCAAGTTCCACGTCGGCCACATCATGGAATACATCCAGGCCGACATCTGGGTGCGCTTCCAGCGCATGCAGGGCCACATGGTGCACTTCGTGGGGGCGGACGACGCGCACGGCGCGCCGATCATGATCGCGGCCGAGAAGGCCGGGAAGACGCCACAGGCCTTCGTCGGCGAGATCGCCGCGGGCCGCAAGGAATACCTCGACGGCTTCCACATCCGCTTCGACAACTGGCACTCGACCGACAGTCTGGAGAACACCGAACTCGCGCAGGGCATCTACAGGAAGCTCAAGGCCGGCGGCATGATCGCCACGCGCACGATCGAGCAGTTCTACGACCCGGTCAAGGGCATGTTCCTGCCCGACCGCTACATCAAGGGCGAATGCCCGGTGTGCCACGCCAAGGACCAGTACGGCGACGCCTGCGAGGTGTGCAGCAGCGTTTATTCGCCGACGGAACTCATCAACCCCTACTCGACGCTCACTGGCGCGACGCCCGAGCTGCGCAGTTCCGAGCACTTCTTCTTCAAGCTCTCCGATCCGAAGGTCGTCGACTTCCTGAAGAGCTGGACGCAGGACGGCAAGCTGCAGGCCGAGATGGCGAAGAAGGCCAGCGAGTGGTTCGAGGCCGGCATGGCCGACTGGGACATCTCGCGCGAGGCACCCTACTTCGGCATCGAGATCCCCGACGCGCCCGGCAAGTACTTCTACGTGTGGCTCGACGCGCCCGTAGGCTATCTCGCAAGCTTGAAGAACCACTTCGACAAGGGACAGGCCGCGAACCACTGGCACGATCCTTCGCGCACCTCGCAGAGCTTCGACGCGTTCGTGGCCGATCCCTCGGTCGAGCAGGTGCACTTCATCGGCAAGGACATCGTCTACTTCCACACGCTGTTCTGGCCCGCGATGCTGCAGTTCAGCGAGCGCAAGACGCCGAGCCAGGTCAACGTGCACGGGTTCATCACCGTCTCGGGCGAGAAGATGAGCAAGAGCCGCGGCACCGGCATCGACCCGCTCAAGTACCTCTCGATCGGCATGAACCCCGAGTGGCTGCGCTACTACATCGCGGCCAAGCTCAACGCCAAGGTGGAGGACGTCGATTTCACGGCCGAGGACTTCATGGCCCGCGTGAACGCCGACCTGATCGGCAAGTACATCAACATCGCGAGCCGCGCGGCCGGCTTCATCGCCAAGCGCTTCGGCGGCAAGCTGGGCGTGGTGTCGGCCGACGGTGCGGCGCTGCTGGCGACGTTGCAGGGCGCCTCCGCATCGATGCAGTCGCTCTACGACGGGCGCGACTACGCACGGGCCCTGCGCGAGATCATGCTGCTGGCCGACAAGGTCAACGAGTACGTCGACCAGAACAAGCCCTGGGAACTCGCCAAGAAGGAGGGCATGGAGGCGCGCCTGCACGACGTGTGCACGACCTGCATCGAGGCCTTCCGGCTGCTGACCATCTACCTCAAGCCGGTGCTGCCGGCGCTGGCGGCGCAGGTCGAGTCCTTCCTGGGCAGCGCGCCGCTGCTGTTCGACGACGCGGACAAGCTGCTGGGCGCAGGCCACGCGATCAACGACTACAAGCACCTGATGCAGCGCGTCGACGACAAGCAGCTCGACCAACTCTTCGAGCCACCGGAGCCAGCCGCCGAAGCGCCTGCCGCGACCGAGCTGCCCGGGGGCGAGGGCATCGCGCCGACCATCACCATCGACGACTTCGCGAAGATCGACCTGCGCATCGCGAAGATCGTGTCCTGCCAGAAGGTCGAAGGATCGACCAAGCTGCTGCACCTGACGCTCGATGCCGGCGAAGGCAGGACGCGCAATGTGTTCTCGGGCATCGCCTCGGCCTACCAGCCGGAGCAGCTCGTCGGCAAGCTCACGGTGCTGGTGGCGAACCTGGCGCCGCGCAAGATGAAGTTCGGCATCTCCGAGGGGATGGTGCTGGCCGCGAGCCATGCGGACGAGAAGGCGAACCCTGGCATCCATGTGCTGGAACCCTGGCCCGGTGCGACACCCGGCATGCGAGTCCGGTGATGCGCACCCCCAGGCTTGCCCACTTCGTGTGGCCGCCCACCCCCTTGCAGGGGGCAACACCTGCGGCCCGGCGGAGCCGGTTCCGCGGTGTTTCACGCACGGGGCTGGTTCTTGCGTTGGGGTGCACCGTCGCACTGAGCGGCTGCGCGGTGGCGGGGGCGGCGGCGAGCGTGGCGGGCACCGCGGTGAGCGTGGGCGCGGGCGCGGTCGGGCTTGCGGCCGACGCGGCGATCGGCACGGTGCGCATCACCGGCAAGGCGGTGGGTGCCGCAGCGGATGCGGTACTTCCCGGCGACTCGAAGTAGCCGCAGGGGGCGTCCACAATAGCGCCCCATGACCTCTCCCCTGAAGCTGGCCGGCTTCCGCCCCAGGCTCATCGACGCACTCGCAGGCTACGACCGGGAGCGCTTCTTCAAGGATCTGGGCGCCGGCGCGACGGTGGGCATCGTGGCACTGCCGTTGGCCATGGCTTTCGCAATCGCCTCGGGGCTCAAGCCCGAGGCCGGCATCTGGACCGCGATCATCGCGGGCTTCCTCATATCGGCGCTCGGCGGCTCGGCCGTGCAGATCGGCGGACCGGCCGGCGCCTTCATCGTGATCGTCTACGGCATCGTCGAACGCTACGGCGTTGCGAACCTGCTGATCGCGACCGCCTGCGCCGGTGTGCTGCTGTTCCTGATGGGATTGTTCCGGCTGGGCTCGCTGGTGCGCTACGTCCCACTGTCGATCGTGGTGGGCTTCACCAACGGCATCGCGGTGCTGATCCTGATCTCCCAGATCAAGGACTGGCTCGGGCTTTCGATCGCGAAGATGCCGGCGGACATGTTCTCGCAGATGCACACGCTGGCGACGCATCTCGGCTCGTTCAATCCCCATGCGTTCGGGCTGGGGCTCGCCTGCCTCGTCGGCCTGTTCGCGTGGCCGCAGTTGCTGCGCGGCAAGACGCGCGTCGGCCATGCCGTGCATCGGGTGCTGGGGCGCCTCGTCGAAACGCGTGCCGCGCGGGCGGGATCGCGCATGCCGGGGCCCATCGTCGCCCTGATCACGTTGACGCTGATCTCCTGGGGATTCAGCCTGCCGGTCGAGACGATCGGGACACGCTTCGGCGGCATTCCCGACGGCGTGCCGGGCTTCGCACTGCCGGACTTTTCGTGGGAGACGGTCAAGCAGCTCGTGACGCCGACGCTCACCATCGCGATGCTCGGCGCCATCGAATCGCTCCTGTGCGCGCGCGTGGCCGACCAGGTCAGCGGCCTGCCGCGCCATGATCCGAACCAGGAGCTGATGGCGCAAGGCATCGCCAACGCGGTCGTTCCCTTCTTCGGCGGCATGCCGGCCACCGGCACCATCGCGCGGACCATCACCAACCTGCGTGCCGGCGCGACTTCGCCCATCGCGGGCATGGTGCATGCGCTCACGCTGATGGCGGTCGTGCTCGTGGCTGCGCCGCTTGCGCACCATGTGCCGCTCGCGGTGCTCGCCGGCATCCTCCTGTACGTGGGCTGGAACATGGGCGAATGGCGCGAGTTCTCGCCGTTCATGCTGCGGCGCTTCAGCCGCCACTACCGGCTGCTGATGCTGGGCACTTTCTTTCTCACGGTGGTGTTCGACCTCACGGTCGCGGTGCAGGCGGGCATCGTGCTGGCCTGCGCCTTGTTCGTGCGCCGCATGAGCACCTTGTTCAGCGTCGAGATGGTGTCGCTGGAGCCGCCGGTGCTGACCTTCAGGCTCTACGGTGCGTTGTTCTTCGGCGCGGCGGCAAAGCTGGACCCGGCGGTGCAGGCCGTCGAACGCGCGCCGCGCGGCATGACGGTGGTGCTCGATGCGATGCACCTCATCTCGCTGGACGCCACGGGGCTCGATGCGCTGCGGCAGGTGCACAAGGCCGTGCTGTCGCGCGACGGCCTGCTGCGCATCGAATCGCTGCAGCCCCAGCCGCTGGAGGTCATCGTGCGATCGGGCTTCGCGGACGAGCTCGCGTCGCGCGCGCCGGGCCCGGCCGCGCACGCTGGATGAGCCCCTAGTTGGCCTCGGTGCTGCGGTCCGGCGATGACCCTGCGCTCACCACGCGCTGATCGTCGTCGAGGGTGGCGGTGAACACCATGGGCGAATTCGGCGGCTGGACCCAGCGCCACTCCCACTCGGTCTGCTTCTTCAAGGGATAGGGCGTTCGCTTCGCGGGCTTGCCCAGCAGCTTGCGCAGGTCTTCCATGGGCATGCCGGGCCGCACCTTGTCGAAGTTCACCGGGGTGAGCACCTGGCGCAGCGCGGCCATCTTGCCGTCGGCGCCGATGGTGATCATGTAGTTCTTCTGCCCCTGGGGCTGGCGGTTGTATTCGAGGACGCGCCCCTGCGGCGAGTCCCAGACGTTCTCCGGCTCGCCGAAACGCGCGCGCACGTCGGCCTCCGTGGACACGCCCTCCTCCAGTTCGGCGATGTGCTTGTTGTCGCAGCCGGCAAGCCAGAAGACGGCACTCAGGAGCGCAATCGCCAGGCGCCAGCGGGTTCTCGATCGCGCCATGTGCGCCTCCACTGTCTATAGGTGGCGCCGAGTCTAAGGCCGCTGCTCCACGGCCCGGTCCGGGATCGCGACTTCAGTTCTGCGCGAAGCAGTAAAGCAGTCCCGCGCCGCCCGTCGACTTGAGAGCATCCATGCTGCAGGCTCGCGTGGGATGCGAAGAGTTCCACGACATCGACGCGGGAGGGGCGTTCGTGCCCATGCGGTTGTGATGTCCGACGATCGCCGAGCCGTCGCCGCCGGAGGTCCAGTTCGCGCAGGTGGTGTCCTTGCCGGGATCGTTGACGGCGCGACCATCGGGCGACGAACCGGTCAGGATGTCGTGCTGGTTGACGGGGTCGCCGCTCGCGGGGACGACGTCGCCCTTTTCCGTCAGCCCCGTCTGCTTGTTGATCTTGTTGTCGCCGTGCAGTTGCTCGACGTTGCTCGCAATCAGTTCGCCCTTGACGTTGTACCAGGGCCCGGCGCCGATGCGGTCGCGGGCATTGACCGCGGGCGCTCCCCCTGCCGGGGTGGTGCTCAGGTAGGCGCGCCAGGTGCGCCCGCCGGCGCCCGCGGCGGCCGCCAAGCTCTGGCAGTAGCGGTCGGCGCCCGCCAGCCCGCCGAAATCGGCGCCCTTGCCGGGATTCACGCTGGTGATGAAGAAGCTCGTCTTGCTTTGCTGCGCGGCGGGCCCGCTGCTGGTACAGGCCACCATCAGCGAGACCGCGCCGGCAGACAAGGCGAGGAGGACCATCGTGTGTCGGCGCTTCATCGGCATTTCTCCTGGGTTCAAAAATGGTGTCGCCACGCTAACGCATGCCGACGGCCGGTTCAAGGCGGATTCCACCCGGTAAAATCCGCCCAAAGGTCCCTATCGCCATGTCCATCTTCGCCCGCCCGCACTACACGTCCGAAATCACGAATTTCATCGAGCAGATGAAGGAGAAGAAGCCGACGCTGGAGGCCGAGCAGCGCGCCGGCCGTGCACTCCTGTGGGACAAGCACCTCGATCGCAGCCTGCTCAGCGAGTACGGCGAAGCCAAGGTGCCGCAGCAGCCGTACGTCTACCAGACCCGCGTGAAGTAAGTGGTCATTCGCGCCGTACCGGGCTCCAGCGCCCGCCGGCAGGGCGATGCCGCCACGGCGGATGACACCCGCTCCACGCCGGACGAAGTCATCGCCGACGACGGCGTTGCCGTTGTCGCGGCCATGCCCGAAGTCATCGACCAGGTTGCCCTCGCCCGGCTTTACGGCGAGCCGCTCTTCGCGCTGCCGAACGACCTCTATATCCCGCCCGAGGCGCTCCAGGTGTTCCTGGAAGCCTTCGAAGGCCCTTTGGACTTGCTGCTCTACCTGATCCGCAAGCAGAACTTCAACATCCTCGACATCCCCATGGCGGGGCTGACGCGGCAATACCTCAGCTACGTCGACGAGATTCGCCAGACCAACCTCGAACTGGCGGCCGAATACTTGCTCATGGCCGCGATGCTGATCGAGATCAAGTCGCGCATGCTGCTGCCGCCCAAGAAGACGGCCGAGGGCGAGGAAGCCGAGGATCCACGCGCCGAACTGGTTCGCCGCCTGCTCGAATACGAACAGACCAAGCTGCAGGCCGCCTCGCTCAGCGCCATGCCCCAGGCCGGGCGCGACTTCTGGAAGGCGCAGGTTTACATCGAGCAATCGCTCAAGCCGCGCTTTCCGGACGTGAACGTGGTCGACCTGCGCGAAGCCTGGGCCGACATCATGAAGCGCGCCAAGCTCGTGCAACACCACAAGATCTCGCGGGAGGAACTCAGTGTGCGCGAACACATGAGCATCGTCCTGCGCCATCTGCAGGGGCGCCAGTTCGTGGAGTTCGAGAAGCTCTTCGACGTGACGCGCGGCACGCCGGTGCTGATCGTCACCTTCATTGCGATGCTCGAACTCGCGAAAGAGACGCTGATCGACATCACGCAGGCCGAGGCCTTCGCGCCGATCTACGTGCGCCTCGCCTACTCGCCGGCCTGAGCCCCGCCGCGGGGGCGGGTCAGGCCGATTCGACGCCGGGTTCGCGACCCATCAGCTCGGCGACGGCTTCCGCGGGCCGCACGCGGCCATCGAGCAGTGCGACGACGCCGGACGCAATGGGCATCTCCACGCCCAGGTGCCGCGCGCGTTGCACCACCGTTCGGGCGCAATAGACGCCTTCCGCCACATGGCCCAGCGAGTTGACCGCCTGCTCCAGCGTGAGCCCCTGGGCCAGCAGCAGGCCGACCTTTCGGTTGCGCGACAGATCGCCGGTGGCTGTAAGGACCAGATCGCCGAGGCCGGAAAGCCCCATGAAGGTGTCGGGCCGTGCGCCGAGCGCGGCGCCGAAGCGCGTCATCTCGACCAGACCGCGAGTGATCAGCGCAGCGCGTGCATTGAGGCCCAGCGCCAGACCGTCCGCCAGGCCGGTTGCGATCGCCAGCACGTTCTTGACGGCACCACCGATTTCCACGCCGACGATGTCTTCGTTGGCATAGACGCGCAACGCGGGTCCATGGAAGGCGCCGACCAGCGCGTCGCGCACCGAGGCATGCGCACTCGCGGCCACCAGGGCCGTCGGACGTCCCTGTGCCACCTCGAGTGCGAAGCTGGGGCCGCTCAGCACGCCGGCATGCAGCCCGGGCGCCACACGCGCCTGGATTTCGTGCGCCAGCAGGCCTTCCTCGCCGGAGCCGGCGATCGCCGGCTCGACGCCTTTGGACAGCCACGCGACCGGGCAGGCGACATCGCGCAGCTTGCCGAGTTGCTCCCGCAGCGCCGCCATGGGCGTGGCGACGATCACGAGATCGGCACCCGCCACGGCATCGAATGGTTTGCCAGACAGCAGCGTCAAAGAAGGAGGAAGGGAGACGCCGGCCAGGTAGCGCGCGTTTTCACGCGCTGCCGACATGGCCTGCATCTGCGCCGCGTCCCGACCCCAGAGGGTGACCGCGTGGCGGCCAGCCGCATTCACCGCAAGCGCCGTGCCCCAGGCACCGGCGCCGAGCACGCAGATTCTCATCGGCGTTGCGCGGTGGCAGGTTTACTGCGTGATGATGGGCGAGGTCTGCGCCGCGGCTTGCGCCTGCTGCTGCTCGAACATCGCCTGGAAGTTGATTTCGGCCAGGTGCACCGGCGGGAAGCCGCCGCGCTGGATCACGTCGGCCACGTTGCCGCGCAGGTACGGGTAGACGATCTGCGGGCAGGCGATGCCGAGGATCGGGCCCATCTGCTCTTCGGGCAGGTTGCGGATCTCGAAGATGCCGGCCTGCTTGGCCTCGACCAGGAAGACCGTGCGGTCCTGGATCTTCGTCTGCACGGTGGCCGACACGGTGATCTCGAAGATGCCGTCGGTCACGGGCTGGGCGTCCACGCCGAGCTGGATGTCGACAGTGGGCTGTTCCTGCTCGAGCAGGATGGCCGGCGAATTGGGTTGTTCGAGCGACAGGTCCTTCAGATAGACGCGCTGGATCTGGAAGACGGGATCTTGTGCTTGGTCGGCCATGGCTGAACTTTCGAGTGTCAAAACAATGCCCGCCCCGGATATCCCGGAGCGGGCTTCTGGAGAAAGATTATCGCCCACCACCTCGCGGGGACAATACCAGCGAACAGGCGAAGCCCGTTCCGCGTTATTCCCGGCGTCGAGCGCCGGCCTTGGGGGGAAGGACTACCGACTCAGGCCTGTTGCAGGAGGGGCACCAAGCCGCCGCGGCCGTCGAGGGCGATCAGGTCATCGCAGCCACCGACGTGCGTTTCGCCGATGAAGATCTGCGGCACCGTGCGGCGCTGGGTGATGTCCATCATCGTGGCGCGAGCCTGTGGATCGCTGTCGATGCGGATCTCTTCGATCTGCTCGACGCCCTTGGACTTGAGAATTTGCTTCGCGCGAATGCAGTAGGGGCAGACGGCGGTCGTGTACATCTTGACAGCTTGCATCGGGGGGTATCTCTTGGAAGTTCAGGCCTTTTCAACCGGAAGGTTAGCGTCTTTCCAGGATTTGAGTCCGCCGGCCACCGCTTGGGCTTGCTCGTAGCCCAGCTTCTTGGCCATGGCAACCGCCCGCTGTGCGCGGCCGCCCGTTGCACACACGAGCAACAAGGGCAAGGTCTTGTTCTTGACCGTGGTAGGCAGCTTCTGCTCGAGTTGATTGAGCGGCACGTTCTTTGCACCGGTGACGTGGCCCGCCGCGAATTCCTCGGGCTCCCGCACATCCACCACCACCGCGCGCTCACGGTTGATGAGTTGCACCGCGCCCTGCGCCGTCAGTGACCCGGCGTTGGCGCCGCGCACCATCGGCCATGCCAGCATGCCGCCCGAACTGAGCGCAATCAGGATCAGCATCCAGTTGTCGACGATGAATTTCACGTTATTCCTTGAGTGGCAAACCCCGGATTTTAGAATGTCGGGTTTCCGCACGCGTTCCCAAAGGCCTCTCTCATGCACAAACTGGTACTGATCCGCCACGGCGAATCGACCTGGAATCTCGAAAACCGCTTTACTGGCTGGACTGACGTCGACCTGACGCCGACAGGCGTCGAGCAGGCCAAGCAGGCTGGCCGGCTCCTCAAGGCCGAGGGTTACGACTTCGACGTCGCCTACACGAGCGTGCTGAAGCGCGCCACCCGCACCTTGTGGCACACACTCGACGAACTCGACCGCACCTGGTTGCCGGTTGTGCATTCCTGGCGCCTGAACGAACGCCATTACGGCGGGCTTCAGGGCCTGAACAAGGCGGAAACCGCCAAGAGATATGGCGACGAGCAGGTTCTGGTCTGGCGCAGAAGTTACAACACGCCGCCGCCGCCCCTGGACCCCGGTGATCCGCGCAGCGAGCGCGGCGACGTGCGCTATGCAAAGCTTTCCCCCGAACAGGTGCCCCTGACCGAGTGCCTGAAGGACACGGTGGCGCGCGTACTGCCTTTCTGGAACGAATCCATGGCGCCGGCGATCCGCGCTGGGCGCCGGCTGGTCGTCGCAGCGCACGGCAATTCGATCCGGGCCTTGGTGAAGTACCTCGACGGCATCTCCGACGACGCGATCGTGGGTCTCAACATCCCCAACGGGATTCCGCTGGTCTACGAGCTCGACGACGAGCTGAAGCCCTTGCGCCACTATTACCTCGGCGATGCCGATGCGGCGGAGAAAGCCGTAGCCGCAGTCGCCGCGCAAGGCAAGGGCTGAAGAAAGTCAGAGCGTCATCGACGGGTTCGCGGAACCACGGCAGACAACTTGCTTCCAAGCCCTGTATATTGGATTGACAGGCGACAAGGACACTTACACATGGGCCAGAAATTGAAGATCACCGGCTGGGTTGCCGCGGGCGCCTTTGCCGGCGCGCTGACCACCGTCTCGTTGCAAACTGTTGCACGAGGCTCCCTGGCTCCACTGCCGCTCGAGGAACTGCAGCAACTCGCTGCCGTGTTCGGCATGGTCAAGAGCGACTACGTCGAACCGGTCGACGAGAAAAAGCTCATCTCGGATGCGATTTCCGGCATGGTCGCCGGGCTCGACCCCCACTCGCAGTACTTCGACAAGAAGTCCTTCAAGGAATTTCGCGAGGGCACGACGGGCCGCTTCGTGGGCGTGGGCATCGAGATTTCGCAAGAGGACGGCCTGATCAAGGTCGTGTCCCCGATCGAAGGCTCTCCGGCGTTCCGCGCCGGCCTCAAGCCGAACGACCTGATCACCAAGATCGACGACACCGCCGTTCGCGGGCTGTCGCTCAACGAGGCCGTCAAGCGCATGCGCGGCGAAGCCAACACCAAGGTGCTGCTGACGATCTATCGCAAGGACGAGAACCGCACCTTCCCCGTCACCATCACGCGCGAGGAAATCCGTACGCAATCGGTCCGCGGCAAGATCATGGAGCCGGGCTACGGGTGGATTCGCCTGTCGCAGTTCCAGGAACGCACCGTCGATGACTTCGTCAAGAAGGTCGACGAGCTCTACAAGCAGGACCCGAACCTCAAGGGCCTGGTGCTCGACCTGCGCAACGATCCGGGCGGTCTGCTCGATGCCGCCGTGGCGATTTCCGCCGCGTTCCTGCCCGAGAACGTCACCGTCGTGTCGACGGACGGCCAGTTGGCCGAAAGCAAGTCGGTGTACAAGGCCGCGCCGGAGTTCTACCAGCGCCGTGCCGGCAGCGATCCGCTGCGCAGCCTGCCCGCCGCGCTCAAGACGGTGCCGCTGGTCGTGCTCGTCAACGAAGGCTCGGCCTCGGCCAGCGAAATCGTTGCCGGCGCGCTGCAGGATCACAAGCGCGCCACCATCATGGGCAGCCAGACCTTCGGCAAGGGTTCCGTCCAGACGGTGCGCCCGCTCGGCCCTGACACCGGCCTGAAGATCACGACGGCACGCTACTACACACCGAGCGGCACTTCGATCCAGGCCAAGGGGATCGTCCCCAACGTGCTGGTTGATGAGAGCGCGGAAGGCAGCCCCTTCGCGGCCTTGCGCATGCGCGAGGCGGATCTCGAGAAGCACCTCGCCAGCGGCCAGGGCCCCGAGAGCAAGGATCCGGAGCGTGAGAAGGCTCGCGACGAGGCTCGCAAGCGCCTCGAGGAAGAAGCCAAAAAGCCGCCACAGGACCGCAAGGTGCCTGAATTCGGCTCTGCCCAGGACTTCGCGCTGACGCAGGCGTTCAACCGTCTCAAGGGCCAGCCAGTGCTCGTGAGCAAGACGCAGGTCATCGTCGAGAACAAGGAAGAAAAGAAGGAAAACTGATCCTGGGGCGGCTCCATCGAGGAGCCCTCGCCCCGGCGATCGGCGCGCGCATGGAAGACCAGGACCTCCTGCGCTATTCGCGCCATATCCTGCTCGAGGAATTCGGTATCGACGGCCAGGCCCGGGTCAGTGCGGCCAACGCGCTGGTCATCGGTGTCGGAGGCCTGGGCTCTCCGGTCGTTCTGTATCTGGCCGCAGCCGGCGTCGGACGCATCACGCTGGTGGACGACGACGAACTCGACCTCACCAATCTGCAGCGGCAAGTGGCGCATGCGACGGCACGCGTCGGGATGGCCAAGGTCGACTCGGCCGCTGAAGCGATGCGCGCCATCAATCCCGACATCGCCATCGAAACGCACAAGCTGCGTGCCGACGACGATCTTCTGGCCCGGCTCGTGGCGGCGGCGGACGTGGTGATCGATTGCAGCGACAACTTCGCCACGCGCCATGCCGTGAACCGCGCTTGCGTCGAGCACGCCAAGCCGCTCGTTGCCGGCGCAGCCATCCGCTTCGACGGGCAGTTGAGCGTCTATGACACGCGCGACCCGGCCTCACCCTGCTATGCCTGCCTTTTCCCGCCTGACGCAGACTTCGAGGAGACCCGCTGCGCGGTGCTCGGCGTCTTCGCGCCTGTGGTGGGCACCATCGGAACCCTGCAGGCCAGCGAGGCGCTGAAACTGCTCGCAGGCATCAGCCCCTCTCTCGCGGGCAGCCTCCTGATGTTCGACGGACGCCGCACGGCGTTCGACAACATGCGTGTGGCACGTGACCCCAGCTGCAGCGTCTGCGGACACCGTCCGCTCCCCTAGCCTCCGCTCGCCGCCGGCTGCTTTCTCGCCTTGGCGGCGCCCGCCGCGGCAGCGCCCGAATTCGGTTGTTTCGACTCGGCAAGCACCTCTTGGCAGGCCGCATCCTGCCCGGGCCCTGTTTCGATCGTGGCCGCCAGGGCGAGCAGCGGATTGATCAGACCCAAGGCCACAGCCGCCGCTCCACGCGTCGCCAGGGGCGCGACTTCCACCCCGGCCTTGGGCGCAGCAAAGGTGCCGCGGACGACCAGCGGCGTGCGGAACGCCAGGATGCTCATGTCCTTGGGCTGTTGCCGCACGACGATGTCCATCGTCTCCTTGCCCAGATTAATGTTGCCGGTGGCGTTGAACACCGTGTCCGTCGTATCGAAAACCACGCTGCGACCGCTCATCACGCCCTTGTCGACGTCGAAGGCCAGCGCGGCGCAGCGCAAGGTGACGTTGTGATCGCCTTCCAGCAGGAACTTGATGATTTCACCGCCATCGAGCCCCAGGAACTCCAGCAGCAGGTTGCTGAACTGGCCGCGGCCCGTGATGGCGGCGACGTCTCCAGAGGCGTTGCCCAGCCAGCCAGCCACGGAATTCCCGCGCCCGGACAGATTGATGCGCCCATCGAGGCGGCCGAAACTGGTCTTCAGGGTTTCCACCTTCGGAATCAAGCGATTGATCTGCATGGCGCGTATGTCCAGCGCCGCCCGGATGTCCGCCGGGTTCTGGGTCGCATCGATGCGGATCGCGCCGGCCACGTTGCCGCTGGCGATCCCTAGCACGAGCGGGTCCAGGCTCAGCACGCCGTCCTTGAGCTTCACCTGCACGCTTCCCTTGTCCAGCGGTATTTCACGCACGTTCTGGATGCGGTCGGCCGTGTACTTCACCTCGGCATTCATGGCGCGCAGACGCTCGAAGTCCAAGGTGGCATCGGGAAGCACCTTTCGGCCGGGATCGCTCCGCTTGCCCTTCACCTGCGTGATGGTGGGCGGCGGCGCGACACCTTCGACGGCATTGGCCGATCGGCTCGTCGGTGGCAGGCCGATCAGCGGCCCGAGATCGTCCATGTCCATGACGCGCGAGCGCAGCGTGCCGCCCAGGTGGGGCACCTTCTGCGACTTGTCGAACTGCATGTCGCCACCGATGTCGGACAGCCCCAGACGACCCTTGAGGCCCCGGACTTCCCACAGCGAAGCCTGCTTGCGGAGGTTGCCGCTGAGTGCGTAGGGCGGCGTCTGCGGCAGCGCGATACCCAAGGCGGGATAGAGGTTGCCAAGGTTCTGCCCCCTCATGTCGAACTCGGCATCCAGGCCATCGAGACTGGCCAGTTCGGCAACCGTTCCGTGGGCTTTCAGACGGGTCTGCCCGGCCACGAGCGCGATCTCGATCGGGAAAGGTGGCTGGCCCGCGGCATTCAGTTGCAGCACGTTGCCCGTGCGGCCTTCGGCGGTGAGCGGCTGGCGCCGGTATCGCCCCTTGATCGCGTAGGTGAGCGGCATGTCGCCCCGGGCGGAGTCGAAGTTGAAATCCGCATGAAGGTCGACGTCCAGGTGCTTCGCGAGAAAGTCGAGCGAGCCGCTATCGACCTGGAGCAACCCGATGGTCGGAACCGTCCCTTCGTCCGCCGTGTCCTTGCCCAATGCCCAGGTGCGCCGGCCGTCTTCCTCCATCTGGAGGCCCAGCGATGGCGAATCCAGGGCTAGGCGAGGGAGGACGAGCTTGCGTGAAAACAGTTGCCAGAAACTGAGGTCGAACTCCGCGCGCTCAGCCCGCACCAGATACGGATCCCGCGCCCACGGAGGATTGGCAAACTCGATGCCGTCGAGCTTGACAGTGGCGAGTCGCCACCCGACGTGCACGTCCAGGTGACGCGTGATCTCGAACTTGCGACCGGTCTTGTCGCTCACGTAGCGATTGACGGGTTCCCGCAGCAGATCCCACGGGAAGAACGCAATCACCAGCACCAGCACGACCAGCAGGCCAATCAAAGCCGCGCCGAGCCTGAACCAGACCGAGCGACGCAGCGACGCGGCGTTCACGGTCATGGGCTGTTAGGCCTTCATTCGGTCGCCGGCGTACTGCTGGCCGACTTGTCGGCCTCGGGCGCAGCGAGGAAACAAATGTCCGCCGCGGCGGCCCCAGCCGCTGTAGCTGCTGCGGCCAGCCTCAACTCCGCCATGGCCGGCTCACCGCCAGCCACGGCTGCCGCAGCGCATAGGGTAAGCAGACCTGCTGCAACGTAACTCCATACGCTATTCATGCTCTTGCTTTCGAGTGGGTGGTCGGATCGGCATTGAAAAAAATCTTGCCAAAGGGTAAGGGGCGTGCCTTACCGCAAGGGTCGGTAGCTGGCCGGTGTTACTGTGCTCCCGCACCTACGTCCGAAGTTCCCATGTCTTCGTAAGACCACGCCTACAGCCGCAAGCCCCGGAACCCTGCATGATGTCTGACAATAATCAGTAGCATCTTCTGAGGCGATTTCCCGGTTCGCCTCGATGCTCGCCAAGGGGCAAGCGGTTCTCATGGACCCACGTTTGAAAACCTACATCGTCGAAGACAACGTCACGATCCGAGAGAACCTCGTCGGCACTCTGGAAGAGCTCACGTGCATATCGACTATCGGCTTTGCAGAGACGGAAGCCGAAGCCAGCCAATGGCTGGGCACCAACGGCGACGAATGGGAACTGGCCATCGTCGACCTGTTTCTCAAGCAGGGAAGCGGCCTCGGCGTCGTGCAGGCCTGCATGTCGCGCCGACCCGACCAGAAGGTGGTCGTGCTCAGCAACTACGCCACGCCCGACATTCGCAAGCGCTGTGCAGAGTTCGGGGTGGATGCCGTCTTCGACAAGTCGAACGAAATCGACGGTCTCATCGATTTCTGCATCGAACAGACTGCCAGGCTCCGCCAGTCGACCAGCCGCAACTAGGCGGCCGCAACCGACCGCCGGCTGATCAGTCGATCAGCTTGTTCTTCAGGGCGTAATAGGTCAGGTCGCTGTTGGAGGAGAGGTTCATCTTCTCCATTAGCCGCGTACGGTACGTGCTCACCGTCTTGACCGACAGCGACAGCGTCTTCGCGATATCGCCCGCGGTCTCCCCCTTCGCCAGCTTGAGGAACACCTGGAACTCGCGTTCGGAGAGTTGCTCGTGCGGTGCCGCATCGTCCTTGCGGTCGAGTTGGCGGGCCAGCAGTTCGGCCACCGCCGGCGTGATGTAGCGACGACCCAGCGAGATGGTGCGGATCGCGTTCACGATCTCGATCGGATCGCACTCCTTGTTGAGGTAGCCGCTCGCGCCCTGGCGGATCAGGTTCATCGCGTAGTGCTCTTCCGGATAGCCGCTCAGGATCAGGATGCCGACATCCGGCGCCTTGGCGCGAATCATCGCCAACGCGTCGATGCCGCTCTGACCAGGCATCGACAGATCCATCACGAGCACGTCCAGCTCCGTGGTGCGAACGAGTTCGATCGCTTCGCGGCCGCTCGCGGCTTCACCCACCACGCGCAGATCGACGTGCTCGGAGAAAAACTGGCGCAAGCCGGAGCGCACGATGGCGTGGTCGTCCACAATTCCGATCTTGATCATCTGTTACCTTCTTTGTATCGCGGCCTTTTGCGTCGCAACATGCCGGTCCCTGGTCGACTCTGATTATTCACGAATTTAAACCACAGGCATTACTCGGAACCCTCATGCGCTGGTTAGCTTTTCCGAAGATGGCCCTTGGCCTGACGCTCGCCGTGCTGGCAGCGCTGGTGCTGGTGGGAATCAACGAAGCCGGCTACCGACAATCCTCCCAGGCGCTCACCGAAGTCGGCGACGCCCAACGTGCGCGCATGGTGCTCAACCTGATGCTCCAGAACGTCCTCGATGCAGAAACGGGCCAGCGGGGCTATCTGTTGACAGGTGAAGCCCGCTATCGCGAACCTTATGACATCGCGGTCAAGCAGGTGGACGGCCATCTGGCCGCGCTCCAGGTGCTTTATGCGCAACGCCCGGGCGAACTTGCGCAACTGAACCAGCTCGCAAAGCACGTGTCGCGCAAGCTCGCCGAGATGGACATGAGCGTCCGCCTGCGCGAGAACGGCAACGAGGATGCCTGGAAATTCGTCATCACGACCGATGTGGGCCGTGAGGAAATGGAAGCCATTCGCAATGAGACCGGCGACCTGATCGCGATCCGGAACGACGAACTCACGCGGGGCCAGTTGCAAATCGCCAAGTCGTTGCGCTTCGCGCGCATCGGCATCGGCCTGGTGGCGCTGGCGGGACTCGCCGCCTTCTACCTCTACCTGCGCCAGACCCACGCGCTGCGCTCCGTCGGCGAGCGGCAGCAGAAGGCGCTCGAGCGCGAGCGCAATGCGCTGGAGGACGAAGTGCGCGAGCGCACCGCGACACTCGCCGAACTCGCCACCCATCTGCAGCAGGTGCGCGAAACCGAACGGGGCTACCTGGCGCGGGAGCTGCACGACGAACTGGGTTCGCTGCTCACCGCCGCCAAGCTCGACGTCGCGCGCCTGAAATCGCGGCTGACCGACTCGCCCGATGCGACGCAGCGCCTGCAGCACCTGAACGAGCTCCTGAACAGCGGCATCGCACTGAAGCGCCGCATCATTGAAGACCTCCGGCCGTCCTCGCTGTCGAACCTCGGCCTGGTCGCTTCGCTGGAAATCCTCGGGCGCGAGTTCGCGGAACGCTCGAACATGGAAATCGAGATGGTGCTCGAACCCGTGAACCTCGACGAGTCGAACCAGCTGACGGTCTACCGGATGGTGCAGGAAAGCCTCACCAACATCAGCAAGTACGCGCAGGCCACCGAAGCCAGCATCGTGATGAAGAACTACGGCAACCACGTCGTCGTGGAAGTGGCCGACAACGGCAAGGGCTTCGACACCCAGCACGCGCGCCCCTCGACGCACGGGCTGGCGGGCATGCGCCATCGTGTCGAGGCAGCCAAGGGCAAGCTGACCGTGTCGTCCCTGCCCGGCCAGGGAACGAAGCTGAGCGCTGTCCTGCCGTCCAGTCTCTTCAGTCCGGCCTGAGGCAACCGGGCTGATTCGGCCCTCTCCTACGCCCCCCGCCCCCTGCTGCTGACAGGGTCCGGGCGACGGCCCTTTTAACGTTGGGTCCAGGCCGTTCCACCATCGAACGCGCTGGTATTCATCTCAACCAGTCCTTCTTCCAAAGGAGCTCAGCATGTTGCACTACGCAGTCGTGTTCCTGGTCATTGCCTTGATCGCCGCACTGTTCGGGTTCGGCGGCATCGCGGCCAGCGCCGTCGGAATCGCGAAGATTCTCTTCGTGATCTTCCTGATTCTCGCCCTTGCCAGTTTCATCGCGGGCTTGATGCGACGCGGTTAGCGTCGTTACGATGAGCAGGCACTCGCAAACAAATCCAATCTCCTGGAAGGATCCACTTCATGAACACGACCACAAAGACTCCCGCCCAACTCGCGGACGACGCGCGCCAGACCGCAAATGACGCCATCGACACGACGCGCGCCTATGCCCAGAACGCGGTGAACGCCGCTGGCGAAAAGGTCCGCGACCTTCGCCGCGATGCAGAGCCTGCGGTGGAGCAGCTCGCAGCCCGCGTCCAGCAGGCCGTGCAGCGCGGGCTCGACGCTGCATCGACGACCAGCGCCCGCGCACAGCGTCGCCTGGAGGCGGCTGCGGACGTGACGGGAAAGTACATCGCCGATCAGCCTGTTCGCTCGGTGCTCGTGGCTGCGGCCGCCGGCGCTGCGATCACGGCGTTGATCGTGCTGGCCAGCCGCCGGCGCGACGACTACTGATCCGCTGAACCGATCGCGCCCCATCGGCTCCGGCGGAGCCCGTCCCAAGCACCTGCAGCAACATGCTTCATCCCATTTACTCCACGGTGCTCGGGCATCCCGAGCTGATCGCCGATCATCTTGCCAACTACGGCGCGCTCGTGCGGCAGGAGACGCACGAAGCGACGCGCGGTGTGGTCGCCCGCATGGTCGCGGGCGTCCTCGCCGCGGTGAGCGCCATGCTGGCACTCGGCCTGATCGGCGTCGCCGTCATGCTCGGGATGCTGCATGGGAGCTTTCACTGGGTCCTGGCGGTCGTTCCGGGCGTTGCGGTCTTGATTGCGCTGCTCTCGGCATACATCGCCAGCAGACCGCAGGAATTCCACGCCTTTGCCGACCTCCGCGCACAACTTAAAGCGGACGTCCGCGCGCTTCATTCGGCGGGAGAACGCCATGGCCGCTGAGCCGGACAGCCTGTCGCCGCAACAGCGCCTGGCGATATCTCGCCGGGCCCTCGTTTCCCAATTGCAGGGGGACCGCCCGCCTATCCCCGAAGACCCGGACATTGTTCAACGGCCTCGCCTGTCCAACCAGGCAGCGAATCAATTCGCCTGGGCCTCGGTCGCGCGGAACGTGGCACGGCGCTGGTGGCGGAGGCATCCCGCCAATGCGGTCACCCAGGTTGCCCGCCCGCTCCTGGAACGCTATGCCCGGGAAGAGCCTGCAAAGCTCGTCGCGGCCGCGGCCGCCACGGGCGCGTTGCTGGTCCTGGTCAAGCCATGGCGGCTGCTGTCGATCACGGCGGTCCTGGCAGCCGTGCTCAAGACATCCGACGTTGCCGATCTGGTGAACACGCTGATGCAGAAAAACACAACCCCACGAAAGGATCCTCCATGAACACCGCCGTCAAAGAACGTCCGGAACATCTGGTTCTCGACCAGGCCGCCATCGATGCGGCGTCGAAGAGCCTCGACGAAGGCGCTGTCACGCCGAGCTACGGCCCCTGGCGAGACGACATCGTCAAGCTGCTCAACGATGCGCTCGCAACCGAACTGGTCTGCGTTCTTCGCTACAAGCGCCACTACTTCACCGCCACCGGTGAGGCGTCGCCCAAGATTGCCGAGGAATTCCTCGTTCACGCCAACGAAGAGTCGGGCCATGCCGACAAGATCGCCGAGCGTATCGTCCAGCTGGGCGGCGAACCGGATTTCAATCCGAAGACGCTGCTGGAACGCAGCCATGCCGACTACAACGAGGCGCTGGATCTGCAGGCGATGGTGCGCGCCAATCTGATCGCGGAGCGCATTGCCGTCGAGTCCTATCGCCAGATGATCGCGCTCATCGGCGACAAGGATCCGACAACCCGCCGCATGCTCGAGGAAATCCTCACCGACGAGGAAGAGCACGCCGACGAGTTGAAAGACTGGCTGAATCCTTGAAGATTCGCCAACCAATGAAAAAGCCCGGGAGCCCCGGGCTTTTTCATGTGCGCTTCGCTCAAGGGCTCACGACTTGATTTCGAGATTGTTGCTGACCGCGCTAACGCCCTTGACGGACTTCGCGATCTCCTCGGCACGGGCCTTCGCAGCCGCGCTCGGCGCAGGGCCGCTCAGGTTGACGGTTCCACCCTTGGTGTCGACGTCGATCTTGATGGCGCTGAGGTCAGGATCCTTGGCCAATCCGCTCGAGACGGCGGCAGTGATGGTCGCATCGTCCACGGCGCCGGCGACGCTCGCGCCCGCATCCTTCACCGCTTCCTTGGCGTCGGCGGCACCCTGCTTCATGCTCGAGCCCGTGGATGCCGCAGCGGCCTCCGACTTGGCCTTGGCATCGGCGCCTGCCTGCTCCGTCTTGGCGATGGCCGAATCGACCTTCTGACCGGCGGTTTCGTTGCCGGCCTTGTCGCCGCACGCGGTCAATGCAAGCACGCCGCTCGCGAGCATCCATGCCAGCACGTGACGAGACTTTCCGGAAATGGGGTTGCGTTGAATCATGAGAACCTCCTGTCGAGATGGGTGAGCTTGCGCAACGGGTTGCGCAAGCCCTGGGGTCACAGCTTGTCGGCGTCTTTCTTGATGGCGTCCTTGGCCTTTTCCTTGACGTCGCCGTAGGTCTTCTGAACCTTGCCGGCCGCCTGGTCCACGGCACCCTCGGTCTGGAGCTTTTCGCTGCCGGTGACCTTGCCGGCGACTTCCTTCACTTTGCCCTTGGCCTCTTCGACGCGGCCAGCCACTTGGTCCTTGTTCATTGCAGTTCCTTCGCAAGTTGGTGATCAGTGGTTCGCCCGAACCACTGAATTCAATCTAGCGAGCGTGTGCGGGCGTCGCTCTGCGGCGGAGGCTCATCCTGCTGTAGGACATGGGGCGGTCAGGCCGTCACGATCCAGCCCTCCAGCGGATCGATTTCCGCCGGCAGGCCGTAGCCATGGCCGCGGCTGGATCGGCGTTCCGCCGCCCATGCCGCCTGCAGCAGGCAGATCGCCGCGTCGGTGCAGTCGCCCTTGGCGTCGTCCAGCAGTTGCTGCCGAACGGACCTGTCCATGACGAGGCCAAGCCCTAATCGCGCAGAGCCTTTCTCCAGCGCCTGGACCAGGTCGGCCCTTGCCTGCCGGCGCGCCTCGGTCTGGGCGCCGACGTCATCGCTCTTGTAACTGCGCCGGCCGATCAGTTCGCGCGCCAGCAGGCCCGGATAGGCCTCCAACGCAATGCGCGCACCACCCTCCGGAGGCACATGCAATCCGGGCAGCATCGCTCCTGCTTCCAGCAGCCGAGGCACGCCGGCATGCAGCATGAACGCGACAGGAGGATTGACCCATTTCATCGACGGGCTGGAGCCGGCGGGGCCGTCGGTCGCACGGTGGGCGAATTTGCCGCCGACAGGCCGTGATGCACAGAAAGCCGCGAAGGTCTCACGGATCTCGGCACGGTCGAGCGCGCAATAGTGGGTGATGAGCGCCGGCCATTGCAGCGGCCATCCCAGCTGTTCGACCAGTTCGCGCGGCAGGCCGAAGGGAAAGTCGAACCCGCCGACCCAAGCCGGAGCGTCGGCGAGCCATCGGGCCCAGGCGTCGAGCGAGGCGAAGCACTCGAAGCCCGACAGGCGGACTCGCCCTTCGCCGGCGCTGCCGAGCGCGATGACGATCGGCTTTCGTGCGCTCGGCGCGCTCGAGAAATCGCAACCGAGCAGCAGCACCCGGCGGATGGCGCGTCAGTGTCGACCGACGATGGCGGCGGTCGCCATCAACTCTTCGAGCAGTGCGAGCGAGACCTTGCCCGACACCGAATAGGGGTCGAGTTCAGGCCGCTCCGAATACTTGAGCAAGGTCGAGGCATTGAGCTTCGACAGATTGACCTGGCCCATGGTCCATCCGCCGAAGCGGCGCTCGGAGATTTCCTCATAGTGCAGCAGCACCACGTCCTTGTGCCGGGGATCCTTCTGGATGTGGCCGTACAGCTCGCTGATCGCCATCCGGCCGCCTTCGATGGCCTGCAGGAATACGCCCGCGCCATAGCAAAGGATGCCGGTGATGCCGCAGGCAGTGTTGTGCGAGCGCGATTGCGCAAGGATCGCCTCGATCGCCCCCGGACTCGTGTCCGCGGCACGGCTGGCGTAGAGAAGACGTACGAGCATGATGTTTCAGCGCTTGCGCGGAAGAAGGGAAAGGAATTCGCGGCGAAGGTTGGGATCCTTCAAGAACACGCCGCGCATCACCGAATTGATCATCTTGCTGTCCATCTCCTTGACGCCGCGCCACTGCATGCAGAAGTGCTCGGCCTCGACCACCAGGGCCAGGCCGTCGGGTTGCGTCTTTTCCTGGATCAGGTCAGCCAGTTGCACCACGGCTTCTTCCTGGATCTGCGGACGGCCCATGACCCACTCCGCCAGACGTGCGTACTTCGACAAGCCGATCACATTGGTCTGCTCGTTCGGCATGACGCCGATCCACAGCTTGCCGATGATCGGGCAGAAGTGGTGCGAGCAGGCGCTGCGCACCGTGATCGGGCCGACGATCATCAGCTCGTTCAGGTGCTCTGCGTTGGGAAATTCGGTGAGGGACGGCGGCGCCACATAGCGGCCCTTGAACACCTCGTTGAGGTACATCTTGGCGACGCGACGGGCCGTGTTGCCGGTGTTGTGATCGTTGTCGAGGTCGATCACCAGGCTTTCCAGCACGCTCTTCATCTTGTCTTCGACTTCGTCGAGCAGATGTTCGAGTTCGCCGGGTTCGATGAACTCCGCGATGTTGTCGTTGGCGTTGAAGCGCTTGCGGGCGGCGAGCAGGCGCTCGCGAATCTTCACGGACACGGGGGTGCCCTCGTCTTCAGCCCCTTCCGCGGGGCGCCTCGCGGCGTCGATGGTCCTAAGCATTAGCGCATCCTAACAGCGAATGGAATGGTGCGATTGCCCCTACAAAGCCCTGCCCGCCTCACCGCATTGCTATTGTTTCGATAGCGAAAAGTCCGTGACCAGCGGCAGGTGATCGGACATGCGAGCCCAGATCGGGCCGCGCGGCACGGCGCATGCGAGCGGCTCCAGCTGCCGGCCATAGATGAAATCGAGCTGCGCGACCGGCATGCGCGAGGGGTAGGTCAGCGTCCGGGGCCCGCGCAGGTCGCTGGAGTCGCGCATTCCCATCGCATTCATGGCGTAGCGCATGCGCGCGCCCCAGTCGTTGAAATCACCGGCCACGACCACCGCCTCCCCGGGCGCCACCTCGCGCTCGATGAATTCGCGCAACTGGGCGACCTGGCGGATGCGGCTGCCCTTGATCAAGCCCAGATGCACCACGATGGCGTGCACGGGGGTTCCCTCGAAATCGATCACCACGTGCAGGAGCCCGCGCTGTTCGAAGCGGTGGTCCGAGATGTCCTGGTGGGTCTTGCGCAGCACCGGCCAGCGGGTCAGCAGCGCGTTGCCGTGCTCCCCATGGCGGGTGATGGCATTGGTCTCGTAGACGGCGGTATAGCCCTCGGGCGCGAGGAAATCGGCCTGGGGCAGTTCGGGCCAGTGGCGGAAGCGGGCCGCGGCCTGGCGATTCATCTTGCGCACCTCCTGCAGGCACACGATGTCGGCATCGAGCTGCTCGATGGCGTGGCCGAGGTTGTGGATTTCGAGGCGTCGCGCCGGTCCTATGCCCTGAACACCCTTGTGGATGTTGTAAGTAGCCACTCGGAAGGTGTTTGCCGGCGAATTCATTTCGCAAATTGTGGCAGGAGCAGGATCGCTTCGGCGTTCGATGGTGAAAAGCAGGCATCCGCCGCGTCGCGGTACGGCAGCCAGCGCCATGCGGTGTGCTCGCGCGGGTCGAGTGTCGGCGCCACCCGCTCCGGCAGGCGCAGGGCGAAGAGATGCTCGGTGTTGTGGGTGACGCCCGGCGCGTAGCGGGCACGCCAGCGCGGGTAGATCTCGTAGATGTTCTGCAGCTGCCAGTCGACGAGATGGGGCGCGAGGTCGCTGCCCTCGCCGCAGAGGATGCCCGTTTCCTCTGCGACTTCCCGCGAGGCGGTGAGGGTCAGGGGTTCGTCCACCGCATCCTTGCTGCCGGTGACCGACTGCCAGAAGTCATCGGCGTCGGCACGCTGGATCAACAGCACGTCGAGCGCCGGCGTGTGGATCACGACCAGCACCGACTCGGGGATTTTCCAGGGGCGCTCGCTCATGCTTGCAGCCCCTGTCCGATCAAGCCGCCGGCTGAGCGTTGCGCAGCTTGATGTGCAGTTCGCGCAACTGCTTCTCGTCGACCGGGCTCGGCGCCTGCGTCAGCAGGTCCTGGGCACGCTGGGTCTTGGGGAAGGCGATCACGTCGCGGATCGAATCCGCACCGCTCAGCAGCATCACCAGGCGGTCGAGGCCGATCGCGATGCCACCATGGGGCGGCGCGCCGTATTGCAGGGCATCCAGCAGGAAGCCGAACTTGTTCTGGGCGTCCTCGGCGCTGATCTTGAGCGCACGGAACACCTTGCTCTGCACTTCCTCGCGGTGGATACGCACCGAGCCGCCACCCATCTCGATGCCGTTGAGCACCATGTCGTAGGCCTTGGCGATGCACTTCTCGGGTGCCGTGTCCATCAGGTCCTCGTGACCGTCCTTCGGCGCGGTGAACGGATGGTGCACGGCCGACCAGCGCTGGCCTTCCTCGTCGAACTCGAACATCGGGAAGTCGACCACCCACAGCGGCGCCCAGCGGTCTTCCAAGAGCCCGTTCTTCTTGCCGAAGGCACTGTGGCCGATCTTCACGCGCAAGGCGCCGATCGCGTCATTGACGACCTTTTCCTTGTCGGCGCCGAAGAACAGGATGTCGCCATTGCGAGCGCCCGTGCGCGCGATGATCTCGGCCAGCGATGCGTCGTTGAGGTTCTTGACGATCGGGCTCTGCAGGCCTTCGCGGCCTTGCGCTGCGTCGTTGACCTTGATGTAGGCCAGCCCCTTGGCGCCGTAGATCTTGACGAACTCGGTGTACGCATCGATCTCGCCGCGCGACATGCCGCCTTCACCGCCGCCGCCCGGCACGCGCAGGGCGACCACCCGGCCACCGGGCGTGCTGGCCGCCTGGGCGAACACCTTGAATTCGACGTTGCGCATCACGTCGGTCAGTTCGGTGAATTCGAGCTTGACGCGCAGGTCCGGCTTGTCGGAGCCGTACTTGAACATGGCGTCGCCATAGCTCATCACCGGGAACGGCGGCAGTTCGACCTCGGCGGCCGCGCGGAAGACCTTGCGGATCATGCCTTCGAACATTTCGCGGATCTCTTCCTCGGCCATGAACGAGGTCTCGATGTCGATCTGCGTGAACTCGGGCTGACGGTCGGCGCGCAGGTCTTCATCGCGGAAGCACTTGACGATCTGGTAGTAGCGGTCGTAGCCGGCGACCATCAGCAGCTGCTTGAAGAGCTGCGGCGATTGTGGCAGCGCGAAGAAGCTGCCGTCGTGCACGCGGCTCGGCACCAGGTAGTCGCGCGCGCCTTCGGGCGTGGACTTGCCGAGCATGGGCGTCTCGATGTCGATGAAGCCGTTGGCATCGAGGAACTTGCGCGCCTCCATCGTGACCTTGTAGCGCAGCATCATGTTGCGCTGCATCACCGGACGGCGCAGGTCCAGCACGCGGTGCGTGAGGCGCGTGGTTTCCGACAGGTTGTCGTCGTCCAGCAGGAAGGGCGGCGTCACCGACGGATTCAGCACCTTCATCTCGTGGCAGAGCACTTCGATCTTGCCGCTCTTGAGGTTCTCGTTGATCGTGCCCTCGGGGCGTGCACGCACGAGGCCGGTGATCTGCACGCAGAACTCGTTGCGCAGGCCCTCGGCCGTGGCGAAGGTGGCCGCGCGATCCGGGTCGCACACGACCTGCACATAGCCCTCGCGGTCGCGCAGGTCGATGAAGATCACGCCCCCATGGTCGCGCCGGCGATTGACCCAGCCGCAAAGGGTGACGGTTTGGCCCAACAGGGCTTCGGTCACGAGACCGCAGTAGATTGAACGCATGGGCATAGGTGGATTCCGGCGCCGGTGAGGCGCATCTTTATTTGATCGCGATCGTTGCGGGGCCGCCAGGAACGACCACCCCCATCGAGACGATGTACTTGAGCGCGTCGTCCACGCTCATCTTGAGTTCGATGCAGTCGCTGCGCTTGAGCATCACGAAGTAGCCGCCCGTGGGATTGGGCGTGGTCGGCACGTACACGCCGAGATAGTCGCCACCGCCGAGGTGGGTCACGACTTCGTGGCCGGGCGTGCCGGTCACGAACGCAATGGTCCAGACGCCTTCACGCGGCCACTGGACCAGCACCGCGGTGCGGAATGCGTTGCCGTTCTCGGAGAACAGCGTGTCGGAAACTTGCTTGACGCTGGAGTAGATCGAGCGCACCACCGGGATCCGGCGAACGACCGCGTCGCCCCATCCCAGCAGGCGCTTGCCGACGAAATTGCTCGCGATGGCACCGACGGACAGCAGGATGGCCAGCGTCAGCAGCACGCCGAGCCCGCGCACCTTGTGGTCGGTGAGGTACTGCTGCCAATCCTCGGGGAGCAGCCAAAGCGTCTGGTCCAGCGTGCCGATGATCCAGTTCAGCACGCCCAGCGTGATGACCAACGGGACGATGACCAGCAAGCCGGACAGCAGCCATTTGCGCAGCGCGAGCATGGCGGATCTCAGTCGCTGCTGTTGGACGAGGGTGCCGCGGCGGGTGCGGGTGCGGATGCGGGAGCAGGCGCCGGTGCGCTGGCGGCAGCGTCCGCCGGCTTGGCTGCGGCGCCGTCAGCAGGCGCCGCCGGGGTGGCCGTGCCCGCCGCGGCGCCGTCGCCATTCTTCTTGCCGCCGCCACCGTCACGGAAATCGGTGACGTACCAGCCGGAACCCTTCAGTTGGAAGCCGGCGGCGGTGAGCTGCTTGCTGAACGCGCTCGCGCCGCAGGAAGGGCAGTCCGACAGCGGAGCGTCGGACATTTTCTGCAGCACGTCCTTGGCAAAGCCGCAGGCGCTGCACTTGTAGGCGTAGATTGGCATGGATTGGGAGGGCGGAATGAGCGACCGGCGGCCGCTCGCAAAGCCCTCGATTATAGGGCGCCCTCCGGCCCGCCTCCGAGGGGATCAGACAGGGTCGACGGCCAGCGGACGGTGCGGCGTGCGCGTGTTCGACACCCACTGCGGCGCCAGCGAACCGGCCACCATGCCGCCGAAGGAAGCCAGCAGGCCCGCCAGTTGCGCCGGGAACTCCTTGCCCCAGGGCATGCCCAGGAACAGCAGCCAGACGCCGATACCGAGCACCACCGCCGCCACCGCGCCCTGCGTGGTCGCGCGCTGCCAGTACAGGCCGCAGACCAGGGGCACGAACGCGCCCACCAGCGGCACCTGGTAGGCGCCGGACACCAGTTCATAGATCGGCGTGCCCTGCATCCGGATCGCGTAGGTCAGCACCGCCGCGCTGAACAGCAGCACCGTGATCCGCATGGTCATCAGGTTGGACTTGTCGCTGCCCGCCGGGCGGAACTGGCGCCAGATGTTCTCGGTGAAGGTCACGCTCGGCGCGAGCAGCGTCGCCGAAGCCGTCGACTTGATCGCCGAGAGCAGCGCGCCGAAGAACAGCACCTGCATCACGAAGGGCATCTTCTCGAGCACCAGCGTCGGCAGGACCTTCTGCGGATCCTCCTTGAGCAGCGTGGCGGTCTCCTCCGGCATGATGAGCAGCGCACTCGCCACCAGGAACATCGGCACGAAGGCGAACAGGATGTAGGCCACGCCGCCAATGACCGGCCCGCGCGTGGCGGACTTGACGCTGTTGGCCGACATCACCCGCTGGAACACGTCCTGCTGCGGGATCGAGCCCAGCATCATGGTGATCGCCGCCGCAAAGAAGAAGATCATGTCCTTCAGGTTCGGCTCGGGCCAGAACTTGAAGAGGTCCTTGCTGACCGCGAAAGCCACCACCTTGTCGGCGCCGCCCGCCATGTTGCCGGCGAAGACGGCAATCACCGCGAGGCCCAGGACCAGGATGATCATCTGGATGAAGTCCGTCACCGCGACGGACCACATGCCGCCGAAGAGCGTGTAGGCCAGGATCGACACGACCCCGATCACCATGCCCAGCGGGATGCTGATCGCGCCGCCGGACAGCACGTTGAACACCAGACCCAGCGCGGTCACCTGCGCCGACACCCAGCCAAGGTAGCTCAGCATGATGATCAGCGAACAGGCGACCTCGATCGTGCGGCCGAAGCGTTCACGGTAGTAGTCGCTGATGGTCAGCAACGTCATGCGGTAGAGCTTGCCCGCGAAGAACAGCCCGACCAGGATCAGGCAGGTGCCGGCGCCGAAGGGGTCCTCGATGACGCCGTTCAGCCCGCCCTCGATGAACTTGGCCGGGATGCCGAGCACGGTCTCGGACCCGAACCACGTGGCGAAGGTGGTGGTCACGATCATGTAGAGCGGCAGGTGGCGCCCCGCGATCGCGAAGTCGGTGGTGTTCTTCACGCGCCTGGCCGCGTACAGGCCGATCGCGATGGTGACGAGCAGGTAGACGATGACCAGGGTCAACAGCACGGCAATTTCCTCCAATCAGAAAAGACGCACGCGCACCAGCACCTGCATCGCGATCAACCCCAATACAAATCCTATGCCACCGTAGATGATCGCCTGCAGGAGGCGGTTCGTACGCTTCTGAGCCGCCAGCAGCTCCATCAGTTCGCGGCGGTGGTCCGCGGGCCGATTTTCCAGGAAATCGTGCATGAGCCGGGGCAATTGCGGCAGCAGCTTGGCATACCGCGGCGCCTCGGCCCGAAGCTGCTCGAACAGCTTGCGCGGGCCGATCTGCTCGCTCATCCACTTTTCCAGGAAGGGCTTGGCGGTGTTCCAGAGGTCGAGCTCGGGGTCGAGCTGGCGCCCCAGGCCTTCGATATTGAGCAGGGTCTTCTGCAACAGCACCAGCTGGGGCTGGATCTCGACATGGAAGCGGCGGGAGGTCTGGAACAAGCGCATCAGCACCATGCCCAGCGATATCTCCTTGAGCGGCCGGTCGAAGTACGGCTCGCAGACGGTGCGGATTGCTGCTTCGAGTTCGTCGATGCGGGTGCCCAGCGGCACCCAGCCGCTCTCGAGGTGCAGTTCGGCCACCCGCTTGTAGTCGCGCCGGAAGAAGGCCACGAAGTTCTGCGCGAGGTATTCCTTGTCGGACTCGGTCAGCGTTCCGATGATGCCGAAATCGAGCGATATGTAGCGCCCGAAGGTCGCCGGATCCAGGCTCACCTGGATGTTGCCCGGATGCATGTCCGCATGGAAGAAGCCGTCGCGGAACACCTGGGTGAAGAAGATGGTGACGCCGTCGCGCGCCAGCTTCGGGATGTCGACGCCGGCCGCGCGCAGCCGGTCGAGCTGGGCGATCGGGACGCCCTTCATGCGCTCCATCACGATCACTTCCGGATGGCAGAAGTCCCAGAACATCTCGGGGATCATCACCAGCTTCAGCGGGTCCATGTTGCGACGCAACTGGGCGGCGTTGGCCGCCTCGCGCACCAGGTCGAGTTCGTCGTGGAGGTACTTGTCGAACTCCGCGACCACCTCGCGCGGCTTCAGGCGCTTGCCGTCGGCCGAGAGGTTCTCGACCCAGCCGGCCATCATGGCCATGAGCGCCAGGTCTTTCTCAATCACGTCGCGCATGCCCGGCCGCAACACCTTGACCGCGGCCTCGCGAACGGTGCCGTCGCCCACGCGCACCGTGGCGAAATGCACCTGTGCAATGGATGCGCTTGCCACCGGCGTCTCGTCGAACTGCACGAAGATGTCGCCGACAGGCCTGCGGAAGGCGCGCTCGATGGTGGCGATCGCCACCTTCGACGGAAACGGCGGAACCCGATCCTGCAGCCACGCCAGCTCGTCGGCGATGTCGGCCGGCAGCAGGTCGCGGCGGGTGGACAGCACCTGGCCGAACTTGACGAAGATCGGCCCGAGCCGCTCCAGCGCCTCGCGCAGGCGCTGGCCGCGCGGCGCGTCGAGCTTGCGCCCGATCGACACGATGCGGGCCACCACACGCAGCCACGGCTTCTGGAAGCTGGTGAGAACGAGTTCGTCGAGGCCGAAGCGGAGTGCGACCCAGACGATGAAGATGCCGCGGTAGACGCGCCTCATTCGGCTGCAGGCCCGCCGGCCTTGCCGGAGCGCTCGCCGACGAAGTGCCGCAGCGCCTCCACCACGCGGCGGGCGCCCGTCGCGATCGTGTGCGCGGGCACATCGCCGATGGCGCGCGCGAGGTCGTCCTCCACGTCCCAGCGCACGTGGTCTACCAGCCAGTTGACCTCCGCCGCCAGTTGCACGTCGCCTTCGATCCGCACCGCGGGCTTCTCACCGCGGAATGCGGCGCGTGCGAGGCCGAAGGGGGACTCCTCGGTCACGGTCAGCGTGAGCTCGGACGCCGCGCCTTCGGGCGCCAGGTCGAGCAGGCCGGCCGGCGTGGCAACGAACTTCATCGTCACGAAACGCCATTCGAACTGCACCACGCGGCCTTGCTGGCGCATGAGGCGCTGCTGCGCCTCCGGCTCCTGCTGAAGCACGTGATTCAGGAAGAGCACCGCCCGGTGCTGGATCTCGTGAATCGCCCAGGCCGGCGGCTGCAGGCGGCTGCCGACGCGATTGAACAAGTCGTCGAGAAAAGAAAATGGGGACGATGGTGTGACCATGATCCCCATTATCCCGGTCTTGCGACCGGTTCGAAGCGCGGAGCGCCTACTGAAGTGCCTGAACCCCTGCTACGAGCCAGCCGCTGGCGCCGCTGGTCGGCTTGGTCATGTTCCAGACTTCGCGGAACGGGCTCGGACCCGAGGAGACGTCCTCGCGGATCATGCCGGAGAACTCGACGCTCGCCAGGTAGGCGTCGGGCAGTTCTTCGATGCCCAGCAGCTTGGCGTCGAGCATCACGACCTCGGTCTTGTTCGGCTGGCCGCCCGTGTGGGCCTCGCGCTCGGCCAGTTGCTGGCGGATCTCGCCGACCATGCCGTCGGTCATCATCGAGCGCAGCATGTTGATGTCGGCGCGGTCCCAGGCGTCCTGCAGGGTCACGAAGTTGCGCTTCGCGGCGGTCAGGAAGCCTTCGGAATCGAAGCCTGCCGGAATGCCCCAGCTTTGCGAGCCGGCCAGCGCCGACCCGATCATGCTGCCGCCGCCCGCCGCGGCCGCACCGGCCATCGACGAGCCGCCGACATGCTCGGGCTGCGCGGGGGTCGCATCGAAAGCAGCGGCGCTGCGTTCCCACGGACGGGCCGACGCATCGTTGCCGACGTTGTTCGGGCTGTACTGAACGGGCGCGGTCGCATCCGCCGGATTGCCCGCGCCCTGGAAGGCGAAGCCGCCGGCGCGGGGCGTAGCGCCACCACCGTTGCGCGAACGCGCCGCGAAAATGCGCCACACGACCACGGCGGCCAGCACCAGCAGGCCGATCAGCAGGATGTTGCCGAAGGCGGCGCCGAGGCCCAACGAATGCGCGAGCCACGCCAAGCCCAGGCCCGCAGCGAGGCCGCCGAGCATGCCGGCCCACGGGCGCTTGGGTGCCGCGGCGGGCGCAGCGGCAGGGGCGGCAGCGGGCTTGGCCGCCGTCGCGTTGTTGGCATTCTGCGCGGGCGCGCCCGGCGTGGCGGCGGGTGCCGCAGGCGGGGTGGCCTGGCGCTGGGTCACGTTGCCCGACTGCCTGCCGAACGACTTTCCGCCGCCCATGCGGGCAGCGTCGGCATCGATGCTCACGATGGCCAGCGCACACACCAGCATCACGGACCAGAAATTCTTCATGACGTCTCCTCTTCGGCGAACAAACAACTTCAACACTTGATTCCAACATGCAGGGCCACGACGCCGCCAGTCATGTTGTGATAGTCCACATGCCCGAAACCGCCCTCCTTCATCAGGGTCTTGAGTTCCTCCTGGGCGGGATGCATCCGGATCGATTCGGCGAGGTAGCGGTAGCTGGCGTCATCGCCCGCGACCACCTTGCCCAGGCGCGGCAGCACGCTGAACGAATACCAGTCGTAGGCTTTCTGCAGCGGCTTGGCGACCTTCGAGAACTCGAGCACGAGCAGCTTGCCGCGCGGCTTGAGCACGCGGTTCATTTCCTTCAGCGCAATGTCCTTGTGGGTCATGTTGCGCAGGCCGAAGGCAACGGTGACAACGTCGAAGTGGTTGTCGGGGAACGGCAGCTTCTCCGCATCGCAGACCAGCGTGGGCAACGCGACGCCGGCATCGAGCAGCCTGTCGCGTCCGGTGCGCAGCATGGCCTCGTTGATGTCGGTGTGGACCACCTCGCCGGTGCTGCCGACCTTCTTCGCGAAGGCGAGCGCGAGGTCGCCCGTGCCGCCCGCGATGTCGAGCACCTTGGAGCCTTCGCCCACGTTGGCGACCATGACCGTGTAGGCCTTCCATGCGCGATGGAGGCCCATCGACATGAGGTCGTTCATGACGTCGTAGCGCTTCGCTACCGAATCGAAGACACCGCGCACGCGGCGTGCCTTGTCGCTTTCGTCGACCGATTCAAAGCCGAAATGGGTAGTACTCATGCGCCCGATGTTAGGCCGGAAGCGTTCACATCAAGCTGACGACCCCGCAGGGACACCGGGCATTCGCGGTCAGTGACTGCCGCAGGCGTGTCCGCCCTTTTCGGGCATCGGTGCGTCGCGGTCCACGCCGGCCGCGGCCAGGCGCCGCTCGTAGTCGGCCCAGAGCTGGTCCTGCCGGGCGCCGAGTTCGTACAGGAGGTCCCAGGAGTAGATGCCGGTTTCGTGGCCATCGCTGAAGATGGGCTGCACGGCATAGTTGCCGACCGGTTGCAGATCGATCAGGCCGACATTTCGCTTGCCGGTCTGCAGCACTTCCTGCCCCGGCCCATGGCCCTGCACTTCCGCCGATGGCGAACAGATGCGCATCAGCTCGAAGGGGATGCGAAAGCTCGCCCCATCCGAAAAGCCGACCTCCAGCACCCGCGACTGGTTGTGCACCGTGATCGACAGCGGCGTGGGCGCGCCCGATTTCAAACCTGCCATCAGAAACTCCTTGCGCTCAGGCGCTGGACCATATCGCGTTCCATCGCCGGCAGCATGGCCTCGATCGCTGCTTCGCGTTCCGCATCGGCCTCGCGCTGTGCCGCGGCCCAGACGGGGGACGGGAAGCGCGTGTCCCACTCGAAGCGAGCGATCACATGCCAGTGCAGATGCGGGACCATGTTGCCGAGTGCGGCGAGGTTGATCTTCGCGGGTGCCAGCGCGTCGCGCAGGCTCTGTTCCACCGTGGCGACGGCCTCCATGCAAAGGGCACGGTCTTCGGGCGACAGGTCGGACCATTCGGGCACATGGTCCTTCCACACGACGCGATAGAACGCGGGAAAGTTCGCCTCGGCCGCATGGATCACGCGCAGCTTCGATGCGTCGAAGACCAGCCGACCGCCGACTTCGTCGCACAAGGGGCAGCCGGCGATGCGCTTGTCCGTCACACCAGCACCCGCTCGATGCCGCCCTGGTTGGCGGCCGCCACGTACTCGGGCATCCAGCCTTCGCCCAGGATCCTGTTCGCCATCTCGACCACGATGTAGTCGGCTTCGAGCAGGCCGTTGTTCAGGTCGTTGCCGTAGCGGCTCAGGCCCTGCAGGCAGCTCGGGCAGCTCGTGAGGATCTTGACGTTGTCCGTTGGCGCCACCTTGCCGGCGTCACGCAGCGCGGCCTCGCCCTTGCGGAGCTCCTCTTCCTTGCGGAAGCGGATCTGCGTCGAGATGTCCGGCCGCGTCACGCCCAGGGTGCCGGACTCGCCGCAGCAGCGGTCGTTCTTGAGCACGTTGTCGCCGACCAGGGCCTTCACGGTCTTCATCGGATCCTGCAGCTTCATGGGCGTGTGGCAGGGGTCGTGGTAGAGGTAGCCGGCACCGCCGGCGTCGCCCAGCGTGATGCCCTTTTCCAGCAGGTACTCGTGGATGTCGATGATCCGGCAGCCCGGGAAGATCTTGTCGAACTGGTAGCCCTGCAACTGGTCGTAGCAGGTGCCGCAACTCACCACCACGGTCTTGATGTCGAGGTAGTTCAGTGTGTTGGCGACGCGGTGGAAGAGCACCCGGTTGTCGGTGATCATCTTCTCCGCCTTGTCGTACTGGCCGCTGCCGCGCTGCGGGTAGCCGCAGCAGAGGTAGCCCGGCGGCAGCACCGTCTGCACGCCCGCATGCCACAGCATCGCCTGCGTGGCGAGCCCCACTTGCGAGAAGAGCCGCTCCGAGCCGCAACCCGGGAAATAGAACACGGCCTCGGTCTCGGGCGTGGTCGCCTTCGGGTTGCGGATGATCGGCACGTAGTCCGCATCCTCGATGTCGAGCAGCGCGCGGGCCGTCTTCTTGGGCAATCCACCAGGCATCTTCTTGTTGATGAAGTGGATCACCTGCTCCTTGACCGGCGCCGGGCCCAGCGTGGCCGGCGGTGCGGCGGTCTGCTTCTTCGCCAGCCCGCGGAGCAGGTCGTTGGCCAGGCGCTGCGCCTTGAAGCCGATGTCGACCATGCCCGTGCGCATCATCTTGATGGTCTGCGGGTTGGTGGCGTTGAGGAAGAACATCGCCGCCGCGTTGCCGGGCCGGAAGGACTTCTGGCCCATCTTGCGCAGCAGGTTGCGCATGTTCATCGACACGTCGCCGAAGTCGATCTTCACCGGGCACGGCGAGAGGCATTTGTGGCAAACCGTGCAGTGGTCGGCCACGTCTTCGAATTCTTCCCAGTGCTTGATGCTCACGCCGCGCCGGGTCTGTTCCTCGTAGAGGAAAGCCTCGACCAGCAGCGAGGTCGCGAGGATCTTGTTGCGCGGCGAGTAGAGCAGGTTGGCGCGGGGCACGTGCGTGGCGCAGACGGGCTTGCACTTGCCGCAGCGCAGGCAGTCCTTCACGCTGTCGGCGATCGCGCCGATGTCGCTCTGCTGCATGATGATCGACTCGTGGCCCATCAGGCCGAAGCTCGGCGTGTAGGCATTGGTCAGGTCCGCATGCAGGGAGCGCCCGTCCTGCCCGAGATGCTCGTTGCTGCGCAGCAGCTTGCCCTTGTTGAACCGGCCTTCCGGGTCGACCCGGCGCTTGTAGTCGGTGAAGGGTTGCAGCTCCTCGTCGCTCAGGAACTCGAGCTTGGTGATGCCGATGCCGTGCTCGCCCGAGATCACGCCGTCGAGGCTGCGCGCGAGCACCATGATGCGCGCGACCGCGGCATGCGCGGACTGCAGCATCTCGTAGTTGTCGCTGTTGACCGGGATGTTGGTGTGCACGTTGCCGTCACCCGCGTGCATGTGCAGCGCCACCCACACGCGACCCTTGAGCACGCGTTGGTGGATGGCATTGCATTCGGCGAGGATCGGCGCGAACTCCGCGCCCGAGAAGATGGTCGCCAGCGGCGCGCGGATCTGCGTCTTCCAGCTGGCGCGCAGCGAATGGTCCTGCAGTTGCGGGAAGAGCGCCTCGACGTTGTCGAGCCATCCCTGCCACAGCGAGCGCACCTCGCGCACCAGCGCGACGGCCTGTGCCACGCGGTCTTCCAGCAATTCGGCCGAGGGGATGTCGTTGGCATCGTCGCTCTTGCCGAGCGGCAGGTTGCCGCGCGCCAGGAAGGCCTCGAGCTCGTCGGCGAGCGCGATCTTGTTCTGCAGCGAGAGCTCGATGTTGATGCGCTCGATGCCGTCGGTGTACTCGGCCATGCGCGGCAACGGGATCACCACGTCCTCGTTGATCTTGAAGGCGTTGGTGTGCTTGCTGATGGCGGCCGTGCGCTTGCGGTCGAGCCAGAACTTCTTCCGCGCCTCGGGGCTGATGGCGATGAAGCCCTCGCCGCTGCGCGAATTGGCGATGCGCACCACCTCGGAGGTCACGCGTGCCACGGCATCGGCATCGTCACCCGCGATGTCGCCGAACAGCACCATCTTCGGAAGCCCGCCATGCTTCTTCGACTTCGTCGCGTAGCCGACGGCCTTGAGGTAGCGGTCGTCCAGGTGCTCCAGGCCTGCGAGCAGCACGCCGGAGCGCTTCTGCTCGGCGAACATGAAGTCCTTGATCTCGACGATGCTCGGCACCGCATCCTTGGCATTGCCGAAGAATTCGAGGCAGACCGTGCGCGTGTGCGCGGGCATGCGGTGCACGATCCAGCGCGCACTGGTGATGAGCCCGTCGCAGCCCTCTTTCTGGATGCCGGGCAGGCCCGACAGGAACTTGTCGGTCACGTCCTTGCCGAGGCCCTCCTTGCGGAAGGTCTTGCCGGGGATCTCCAGCCGTTCGGCGCGCAGTGCAGTCTTGCCGTCGGCGGCGAAGTACTGCAGCTCGAAGACGGCGCTTTCGGCGTCATGGATCTTGCCGAGGTTGTGGCCGACGCGCGTGACCTCCAGCCACTCGGCCTGTGGTGTCACCATGCGCCAGGACGCGAGGTTGTCGAGGGCGGTGCCCCAGAGCACGGCCTTCTTGCCGCCGGCGTTCATTGCGACATTGCCGCCGACGCAGGAGGCCTCGGCCGACGTGGGATCGACCGCGAACACGAAGCCCGCGCGCTCGGCCGCATCGGCGACGCGCTGCGTCACCACCCCGGCTTCGGTCCAGATGGTCGGGACGGGATCCTCCAGGCCGGGCAGCGAAGTCGCCTCGACCTCGGTCATCGCCTCGAGCTTCTCGGTGTTGATGACGACGCTGTTCCAGGTGAGCGGGATCGCGCCGCCGGTGTAGCCGGTGCCGCCGCCGCGCGGAATGATGGTCAGGCCCAGTTCGATGCAGCCCTTGACCAGGCCGGCCATCTCGGCCTCGGTGTCGGGCGTAAGCACCACGAAGGGGTATTCGACGCGCCAGTCCGTCGCGTCGGTCACGTGCGACACGCGCGAGAGCCCGTCGAACTTGATGTTGTCCTTGGCGGTGAGCCGGCGCAGCGTACGCGTGGCCTTGCGCCGCAGGGCGGCCACGTCACGGAACATGGTGTCGAAGGCCGAGATGGCCTGGGACACCAGCCCGGTGAGTTCGCCGACCAACAGGTCGCGCTGGGCGTCCATGTCGGGCGTGCGGCGCTTCTGCACTTCGCTCAGCCGGTGGTTCAGCGCATCCACCAGTTGGCCGCGGCGGCGCGGGTTGTCCAGCAGGTCGTCGACCAGATAGGGATTTCGCTGCACGACCCAGATGTCGCCCAGCACTTCATAGAGCATGCGGGCCGATCGGCCGGTGCGGCGCTCGGCGCGGAGGATCTGGAGCAGTTCCCAGCCGCGCTCGCCGAGCAGGCGAATCACGATCTCGCGATCGGAGAAGCTGGTGTAGTTGTAGGGGATCTCACGCAATCGCACAGGCTCTGCGGCCTGCGACAACAACGCCGTCAACGCGGTCGGAGCATTCATCGGGGAGTGGCCTCGGTCGGGCGCTGCGCGCCCATCAACCAGGGGCGTGAATTTTAAGGCAGGCCCGCACGGCCTGCCGGGCGGTCAGAACAGGACGCGGCTGCGGATGGTGCCCGGCACCTTGGCCAGCTTCTCCAGGGCCAGGTCGGACGAGGCGGCATCGATGTCAGTCACCACGTAGCCCACCTTCTCGTTCGTCTGCAGGTATTGCGAGGCGATGTTGATGTTGTTGTCCGAGAAGATCCTGTTGATCTCGGAGAGCACGCCCGGCACATTGCGGTGGATGTGCAGCAGGCGGTGCTTGCCGGGGTGCGCAGGCAGCGCCACCTCGGGGAAGTTGACGGACGAGGTCGAGGTTCCGTTGTCGCTGTACTTCACGAGCTTCTCGGCCACTTCCAGCCCGATGTTGGCCTGCGCCTCCATGGTCGAGCCGCCGATGTGCGGGGTGAGGATCACGTTGTCCAGCCCGCGCAATGGCGACTGGAACTCGTCCTTGTTGCTGCGCGGCTCGATGGGGAACACGTCGATCGCGGCACCCAGAAGCTTCTTGTCTTTCAGCGCGGCGGCCAGGGCATCGATCTCGACCACGGTGCCGCGCGACGCATTGATCAGGATCGCGCCGGGCTTCATGGCCGCGATCTCGTTCGCGCCGATCATCCACTGCGTCGCCTGCGTCTCCGGCACGTGCAGGCTCACGATGTCGCTCTGCGCCAGCAGGTCGGGCAGCAGTCTGACCTGGCGGGCATTGCCGAGCGGGAGCTTGGTGACCACGTCGAAGAAGGCGACCTGCATGCCCAGCGCCTCCGCCAGCACGGAGAGCTGCGCGCCGATGGAGCCGTAGCCCACGATGCCCAGCGTCTTGCCGCGGATCTCGAAGGCGTTGTCGGCCGACTTGAGCCAGCCGCCACGGTGCGCGACCGCGCTTTTCTCGGGCACGCCGCGCAGCAGCAGGATGGCCTCGGCCAGCACCAGTTCGGCGACCGAGCGCGTATTCGAATAGGGGGCGTTGAAGACGACGACACCATGCTCGCGCGCCGCGTCGAGGTCGACCTGGTTGGTGCCGATGCAGAAGCAACCCACTGCCACCAGCTTTTGCGCCTCGGCAAACACCTCGGCAGTCAATTGCGTGCGCGACCGGATGCCCAGGAAGTGCACGTCCGCGATGCGGGCCTTGAGCTCGGCATCGGGCAAGGCACCCGAGAGCGATTCGACGTTGGTATAGCCTGCTGCGTGCAGCACCCCGATCGCCGAAGGATGGATGCCTTCCAGCAGGAGAAACTTGATCTTGCTTTTGTCGAGGGAAGTCTTGCTCATGCGCGTCCGGAAGGCCCGCCAGAACCCAGGAGGCAGAGCCAAGAAAAAGGGAGGACGATGCTAGCATGGTGCGCTGCAGCATGCAGTCCGTGGGGCGGGCGCCAAAAAGGGTTTCCCCGCTTTGGTGAACAATGCGCGCTCGCGAAAATATTGTGACGCTGTCGTGTCATACACCCGACTTAGCATCCGCGCTTTTGTTTCCCCCCTCAGGAGTCTTCATGCGATTCAAGACGCTCGCCATGGCCTCGGCATTGGCCGCGACGCTGTTCACCCCCGCGTTCGCGCAAACCGAAATCCAATGGTGGCATTCCATGACCGCCGTCAACGGCGAATGGGTCAACGACCTGGCGAAGCAGTTCAACGAGAGCCAGAAGGAATTCAAGATCGTGCCGACCTACAAGGGTCAGTACGACGAATCGATGACCGCCGCCATTGCCGCCTTCCGGGCCGGCAACGCGCCGCACATCCTGCAGGTGTTCGAGGTGGGCACGGCGACCATGATGGCCAGCAAGGGCGCGATCGTGCCCGTGGGCAAGGTCATGAAGGACGCCGGCGAGAAGTTCGATCCGGCCGCCTACATCCCCGCGGTCGCCGGCTACTACACGGCGCCCAACGGGCAGATGCTGAGCTTCCCGTTCAACAGCTCGACCACGATCTTCTATTTCAACAAGGATGCGTTCAAGGCGGCCGGCCTGCCGACCGACAAGGCGCCCGCCACCTGGCCCGAAGTGGTCGCGGCCGCCGCGAAGCTCAAGGCCAGCGGCCACAAGTGCCCGTTCACCACGGCCTGGCAGAACTGGACCCAGCTCGAAAGCTTCTCGGCCTGGCACAACGTCGAGTTCGCCACGAAGAACAACGGCCTCTCGGGCACCGACGCACGCCTGAAGGTCGATTCGCCGCTGCACCAGCGCCACATCGAGAACCTCGCCAGCATGGCCAAGCAGGGCCTGTTCGTCTACAAGGGCCGCTCCAACGTGCCGGAAGCGTCGTTCGTCTCCGGCGAATGCGCCATGATCGCGACCTCTTCCGGCTTCTACGGCAACGTGGCGAAGAACGCCAAGTTCGCCTATGGCCTGACCGCGCTGCCCTACTACCCGGATGTCCCGGGCGCGCCGCAGAACACCGTCATCGGCGGCGCCAGCCTCTGGGTGATGGCCGGCAAGAAGCCCGAGGAATACCGGGGCATCGCCAAGTTCTTCAGCTTCATTTCCACGCCTGAAGTCCAGTCCGCCAGCCACAAGCGCACCGGCTACCTGCCGATCACGACAGCGGCCTACCAGCTGACCGACAAGTCCGGCTTCTACAAGGAGCATCCGGGCACCGACGTCGCCGTGACCCAGATGATCCGCAAGGTCACCGACAAGAGCCGCGGCATCCGCCTGGGCAACTACGTGCAGATCCGCTCGATCGAGGACGAAGAACTCGAACAGGTCTGGAACGGCAAGAAGACCGCCAAGGAAGCACTCGACGCCATCGTGACCCGCGGCAACGAGCAACTCGAACGCTTCCAGAAGGCAAACAAGAGCTGAGGCTCTCTTCGCGGCTCCGGCCGCTCCCGGCGAGCTAACATCCACCGCCCCGCCTGCCGTGCAGCCGGGGCGGAATCGTTCTCAGGGGGGCGGTCTTTCATTCGGTATCGCTCATGGAAAAACGCGTCGTCTTTCGCTCGGGCTGGTTGCCCTGGGCGCTGCTCACGCCGCAGCTCATCGTCATCATCGTTTTCTTCTTCTGGCCCGCGAGCCAGGCGTTGATGCAATCCATGCAGGTGCAGGATGCCTTCGGCACCTCGACCGAGTGGGTCGGCCTGCAGAACTTCCGGGAACTATTCAACGATCCGGCCTACATCGAGTCCTTCGAGACGACCGCCCTTTTCTCGGTCCTGGTCGCCGGCATCGGCCTCGCCCTCTCGCTGCTGCTGGCGGTGTTCGCCGACCGCATCGTGCGCGGCGCGATGATCTACCAGACGCTGCTGATCGTGCCGTATGCCGTGGCGCCCGCCGTGGCCGCGGTGCTGTGGGTCTTCATGTTCTCGCCGTCGCTGGGCGTGATCGCCTACGCGCTTGGCAAGATCGGCATCGACTGGAACCACCTGCTCAATTCGAAGCACGCGATGACGCTGATCGTGATGGCCGCGGTGTGGAAGCAGATCTCCTACAACTTCCTCTTCTTCCTCGCGGGCCTGCAGTCGATCCCGAAATCGCTGATCGAGGCCGCCGCGATCGACGGCGCGCGGCCGTGGCGGCGCTTCTGGACCGTGCAGTTCCCGCTGCTGTCGCCCACGACCTTCTTCCTGCTGGTGATCAACGTGGTGTACGCCTTCTTCGACACCTTCGCGATCGTCGATACGGCGACCCAGGGCGGCCCGGGGACGGCCACGCGCATCCTGGTCTACAAGGTCTACCACGATGGCTTCAAGGCGATGGACCTGGGCGGCTCGGCCGCGCAGTCGGTGGTGTTGATGGCGATCGTCGTCGTTCTGACCGTCGTGCAGTTCCGCTACGTAGAGAAGAAAGTGAACTACTGATGAGAGCTCACCCCCAGGCTTGCCCACTTCGTGTGGCCGCCACCCCCCTTCCGGGGGCAATCCCAGCGGCCCGGCAAAGCCGGTTCCGCGGGATTCCTGGACCTCACCGGGCTCCGCGCGACCGTACGGGAGATATCCATCATGGTTGAACGCAGTCCTTCCCTCGGCATCCTGGCGCACGCCGTGGTGATCTTCGGCGTGCTGATCGTCGCCTTTCCGCTCTACCTGGCCTTCGTGGCATCGACCCACACGGCGCAGGAGATCGTGCAGGCGCCGATGCCGTTGCTCCCGGGCGGACACTTCTGGGAAACCTACAAGTCCGCGCTGTTCGGCCGCACCGCGGGCGCGGGTTCCCTGGCCCCGGTGGCGCGGATGATGTGGGTGAGCCTAGTGACCGCGCTGGTCATCACCTTCGGCAAGATCGCGATCTCGCTGCTGTCGGCGTTCGCGGTCGTGTACTTCCGCTTTCCTTTCAAGAGCCTGTGCTTCTGGGCGATCTTCATCACGCTGATGCTGCCTGTCGAAGTGCGGATCGGGCCGACCTACCAGGTCGTCTCGGACCTCGGCATGCTCAACAGCTACGCCGGCCTGACCATCCCGCTGATCGCATCAGCGACGGCCACCTTCCTGTTCCGGCAGTTCTTCCTGACCGTGCCCGACGAACTCATCGAAGCCGCGCGGATGGACGGTGCCGGGCCGATGCGCTTCTTCTGGGACATCCTGGTGCCGCTGTCGAAGACCTCGATCGCCGCGCTTTTCGTCATCCAGTTCATCTACGGCTGGAACCAGTACCTCTGGCCGCTGCTCGCGACGACGAGCGAGGACATGTACCCGGTGGTGATCGGCATCAAGCGGATGATTGCCGGCGGCGACGGGCAGAACGAATGGAACATCGTGATGGCCACGGCGCTTCTCGCCATGCTGCCACCCGCGATCGTCGTGATCCTGATGCAGAAGTGGTTCGTCAAGGGCCTTGTCGACACTGAAAAATGACACACCCCCAGGCTTGCTCGCTTCGCGTAACCGCCCACCCCCATGCAGGGGGCAATACCTGCGGCCCGGCGAAGCCGGATCCGCGGTATTCCTGGACCGAGACGCGCACTCAACGGGCCACTGGCACCACAGACTAACAAGCACCAACATGGCAGCTCTTTCGCTTCGCAACGTCATCAAGCGCTACGGCCACGGGCCGAAGGCCAACCAGGTCATCCACGGCGTCAGTGCCGAGATCGCCGACCATGAATTCATCGTCATCGTCGGGCCTTCGGGCTGCGGCAAGTCCACGCTGCTGCGCATGGTCGCGGGCCTGGAGGAGATCAGCGCGGGCGAGATCCGCATCGGCGACCGCGTGGTGAACAACCTCGAACCGGCCGAGCGGGACATCGCGATGGTGTTCCAGAACTACGCGCTCTACCCGCACATGACGGTGTTCGACAACATGGCCTACGGGCTGAAGATCGCCAAGGTGCCGGTCCCGGAGATCAAGACGCGCGTCGACAAGGCGGCGAAGATCCTGGAACTCGGCCATCTGCTGGCGCGCAAGCCGCGCGAGCTGTCCGGCGGACAACGCCAGCGTGTGGCAATGGGCCGCGCGATCGTGCGCCAGCCCCAGGTGTTCCTGTTCGACGAGCCGCTGTCGAACCTCGACGCCAAGCTGCGCGCGCAGACGCGCCTGGAGATCCAGAAGCTCCACCGCGAACTCGGCATCACCTCGCTCTTCGTGACCCACGACCAGGTCGAGGCGATGACGCTGGCGCAGCGCATCATCGTCATGAATGCTGGCGTGATGGACCAGTTCGGCACGCCGGAGGATGTGTACTCGCGCCCCGCGACCACCTTCGTCGCGAGCTTCATCGGATCGCCGCCGATGAACCTGCTGCGGCACGCACCCGGCGTGCGGCCGGGCACGATCCTGGGCATACGCCCGGAGCACATGACGCTCGATGCGAGCGGCTGGTCGGTGCAGGTCGAGCACGTCGAGTTGCTCGGCGCGGAGCGACTGATCTATGGCCGCATCGGCGACGAGCCGGTGATCATGCGGATGGACGAGGGCCAGCCGCCGCCGGCGCCGGGCGACACCGTCAAGATCGCCGCCCGACAGGACAAGCTGCACTGGTTCGACGCCGGTTCCGGCAAGCGTACGACATGAGCAATCAGGTGACGGCCTCCGATTGGCCCTATCCGCGCTGGATCGCGCATCGCGGCGCCGGCAAGCTCGCGCCCGAGAACACGCTGGCCGCATTCCGGCTCGGCGCCGAATTCGGCTACCGGATGTTCGAGTGCGACGCCAAGCTCAGCGCCGACGGAGTGCCCTTTCTCCTGCACGACAGCACGCTCGAACGGACGAGCAACGGCCACGGGATTGCGGGCGATCAGGCTTGGGCCGCGCTTTCCCGCCTGGATGCCGGCGCCTGGCATTCCCGCCGCTATGCCGGCGAGCCGCTGGCCAGCCTCGAAAGCCTGATCCGCTTCTGCATCGCGAACGACCATGCGCTCAACATCGAGATCAAGCCGACCCCCGGCCTGGAGCGGCTGACTGGCGAAACCGTGGCGCGGCATGCGGCGCAACTCTGGACTGACGCGTCACTTCCGCCACCCTTCCTGACATCGTTTGCCCCCGACTCGCTGCGGGGCGCACAGGCAACGCAGCCCGACCTGCCGCGCGGCCTGCTGCTCGACACACTCTGGGATGGCTGGCTCGATACAGCGACGCAACTCGGCTGCGTGGCGATCGTCTGCAACTACGCGCTGTGGGACGCAACGACCGTGGCGCAGGTGCACGCGGCCGGCTTGCGCGCGCTGAGCTACACGGTGAACGATGACTGGGCCGCCCGGCATCTGATCGCACTCGGCACCGACGGGATCATCACGGACCGCGTCGACAGGTTCAGTCCGGCGAGCTGAGGCTTGCAGGGCGCTCCGTCTCGCGGCAGGAACGGTCGCCTTCTATGATGAAGTCATGAGCTGGCTCCAACGTCTCGCGGCCGTGCTGTTCGCTGCAGTGCTTTGCAGCACTGCGTTCGCCCAGGGAACAGCGCCCGACGTCGCCCCCAGCGTCGCCGACTTGCGGGCCCGCCTCGACAACATCCCCAAGTCCGTCGAGAGCGACGAGAACGTTGCAGTCCCGATCGCAAAGCTGAGGGAACTCAGCGCAGCCGTCGACAAGTTCATCGTCTCGCGCACAGGAGAACTCAACGACCTCAATGCGCGACTGGGCGAGTTGGGCGCGGCCCCGGCCGGCGGCGCTGCGGCGGAGAGTCCCGACATCACCCGTCGCCGCGATGCGCTGATCAAGGAACGCAACGAGATCGATGCCGACGTCCGGCTGGCGCGCCTCGTGACGGTCGGCGCCCAGCAACGGGCCAGCGACCTCCTGGCCAAGCGTCGTGCGCTCTTCGAAGCCCAGCTCACCGAACGCTCACGCTCGCCCCTCGGCATGGGATTCTGGCGAGACATCGCCGACGCCTGGCCCTCCGATATCGACCGCTTGCGCGAACTCGGTGCCGAACTGGAGAAGGGCCTCGCCGTGGCGCGGCAACCGTCCCACTTCTCGGCCGTGGTGATCAGTATCGTGGTGGCCTTGCTGGTCGCGCTGCTGGGCAACTGGGCCGCCGAGCGGGCACTGGCGCAGCTCGCCGCACGCGTCCTGCCGGGAGGCCGTCTCCGGCGTTCGCTGCTGGTGATCGCGATCGTGCTGACCAATGTGCTGCTGGTCGGGCTGGCGGCGCAGGGCGTCTACGCAACTTTCGACGCTCACGGCATCTGGGGCGCCCAGACCCGCAAGCTCGGGCAGGCCGTCGTGCAATCGAGCATCTTCATCGCCTTCGTGGTCGGGCTCGGGCGCGCGCTGCTGTCCAACGGCCGGCCGTCGTGGCGCCTGCCGCCGATCCCGGACGGCATGGCCTCGCGCCTGGCGCCGTTCCCCTGGCTGATGGCGCTGGTCGGGACGATGGCATGGGCGACGTCGCAGGTGAATGCGGTGGTGGACGCCAGTTTCGCCGCCATCGTCGGCGCCCATGTGATGACGGCGCTGACCCTCACCTTGATGATCGGTGCGATGCTTCTTCGGCTGCGGGAACCGCCTGCCGCGCCGGCCGAAGGCATCAAGCCGTCGGGCTCGGACGCGGGAGCCGCGACAGCCGCCGCGCCGGCGTCCGAGCTCGAAGATCGGCCGCTCTGGGTGGGCATCCTGCTTGGGGTGGTCGCCCTTGCGCTGGTCGTGATCTGGGTCCTGGTGGCCATCGGCTATGTCGCGCTGGCGAGCTTCCTGGCGAGCCAGCTCAACTGGACCTGCATCGTGGTGGCGGCGTTCTACGTGCTGTTCAAGTTCGCCGACGACCTGTTCATGGCCGTGGTGTCCTCGCGCAGCAACTTCGGCCAGCGATTGCAGTCCAGCTTCGGGCTGGAGTCCCGGACCCTCGATCAGGCGGCGATCGCGCTGTCCGGCCTGAGTCGCGTGGCGCTGTTCTTCTATATGGTGATTGCGCTGGCAGCGCCCCTGGGCACGAGTCCGGGTGAGGTGTTCCTGCGTAGCGGGAAGTTCGCGACCGGCGTCAAGGTCGGGGAGCTCCAGCTCGTGCCGGGCGCGATCTTCAGCGCGGTTTCGGTGCTGGTCGGCGGCTTCGTCGCGTTGCGCATCACCAAGCGCTGGCTGGCGGGGCGTTTCCTGCCGAACACCGCCCTCGAGCCCGGCATGCAGAGCTCGATCACCACCCTGCTCGGCTACGTGGGCGGGATCGTGGTGGTTGCATTCGCGCTCTCGGCACTCGGCATCGGCATCGAACGCATCGCCTGGGTGGCGAGTGCGCTGTCGGTCGGCATCGGCTTCGGCCTGCAGGCCATCGTGCAGAACTTCATCTCGGGGCTGATCCTGCTGGCGGAGCGGCCGGTCAAGGTGGGCGACTGGGTGGTCCTTGGGACGGCCGAAGGGGATGTGCGGCGCATCAACGTGCGCGCGACGGAGATCCAACTGGGCGACCGGTCGACGCTGATCGTGCCGAACTCGGAGTTCATCACCAAGACCGTTCGCAACATGACGCTCGCGAACGCCGAGGGCCGGGTGCTCATCCGCCTGCCGATGCCGTTGGCCACCAACGCCAGCCGTGCGCGCGATGTGATGCTGGCGGCGTTCGCGAATCATCCGGGCGTGCTGCCGACGCCGGCACCGACGGTCACGCTCGAAGGCATCGAGGTGGGCGTCCTCATCTTCCAGGCGATCGGCTACGTGACAAGTCCGCGCCTCGCGGGCGGGGTGCGCAGCGACGTCCTCTTCTCGATCCTCGATGGCCTGCTTGCGGCGGACATGCCTTTGGCCGCCTATCCGGGAGTTCCGCTCACGCCGGGCGCCCCGGGGGCGCCTCCGGTGCCGCCCGTCGTGGCCGCCGCCGCGCCGGTGGGCCCGATCGTCGCGCCCTAGGAGCGCCAGCCTCCGTTGACCAGCCACTGGCTGGTGCCGCATGCGGCCACGAGCGCGGCGTAGGTGGCCATCATTCCGTCGCGCCCGAAGACGATCAGCCCGGCCGCCAGCACCATGACACCGACTACGAAATTGATAGCACCCTGGACCCACCAGGCAAGGCTCCTGGGCGACCGACGCATCGCGAACCGGCCCAGGATGGCGCACAGAAAACCGACGACGAACGCCGGGGCAACGAAATTGAGAAGGTGGTCAAGAAGGTCCAGCGGGGCCATGGGAACGTCGCGCAACGGCGACCGGAGTGATCGCCGCCATGGCCACGGCCATTTTTCGGACGGCGAGCCGTCTGCGGGCTGCTGATTTTATAATCAGCGGCTATGTCAGTCTGGGCCCTTGGGTTGAACCACACGACCGCGCCGCTCGACCTGCGCGGTCGTTTTGCGTTCGCCATCGACCAGATCGCCCCGACACTCCACAGTTTGCGGCACTCTTTCGCGTCCGGCCGGCACCCCGCCGTGGAGGCCGCGATCATCTCGACCTGCAATCGCACCGAGATCTACTGCGCCGCCGACCACCAGGCGCTCGACCACACGGTCGACTGGCTGGCCCAGAGCGGTGGCGTCGCCCCGGCCCTCCTCCGCTCGCACGCCTATGCGCTGCACGACGACCAGGCGGCACGTCACGCCTTCCGCGTCGCCAGCGGCCTCGATTCGATGGTGCTGGGGGAGGCGCAGATCCTCGGCCAGATGAAGGATGCCATTCGGGCGGCTGAAACCGCGGGCGCCCTGGGCAGCACGCTGAACCAGTTGTTCCAGCGCTCCTTCGCCGTGGCCAAGGAAGTTCGCACGGCCACCGAGATCGGCGCGCATTCCATCAGCATGGCGGCCGCGGCGGTCCGGCTGGCCGGCCAGCTCTTCGAAGACCTGCAACGCACGCGCGTGCTTTTCGTCGGCGCGGGCGAGATGATCGACCTGGCGGCGACGCATTTCGCTGCCAGGCAGCCCAAGTCCATCGTCATCGCCAACCGCACCATCGAGCGCGGAGAGAAGCTGGCGTCACGCTTCGGCGGCGAGGCCATGCGGCTCGCGGACCTTCCGGCGCGGCTCGCCGAATTCGACATCGTCGTGAGCTGCACCGCGAGCACCCTGCCGCTGATCGGCCTCGGCGCCGTGGAACGCGCGCTCAAGCTGCGCAAGCACCGCCCGATGTTCATGGTCGACCTCGCGGTGCCGCGCGACATCGAACCCGAGGTGAAGGCGCTGGAAGACGTCTATCTCTACACCGTGGACGATCTCGCGCAGGTCGTGCAGCAGGGCCATGCCAACCGGCAGGCCGCCGTCGCACAGGCCGAAGTCATCATCGACGCCGGCGTGCAGAGCTTCATGCACTGGCTGGACCAGCGCGGCACGGTGCCGCTGATCCGGCAACTCAACGCGCAGACCGACGAATGGCGCGCCACCGAACTGGCACGCGCCCGCAAGCTGCTCGCCAGGGGCGAAAGCGTCGACGCCGTGCTGGAAGCGCTCTCCCGCGGTCTCACGCAGAAGATGCTGCATGGCGCCATGGCCGAGTTGCACGCCGGGGACGCCACCGCGCGCGAACACACGGCGCAGGCGATCTCGCGTCTCTTCCTGCGGAACGATCTCCGCAGCGACCAGCGCAAAGAGTCCTAGCGACGCCCGTCGCGCCGGCGGCGCTGCCGCCTCAAGTCGTTGCCGCATCCACGCGGTCCGCCCCTTTCGCCATTTCATCGCTTCCGTGAAACCATTCCTGCGTCACCAACTCGAGCGCTACGCGCAACGCCTCGGCGAACTCGACTTCCTGCTTTCGCGGGAAGACATCATGTCCGACATGGCGCAGTACCGCACCATCTCGCGCGAGCATGCGGAGGTCACGCAGATCGCGGGGCGCTATCACCGCTACGTCCAGCGGGAGGCCGAACTCGCGGGCGCGCGGGAGATGCTCGACGAGCCCGACATGGCCGAAATGGCGCGGGAGGAAATCGCCAGCGCTGAGGCCGAACTGGTCCAGCTCGAAGACGAGCTGCAGCGCCTGCTGCTGCCCAAGGATCCGGACGATGCGCGCAACGCCTTCCTCGAAATCCGTGCCGGCACGGGCGGCGACGAATCGGCGCTCTTCGCGGGCGATCTCCTGCGGATGTACACGCGCTATGCCGAGCGCGCCGGCTGGCGCTGCGAGATCGTGAGCGAAAGCGAAAGCGAACTCGGCGGCTACAAGGAAGTGGTGGTGCGTGTTATGGGCGACGACGTGTTCGGCAAGCTGCGCTTCGAATCCGGCGGCCACCGCGTGCAGCGCGTCCCCGCGACGGAGACGCAGGGGCGCATCCACACTAGCGCGTGCACGGTGGCGGTGCTGGCGGAACCCGACGAGACGCAGGCAGTGCAGATCAATCCGGCCGATCTGCGCATCGACACCTACCGGGCCAGCGGCGCGGGCGGACAGCACATCAACAAGACCGATTCGGCCGTGCGCATCACGCACATTCCGACGGGCATCGTCGCCGAATGCCAGGACGACCGAAGCCAGCATCGCAACAAGGCGAAGGCGATGCAGGTCTTGTCGGCCCGCATCCAGGAGAAGGACCGTAGCGAGCGCGCCGCCAAGGATGCCGCCCTGCGCAAGGGTCTGATCGGCAGCGGCGACCGGAGCGACCGGATCCGCACCTACAACTTCCCGCAGGGGCGGCTCACGGACCATCGCATCAACCTCACGCTGTACAAGCTCCTGGCGATCATGGAAGGCGATCTGGGCGACGTGCTGGCGGCGCTGGAATCGGCGCGCGAAGCCGAGCAACTGGCCGAACTCGAAGCCAGTCTCCCGGCGTGACGTCCCCGGGCACCCACTCGCCGTCAACCGCGGCCCAGATGCTGGCCGCGGCGATAGGCCTGGGCGTCGATCGGCTCGATGCCCAGCTGCTGCTATTGCATACGCTCGGGCGTTCCGCGAGCGAGCGGGCATGGTTGCTGGCGCATGACACGGATGTGCTGGCGGATCCGGTGTGGCCTACATTCGCGCAGCTCTGCGCCCGTCGGGCGACGGGGGAGCCCGTGGCCTACCTGGTCGGCGAAAAGGAATTCCACGGTCTCGGACTGCGGGTCGACCAGCGCGTGCTGGTGCCTCGGCCCGATACCGAAACCCTGGTCGAGTGGGCCCTGCGGTGCCTGGACGGCCGGACCTCGCCCCGGGTGCTGGATCTCGGCACGGGCAGTGGCGCCATCGCGTTGGCGATCCAGAATGCCCGCCCGGACGCCCAGGTCACGGCGGTTGACGCCAGTGCCGACGCCCTTGCCGTCGCGAGCGCCAATGCGATGCGACTCGGGTTGCCGGTCCGCTTCGTCGAAGCCGACTGGCTGACCGACGCGGAAGTGGGTTACGACCTCATCGCCTCCAATCCGCCCTACATCGCCACCGGTGACGCCCATTTGCCCGCGCTCCGCCACGAACCACTCCAAGCGCTCGTGTCCGGCGACGACGGTCTCGAAGACATCCGCCGCATCGTCCAGGCGGCGCCGGCCCATCTGGCGGACGGCGGCTGGCTGATGCTCGAACATGGCTACGACCAGGCCACGGCGGTGCGCCGCCTGCTGATGGAGCGCGGCTTCTCCGAAGCCCAAAGCCGCGACGATCTCGCCGGCATCGCGCGATGCTCAGGCGGGATCTGGCGCGCAGTGAAATAATCCGCCCAATCCAACTTCCAGGAGTCCCCCATGTCCGAAGCCCAGCAACGCATTGACGATCTCGTCAAGACCAACGACCTCGTGCTCTTCATGAAGGGCAACGCGAGTTTCCCGATGTGCGGTTTTTCTGGCCGCGCGATCCAGATCCTCAAGGCCGTGGGAGTCGACACGCGAACGCTCAAGACCATCAACGTGCTGGAAGACGACGCCATTCGCCAGGGCATCAAGGAATACAGCAACTGGCCGACCATCCCCCAGCTCTACGTGAAGGGCGAGTTTGTCGGCGGTTCGGACATCCTGATGGAGATGTACGAATCCGGCGAGCTGCAGCAGATGCTGAACAACAGTCCGGCTTGAATGTGACTCGCCCCCAGGCTGCGCGCACTTCGTGTCGCTTTGCCTTCCCCCTGCCGGGGGCAACACCGGCGGACCGGCGAAGCCGGATCCGCGGTGTTTCGCGAAGGGGGCGGTTTCTTCTCACGCTTTTATGAGCCACGATCACGGCGATCACGGGGACGCGCATGACGAAGGCGCGTGGAAGCACGACGGGGTGCGGGTGATTCCCGGCAACCAGCTCGATGCCAACACGGCGCAGACGCCGGGGATGAACCGGGCCGCGGCAATCAACTTTGCGCGGGTCGGTGCGCAGAAGCTGTGGGCGGGTACGGTCACCATCCATGCCAATGCCAAGACCGGCGCCCATCATCACGGGCATCTTGAATCCGTGATCTACGTGGTGCGGGGTCGGGCGCGCATGCGCTGGGGTGAGCGGCTGGAGTTCACTGCAGAGGCGGGCCCTGGCGACTTCATCTATGTGCCACCCTACGTGCCGCACCAGGAAATCAACGCCAGCGAGACCGAAGCGCTCGAATGCGTGCTCTGCCGCAGCGACGGGGAAGCGGTGGCGATCAATCTCGACATCGAGCCGGCCGAGAAGCCCGAGTCGGTGCTGTGGGTCGATCCGACCCATCCGCAAGGCGGCGTGTGACTGCGCCGCGACAGATTTCCAAAACACCTCAAAGCGAGAAAACGTAGACATCCGTCGAACCCGGGCACGGCTTATGCTGTCCAAAGCGTGTTCGAAACCGGAGGTGTCCATGGATTCCCGCAGTCTCGTCCCGGCGTCACCGTCATTCCAGTTGCCGGTGGCCAATCTACGCAGCGTGTTCCAGACACACGATGTCGAACGCAAGCTCGCCAAGCTGCCCGACCGCGACCACGAACACCTGCGGACCACCTATGAGCGCATGCTCGAACGCGGGCCCGATCGCTTCCAGGTCAAGCCGAGCGGCGTGCCCGAGATGGCCGCGCTGTACGCCCAGTTGCCCAACTTCACCGAAGTGCTCGACGACGTCCGCCGCCACGTCGCCCTCGCCCAGGACAGCCGCGACGGCCTCGAAGTCACGCCGATGCTGCTGCTCGGGCCGCCCGGCATCGGCAAGACACACTTCGCGAAGAAGCTGGCCGAGTTGCTCGGCACGGGGATGTCACTGGTGCCGATGAATTCGATGACCGCCGGGTGGTTGCTTTCCGGTGCGTCGTCGCAGTGGAAGGGCGCCAAGCCGGGCAAGGTGTTCGAAGCCCTGGTCGACGGGCAGTACGCGAACCCGGTGATGGTGATCGACGAGATCGACAAGGCCGGCGCCGACAGCCAGTACGACCCGCTCGGCGCCCTGTACAACCTGCTGGAGCACGACACCGCGCACGCCTTCGTCGACGAATTCGCCGAGGTGCCGATCGACGCCAGCCAGGTGATCTGGATCACGACCGCCAACGACGAGCGCAGCATTCCGGAGCCCATCCTGAACCGCATGAACGTGTTCGAGATCGAGGCACCGACGCTCGAGGCCGCACGCCAGATTGCACGGCAGCTCTACCTCTCGATTCGCAGCGACCACGATTGGGGGCGGCTGCTGGCCGACGAGCCTTCGGGCGATGTGCTCGACCACCTCGCCACGCTTGCACCGCGCGAGATGCGCCGGGCGCTGATGACCGGCTTCGGCAATGCCCGGCTGGCTGGCCGGGACGAAGTGCGGGTCGAAGACCTCCCGCGCGCCAGCGTCGCCAGGAGCCGCATCGGATTCGTTCAATAAGGCGCGCGTCGCGAGTCATGGCACGATGTCGGTCTTCATCGACCGACCCATGACCCTGACTCAAAGCCTGCTGGTCATCGTTGCGCTGATCGCGACGAGCGCCTTCTTCTCCCTTGCCGAAATCTCGCTGGCCGCCTCGCGTCGCCTGCGCCTGCGCCAGATGGCGGACGAAGGCGACGTGCGCGCCGAGCGGGTCATGCGCATCCAGGAGCATCCCGGCCACTATTTCACCGTCGTGCAGATCGGCCTGAACGCGGTCGCGATCCTGGGCGGCGTGGTGGGCGAAGGCTCGCTCAGCCCCTACTACGCGAACCTGTTCGAAATGTGGCTCAGCGTGGAAGCGTCGCAGAACGCCGCCTTTCTCGCGTCGTTCGTCACGATCATCGCGGTCTTCCTGGTTTTTGCGGACCTGTTCCCGAAACGGCTGGGGATGAGCAACCCGGAGCGCCTCGCGGTGCGCATGGTCGGGCCGATGCAGGTGTTGATCACGACCTTCAAGCCGCTGGTCTGGTTCTTCGCGGTCAGCACCGACCTGCTGTTCAAGCTGCTCGGCATGCCGAGCCAGCGCGACGAGAAGATCACGTCAGCCGACATCCTCGCCATGACCGAGGCCGGTGCACGCGCCGGGGTGCTCGCCGAAAGGGAGCAGCAGGTGATCGCCAATGTCTTCGAGCTCGATACTCGCCTCGTCAGCAGCGTGATGACTTCGCGCGACCGCATCGCGTGGTTCCTGCGGGACGACCCCGAGTCGGTGCTGCGCGCGCGCATCGTCGCCGAACCTTTCTCGGCCTACCCGGTCTGCGAAGGCGATATCGACCACGTGCTGGGCTACGTCGACGCCAAGGACATGTTCCAGCGCGTGCTGAGCGGGCAGCCGCTCTCCTTCGCCCAGGGCCTGCCGCTTCACAAGGCGCTGGTCATTCCGGACCGGCTTTCGCTGACCGAAGTGCTGGAGCAGTTCCAGCAGGCGCACGAGGACTTCGCGATCATCGTCAACGAATACAGCCTCGTGGTGGGCGTGATCACGCTCAACGACGTGATGAGCACGGTGATGGGCGACCTGGTCGGGGCCCAGGACGAGGAGCAGCAGATCGTCAAGCGGGACGAAAACTCCTGGCTGATCGACGGCGTGACGCCCATCCAGGACGTGCAGCGTGCACTCGACATCGACGCGCTGCCGCACGACGACGAGTACGAGACGCTCGCCGGCTTCCTGATGGTGATGCTGCGCCGCGTGCCCAAGCGGACGGACAGCGTGACCTGGGCGGGCTATACCTTCGAGGTGATGGACGTCGACAGCTTCCGCATCGACCAGGTGATGGTCACGCGCGCAGGCGCCGCGACCAAGGGCTGAGGCTCAATCGTCGGCCCGGCGGTCCTTGAACACCCACAGCCGCTGGTTGGCGAAGACGGCATCGGGGTAAGGCGCCTTGCCCCGGCTGCCGTTGTAGCGGCCGAGCGTCATGAAGAGGTCGCCCTGCTCGCGGTCGAGGTAGTGCCGCAGGATCACGCAGCCGAAACGGAGGTTCGTCTGCATGTGGAAGAGCTTGGAGGGGTCGCCGTCGCCGATGACCCGTGTCCAGAAGGGCATCACCTGCATGTAGCCGCGAGCGCCTGCGCTGGAGACGGCGAACTTGCGAAAGTTGCTTTCCACCTGGATCAGGCCAAGCACCAGGCTGACGTCGAGTCCGGAGCGGCGTGCCTCGTACCACGCGGTCTGCAGGAATTCCTTGCGGGTCGGCCAGTCAGGCACCTTCTTCTTGAGCCGCTCGCTCATCTCGCCGAGCCAGCGCAGGTAGGCGATCCGCGCCTCGGTGTTGCCGAACTCGGGTACCGGCGGCGCCTTGTTGTGGATGGCCGAGCTGAGCGCGGTGCGGACCGAGTCAATCAGCGGTTCCTCGATCTGGGCGCCGGCGACGGCGCTGCGGGGCAGCACGAGAGAGGCAACGCCAGCCGCGGCGCTGCCAAGGCAGAGGCGCCGCGAAAGGCTGGATGCGCCCCCCTGCGCCGCAGCAACGCTCATGCGGCAGCCAGCTTGCCGGCAATGAATTCCGCGATGCCCGCAGCGGGCACCTTGGTTGCCGCGGTGTCGCGACGGTGCTGGTATTCAAGTTGGCCTTCCTTGAGGCCCCGGTCGGAAATCACGACGCGGTGCGGTACGCCGATCAGTTCCCAGTCGGCGAACATGGCGCCTGGGCGCTCGCCGCGATCGTCCAGCAGCACGTCGACGCCAGCCGCCAGCAATTGCTCATAGAGCGCCTCGGCCGCGGCCTTGACCTCCGGGCTGCGGTCCATCCCGATGGGGCAGACCACGACCGTGAAAGGCGCGATGGCATCGGGCCAGATGATTCCGCGCTCGTCATTGTTCTGCTCGATCGCGGCAGCCGGCAGCCGGGTAATGCCGATGCCGTAGCAACCCATTTCGAGGAATTGGGGCTTGCCGGCTTCGTCGAGGAAGGTCGCATTCATCGGCTTGCTGTACTTGGTGCCGAGCACGAAGACGTGGCCGACCTCGATGCCACGCTCGATCGCGAGCAAGCCCTTGCCGTCGGGAGAGCGATCGCCGGCGACCACGTTCCGGATGTCGGCCACCGCATCGGGCTCCGGCAAGTCGCGGCCCCAGTTGACGCCGGTCATGTGGAAGTCGACCTCGTTGGCGCCGGTGATCCAGTCGGCCATGAGGGCCACCTCGCGGTCGGCGACGATCGTCACTGGTTGCTTGAGGTTCAGCGGGCCCAGGTAGCCGGGCTTGCAGCCGAAGTGTTCCTCGATCTCGGTGGCAGTCGCGAAGCGGAAGCCGTTGTCCAGCCCCGGGACCTTGCTCACCTTGATCTCGTTCATGTCGTGGTCGCCGCGAACGAGCAGCAACCAGACCTGGGCGCCCATGATGTTGCCTGCGGCGTCCACGATGTCGGTGGCGAGGACCAGCGACTTCACCGTGGTCGACAGTGGGACGCCCAGCAGGGCCGCCACGTCTTCGCATGTGCTCTTGCCCGGCGTCGGCGTCTTCTCCAAAGGCTGGGTGGCGGCCGCACGCGGACCGGTCGGCGCGAGCGCCTCGGCCTTTTCCATGTTGGCGGCGTAGTCGCTGTCGGGGCAGTAGACGATCGCGTCCTCGCCCGTCGCGGCGATCACCTGGAACTCCTGGCTCACGTCACCGCCGATCGCACCGCTGTCCGCGGCCACCGCCCGGTACCGAAGTCCGAAGCGATCGAAGATCTTGCGATACGCGTCGGCCATCACTTGGTAGCTGGCCTTCGCGGCATCGAGGTCACGGTCGAAGCTGTAGGCGTCCTTCATGATGAACTCGCGCCCGCGCATCAGGCCGAAGCGCGGACGGCGCTCGTCACGGAACTTGGTCTGGATCTGATAGAAGTTCTTCGGCAGCTGCTTGTAGCTGCGGATCTCCTGCCGCGCGATGTCGGTCACGACCTCCTCGCTGGTCGGCTGGATGACGAAGGAGCGATCGTGACGGTCCTTGATGCGCAGGAGTTCGGGGCCGTAGGCCTGGAAGCGGCCGGCCTCTTCCCAGATTTCAGCAGGCTGCACCACGGGCATGGCGAGTTCGACTGCGCCTGCGCGGTTCATTTCCTCGCGGACGATCGCCTCGACCTTGTTGATCACCCGCAGGCCCATCGGCATATAGGTATAGATGCCGGTGCCGAGCTTCTTGATCATGCCGGCCCGCATCATGAGGCGATGGCTCGCGACTTCGGCATCGGCCGGCGCTTCCTTGAGGGTGGAGATAAAGAATCGGGAAGCTTTCATCGGTCGCGGACAGAGGGTACGGGTGGGTGATGCCGGGAGAGCAGGCCTTGACAAGACCTGGAACGGTCGCTTGCCGTGGGCAACCCGGCATGCATAATCGACTCAGTTCAAAAAATTGGGGTTTGATTATGCTCGACCGGGACGGCTTCAGGCCCAACGTCGGCATCATCCTGCTCAACCAGAGAAACCAGGTTTTCTGGGGTAAACGCATTCGCACCCATTCCTGGCAGTTTCCGCAAGGCGGCATCGATCGCGGCGAAAGTCCCGAGCAGGCCATGTTCCGGGAACTGCACGAGGAAGTAGGCCTCCACCCGGAGCATGTGCGCATCGTGGCCCGTACCCGTGACTGGTTGCGCTACGAGGTGCCGGATCGGTTCATCCGCCGTGACGCACGCGGCCACTACAAGGGCCAGAAGCAGATCTGGTATCTGCTGCAACTGATCGGTCACGACTGGGATCTGAACCTGCGTGCCACCGACCACCCCGAGTTCGACGCTTGGCGCTGGCACGACTATTGGGTCCCGCTGGACGTCGTGGTCGAATTCAAGCGCGGCGTCTACGAGATGGCGCTGACCGAACTCGCCCGTTACCTGCCCCGGCAGGATTTTCGCAACCGTTTCCTGCGCAGCAATGTGCGTGCTCGCGAGTTCGAGCGCCATCCGCCGGCTGCAGGCCATGAACCCCATTTCGAGCTGCCTCCCGGGGCAAGCTTCGACCCGAATCCCAATGCCCCTCATCCAGCGCCCGACCCCAGCGACCCGCTTCACGTTCAACGCTAGACATGGCCTCGCCGTCGTCTTGGTCTGTCTGCTTGCGGCATGCAGTTCGAGGCCAAGGGACACCGACAACAAGGATTGGGCCCAGGCCGGGTCTCCCCCCCTGCCGACGGTGACGGCCAAGGACGACGAGTGGAAAGAGGGCGAAGTGCCGCCGCCCCCCGCATTCGACGAGAAGAAGTTGCTCCCTCTCGAGATGCCGCGGCATTTCAGTCTTCAGTATGGTGTCGACCCGGCCACCATCGCAGTGAGCCGTGATGGCATCGTTCGCTATGTGATCGTGGCCAGCAGCAAGGCCGGCGGTGGGAACAACGCCTTCTACGAAGGCGTGCGCTGCGAGACCGACGAGGTGAAGCAGTACGCCCGCTTCAACCAGGGCACCTGGCACCACGTGTCCAGCCCGGAATGGAAGCGCTTCAACGACCTCAACTCACGCTACGCCAAGGAATTGGCTTCGCAGGCGCTGTGTCGTGGCCATTCCGCCCGACTGTCTGTGAGCGAGATGGTTCAGCAGCTCAAGAATCCGATTCGCGAGGTTCAGTAGAGCGCCGCCGCCGATCACCGGCCGTCGGGCATCAGCACCATGTTGTCGCGATGGACCATTTCAGGCTCTGCGACGTAACCCAGCAGGCGTTCGAACTCCGCTGACGGCTTGCGGCACAGCATCCGCGCCTCGGCGCTCGAGTAGTTGGCCAGGCCGCGCCCGAGTTCGGCGCCCTGTTCGTCGCGGATGGCGATCACGTCGCCACGCGAGAACTCTCCCTCGACCGCTGTCATCCCGATCGGCAACAGGCTCTTGCCCTCTCCGCGCACCTTGGCCGCGGCACCCGCATCGACCAGTACCGCCCCTCGCAACTGCAGGTGATCGGCCATCCAGCGCTTGCGCGCCTGGTGCTTGGCCGTCTGGGCGATCAGCAACGTACCGATGGATTCGCCACCCGTCAGACGCAGCAAGGCGTTCGGCTCGCGTCCCCAGGCAATGACGGTCGATGCGCCGGAGGCTGCCGCGCGCTTGGCCGCAAGAATCTTCGTGATCATGCCGCCGCGGCCGATGCTGCTGCCTGCACCGCCTGCCATCGCTTCGAGCGCCGGGTCTCCGGCTGCCGCTTCATGGACGAAGCGGGCGTCAGGATTCTTGCGCGGGTCGGCGCTGAAAAGGCCCTTCTGATCCGTCAGGATCACCAGCGCATCGGCCTCGACCAGATTGGCGACCAGCGCGCCCAGGGTGTCGTTGTCGCCGAACTTGATTTCGTCGTTGACGACCGTGTCGTTCTCGTTGATGACGGGTACGACACCCAGCGCGAGCAAGGTGACCAGTGTGGATCGCGCGTTCAGGTAGCGTTCGCGATCGGCGAGGTCCGCGTGCGTCAGCAGCACCTGGGCACTGCCAATGCCGTTTTCTCGCAGCTTCGTCTCGTAGATCTGCGCCAACCCCATTTGGCCAACGGCGGCGGCAGCCTGTAGTTCATGAATCTCATGAGGGCGTACGCGCCAGCCCAACCGCTTCATGCCCTCGGCGATGGCGCCGCTGGACACCATTACCACTTCCCGCCCGTCCTGCACGAGCGTGGCAAGTTGTCGGCACCATTCGCCGATGGCGTTCTCGTCCAGGCCGCGGCCTTCGTTGGTGACGAGGCTGGAGCCGACCTTGACGACGATGCGCCGTGCGTCACGGAGGGCGCTGGAACCACTGCTGGAAGTCATTTGAGGCTGTTGCGGTCTGGGAATGCTGCAGGAATCTCGGTGTGACGGGCGCCGTCGAAAGGGCCGGCACTCAGGAAAAGCGCGGATCGACTTCCGTCGGCGGCTGTTCGGCCACCTGCTCTGCCTTCACGTGCTGGTAGATGGCTTGCACCAACGGCTCGCAGCCCTCGCGCGTCAGAGCCGAAATCTCAAACACCGGCCCCTTAAAACGCAGTCGCTTGACGAAGTCCTTGACTCGCGCGGCGCGCTCGTCCGTCGGCACCATGTCGAGCTTGTTCAGAACCAGCCAGCGCGGCTTTTCGTAGAGCGCCGAATCGTACTTCTTAAGCTCGCCAACGATGGCCTTGGCCTGCGCGACAGGATCCACGTTCTCGTCGAACGGCGCCAGGTCGACCACATGCAGCAGCAGTCGGGTCCGCTGAAGGTGGCGCAAGAACAGGTGCCCGAGGCCCGCGCCTTCGGAGGCGCCTTCGATCAAGCCCGGAAGGTCCGCAACAACGAAGCTTTGCTCCGGTCCGACACGTACCACCCCGAGATTCGGGTGCAGCGTGGTGAACGGATAGTCGGCGATGCGTGGACGCGCGTTGGAGATTGCACTGATCAGCGTCGACTTGCCTGCATTCGGCATGCCGAGCAGCCCCACGTCGGCGAGCACCTTCAGTTCGAGCTTGAGGTTCTTCTTCTCCCCAGGCCAACCAGGCGTCTTCTGGCGGGGCGCCCGATTGATGGCGCTCTTGAACCGCATGTTGCCGAACCCGCCATCGCCGCCCTTGGCGATGGTGATGACCTCGCCCGGGGTCAGCAACTCATACAGCACCTCGCCGGTCTCGGCGTCCGAAATGATCGTGCCGACGGGCATCTTCAGAATGATGTCGTCGCCTGCGGCGCCGAACATGTCGGACCCCATGCCGTGTTGCCCGCGCTTGGCTTCATGGCGGCGCGAGAACCGGAAGTCGACGAGCGTGTTGAGGTTGGAGTCGGCCACGGCAAACACGTGACCACCACGTCCCCCGTCGCCGCCGTTAGGCCCCCCGAATTCCTTGTACTTCTCATGGCGGAACGACACACAGCCGTTGCCACCGTCGCCAGCGGCAACGTCGATGAAGGCTTCGTCCACGAACTTCATGAGATGTCCAGTTTACAAATGAAGAAGCCCCGGCAAAGCGGGGCTTCGAAAGATCGAAGTGACTGGCTCAGGCCGGAGTCACATTGACCGTGTGCTTGTTGAGCGCACCCTTGGTACCGAACGACACATGGCCGTCGACCAAGGCAAAGAGCGTGTGATCCTTGCCCACACCGACGTTGACGCCGGGGTGGAACTGGGTACCGCGTTGGCGGACGATGATCGAGCCTGCGCTGATCAATTCACCGCCGAACGCCTTCACGCCGAGCATCTTGGGCTTTGAATCGCGCCCGTTTCGCGTTGAGCCGCCGCCTTTTTTCTGTGCCATGGAATCAGCTCCTTAGCCAGCGATCGCGCCGATTTGCAGTTCGGTGAACTGCTGGCGATGGCCTTGACGTTTCTGATAGTGCTTGCGACGGCGCATCTTGAAGATGCGAACCTTGTCGTGCTTCCCGTGCGACAGTACCGTGACTGTCACCGTTGCGCCGGACACCAGGGGCGTACCAACCTTGATTGCGCTACCGTCGCCGACGGCGAGCACTTGGTCGATCACGATTTCCTGGCCTACGTCCGCAGCAATCTGTTCTACTTTGATTTTCTCGCCGGAAGCAACGCGATACTGCTTGCCCCCGGTTTTTATGACCGCGTACATGTTGACCTCTTGAAATAAGATGGCTCCGCGGCGAATTCCGCAGAGCCTTATATTCTAGCACGCGAGATCTTTCTCAAGCGAGTTGCCCTCGACCGGCCGGCTTTGGGTGGGGCGGTCTCCCTATAATCTGCAACTTCCAGCCCTCCGCGCCATCGTCGCATTCCATGCAGCGCGCAAGCGCCCTTGTTTTGTCAGTTCCCGCCGCCGACACTTCCCCCGCCGCTGCCGTACTGGCCCTCATCGCCGAAGACATGGCGGGGGTCGATCGCGTGATCGCCGACCGGCTCGATACCGGCGTGCCCCTGGTTCGCCAAGTCTCCAGATACATCATTTCCGCTGGCGGCAAGCGGCTGCGGCCCGCATTGCTTCTTCTCATGGCGGGATCGCTGGGCTATCGCGGAGAGCAGCGATTCAACCTGGCGGCTGTCGTGGAATTCATCCATACCGCCACGCTGCTGCATGACGACGTGGTTGACGAGTCCACCCTTCGCCGAGGCCGGCCGACCGCCAACGAGTCGTTCGGGAACCCGGCCAGCGTCCTCGTGGGAGACTTCCTCTACTCCAGGGCTTTCCAGATGATGCTGGACGCCAATGACGTCCGAATCATGGAGATCCTCGCAGACGCCACCAACGTCATCGCCGAGGGCGAAGTGCTGCAGTTGATGAACATGCACGACGCGTCTCTTGATGAGGAAGCCTATCTTCGCGTGATCCGCTCCAAGACCGCCAAGTTGTTCGAGGCAAGCACGCGCCTCGCAGCCGTGCTGGCGGGAGCGTCGCCGGAAGTTGAGGAAGCGTGTGCCACTTATGGACAGGCTCTTGGCACCGCATTTCAGGTGATCGATGACGTGCTCGACTATGCCGGGGACGCGAACGAGACCGGCAAGAACGTCGGGGATGACTTGCGCGAAGGCAAGACCACGCTTCCGTTGATCCTCGCGATGCAAAGAGGCACGTCGGACCAACGCGCTCTGATTCGCGCCGCCATCGAGGCGGGCGACACGGCGCAACTACCGCAAGTTGTTGCCATCGTGCGCGAAACAGGCGCTTTGGAAGCCACGCGGGCGGCAGCGGCAGCAGAAGCCCAACGCGCAATGGATGCACTTCGTGGTTTTCCTGCAAATTCGCACTCCGCCGGTTTGCTACAATTAGCGGCTCAGTTGCTTGAGCGACGCGCCTAAGTCACCACGAAGGACGACTCTCTTTTCTTGCAACCATCGGGGTGTAGCTTAGCCTGGTAGAGCGCTACGTTCGGGACGTAGAGGCCGGAGGTTCGAATCCTCTCACCCCGACCAGCCTTTTGGGGCTGTAATTGCCAAATGCTGCGCGCCCAAATGGGCCCGGGCCGGTTTACAGTCCCAAGGCGATCAGCGATGATCGTGAAGCAATTTTTCACGTCTCTTACATTCGTTGAATGGCCGCTGCCGAACCCCTAGTCAAAGAAAGCTCGTCGATCGCTCTTCCGGGCCTCGCACGTGCGTTGGTCTCGGCTGGAAAGCTCCCTGCAAAAGTCGCCGAAGACATCTACCAGAAGTCTCTCAGCGCTCGGACCAGCTTCATCGCTGAACTGACCGGCACCGGCGCAGTGTCGGCAGCAGACCTAGCCCACACCCTCTCAAGCGCGTTCGGCGCACCGCTTCTGGATCTCGACGCGATCGACCCGCAGCGCCTTCCGAAGGATCTTCTCGACCCGAAGCTTTGCCAGGCGTATCGCGTCGTTGTGTTGAGCAAGCGCAACAACCGTCTCATTGTTGCAACAGCCGACCCGTCCGACCAGCAGGCAGCAGAAAAGATCAAGTTTGCGTCCCAGATGGGCGTCGACTGGGTCATCGCGGAGTACGACAAGCTTTCCCGGATGATCGAAGCGGCAGCGGTCACCGCCGCCGAAACCATCGACAGCATCATCGGGGCCGAATTCGAATTCGATGAGGTGGCGACAGAGACCGCCGGAGAATCCAACGACCCGGCCGTTGCCGAAGTCGAAGACGCACCGGTCGTGCGCTTCCTGCACAAGATGCTGCTCGACGCGTTCAGCATGCGCGCGTCGGACATCCATTTCGAACCCTATGAGCACAACTACCGGGTGCGTTTCCGCATCGACGGCGAGTTGCGCGAGATCGCCAGCCCGCCCACGGTCATCAAGGACAAGCTGGCGTCGCGGATCAAGGTCATTTCCCGCCTGGACATTTCCGAAAAGCGCATTCCGCAGGACGGACGGATGAAGCTCAAGATCGGTCCCGAGCGCGTGATCGATTTTCGGGTGAGCACCTTGCCGACGCTGTTCGGCGAGAAGATCGTGATCCGTATCCTGGACCCGAGCAGCGCGCGCCTCGGCATCGATGCGCTCGGCTACGACGCAGTCGAAAAGGAACGCCTGCTTCAGGCGATCGGCCGCCCGTACGGGATGGTGCTGGTCACCGGGCCCACCGGCTCCGGGAAGACGGTGTCGCTTTACACCTGCCTTAACCTGCTCAACAAGCCCGGCGTGAACATCGCCACGGCAGAAGACCCGTCCGAAATCAATTTGCCCGGCGTCAACCAGGTCAATGTCAATGAACGGGCGGGCCTGACTTTCGCAACTGCGCTGCGCGCATTCCTGCGGCAGGATCCGGACATCATCATGGTCGGTGAAATCCGCGACCTCGAGACCGCGGACATCTCTATCAAGGCCGCGCAAACAGGCCACTTGGTGCTCTCGACGCTGCACACGAACGACGCGCCGACAACCCTGACCCGGATGCGCAACATGGGCATCGCCCCTTTCAACATCGCCTCCAGCGTCATCCTGATCACCGCGCAACGCCTCGCACGCCGTCTGTGCACGGTGTGCCGGGCGCCCGCCGACTTGCCCAAGGAGGCATTGATCGATGCCGGCTTCAAGCCGCACGAGGTGGACAACACCTGGAAGCCCTATCACCCGGTAGGATGTTCCGCGTGCAACGGCGGCTACAAGGGTCGTGTCGGTATCTACCAGGTCATGCCGATCACCGAAGAGATCCAGAAGATCATTCTTCGTGACGGAAGCGCCCTCGACATCGCGCGGCAGGCCGAATCCGAAGGCGTCCGCTCGTTGCGGCAGTCGGGCCTGAAGAAAGTCATGCAGGGGCTGACCTCACTTGAAGAAGTGCTTGCGGTCACCAACGAATAGCATCGAGAAGCGGAGATTCAATGGCAACGGCAGCAGCATCAAACCGGACCACCCTGAAGGAATACGTCTTCGAGTGGGAGGGCAAGGACCGCAACGGCAAGACGGTACGCGGTGAAGTCAGGGCCGCCGGCGAAAACCAGGTGCAGGCGGCACTCCGACGTCAGGGCGTACTGACCACGAAGATCAAGAAACGGCGCATGCGCTCCGGCAAGGCGATCAAGCCGAAGGACATCGCCATCTTCACCCGTCAGCTCGCCACCATGATGAAGGCTGGCGTGCCCCTGCTGCAGGCCTTCGACATCGTGGGTCGCGGCAACGCGAATCCGAGCGTGGCGAAGCTGCTCAACGACATCCGAAGCGATGTGGAAACGGGTACTTCACTGTCCTCCGCTTTTCGCAAGTTTCCGAAGTACTTCGACAGCCTCTATTGCAACCTCGTGGAAGCCGGCGAAGCCGCCGGTATTTTGGAAGACCTGCTCGATCGTCTTGCCACCTACATGGAGAAGACCGAGGCGATCAAGTCGAAGATCAAGTCGGCGCTGATGTACCCGACGTCGGTGGTCGTGGTGGCGTTCGTGGTGGTTGCGATCATCATGATCTTCGTGATTCCCGCGTTCAAGCAGGTGTTCACTTCATTCGGCGCGGACTTGCCGGCGCCGACGCTGATCGTCATGGCCATCAGCGAATACTTTGTCGCCTACTGGTGGCTGATCTTTGGCGTCATTGGTGGTGGCATCTACTTCTTCCTGCAGGCCTGGAAGCGCAACGAGCGTGTGCAACAGGTGATGGACCGGCTGCTCCTTCGTCTGCCGATCTTTGGCACCTTGATCGACAAGTCGTGCGTGGCGCGGTGGACCCGGACGCTGGCGACCATGTTCGCCGCAGGTGTGCCCCTCGTCGAGGCGCTCGATTCCGTGGGCGGTGCTTCGGGCAATTCGGTGTATGCCGATGCCACCGTCAAGATCCAGCAGGAAGTCTCGACCGGGACCAGCCTCACGACGGCAATGACGAATGCCAACCTGTTCCCCTCGATGGTGCTGCAGATGACCGCCATCGGCGAAGAATCCGGCTCGATCGACCACATGCTCGGCAAGGCAGCCGACTTCTATGAGTCCGAGGTCGACGATATGGTCGCCGGGCTGTCGAGCCTGATGGAACCCATCATCATCGTCTTCCTTGGCGTCATCATCGGCGGGATCGTGGTCTCCATGTACCTGCCCATCTTCAAGCTCGGCCAGGTCGTCTGATGCTCGTTTCGCAGGGGGTGGACGCCGCGCTGGCCGGCGTGCTGGGGCTCTTGATCGGCAGTTTTCTGAATGTCGTGATCTATCGCCTCCCGAAGATGCTCGAAGCGCAGTGGGCTGCGGAATGCGCCGGCGCAACTGCCGGAGAAGCCGCCGCGCCGACCGAGCGATTCAATCTGATGGTGCCGCATTCCCGCTGCCAGCAATGCGGCCATGCAATTCGCTGGTACGAAAACGTCCCGGTCCTGAGCTATCTCTTCCTTCGGGGCAAGTGCTCCGCATGCAAGACGCCGATCAGCATGCGCTACCCGCTGGTCGAACTGGTGACCGGCGCACTGTTCGCCTGGTGCGTCTGGCGCATGCCGGGACAGTTCGGCAGCCTGGCATGGTGCGGCTTTGCGGCGGCGCTCCTTGCCCTGGCGCTGATCGACTGGGACACCACCCTGCTGCCGGACGACATCACACTCCCGCTGCTCTGGGCTGGCTTGCTGGGGGCCATGGCGGGCTTCACCGGCGTGCCGCTCGCCAACGCTGTCTGGGGCGCCGTTGCAGGCTACGTCTCCCTCTGGGCCGTGTACTGGTTGTTCAAGCTGACCACAGGCAAGGAAGGCATGGGCTACGGCGACTTCAAACTCTTCGCCGCCTTCGGCGCGTGGTTTGGATGGCAGGCGCTGGTCCCGATCATCCTGATGGCATCGGTCATCGGCGTGATCGTCGGACTCGCTCTCAAGTTCAGCAGCGGATTGCGAGAAGGCGGCTACGTCCCCTTCGGTCCCTTCCTTGCCGGCGCCGGCTTTACGGCAATGCTGTTCGGGCCTGACGCGATCCTTCGCGTGGTCGGCCTCTGAGGGCCTGCGCACCATGCGCATCGGCCTGACCGGCGGCATCGGCAGCGGCAAGAGCACCGTCGCCACCACGCTGGTCTCGCTCGGTGCGAAGCTGGTCGACACCGACGCGATCGCACGGTCCGTCGCAGAGTCGCAGGGCGCTGCCATGCCAGCGCTCGAGGCAGAATTCGGTCCTTCGATCATTGCCCCCGATGGCGGCCTGGACCGGGCACGCATGCGCGGCATCGTCTTCGCAGATGCCGAGGCCAGAAAGCGGCTCGAGGCCATCCTGCATCCGCTGATCGGCGCCGAGTGCGAACGGCAGGCAGCCACTGCAGCCGCAGGGCAACCCATCGTGTTCGACGTGCCCCTGCTGGTGGAGTCCGGACGCTGGCGCGCGATCGTCGATCGCGTGCTGGTGATCGATGCCAGCGAAGCGACCCAGCTGCAACGCGTCCTCGCGCGATCCGACTGGACGGCCGAAGCGGTTCGCTCCGTCATCGCGCAGCAGGCCGCGCGCAGCCATCGCAGGGCAGCAGCCGATGCGGTGATCTTCAACGAGAACCTGACCCTCGCGGAACTGTCTCAGGCTGTTCGGGTTTTGTGGCAGCGGTGGAGGGGATTCGACGCGCGATAATCGTCGGCCAACGGCGCGGGCGCCGGACAACAAGAAAGCGGAGCGCACTCGGCCCCGCGAGCCACATCCCCAAAGATGCTCTTCAATTCGTACGCGTTCATCTTCTGCTTTTTCCCGATTGTCTTCTTCGGGTTCTTCCTGATCGGAAAGCGAAATGCGCGTGCAGCGGCCGGTTTCCTCGCGCTGGCGTCGCTGTTCTTCTACGGCTGGTGGAGCGTCCAGGCGCTGCCGCTCCTGGTGGGATCGATCTGCTTCAACTACTGGGCGGGCCTGCGCCTGACCCGGGGCCCCGGGCGGACCGATGCCGGGCGCAAGCGCATGCTTGTCGTCGCGCTCGTGGTCAATCTGGGCGTCCTCGCGACTTTCAAGTACGCCAACTTCTTTGTCAGCAACGTGAACGAGGGCCTTGCCGCAGCCGGTCTTTCCCCGATTCCGCTGCTCCATGTGGCCCTCCCGATCGGCATTTCCTTCTACACGTTCACGCAGATCGCTTTCCTGGTCGACTGCTGGCAGGACAAGGTGCATGAGCGCAGCTTCGTGCACTACGTGCTGTTCGTCACCTACTTCCCGCACCTGATCGCCGGGCCGGTGCTCCATCACGCGCAGATGATGCCGCAGTTCGCCAATCCGGCGACTTACCGGATGGACCTGAACAAGGTCTCGCTCGGGCTTGCGATCTTCGTCTTCGGCCTCGCCAAGAAGCTGCTCATCGGCGATCGGATGGGAGAGTACGCGGACCTGATGTTCACGGGCGTGCACAACGGCACCCTCCCGACGCTCTACACGTCATGGCTCGGCGTCATGGCCTATACGCTGCAGATCTACTTCGATTTCTCGGGCTACTCCGACATGGCCGTGGGTTTGTCGCTGTGTCTCGGTGTGCAGTTGCCACTGAACTTCAATTCGCCGTACAAGTCGACCAACATCATCGAGTTCTGGCGCCGCTGGCACATCTCGCTGTCCACCTTCCTGCGCGACTACCTGTACGTGCCGCTGGGTGGCAATCGAAAGGGTCCGGCGCGCCGCTATCTAAACCTGTTACTGACCATGCTTCTCGGAGGACTTTGGCACGGTGCCGCCTGGACGTTCGTGATCTGGGGCGCGCTGCACGGCACCTTCCTGATGATCAATCACCTCTGGAATGCGAAGGTGCGCCGCAATGTCGCGCCGGGACGCCTGGCGCGCGTGCTCGGCTGGTTCCTCACCTTCATCTGCGTGATGATCGCCTGGGTGGTCTTCCGCGCCGAGAGCATGAGCGCCGCAATGGAGATCTACAAGGGCATGCTGGGAATGCACGGTACCGAGCTGACGGCCTTCACTGAATTCGGACCGGTTCCGATCCGAAAGCCGGAGTTCTTCCAGACCATGCTGGTGGGCCTGTTCATCTGTCTTGCCTTGCCGCCGACCATCACGTTGCAGCGCTGGGTGCCGCAAGCGCAGGCTCTGGCCGGGCGGCCGCGCGCGGCCCGGATCTTCACCGGGCTGATGGCCCTGGCAACCGTCATCCTGCTTGGACTTTGCGTGTCGAGACTGGGCTCCTACAGCCCGTTCCTTTATTTCCAGTTCTGATATGACGCCCGCAAAACTCTGGCTGCAGATCTTCCTGGCCGGCTTCGCCGTCATCGTTGCCATGCTCGTCACCACCCTGGGGACGACGGTCCCCTATGGCGATCTGTCTCGCATCGGCCAGATCTCGGACAACGAGTTCGGATGGCAACTCGCACAGCCGCATGTCGAGCCGCAATACCTCCGCGCTTCGCCGATCTCCGAGGCGGACATCCTTGTCATCGGAGACAGCTTTTCCATGACAAACCGTTGGCAATCGGTGCTGACGCAAGCGGGCTACCGCATCACGACGATGTACTGGGGCCAAGTCGACGAAGGGCTCTGCGAGGATTTCGACGCCTGGCTGGACCAAATCGGCTTCCGCGGCAAGCTCGTTGTGCTCGAAAGCGTTGAACGCCTGCTAGGCGGCCGCCTCGCCCACACGCAGAATTGCTTGCCGTTAAAAAAGCCCGTCGACTTCAGGCTCGACCCCTTCTTCAAGCCTATCGAACAAGTGCCTGGATTCGAGCTGAACTGGAAGGGCAAGCTGACCTCCGGCTACACGACCTACAGGAATACGCGCAGGGCGAAGGAATCCCAAGGCGACATGCGGGCGATCAATCAGTCTTGGGCGCGCCCCGTCATCGACGGCTGCTCCTATTTCAGCAACCGTCTGTGCAGCAAGGCGTTGTTCTTCAAGGACGACGACGACAACGGCGAAATCACACTGGAAAATGCGAAGCAAATGCGCGCCTTTAGCGACGCGCACACTTCCCGAACCATCATGTGGATGGTCATACCCAACAAGACCACGGTCTATATCGTGCCGGAACATTCGAAAGATTTTGTGACCGCCCTCAGGGAATTGAACCTTGGTCCGGACCTTTTCAGCTTCGCCAAAGAGCAGAAGTCGAAGGTTCGCGATTTCTATTTTCCCAACGACACGCACATTTCGATGCGCGGTCAGTTGGTCCTCGGACAGCGAATGCTGGAAGCGGTGCGCAAGATCCTGCCCGAGCCGCCCGCCAAGGCTTCTTGAAGCTATCATCCCGACCGGAAGCCGTCACGCGTGATCCTTTACGAGTACCCATTCAACGAGCGCATCCGGACCTATTTGCGGCTGGAGCATCTCTTTCGCCGCCTTGGCGAACTGGTGCCTGCCGATTCGGCCCTCTTGCACCACTACGCACTTGTCACGATCTTCGAGGTCATGGACGTGGCGGCGCGCGCTGACCTGAAGGCCGATGTGCTGAGGGATCTCGACAAGCACAAGAATGTGTTCAACAGCTACCGCGGCAATCCGGCGATCGCCGAAACGGTGCTCGACCAGGTCGTCAGCAAGCTGGAGAGCAATTTCACGACGCTCAACACCGTCCCGGGGAAAGCCGGCCAGGCGCTGACCGAGAACGAGTGGCTGATGAGCATTCGAAGCCGCGCTAGCATACCGGGCGGCACCTGCGAATTCGATCTGCCGGCCTACTACGCCTGGCAGAACCGTCGCGCCCCGGAGCGGCGCGCCGACCTCGAGCGCTGGTCGTCCACGCTCGCTCCGCTAGCGGAATCCATCTACCTGCTGCTCAAGCTTCTGCGCGATGCCGACGTTCCCTACAAGGTGATCGCGACGAAGGGCCAGTTCCAGCAAACCCTGCCCCAAGGCCGTAGCTTCCAGCTCCTGCGCTTGCGCATCGATCCGAAGCTGGGGCTGATTCCCGAGATCAGCGGCAACCGGTTGATGGTGTCGGTTCGGCTCATGCGGCACGAAGCCGACGACCGACTGCATCACAGCACTGAAGACACACCCTTCGAGCTCACTCTCTGCGCATGAGCGGCACCAACTCCTTCGGCGAGCGGATCGTGCGCTGTCCGGCGTGTGGTCAGGACAGCGTCTATGCGCCAAGCAACCCCTACCGGCCTTTCTGCAGCGCCCGCTGCAAGGGTGTCGACCTCGGGGCCTGGGCGAGCGAAGAGTTCAGGATGCCGGCCGAAGCGCCGCCGGACGACGATCCGTTCGGCGATCCCAAGCGGCAGTAAGGCCTGCCCGGGCCTTGTCGGCAAAAATCAGCGGGTCGCCGGATCCGGCAGGACCGGCAGCCCGCGTTCGGCGGCGAGCCATCCCAGGACCGGCAAGGCGCCCGGCAGAACCGGCACGACATCGAGCGGCAGTTGCTGCCAGCACATCGTCTGACCTTCCCGCATCTCGAAGTCGCCGTCCCACACCCTGACCTTGCACCAGTGCAGACGCACCAGCGCATGAGGGTAGTCGTGCTCGGTCACCTTCCAGACTTCGGCGCCCGTGATCGTGATGCCGAGTTCCTCGTGCAGTTCGCGCCGCAAGGCTTGCTCGACCGTCTCGCCCGCCTCGATCTTGCCGCCCGGGAACTCCCAGTAACCCGCGTACGGCTTGCCCTCCGGGCGGGTCGAGAGGAGTAGCGCGTCATCCTCGCGGATCAGGATGCCGACCGCGACCTCGGTGTGTTTGCGCGAATCCGTCATTGCAGACCTCAGGCGGCGCGGCCGGCGTAGTCCCGCGCGAACTGATAGGCCACGCGGCCACTGCGAGAGCCCCGCTCCAGCGCCCAGACCAGCGCCTCGGGCCGTGCAGCCTCGATGGCCTTGGCGTCGACACCAAAGGACGACAGCCATTGCGCAACGATCGTGAGGTATTCGTTCTGGCTGAACGGGTAAAAGCTGACCCACAGGCCAAATCGCTCGGAAAGCGAAATCTTCTCCTCGATCACTTCGCCGGGATGCACCTCGCCATCCTCGGTATGGGTATAGCTGAGGTTTTCCTTCATGTACTCCGGCAACAGATGGCGCCGGTTGCTGGTCGCATAGATCAGCACGTTGGGCGTCGCGGCAGCGATGGAACCGTCGAGGATCGACTTGAGCGCCTTGTAGCCCGGCTCGCCCTCGTCGAAGCTCAGGTCGTCGCTGAAAACGATGAACTTCTCCGGACGGTTCGAGACCACCTCGACGATGTCCGGCAGATCCGTGAGTTCGGCCTTGTCGACCTCGATGAGCCGCAGACCTTGCGGCGCGTAGGCCTGGAGGCAGGCGCGAATCAGCGACGACTTGCCTGTGCCGCGTGCGCCGGTCAGCAACACGTTGTTCGCGGGCTTGCCCTCGACGAACTGCCGTGTGTTGCGTTCGATCTTCTCTTTCTGGACGTCGATTTCCTTCAGCGCGTCGAGGGACATGGTCGCCACGTGGCGAACCGGCTCCAGCGTGCCGTGGCCCGAACTGCGACGGCGGTAGCGCCAGGCAATGGAGGCGCTCCAGTCGGCGGGCGCCGCGAGGGGTTGCGGAAGGATGGATTCGATGCGGCTGATCAGTTGCTCGGCTCGATCGATCAGGCGTTCGAATTTCTCGTTCATGTCAGCGACCGCCCGGCCGCGCCTGGGGCGCCGAGCAAGCAAAGCGAGCGTGGGGGCTTCATGATCTGTAGTCGGCGTTGATGGACACGTAGTCGTGACTCAGGTCGCAGGTCCAGACGGTGTCTGCGGCGTCGCCACGACCCAGGCCGATGCGCACGGTGATTTCACTTTGCTTCATCACGCGCTGCCCGTCCTCTTCGCGGTAGGTCGGATTGCGGCCGCCCTGGACCGCCACGTGGACATCGTCGAGATAGAGATCGATGCCCGTCTGGTCCAGATCGGCGATGCCCGCATAGCCGACGGCGGCCAGGATACGACCGAGATTCGGGTCGCTCGCATAGAACGCGGTCTTGACGAGCGGCGAATGCGCGACCGCGTAGGCCACCTGCCGGCATTCCGCCGTGTCGAGCCCACCTTCGACGCGGATCGTGATGAACTTGGTCGCGCCCTCGCCGTCGCGCACGATGGCTTGTGCCAATTGGCGCGCAACGCCCTGCATCGCTTCGAGCAATGCGCGTCCGTCGGCGGATTCAAGCGAGGTGATGGCTGCGTGATCGGCCTTGTGCGTGGCAATCACCACGAAGGAATCATTGGTCGACGTGTCGCCGTCGATCGTCACCCGATTGAACGACGCATCGGCCAGCGCCTTGGCGAGCGGCTGGATCAGCGACGCGTCGATCTTCGCGTCGGTGGCCATGAAGCCCAGCATCGTGGCCATGTTCGGCCGGATCATTCCTGCCCCCTTGCTGATGCCGGTGATCGTGACGGTAGCGCCTCCGATCTGCACCTGCCGGCTGAACGCCTTGGGCACGGTGTCCGTGGTCATGATGCCCTCGGCGGCGCGCGCCCAGTTCGACGGCGATGCATCAGCCAGGGCCGCGGGCAATCCCGCTTCGATGCGATCGATAGGCAGCGGCTCCATGATCACGCCGGTGGAAAACGGCAGGATCTGTTCAGGCGCGAGATTGAGCTTGCGGGCCAGGGCGATGCAGGTCGCACGCGCGCGCGCCAATCCGTCCTCGCCAGTACCGGCGTTGGCATTGCCCGTGTTGATCAGCATGGCGCGAACACCGAAGTTCGCAGCCAGATGATCACGGCAAAGCTGGACCGGCGCGGCGCAGAAGCGGTTCTGCGTGAAGACACCGCCCACCGCGGCGCCCTCGTCGATCAGCACGACCGTCAGGTCCTTGCGATTGGCCTTGCGCACGCCGGCTTCGGCGACACCGATGCGGACACCGGCAACCGCGTGCAACGCCGCGGGATCGGGAGCGGAAAGATTCACGGGCATGGATAAATCCTGCTGACAGATATCAGGTGAGCTTGCCGTGGCACTGCTTGAACTTCTTGCCACTGCCGCAAGGGCAAGGGTCGTTGCGGCCCACGCGTGCATAGGCGGCGGCGCCAGCGCTCAGCCCGCCTGCGGCCTGCCGGCGCAAGCTTTCCTCGTCGACGCGGACTTCGACTTCGCCGGTCTCCGTGGGCGCGGTGTAGGTGATGTTCGCCACGTTTTCGCCGCGGCTTTCCATGGCCTCGGCCGCCTGCTCGAGCTGCTCGGTGGACTGCACGCGCACCGTCATGAGCTGACGGGTGACTTCGTTCTTGACCGAGTCGAGCAGCTGGCCGAAGAGTTCGAAAGCTTCGCGCTTGTACTCCTGCTTGGGCTGCTTCTGCGCGTAGCCGCGAAGATGGATGCCCTGGCGCAGGTAGTCCAGCGAGGCCAGGTGCTCGCGCCAATGGGTGTCGATGCTCTGCAGCAGGACCATGCGCTCGAACTGCGTGAAGTTCTCCTGGCCGATGAGCGCAACCTTGGCGTTGAACGCATCGTTGGCCGCGGTCACGACCTTTTCCACCACGTCTTCGTCGCCGATGGCCGTCGCGGCCTCGACATCCTTGCGCAGTGGCATCTCGATATGCCATTCGTCGGCCAGCACCTTCTCCAGCCCGGCGAGATCCCACTGCTCCTCGACCGATTCGTTGGGCACGTACTGGCGGACGAGATCGCCGAAGCAGCCTTCACGCAGCGCCTCGATCTGCGCGGTCAGGTCGCCCGCGTCGAGGATGTCGTTGCGCTGCTGGTAGATCACCTTGCGCTGGTCGTTCGACACGTCGTCGTATTCGAGCAGTTGCTTGCGAACGTCGAAGTTGCGCGCCTCGACCTTGCGCTGCGCGCTCTCGATGCTGCGCGTGACGATGCCGGCTTCGATCGCCTCGCCGTCGGGCATCTTGAGTCGATCCATGATCGCCTTCACCCGGTCGCCTGCGAAGATGCGCATCAGCGGATCGTCCAGGCTCAGGTAGAAGCGCGAGGAGCCCGGGTCGCCCTGGCGGCCCGAACGACCGCGCAGCTGGTTGTCGATGCGGCGCGATTCGTGGCGTTCGGTCGCGATGATGCGCAGGCCGCCCAGCGACTTCACGAACTCGTGGTCCTTGTCCCATTGCGCGCGCAGTCGAGCGACATCGGCCGCCCTGGCTGCGGGCTCGAGCGCCTCGTCGGCCTCGACCGCTTCGATGGCCTTCTCGACATTGCCGCCGAGCACGATGTCGGTACCACGGCCCGCCATGTTGGTGGCGATCGTGATCATCTTGGTCCGGCCCGCCTGCGCCACGATCTCCGCCTCTCGCGCATGCTGCTTGGCATTGAGCACCTGGTGCGGGAGATCGGCCTTCTCGAGCAGGCCGGCGATGATTTCGGAGTTCTCGATCGACGAGGTGCCGACCAAGACCGGCTGTCCGCGCTCGTAGCACTCGCGAATGTCCCGGATGGCCGCCTCGTATTTTTCGCGGGTGGTCTTGTAGACCCGGTCCAACTGGTCTTCGCGCTTGCTCGGCCGGTTCGGCGGGATGATCATGGTCTCCAGACCATAGATCTCCTGGAATTCATACGCCTCGGTATCGGCCGTGCCGGTCATGCCCGCGAGCTTGGCGTAGAGGCGGAAGTAGTTCTGGAACGTGATCGACGCGAGCGTCTGGTTCTCGGCCTGGATCTCGACGCCTTCCTTGGCTTCCACCGCCTGGTGCAGGCCGTCGCTCCAGCGGCGGCCCGTCATCAGGCGGCCGGTGAATTCGTCGACGATGACCACTTCGCCCTGCTGCACCACGTAGTGCTGGTCGCGGTGGTACAGGTGCCGTGCACGCAACGCCGCATTCAGGTGGTGCATCAGCGTGATGTTGGCCGGGTCGTAGAGCGAAGCGCCCTCGGGGAGCAGCTTGAATTCCGAGAGGATCTGCTCCGCCTTTTCATGGCCGTCTTCGGTCATGAACACCTGGTGCGTCTTCTCGTCGACCGTGAAGTCGCCGGGCTTCGTGACGCCCTCGCCGGTGCGCGGATCGGCCTCGCCTTCCTGGCGGACCAGCAGCGGGACGACCTTGTTGATCGCCAGGTACAGTTCGGTGTGATCCTCGGCCTGGCCGCTGATGATGAGCGGCGTGCGCGCCTCGTCGATCAGGATTGAGTCCACTTCGTCGACGATGGCGTAGTTCAGCCCGCGCTGGACCCGGTCGCCCGGCTCATAGACCATGTTGTCGCGCAGGTAGTCGAAGCCGTACTCGTTGTTCGTGCCGTAGGTGATGTCGCTGCCGTAGGCCTGCTGCTTTTCCTCGCGCGGCATCTGCGGCAGGTTGATGCCGACGCTGAGACCGAGGAAGTTGTAGAGCCGACCCATCCAGGTGGCGTCGCGGCTGGCGAGGTAGTCGTTCACCGTGACCACGTGCACGCCCTTGCCGGTGAGCGCGTTCAGGTAGACCGGCAGCGTGGCGGTCAGGGTCTTGCCCTCGCCCGTGCGCATTTCGGAGATCTTGCCGTTATGGAGCGCCATGCCACCCAGCAACTGGACGTCGAAGTGGCGCATCTTCATGACCCGCTTGGATGCTTCGCGAACGGTTGCGAAGGCCTCGGGGAGCAGGTCATCGAGTGCCTCGCCCTTGGCAAGGCGATCCCTGAATTCCTGCGTCTTCGCGCGCAATGCGCCGTCATCGAGCTTCTCGAACGCTGGCTCCAGCGCGTTGATGCGTTCAACCGTCTTGCGATACTGCTTCAGGAGCCGATCATTGCGGCTGCCGAAAATTTGGGTCAGGAAGTTGGTGGCCATGAATGGAGATCGAAGCACACTCGCCGTACGCGACTGCCTCGACCGAAATCCCTAAGATAGACGAGAAGGAACTTGGGCGCGCTTTGCCGGAAAGCAAGCCGACCGGCCCGCAGGATTGCCGGCAAACCGTTGATTTTAGCCGTCTTGTCCAAACCTCCCGACCGCAGACCTTTCCCCATGAACCGCCGCTTCAACGCCGTCACTTTGCTGGAGGCCACTGAGGGCTCCCCCACCCTCGCCGGCCTCGCCGCGCGCGCTCGCGAGTCGGGCGAACGTCTCGCCGCAATCCAGGACCTGATCCCGCCGGAGATGCGCGCCGGCGTCAAGGCCGGCCCGGCCGAGGGCGATGTCTGGTGCCTGCTCGTCTACGGGAGTTCGGCGGCCGCCAAGCTGCGCCAGTTGGCCCCCGTCCTGCAGGCACGGCTCAAATCCCGCGGCTGGGACGTCGCGACGATTCGTATCAAGGTGCAATCGCGCCATTGAGCGCGGATCGCGCGGCGCGCCTCGGTCAGGCGGCGACGTCCAGCTTTCCGCTCGAAGGGTCCGGACCGCTGGCGTAAGCCGCGGCCTGGCCGCCCGCCAACTCGGAGGCGAGCGGCGCGGGCTTCGCCAGAGGCTTGGCCGTCGTGCCATTCCAGAAGCCGACATGTTCGATGCCGTTCATGCTGATGGTCTGGAGCGTCGTGGTCGTCACGGCATGCGTGGTCGGATTGGTGATCGACTTGATCAGTTGGGCGAGTGTGCGATCAGCGCTCAGGCTCCACGTGGCACCTGCGACCGTTTTCAGGTAGACCGTGTCGCTGCCGGCACCGCCGGTCACGGTGGCGTCACCGCCGAGGTAGTAGGCGTTCGTTCCATCGCCTCCACGGATCACGCTCTGTCCCTTGGCAACGAAGGTGTCGTCGCCTGCGCCGCCGGTGAACTGGTCGAAGGCCATGCCCGTGGCCTTGGCAGTCGTGCCGTTCCAGAAGCCGATGTGTTCGATCCCGGTCATGTTCACCGTCTGGAGGGTCGTCGTGGTCACGACCTTGGTCTTGGGATCGGTCACGCTCTTGGTCAGTACGGCCTGCGTGCGGTCCGCGTTGAAGCTCCAGGCCGCGCCAGCGACCGTCTTGAGGTAGATCGAATCGTCGCCCGATCCGCCGGTGACGGTGCTGCTGTCGCCCACGAAGAACTGGTTGGTGCCGTCGCCACCGGAAATATCGCTCTTGCCCTTGGCGACGAAAGTGTCGTTCCCGCTGGTGCCGCTGAACGCGTCGTACATGAAGGCTCCGGTGCCCTTGATCGCCGTGCCGGTCCCGGAGCCGCTCCAGAAGCCGACATGCTCGATGCCGTCCAGGGTCACTGTCGAGAGCGTGGTCGTCGTCACCACCTTTGTCTTCGGATCGGTGACGGTTTTCGTCAGGGTGGCGGTGGCGTGGTCGTCGCTCAGCGTCCACACGGCGCCCGAGACATTCTTCAGATAGACGGTGTCGCTGCCCGCTCCTCCCGTGACAACGTCGTCACCGCCACTCAGGAAGAACGCATCGTCGCCGACGCCGCCATCCAGATGGTTGCCTTCGCCATTCGAGACAAAGGTGTCGTTGCCGCTGCCGCCCACCGCGGTGCGGATGTGGCTTCCGGTCGCGATCTTGACGTTGTTGATGCCGGTGTACGTGGGCGTGCCGAGCACCGACGAGATCGGTACCAGCTTGCCGTTCACCATGGTCTTCGTGGCCGTGTACGCGGCCTTTCCACCCACGCTGGCGTACGCATCGTGGATGCCGATGCTGCTGAAGTTGCCAGCACGGAGATCCACGATGTTCGTGCCCGTCTGGTTCGACAGGTCAATGGTGCTGTCCGTGTTGCTGCTCCAGATGGTCTGCGACATCGCCTGGCCGTCGGACCATGAGAAGTCCTGGGCGTTGACGGTGCCCGGCGCGCCGTACAGGTACTGCAGCGCCATGACGTCGTTCGCCTGCAAGGTGTCGGGGTTGATCGTCGACGTGACATACATCCCCCCGACCTGCTTGATCTCCTTGACGTTGCTCGCGTCCTTGTACGACATGATCGTGTTGCCGCGGTTGTCCGTCGCGGCCGGCAGGTAGGGCCCCGGCGTTCCGCCGCCGCCCGCGTTGTAGTTGCCTGGATGCTTGAGCCCCAGGGCGTGCGACGTCTCGTGGAGGATCACCTCCCGCGTGTAAGCGCCCTTGCTGGTATCGGCGTAGCTGCCCTGGTTGTTGGCCAGCATTACCTTCGATCCCGCCATGGGGTCGGGGTACGAGGCGTAGCCGGCGCTCGCGGCTTGCACGTTCGATCCGTACTTGATGTCTCCACCGGAGGCCACCTCGGTGAAGGTGACACCCGCCACCGTCGAGATGTAGGCAAGCGCATCGCGCACCGCCTGCTTGTGCGTCTCGTCCAACGCCTGAAAGCCGTTGGCATCCGAGCCGGACAAGCCGCTCGCGCTGTCGAGGAAGCTGAAGGTCAGTTCATGGCGGGCGACGGCCGAGGGAACGGCCCCGCTGGCGCCCGCCGTGTGGAACCATGCGCTCCCACCCGCAAGCAGGGCATCGATGTTGATGTTGCCCGAAGGCTTGATCCGGTTGGTGTAGTCGACGGGCGCGGGCGCTGCCGCCACGGCAGACATCTGCGCTCCGGCGGCGCTGATCGTGACGCTGGCGGAGGAAGGCGCGACGGGTGCGGCCTGGCCGGTCGCTGAAGCGGCCGCGCTCGCGGCGGCCGTCCTGGCTGCTTCGGGGGTTGCCGCCTCATTTGCATCGTGGATGCCCGCATTGAGCAGTTCCAGACGCGTCGACAAGGTAATGGAAGAAGTGGAGGACATGAAGATCGCCGTGAAGGGGTCTTCCCCTTATCGGACGATCTTGTCGAATGTTTAGGTCGGGCCCTCGAACGGGACGGTCATGGCGACCCCATCCAGATGCATTTGCGCCCTGGCGCGCAGCGCAACGCCTCAGATGCGGGCGAACACCAGCCCGAGCGTCAGCGCAACCGACGTGCCGAAGATGACGAGGCCGACGCGCCGCCGCCGATGGGTCAGCATCCAGAGCGTTACCCCTGAGATCGACAGGAAGATCAGGCTGCCCGCCAATGTATCGACGAGCAGGATCCACGCGACGGGCATTCCTGTGCCCTTGTGCAGATTGGTCAACGTCGCGACAAATCCGTTGCTCGTGGTCGTGACGCCCACCGACCGATTGCCGAGCCAGTAGTCGGCCTGCACGATGGTGTCGGGGCCGCCGAAATTGAAGACCCAGCGCTCGGGTTGCATGAGCGGTTTCGTCGGTACCGCGGCTTCCGTCGCATCCGCTGCTGGAGCGCGCTTGCCCTTCTCGGTCCACGCGACAGGCCTTGACGGCTCGGTCCGGACGGTATTCGGCGGGCCGCTCTGATTCAGCGCCGATTGCAGCCATGCGGCCATATCTTCCGCAGTGGCCGGCGCGGGGTCGGGCAAGACCAGCTGGGCATTGATGCGCTGCTGCTCCATCGGCAGCTTCAGCACTGCGCGGTGATTCAACCAGATGCCGGCCGTGCCGAAGATCAGGCCGAGGATCGCTCCCCACAATCCGAACCAGCCATGCGTCTTGCGAATCCACTGGACGATCATCGTGCGGCGCTGATGCGAGCGCGTTCGGGCATCGGCGGAAAGGGACGAGGCGCTGCGACCAGGATCCTGCGGGATGACGTTGTCCATATCGTGCTGCAACGCCGCTCCCGGCACGAGGCTGGAACGGGGAGCGGTTTCGCGATCTTTGATGGTGCCGCTTGTCGGAATCGAACTGACGACCTACCGCTTACAAGGCGGTTGCTCTACCAACTGAGCTAAAGCGGCGGTGAGGGAGGATTTTAGCGGTGCGGCGTTGGCCGCAGCGCTCATTTGATCCGCTTGAGAGAGGGGCGCGATCCGCCACCGGTCGGCGGACGCGGGGGCTCTTCGGAGTCGGTCGGTGTGCTGCTGGCCTCCACCGCTTCCTCCGTACCCTCGCCCGTCACGAGATGAACGATCTTGCTCGCGTCGCCCTCGGTGCCGCGCGATGCGTCACGCAATGGCGTGCGCGAAGCCGAAACCGAAGGTGTGGGTGTCGTCGAAGTGGGTGGCGCGGCGCCATCCGCCTGCGCGGGCGCGGGAGCCGGAAAGGCCATCCCCTGCCCGTTCTCGCGCGCGTAGATGGCGATCACACGTCCCACCGGCACGCTGATCTCGCGAGCCGTGCCGGCGAAACGCGCCTTGAACTCGATGAAATCATTGCCCAGCTTGAGCGAACTGGTCGCGTCGAAGCTGATGTTGAGCACGATCTCGCCGTTCTTGACGTATTCGCGCGGCACCTGGACGGTGTCGTCGACCTGCACCGCCACATACGGCGTGAAGCCGTTGTCCGTGCACCATTCATACAGCGCCCGGATCAAGTACGGGCGGGTGGAAGACGACTCGAGCGCGTTGATCATGGCTGGCTGCGCCGCAGGCTCACTTGCGCATGACTTTTTCGGACGGCGTCAGCGCTTCGATGTAGGCAGGGCGCGAGAAGATGCGCTCGGCGTATTTCAGGAGCGGTGCGGCGTTCTTGCTGAGGTCGATGCCGTAGTAGTCCAGCCGCCAGAGCAGCGGGGCGATCGCGACGTCGAGCATCGAGAAGTTGTCGCCCAGCATGTACTTGTTCTTGAGGAAGACCGGGGCGAGTTGCGTCAGGCGATCGCGGATGTGCGAGCGCGCCTTTTCGAGCGCCTTCTCGTTGCCCTTGGTCGTGCGGTTTTCCAGCGTGGACACGTGCACGAACAGTTCCTTCTCGAAATTGAGCAGGAACAGGCGGACACGCGCGCGGTCGACCGGGTCGCCGGGCATCAGTTGCGGATGCGGGAAGCGTTCGTCGATGTACTCGTTGATGATGTTCGACTCGTACAGGATCAGGTCGCGCTCGACCAGGATCGGCACCTGGCCGTACGGATTCATCACGCTGATGTCTTCAGGCTTGTTGTACAGATCGACATCGCGAATCTCGAAATCCATGCCTTTCTCGAACAGCACGAAGCGGCAGCGGTGTGAAAAAGGGCAGGTCGTTCCTGAATACAAGACCATCATGGCGAAAGGCTCCTAAAAATCAAAAAGAGTGGGTCGCGTTGGCAACCCACTCTGCGGGACCGGACGCTTGTGGCGCCCGATCGGCATCGTTCGTACTACTTGACGTCTTTCCAGTACGAGGCATTCAAGCGCCAAACAAAGACCACTGCCATGACAAGGAACAGCAGCACCCAGACGCCCACGCGGATGCGGGTGTTCTGCGCCGGTTCCGCCATCCACTGCAGATAGCTCACGAGGTCGCCCATCGCCTGGTCGTACTGCATCGGCGTCATGGTACCGGGAGTGAGTTGCTCCCAGCCCTTGAACACTTCGGTCTCATGGCCATGCGCCTCGACCTTGTCGAAGATCGGACGGCGTTCGCCCTGCAGTTCCCACAGCACGTGCGGCATCGCGACAGCCGGGAACGCCAGGTTGTTCCAACCCGTGGCCTTGGTGTCGTCTCGGTAGAAGGTACGCAGGTAGGTGTAGAGGTAGTCCGCGCCGGTGCCGCCATGACCGGCACGCGAACGTGCCACCAGCGTCAGGTCGGGCGGCACGGTGCCGAACCATTCCTTGGCCTGGCGCGGATCGATGTTGGCCTTCATCGTCTCGCCGACCTTGTCGGTCGTGAATAGGAGGTTGTCCTTGATCTGCTGTTCCGAGATGCCGATGTCCTGCAGCCGGTTGTAGCGCATGAACGCAGCCGAGTGGCAGTTGAGGCAGTAGTTGACGAACAGCTTCGCGCCGTTCTGCAAGGACGCCAGATCGTTGGTGCGGTTCGGCGCCTTGTCCCAGGGAATGCCGCCTTCCGCGGCGTGTGCGCCGGTGACGATGCCGAGCGCTGCGATCAACGTGAGGATCAGTTTCTTCATTCTTGTGCTCTCCCGGTCAATGCGCTGCGAAGTTCACGCGCTCGGGGACCGGCTTGAATTCACCGAGGCGGCTCCACCATGGCATCAACAGGAAGAAACCGAAATAGAACAGGGTGCCGACCTGCGACACGCGCTCGCCGATCGGCGACGGCGGCTGCACGCCCAGATAGGCCAGCACCACGAAATTGACGACGAACACGCCGTACAGGTACTTGTGCCAGCTCGGCCGATAACGGATCGACTTGACCGGGCTGTGATCCAGCCATGGTAGGAAGAACAGGATGATGACGGCGCCGCCCATCACGACCACGCCCCAGAACTTGGCGTCGATCGAGAGCATGAGCGCAGCGACGACGACCGCCGCCACCACGATGGCAACCTTCACGAACTGGGGCACGCGCGCCTTCCAGACGCCGAAGGCCGCTGCACCCACCACGCAGGCGATGAGCGCATACATCATCTCGCTGGTGATGGCACGCAGCATCGAATAGAACGGCGTGAAGTACCAGACCGGCGCAATGTGATTCGGCGTCTTCAGCGAATCGGCCGGGATGAAGTTGTTGTATTCCAGGAAGTAGCCGCCAGCCTCAGGCGCGAAGAAGATCACCGCCGAGAAGATCGTGAGGAACACCACCACGCCGAAGATGTCGTGCACCGTGTAGTACGGATGCGACGGGATGCCGTCCACCGGGTGGCCATCGGGACCGCGATTGGCCTTGATCTCGATGCCGTCGGGATTGTTCGAGCCCACTTCATGCAGCGCGATCAGGTGCGCGACGACGAGGCCGAGCAGCACCAGCGGCACGGCAATCACGTGGAAGCTGAAGAAGCGGTTGAGGGTGGCATCGCTCACCACATAGTCACCGCGGATCAGTAGCGCGAGGTCCGGGCCCACGAAGGGGATCGCGGAGAACAAGTTGACGATCACCTGCGCGCCCCAGTAACTCATCTGGCCCCAGGGCAGGAGGTAGCCCATGAAGGCCTCGGCCATCAGGCACAGGAAGATCGCGCAGCCGAAGATCCAGATCAGTTCGCGCGGCTTGCGGTAGCTGCCGTAGATCAGCCCGCGGAACATGTGCAGGTACACCACGATGAAGAAGGCGGATGCCCCCGTGGAGTGCATGTAGCGGATGAGCCAGCCCCAGGGCACGTCGCGCATGATGTACTCGACCGAAGCGAATGCCATCGTGGCATCCGGCTTGTAATGCATCACGAGGAAGATGCCGGTCACGATCTGGATCACGAGGACCAGCATCGCGAGCGAGCCGAAGATGTACCAGAAGTTGAAGTTCTTCGGCGCGTAGTACTTGCCCCACTGGTCGTTCCACAGTTTGGTCAGCGGGAATCGGTTGTCGACCCAGTTAAGTGCCTTCTCGGCGGCGGGTGCGTTGGGGGAGATTTCCTTGAATTCAGCCATGTCGTCGTTCCCCTTCAGGCCTTCTTGTCGTCACCGATCAAGACGCGCGTGTCGGAGAGGTACATGTGCGGAGGCACCGGGAGGTTGTCCGGCGCAGGCTTGTTCTTGAAGACGCGGCCGGCCAGGTCGAAGGTCGATCCGTGGCAGGGGCAGAGGAAGCCGCCTTCCCAGTTGTCGGGCAGCGAGGGCTGGGGCCCGGCCTGGAACTTGTCCGTCGGCGAGCAGCCGAGGTGGGTGCAGATGCCCACGACCACCAGGACTTCAGGCTTGATCGAACGGTGGTCATTGCGGGCGTAGACCGGCGTGAACTCGTCGGGATTGCGCTTGGACAGCGGATCGGCGAGCAGCGGATTGAGATTGGGGAGTTCGGCGACCTGTGCCGGCGTGCGCTTCAGGATCCACACCGGCTTGCCGCGCCATTCGACCGTCATCTTCTCGCCCACCTGAAGGCCACTGATGTCGGCCTCGACCGGCGCACCGGCTGCCTTGGCTTTCTCGGAGGGCTGGAAGGAGCTCACGAACGGGACGGCCACTGCCACCCCGCCCACTGCGCCCGCACAACCTGATGCGATCAACCACGTCCGCTTGCTGGTGTCGATCCGGGGGCGGCCGGCGGTGCTGTCACTCATGGGGATCCTCAATGTTCTTCGCTAGGGGCTTGGGGTCAACCAACGATTGTAGCGGAGCGTAAGAAGTGAATTCAACGCGCCACGACCCCGTAGTCGCAGGCGCGCCTCGGGCCTGCGACGGCAAGGTCGGCCCCTATACTGGCCTGCGTTCAACAACCGCACATGAGAGGTACCCGACATGAGCTTTCTGAAGGAGTTCCGCGAATTTGCCGTCAAGGGCAACGTGATCGACCTTGCGGTCGGTGTGATCATCGGCGCTGCCTTTGCCAAGATCGTCGACTCCCTGGTGAGCGACATCATCATGCCGATTGTCGGGCTGGTATTCGGCAAGCTCGATTTCTCGAATCTCTACATCGTGCTGGGTCCAACGCCTGCGGGCGTTGCCAACAACCTGGCCGACCTGAAGAAGTCCGGTGCGCCGGTGCTGGCATACGGCAACTTCATCACCATCGCCGTCAACTTCGTGATCCTGGCCTTCATCATTTTCCTGATGGTCAAGCAGATCAACAAGCTGAAGAAGAGCCAGGAGGCTGCCCCTCCCGCAGCGCCGCCCGAGGAAGTGGTGCTGCTGCGCGAGATCCGCGACAACCTCAAGCGCCCCTGACGTCCGAGAGCGACCTCGCCATCCTGATCGCCTCGATCAGGCTCGACGGGTCGGCCCGCCCGGTGCCTGCGATGTCGAAGGCAGTCCCGTGATCGGGACTGGTGCGAACCAGCGGCAGTCCGAGCGTGACATTCACGCCCTTCTCCACGCCGAGGTACTTGACCGGGATCAGGCCCTGGTCGTGGTACATCGCAATCACGACATCGAACTCGCCGGCGCTGTGCGCCTTGGCCCGGGCCCGCATGAAAATCGTGTCCGGCGCATGAGGCCCGTCCGCGACGATGCCTTCGGCACGGGCCGCCGCGATGGCCGGCGCGATGATGTCCCGCTCTTCCGAGCCGAACAGGCCACCCTCCCCTGCATGTGGGTTGAGGCCGGCCACGCCGATGCGCGGCGCCCGGCCCAGCACGGCCGTCAAAGCGCTGTGTGTGATGCGCATCGTCTCGAGCACGCCGTCGAAGGTCACTGCCTCGATCGCATCGCGCAGTGACACGTGGATGCTCACGAGCACCGTCCGAAGCTCGTCGTTGGCGAGCATCATCCGCACCGGCACCTGGGCGACCGGGCGGGCAAGGTAGGCCGCGGTCTCGGCCTGGAGCAACTCGGTGTGACCGGGGAACGGGAACCCCGCGGCCGCCAGCGCTTCCTTGTGCAATGGCGCGGTCACGATCGCAGCCACCTCGCCGCGCAGGGCCGCGCGCGCAGCCCACGCGACGCAGTCTCCGGCGACGCGCCCTGCATCGGCGCTGACCTGGCCCGTCGCAATCGGGCTCTTCGGCGCTTCGACGGCTTGCAGCACCGGAATGCAGCCCGGCGGTGTGCCACGCACGTCGGTCGGCGACTCGATCAAGGCCACGGGGAGCGCCGGTGCACCGGGTGCCGCAAGTGCCTGGGCCGCGCGTCTCACCGTGTCGACGTCACCGGCCACGAAGCACCCTTGCACAAGACTGCCCGCGTCGCGGAACGCCTTGGCGATGATCTCGGGCCCGATGCCCGCCGGGTCGCCGAGCGTGATGGCGATGGGAGACCGAACGCTGCTCACGCCGGGTTGTCGATGTCGATGAACTCGTGCGCCAGACCGAGTTGCGCGGCCACATGGCCCGCGACTGCCTGTGCACCGTACCGTTCGGTTGCATGGTGTCCGCAGGCCAGGAAGGCAACGCCCATCTCGCGTGCGTAGTGCGCCTGGGGTTCGGAAATCTCGCCGGTGATGAAAGCATCCGCGCCGGCAGCGATTGCGGCTTCGAAATAGCTCTGCGCCCCGCCCGTGCACCAGGCGACGCTTCGAATCGGTCGCGGTGCGCCGTCCACCAGTGTCGCCGGCTTGCCGAGCGCCTTCTCCACATGGGCGGCCAGGGCCTTGGCGCTGGCGAACCCCTCGCCGTTCTCCCGCCCGCCCATGAAGCCCAGTTCCTGTTCGCCGAAACGGCCGGCGGTGCCGGGGCGCGCTGCGAGGCCCAGGCGCGCGCCGAGCTGCGCGTTGTTGCCGAGTTCGGGATGCGCATCGAGCGGCAGGTGGTAGGCGAACAGATTGACGTCGTCCCCCAGCAGCAGGCCCAGTCGCTGGCGCATCCAGCCTGTGACCCGCCCATCCTGGCCCCGCCAGAACAGACCGTGGTGGACGAAGATCGCATCCGCTTCGGCGCGAATGGCCGCCTCGATCAGCGCACGGCTCGCCGTGACGCCGGAGACAATCTTGCGCACCGTAGTGCGACCTTCGACCTGCAGACCGTTGGGCCCGTAGTCCTTGAAGCGCTCGGGCGCGAGCAGCAGGTCGAACGCGTGGAGAAGTTCGTGGCGGGTCGTGCTCATCACGCCATTGTGGACCGGGCCGGCACCGCCCGCATCGCATGGCCGCGCGACGCGAGGGGCAACAACCCGAGCACGAAACCGAGCACTGCGAGCGCGCCGACGTAGTGGGCCGGCGCCATCGGGTCCTTCTGCAGCCACAGCGTGAGGATCACCGGCGTCAGGCCGCCGAAGATCGCATACGACATGTTGTAGGCGAACGAAAGCCCCGAGAAGCGCACCGGTGCGGGGAATGCGCGCACGCCGGCGATCGGCACGGTCGCGATGGTGCCGACGAACAAGCCGACCAGGCCGTAGTGCCAGACGAGCGAGGTCGGCGTGCCGGGCAGGCTCGTGTAGAAAAGATAGGTGGTGACGAGCAGGCCACCCCAGCCGATCAGCATCACGGCGCGCGTGCCGATGCGGTCGCAGGCCCAGCCCACCAGGATGCATCCCAGCGTGAGCATCAGCGTTGCCACCGCGTTCGCCTCCAGTGCAAGCGCCGGCGGGACGTGGTGCACCTTCTGCAGATAGGTCGGCGTGAAGAGCACGACCACCACGATCGCTGCCGAGAGGACCCAGGTCAGCAGTCCCACGAACACGCTGGCGCCGCGGTGTTCGCGCAGGATCGTCTTGAGCGGAAGCTCGCGCGCCACGTTGCGGCGATCCGCGAGTTCCTGGAACACGGGCGTCTCGTGCAGGAAACGGCGCAGGTAGACGGACACCAGTCCGAACACACCGCCCAGGATGAACGGGATGCGCCAGGCAAAGTCGCTGACCTCGACCGGCGTGTAGTGCCGGTTGATGGCCACGGCGACGAGCGAACCCAGCAGGATGCCGCCCGTGATGCCCGAGGTCAGCGTGCCGATGCCGAACCCGTAGCGGCGCACCGGCACGTGCTCGGCCACGAACACCCATGCCCCGGGCATTTCGCCGCCGATGGCCGCGCCCTGCAGCACGCGCATGGCGAGCAGGAGCAGTGGGGCTGCCACGCCGATGCTGGCGTAGGTCGGCAGCAGGCCGATCACCAGCGTCGGCGCCGCCATCAGGAAGATCGACAGCGTGAACATCCGCTTGCGCCCGAGCAGGTCACCGAAATGCGCAATCACGATGCCGCCCAAGGGTCGCGCCAGATAGCCGGCGGCGAAGATGCCGAAGGTCTGCAGTTGCCGCAGCCAGTCGGGCATGTCGACGGGGAAGAACAGTGCGCCCAGCACCGTCGCGAAGAACACGTAGATGACGAAGTCGTAGAACTCGAGCGTGCCGCCGAGGGCGGACAGGGCAAGCGTCTTGTAGTCGCGGGCGTTGAGGGTGCGCGTGGGCGCGGAAGGCGCTGAAGCGGCGCCGCCAAGGGCTGGTGCAGTCATGGGCAATCGCAAAGCAGAACAGTAGGACGAGGCGCTCCGGTAAGCCGGAGGCCGTGGGCTCTTGCGGATGCGGCCTGTCGCTGCGGGTCTCGTGCGCGCCACACCGGAGAACGCCCTGTAGGGCACGCCGGCTGCAAGTCCTTGAATTTTAGGGTTTTCCCGTATCCCCCGTGAGCCGTCCGCATCCAGCACGGGCCAACCTCGTCGAAGTTCAGGTCAAAGGGTCGTCCGGACCGTTGAGGGACAATCGGCTGTTTGGCGCTTCCGCAGGGTGAAGCGCCTGTCGCTCAAAGTCTTCTTCACGTCCTTCATGAAACGCACCTGGCTGCTGTTTGCCCAAGCCGTCACCATCCTCCTCGCGGCCTTTTTCGTCGTCGCGACCCTCAAGCCCGAATGGCTCAATCGCCGGGCAGGCTCGCTCGGGGGCGTGGTCGCGGTCATCGAAGCGCCGGCCACGAGTCCGGCCGCTATCGCGCCGGGCAGCCTGAGCGCCGCCGCCAAGAAGGCTTCGCCGGCAGTCGTCAGCATCAATACCAGCAAGGCTGCGCAGCTTTCACCTCGCAACAACGATCCGTGGTTTCGCTTCTTCTTCGGCGACCAGGGCGCGGACCAGCCCCAGGTCGGGCTGGGCAGCGGCGTGATCGTGAGCGCCGACGGCTACATCCTCACCAACAACCATGTCGTGGAAGGCGCGGACGAGATCGACGTCACGCTCAACGACAGCCGTCATGCGCGCGGCAAGGTGATCGGCACCGATCCCGACACCGATCTGGCGGTGCTCAAGATCGACCTCGACAAGCTGCCGGTGATCGTGCTGGGCAATTCCGACGCGCTCCAGGTGGGCGACCAGGTGCTCGCCATCGGCAATCCGTTCGGCGTCGGCCAGACCGTAACGGGCGGGATCGTCTCCGCGCTCGGGCGCAACCAGCTCGGTATCAACACCTTCGAGAACTTCATCCAGACCGACGCGGCGATCAATCCCGGGAACTCCGGCGGGGCGCTGGTCGATGTGAACGGCAATCTCGAAGGCATCAACACCGCCATCTACTCCCGTTCCGGCGGCAGCCTGGGCATCGGATTCGCCATTCCGGTGTCGACCGCCAAGCAAGTGCTGGAGGACATCGTTAAGGCAGGCAAGGTCACCCGTGGCTGGATCGGGGTGGAGCCGAACGACCTGTCGCCCGAGTTGGCCGAGACCTTCGGCGTCAAGGCGAGCGCCGGCGTGATCATCACCGGGGTGCTGCAGAACGGTCCGGCGGCCAAGGCCGGCGTTCGCCCGGGCGACGTCATTACCAGCGTGGGCGACAGGAACATCGGCAACGTGCAGGAGCTCCTGACCACAGTCGCCGGCCTCAAGCCGGGCAATGCGGCGCGTTTTGCCCTGCAGCGCGGCAGCGACAAACTGGAGCTGGACGTGACGCCGGGCCTGCGCCCCCGGTCATCCGTCCGCCGCGCGCAGAACGAAACCGAGTGAACGCGCAGCGGGCGCCAGGCGCCCGGGCTCAGGGCTGCGCGGAGTCCGCGCTTTCCTCAGGCGCCTTGGTGTACTTCGCGAAGTAGCGCGCACCGATGATGCCGACTTCGTACAACAGGCACATCGGAATCGCCAGCGCGAGTTGCGAGACGACGTCCGGCGGCGTCAGGATCGCGGCCACGACGAACGCGACCACGATGAAGTAGCCACGGAAAGACTTCAGCTTCTCGATGGTGACCATCTCGAAGCGCACCAGCAGCATGACGACGATGGGCACCTGGAAGGCCACGCCAAATGCGATGTACAGCGACAGGATCGCCTCCACATACGACGAGATATCGGGCGTGGCATTCACCGAAGGCGGCGTGAACTTCTGGATGAAGCCGAACATCTTGTCCAGCACGAAGAACTGCACGAAGGCGATCCCGGCGTAGGCCAGCAGGCTGCCGAAGAAGATCAGCGGCAGCGCGAACTTCTTCTCGTGGCTGTAGAGGCCCGGCGCCACGAACATCCAGCACTGGTACATCAGCCAGGGCAGCGCCAGCAGCACCGCCGTCATCGCCAGCACCTTGAGCGGCACGAAGAACGGCGAGAACACGCCGATGGCGATCAGCTTCGCGTCGGGCGGCATGTGGGCGCGAATCGGCACCGCGATCAGGTCGATCAGGCCGGCGGGACCGGGCCAGATGGCGAGCAGGATGCCGGCCACCACAAGGCCGTAGATGCAATAGAGCAGGCGATCCCGCAGCTCCATGAGATGCTGGACGAAAGGCTGCTCGGTGCCGGCCAGTTCGTCTTCTTTGTTCTTGTCGGTGGGATCGGCCATGTGGGGGCGCTGCGGGCAGGAAATGGAAGCGCGCTGGGCGCTACCGGATCGGCGATGCGGCTAGTTGATTTTGTGGGGGCGGTAACGGGCCACGCGCGCTGCCCCTGAAAGCGCCTTGGTGCGCACGCCGTTGCGCGCCTTGTACCACTGCGGCGTGGCGCCCTGCTTCAGGCGCCAGTTCTTGCGTGGGTGCTTGTATTCCGGATAGGAAGGCGCCGTCGGTTCCGCCAGTTCGGAAAGCATCTGGCCGCTTTCGGAGAACTGCTTTTCGAAGTCGCTGGCGCCGGACTGGATGCTGTGCTCGACGTCGCGGGCAGCCTCCTGAACGGTGTCCTTCATCTTGCGCAGTTCGTCGAGGTCCATCGAGCGATTGACCTCGGCCTTGACGTCGTTCACGTACCGTTGCGCCTTGCCCAGCAGGGTGCCGACGGTGCGTGCCACGCGCGGCAGCTTTTCCGGCCCGATGACGATCAGCGCGACCGCGCCGATCAGTGCGAGTTTCGAGATGCCGAGATCGATCACGGATGCCTGGCTCAGGACTTCTGACGCGCCTCGACGTCGATCGTCGACTTGTCGGCGGTGGTGTTGCCAGTGACCTGGGCGTTCGGCGCAACGGGTGTATCAGCCGCCGCGCCGTCTTTCATGCCGTCCTTGAAGCCCTTGACCGCGCCACCGAGGTCCGAGCCCATGTTGCGCAGCTTCTTGGTACCGAAAATCATCACGACGACGAGCAGCACGATCAGCCAGTGCCAGATGGAAAGTGAACCCATGGATTACTCCTGAAGAATGTGAACGATTTTAGTCGGCGGAATTGACCGCCCGAAAACGATGGCTATCAGCTCACCTGGCAGCCGGAAACGCGAGAACGCGGAAAACACCGGGGATCCGGCTTCGCCGGTCCACAGGTGTTGCCCCCGGTAGGGGGTAGGCGAAGCGACACGAAGTGCGCGCAGCCTGGGGGCGAGTCACCCTTTCAACCAGGGTCGTGGCCCGCCCATGACATGGACATGGAGATGGTGAACCTCCTGTCCACCCTCGGCGCCGGTATTCACGACGATGCGGAAGCCGCCTTCAGGGTACGGCCTGCAGCCCTGCTCCACGGCGAGCTTCGGTGCCAGCGTCATGATCCTGCCCAGCAACGCGGCATCGTCGGCGGTGACCTGCGCCATCGACGGAATGTGGCGCTTCGGCACGATCATGAAGTGAATCGGTGCCCACGGCGCAATGTCGTGGAAGACGAAAAGCTCGTCGTCTTCGTAGACCTTTCGCGAGGGAATCTTCCCTTCGATGATCTTGCAGAAGACGCAATTCGGGTCAGAGGACATTGGAAGGCTCCATGGATCGGCCGGCATTCATGCGCACCATCCCCTTGACGATGCGATAGAGGAACCAGAGGGAAATCAGGCCCCAGGCGATCCAGCCCGGAACGAACAGCAGCAGCCACAGCCACGAGGTCAGCACGTACAGCAGGCCGGCCCAGAGCACCGACCGGATGCGCCAGCTGAAGTGGGAGGCCTGCCAGGTGCCCGCGGCATCGTCGCGCTTGACGAGGTCGATCACGAGGGCGATCAGCAGCAGGCCGATGGAAGCCTGGGCGCCCGGCAGCACGGCGCCGACCGCCACCACCAGGTGCAGGATGTAGCTGATCCAGCCCCATGTCTTGAGCGAGTCGTCGGGCTCGACGGTCACGATGTCGTTCGGCATGGTGTCCCCTCAGTCGTTGGAAGCTTCACGATCCTGCGCCTTGCGCAAGGCCTTTTCCTCGATGCCGCTGGTGCCCTCGCGGCGCTCCAGTTCCGCCACCACGTCGCGCGGCGCAAAGCCGTAGTGCGCGAGCGCCACCATGCTGTGGAACCAGAGATCGGCCACTTCGTTCACCACTTTCGCGCGATCGCCGCCATGGTCGGCATCCTTTGCGGCCATCACGACTTCGGTCGCTTCCTCGCCGATCTTCTTGAGGAAGGCATCGGGGCCGCGATGGAGCAGCCGCGCGACATAGCTCTTGTCGGGGTCGCCGCCGCGGGCCGGCAAGCGGCTTTCGATCACGGCGGCCAGTCGCGCCAGCGCGTCTTCGGCGTTTCGTTCGGGAGTGCTCATCTTGGGGACGGTGTGTAGATCGAGGCGGGGTCTTTGAGAACCGGCTCCATCACGGTCCAGCGCCCATCTTCGTATTTGCTGAAGAAACAGCTGTGACGGCCGGTGTGGCATGCGATGCCCGGCTCATGGCCGGTCTGGGTCACCTTCAGGAGGATGACGTCGTTGTCGCAGTCGATCCGGATCTCGTGGACGGTCTGCACATGCCCTGATTCCTCACCCTTGAACCACAGCTTGCCACGCGACCGGCTGAAGTACACGGCCCGGCCAAGCTCCGCTGTCTTCGCGAGCGCCTCGCGGTTCATCCAGGCGAACATCAGCACGTCGTTGCTGCCCCGCTCCTGCGCGATCACCGGCACAAGGCCGTTCGCATCCCACTTCACGTCATCCAACCAGTTCATGGAGCTATTGTCGGTCACAGCCGGACCGGAATGCCGCGGTCGGCCATGCGCTGCTTGGCTTCACCGACCGTGAATTCGCCGTAGTGGAAGATGCTGGCTGCCAGCACGGCGTCGGCGCCGCCGGCCTGGATGCCGTCCGCCAGGTGCTCGAGGCTGCCCACGCCGCCCGATGCGATCACCGGCACGCTGACGGCATCGCTCACCGCGCGAGTGAGTTCGAGATCGAATCCGCTCTTGGTGCCGTCACGGTCCATGCTGGTCAGGAGAATCTCGCCGGCGCCGCGGCGCGCCATTTCGACGGCCCACTGCACGGCGTCGAGTCCGGTGTTCTTGCGGCCGCCGTGGCTGTAGACATCCCATCCGGGACCGCGCGACGCCGCGTCTTCGGCACTGCGCCGCTTGGCGTCGATGGCCACCACGATGCACTGCGCGCCGTACTTGCCGGAGGCGTCCTCGATCACCTGGGGATTGGCGATGGCGGCGGAATTGAAGCTGGTCTTGTCCGCGCCGGCGTTGAGCAGGCGCCGCACGTCCGCGACGGTCCGGACGCCGCCGCCGACGGTCAGGGGAATGAAGACCTGCGAGGCCACGGCCTCGATGATGGGCAGGATCAGGTCGCGCCCGTCGCTGGTCGCCGTGATGTCCAGGAAGGTCAGTTCGTCGGCGCCCTGGGCGTTGTAGCGCGCCGCGATTTCCACCGGATCCCCGGCATCGCGCAGCTCGACGAAGTTGACACCCTTGACGACACGGCCACCCGTGACGTCGAGGCAGGGAATGATGCGTTTGGCAAGCATGGGAAACGTTCAGAGAGGTTCAGACAGAAATCAAAGGACGCGGAGCTGCTGCCAGCCCTGCCACTGGCCGCCCGGTGCCAGCAGGACCGACTCGTCGATGCGCGCGGCCTCTACGCAGAGCATGTGGCGCCAGCCGTCGTCGGGCAAGTCCTCGAGCTTGGCGCTCAGCAACGGACCCGGGTTCCACACCACGGTCTCGGTGCAACTGGCGCTTTGCGAGATTTCCAGCGTGCCGGACGGCTGGACCAGGCGCAACGGGCGAGCGGGTGCAGCATAGACGCTGTCGAATTCCTCGCCGAAGCCGAGTGCGGCCGCAAGTTCGACATGGCGGTCGTCACGCACCGCGTCCCATCGATTGGCGCCCTGCAGGCCTTCGAGACGAGCGGCGGTCACTTCATCCACTCGCAGATAGCTGTGCAAGGCCGCCGCGAACGACCAGGGTCCGCTGCTCGTGTTGTCGATCGTCAGTGCGATGCGGAGCTGGTGCGGGGCCAGGGTGACGGAGAGACGCGCGCGAAACGAATGCGGCCAGATCGCGCGCGTGGCCTCGTCGGAGTGCAGCGACAGGACGAGCGCGCGGCGTTTAGTGTCCCCCTCGTCGGATTCGGCCTGCCACGCGACGTTGCGCACGAAACCATGCTTGGGCAGGGGCCCGCGCATGTTGAACTGCGGCCAGCAGATCGGCACCCCGCCGCGAATGGCGCTGTGGCCATCGAAGCGCGCATCGGGGCTCAGGTAGAGCCGCTCCACGCCATCGGCGGTGATCCAGGACAGCACGTGACCGCCATGCAGCGCCACCGTGCAGCTGTCGCCCCCGGGGAGGGAGGTACGCACGGCCGGCTGGCCGCGGAAGTCGAGGGCTTGGAGTGACATGCCCCGATTCTAGGTTTGGGCCGATCGGCATTGCAGCCGGCGCCTATTTCGCTTGAAATCACATCAGCAGACGGTTGCCGGATGCGAACTGTCGGCCAGAGACGACCCTCAAAGGAGCTCCCATGAGAAGGAAACTGCCGCCAGCCGCCTGGATTCTGATCGCGATGGTCATCGGGATCGTGCTCGGCTACATGGTCTTCATCAACTTTCCCGACAAGAAATCCGCGGCCGAGATCGCCGGCTACATCTCGATCATGTCGGACGTGTTCCTGCGCCTGATCAAGATGCTGATCGGGCCGCTGGTCTTCTCCACCCTCGTCGTCGGCATCGCGCACATGGGGGACGCTGCCTCGGTCGGACGCGTGTTCGGCAAGGCGCTGGGATGGTTCGTCACGGCCTCGCTGGTGTCGCTCATCCTGGGCCTGATCATGGCGAACCTGCTCCAACCCGGGCACAACCTGGGCCTGCCGCTGCCGGACATCGGGTCCTCCGCGAACCTCGCGACTTCGAAATTCACGCTGAAGGACTTCGTGGGCCATGTGGTGCCGAAGTCCTTCGTCGAGGCCATGGCGAACAACGAGATCCTCCAGATCGTGGTGTTCTCGATGTTCTTCGGCGTCGCCCTCGCCTCGCTCGGTGAGAAGGGCAAGACGCTGGTCGCCTCGATCGACGAGCTCTCGCACGCGATGCTCAAGATCACCGGCTACGTGATGAAGCTCGCCCCGCTGGCCGTGATGGCCGCCATGGCCGCGACGGTGGCGACCAACGGCCTGCAGATCCTGCTCAAGTTCGCCGTCTTCATGGGCGGGTTCTACCTCAGCCTGTTCATTCTCTGGGGCGTGCTCGCGTTTGCCGGTTTCGTGTTCCTGGGGCCGCGCATCGTCAAGCTGCTGAAGCTCATCCGCGAGCCCTTCCTGCTGTCCTTTGCCACGGCCAGCTCGGAGGCTGCCTATCCGAAGATCCTCATCGCGCTCGACCGTTTCGGAGTCAGGCGCAAGATTTCGAGCTTCGTGATGCCGATGGGCTATTCCTTCAACCTCGACGGCTCGATGATGTATTGCACCTTCGCCGTGCTGTTCATCGCCCAGGCCTACGACATCCCGCTGACGATCGGCACCCAGATCACCATGCTGCTGATCCTGATGCTCACTTCGAAGGGGATGGCCGGCGTGCCGCGTGCGTCGCTGGTGGTGATCGCGGCCACTTTGAACCAGTTCAACATTCCCGAGGCGGGCCTGTTGCTGATCCTGGGTGTGGACACCTTCCTGGACATGGGCCGCTCGGCGACCAACGCGGTGGGCAACTCCATCGCGACGGCGGTCGTGGCCAAGTGGGAGGGTGAGTTGCTCACCGAAAGCGAGGCCGAGGCGAACGCCCGGTCGATGGACGCCGAGCTGGCGGCCACCCTCGCCCATCCTGCGCACGCCTGAGGCCATCATGCAAGTGCAGAAGCTGTCGATGGCCGCGGCGCTGCTCGGCGGGTTGCTGTGCCTGTCGTTCACGGCGACGGCCCAGACGGAGCCCGAGCCGGCTGCGCCAGCGGCGCTGACAGGGACGCTGGCCAAGGTGCGCGACTCGGGAACGGTCACCATCGGCTACCGGGAGTCCTCGGTGCCCTTTTCCTATCTCTCCGCCCGCAACGAGCCGATCGGCTATTCGATCGAACTGTGCAAGGCGCTGGTCGAGGCGATGGGCGAGGCGGTGCACAAGGAACTGGCGACAAAGTGGGTGCCCGTGACTTCCGAGACCCGCATCGACGCCGTGGTCAACGGGCAGGTCGATCTCGAGTGCGGGTCGACCACGAGCAACCTCGAACGGCAGAAGCGCGTGAGCTTCTCGCCGACGATGTTCGTGTCCGGCACCAAGTTGCTGGTCAAGAAGGGTTCGCCGATCCAGTCCTATACCGACTTGGCCGGCAAGACGGTCGCGGTGACCAGCGGGACCACCAACGAGAAGACGATGCGGGATCTGTCGACCCGATTCAAGCTCGGACTGAACCTGGTGGCTTCACGCGACCATGCCGAATCGTTTGCGCTCGTGAAGGCGGGGAAGGCCGATGCCTTCGCGACCGACGACGTACTGCTGTACGGCCTGATCGCGCAGGACCGGGGCGCCGCCCAAGGCCCGAGCGACTACCACGTGGTCGGCGATTTCCTGTCTTACGACCCCTATGGGGTGATGTACCGGAAGAACGATCCGCAGCTGAAGGCGGTCGTCGACAGCACCTTCCACGACCTGGCCGAAGACGGCGAGATCGAGCGGCAGTACAAGCGTTGGTTCCTGCGGAAGCTGCCGTCAGGCACCAGCATCAACCTGCCGATGAGCCCCCAACTGGAAACGATCATCCAGACGATGGCCATCAAGTCTGAATAGCCGGCGACGCGGCCCTTCGGGAAACGCCGCGGAGCGGCTTTGCCGTTCCGCCGGCGTTGCCCCCGGGGAGGGGGTTGGCGGCCACACGAAGTGGGCAAGCCTGGGGGCGAGCTACTGCTCTGCCAATTCGTCGGCTCGGGCCTGGGCGGCGGTGAAATCGAGATCGCCCGAGTAGATGGCCCGACCGCAGATCACGCCTTCGACACCGTCGGGTTCGACGGCGCAAAGCCTGTCGATGTCGGCCATGTTCGACAGTCCGCCCGAGGCGATCACCGGGATGGACAGCGCCTGGGCCAGCCTGACGGTGGCCTCGATGTTGATGCCGGACAGCATGCCATCGCGGCCGATGTCGGTGTAGATGATCGATTCGACGCCGTAGTCCTCGAACTTCTTGCCCAGGTCGGCGACCTCGTGGCCGGTCAGCTTGCTCCAGCCGTCGGTCGCGACCTTGCCGTCCTTGGCGTCGAGGCCGACGATGATGTGGCCGCCGAAGGCGCTGCAGGCGTCTTTCAGGAAGCCGGGGTTCTTGACCGCGGCGGTGCCGATGATCACGTAGCGCAGCCCGTCGTCGATGTAGCGCTCGATGGTGTCGAGGTCGCGGATGCCGCCGCCAAGCTGCACCGGGATGTCGTCGCCCACTTCCCTCAGGATCGCCTTGATGGCCCCGTGGTTCTGCGGCTTGCCGGCGAAGGCGCCGTTCAGGTCGACCAGGTGCAGCCGCCGTGCGCCGGCCTCGAGCCACTTCCGCGCCATGGCGGCCGGGTCTTCGCTGAACGTGGTGGACTGGTCCATGTCGCCTTGCTTGAGGCGAACGCAGTGGCCATCCTTGAGGTCGATCGCAGGAATGAGGAGCATGGTGCGGGATTGCGTGGAACGAACGATGAAATCGCAGGGAGATCGAGCGGACGAACGGAAGTGGGTGGCGAAATGCGCGATCGTACTCAGATTCGGGCGGGCGCCGCAGGCGCAGGTCCGGGCCGAGCGGTCGATCCGTTCAAGGTGTCAGGGATTCCAGTGGAGGAAATTTCGATAGAGCTGCAACCCATGGTCCGCACTCTTCTCCGGGTGGAACTGGGTGGCAAAAATATTATCGCGTGCGACGGCAGCGGTAAAGCGCTCGCCGTACTCCGCCTCGCCGGCGCTGTGGCTGGCGTCGTCCGGGCGGGCGTAGAAGCTGTGCACGAAGTAGAAATAGCTCTGGTCGGGCACCCCGGCCCAGACCGGATGGGGGCGCACCTGCCGCACTTGGTTCCAGCCCATCTGCGGCACCTTGTAGCGGCTGCCGTCCGGCTGGGTGCGGCCCGCGAGCTCGAATTTCCGGACGTTGCCCGGAATCAGCCCCAGCCCGTCGGTCGGCCCCTCGTCGCTGTGCGACAGAAGCATCTGCATGCCGACGCAGACGCCGAACAGGGGTTTACTCGCCGCAGCCTCCAGCACAGGCTCCAGGAGTCCCGAGTCGCGCAGTTCGCGCATGCAGTCGGGCATGGCGCCCTGCCCCGGCAGCACCACGCGCGTGGCCCGGCGCACGACGTCCGGGTCGGAGGTAACGAACACCTCCACCCCGACCTGGTCGGCCGCATGCTGGACCGCCTGCGACACCGATCGCAAGTTGCCCATGCCGTAGTCGACGACGGCAACAGTATTGCTGGTCATGGGATCAGAGCGACCCCTTCGTCGAAGGAATCACGCCGGCCGAGCGCGGATCGAGCTCCAGCGCCCCGCGCAGCGCCCGCGCGAAGGCCTTGAACACCGTCTCGCACTGGTGGTGCGCGTTCACGCCCTTGAGGTTGTCGATGTGCAGCGTCACGAATGCGTGATTGACGAAGCCCTGGAAGAATTCATAGGTGAGCTGGCTGTCGAACGTGCCGATCATGCCGCTCGTAAAGGGCACGTCCATCACCAGGCCCGGGCGGCCGGAGAAGTCGATCACCACCCGGCTCAGCGCCTCGTCCAGCGGCACGTAGGCATGGCCATAGCGGCGGATGCCCTTCTTGTCGCCCACGGCCTTGGCGACCGCCTGGCCCAGCGTGATGCCGACGTCCTCCACCGTGTGGTGGCCGTCGATGTGCAGGTCACCCTTGCAGTCGATGTCGAGGTCGATCAGCCCGTGGCGGGCGATCTGGTCGAGCATGTGGTCGAAGAATCCGATACCGGTCGACAACTTCGAGCGGCCGGTGCCGTCGAGGTTGACCTGGACCGTGATCTTGGTTTCAGCCGTGTTGCGCGTGACCGACGCCACGCGCGCGGCGGCTGCGACGACTGCTTCGGGTGCCGTGGGGGTGTTCATAGTGAGGCCTGGAGTGCCGCGAGCATCCGCGCGTTCTCGTCGGCGGTCCCGACGGTCAGGCGCAGGCAGTTCGCGAGCAGGGAATGCATTTTAGAAACGTTCTTGACCAGCACGCCGCGCGCCTTCATTCCCTCGAAGGTCTTTGTCGCATCGGGAACACGCACCAGGATCATGTTGGCATCGCTGGGCCAGCTCTTCACGCCGGGCAATCGCGCCAGCCCCTCGAAGACGCGGTCGCGCTGGCTGCGGATGTCGGCCGCCTGCCACTCGAACACGTCGGCGTGCTCGAGCGCGAACAGCGCGCACTCGCAATTCAGCACGCTGATGTTGTAGGGCGGGCGGACCTTGTCGACCTCGGCGACCAGCGCAGCCGGACCCATCATATAGCCCAGGCGGACGCCCGCGAGCCCGAACTTGCTGAGCGTGCGCATCAGCAGCACATGGCCGTGGCGGGCCACCCGGTCGATGTAGCTCTTGCCGGCGAAGGGCTGGTAGGCCTCGTCGATGACGACCAGGCCGCCCTGCGCGCCCTGGGCGTCGATGATCTTCTCGATCACGGCGTCGTCCCAGAGATTGGCGGTGGGGTTGTTCGGGTAGGCCAGGTAGACGATGGCGGGCTTCTCCTGCGCAATTGCGTCCAGCATGGCGCCCTCGTCCAGCTCGAAGTCGGCGGTGAGCGGCACGCCGACGAAGCGGAGGCCCTGCAATTGCGCACTCATCGCGTACATCACGAATCCGGGGACGGGCGCGACGATGGCCGCGCCGGGCAGGTCGCAAGCCATGGCGAGAAGCGAAATCAGCTCGTCCGAGCCGTTGCCCAGCATCAGCGAGAAACCTTCCGGCATGGCAGCGTGCGCGGCCAGGGCGCGCTGCAGATCGGCCCCGCGGTCGCCCGGGTAGCGATTGAGGGCGAGCGCGCCCAGTCGCTGGCCGAGCGCCGACTGCAGCTCCGCCGGCAGGCCGTAGGGGTTCTCCATCGCGTCGAGCTTGATCAGGCCGCGTGCATCCTGCACGGCGTAGGCGTGCATGGACTGCACGTCGGCACGGATGCGCCCTAGCGCAAGGGAGGTGACGGTCTTGGAGGTCATGGGGTTCAGGGGTTGCAGCGGTAGCTGTTGCGCAGTGCGGACGAGACGACGAGTTGCACCGGCATGTCGGCTTCGTAGTTGTCGGCGTTGCGCGTCAGTTCGGACTGGTAGAGGGAGCGCGCCATCGAAGGCTCGAGTTTCCGGCCATTGATGCAGAAAGGCGGCTTCTGGCCGGCGCGCTGCGCTGCCTCGCTGGCCTCTCGCAGGCCTTCCATCACGCCGACGAGGTAGTAGTTGGCGTAGAGCTTGCCGTCCTTCTCGTTGGCCTCCAGGGTCCGCATTTCGCGAATGGTCATGGCCTGCGCGCTCGCGGCGCCGGCCAGGAGGACAAGCAGCAACCCCAGACGGTTGAATCGGATTCGCATCACGGCACCTTTCCCCGGCGCCATCAGCGCAATCTCATGCGGGCCGCCTCGGCGTGCGCGGCGAGCCCTTCGCCTTCGGCCAGCGTCACCGCGATACGGCCGAGCACCTGCGCGCCCGACTCGCTCACCTCGATGAGGCTCGATCGCTTCTGGAAATCGTAGACGCCCAGCGGCGAGCTGAAGCGCGCCGTCCCGCTCGTAGGCAGAACGTGGTTGGGGCCGGCGCAGTAGTCGCCCAGGCACTCGCTGGTGTAGGCGCCGAGGAAGATCGCGCCGGCATGCTTGAGAAGCGGCTCCCAGCGGTGAGGATCACGGCTGCTGACCTCCAGGTGTTCCGGCGCGATGCGGTTGCTGATCTCGCAAGCCTCTTCCATGCTGCGGGTCTGGATCAGCGCGCCGCGTCCGTTGAGCGAGGCCGCGATGATGCCGGCGCGCTGCATCGAGGGCAGGAGACGGTCGATTTCCTGCTGCACGCGCTCGATGTAGTCGGCGTCCGGGCACAGCAGGATGCTCTGTGCGAGCTCGTCGTGCTCCGCCTGGCTGAACAGGTCCATCGCCACCCACTCGGGCGGCGTCGTGCCGTCGGCCAGTACCAGGATCTCGCTCGGGCCGGCGATCATGTCGATCCCCACGGTGCCGAAGACCCTCCGCTTGGCGGCGGCCACATAGGCATTGCCGGGCCCCGTGATCTTGTCGACGGCCGGAATGGTGGCCGTGCCGTAGGCGAGCGCCGCCACGGCCTGGGCGCCGCCGATGGTGAAGGCGCGCGTCACGCCCGCCACGTGCGCGGCGGCCAGCACAAGCGGATTCTTCTCACCGCCCGGCGTCGGCACGACCATGATGATTTCTCCCACGCCCGCTACATGCGCCGGAATCGCGTTCATCAGCACGCTGGACGGATACGCAGCCTTGCCGCCGGGCACGTAGATGCCGACGCGGTCGAGCGGCGTGACCTTCTGGCCCAGCAGGGTGCCCTCGTCGTCGCGGTAGCTCCAGCTTTCGCCGCTGGCCTTCTTCTGCGCCTCGTGGTAGCTGCGAACCCGGCGTGCCGCGGCTTCGAGCGCGTCGCGCTGCACGGCAGGCAGCGACTCGAAGGCGGCGCGCAATTCGGCGGCCGTGAGTTCGAGCGCATCCATGCCGGCCACGGCGAGCCGGTCGAAGCGGCGCGTGTATTCCAGCACCGCCTCGTCGCCGCGACGTTGCACGTCCGCCAGGATGTCGGCCACCACCTGCTCGATCGCCGCGTCCGCCTCGGCGGACCAATGCAGGCGCGCCTTGAAATCGGCCTCGAAGGTGGCCGACGTGGTGGAAAGACGGGCGGGGTCAGCTTGCAGGTTCATCGCACTTGCCGGGATCAGGAGGTGGGGATGGCCGAGGCGAAAGCGTCGACGATGCGACGGATCGCCTCGCGCTTGAGCTTGAGGGCGGCCTGGTTGACCACCAGGCGCGCGCTGATGTCCATGATGCGTTCGACTTCGACGAGGTGGTTGGCCTTGAGGGTGTTCCCGGTCGAGACGAGGTCGACGATCGCGTCCGCCAGGCCCGTGAGCGGCGCCAGTTCCATGCTGCCGTACAGCTTGATCAGGTCGACGTGGACGCCCTTGCTCGCAAAGAAATCGCGCGCCAGGCCGACGTACTTCGTCGCCACCTTGATGCGCGAGCCCTGCTTGACGGCCGACACGTAGTCGTAGTCGGCGCGCACCGCCACGCTGAGGCGGCAGGCCGCGATGCGGAGGTCGAGGGGCTGGTAGAGGCCCTGGTTGCCGTGCTCCAGCAGCACGTCGAGACCGGTGACACCGAGGTCGGCGCCCCCGTACTGCACGTAGGTGGGTACATCCGAGGCGCGGACCAGCACCACCCGCACGTCCGGGCGCGTGGTCTCGAGGATCAGCTTGCGCGATTTCTCCGGGTCTTCGGTCACTTCGATGCCTGCCGCAGCCAGCAGCGGCATCGTCTCCTCGAAGATGCGTCCCTTCGAGAGCGCCAGGGTGATCACGGCTGCACCTCGGCGGGGCCCGCCACGCGCTCGATGTCCGCACCGAGACCGCGCAGCTTGGCTTCCATCCGGTCGTAGCCGCGGTCAAGGTGGTAGATGCGGTCCACCAGCGTCTCGCCGTCGGCCACCAGGCCGGCGATGACCAGGCTGGCCGAGGCGCGCAGGTCCGTCGCCATCACGGTCGCGCCGGAAAGCTGGGTGACGCCTTCGATCACCGCCACCTTGCCGTCGGTCTGGATCCGGGCGCCCAGGCGGAGCATCTCGTCCACGTGCATGAAGCGGTTCTCGAAGATGGTCTCGGTGACCGTCGAGGTGCCTTCGGAGATCACGTTGAGCGCCATGAACTGCGCCTGCATGTCCGTCGGGAAGCCCGGGTATTCGGTCGTGCGGAAGGTCTGCGCCTTGAGGCGGCCCTGGCTCTGCACACGGATGCCGTCCTCCTGCGCCGTCACGTTCGCGCCTGCGGCACGGAGCTTCTCGATCACCGCGTCCAGATGGTCGGCACGCCCGTGTTTCAGGACCACGTCACCGCCCGTGGCTGCGACGGCGCACAGGAAGGTGCCCGCCTCGATCCGGTCGGCCACCACCTGGTGCGTGCAGCCATTCAGCTTCTCGACGCCCTGGATGCGGATCCGGCTGGTGCCGTGCCCTTCGATCTTCGCGCCCATGGCGATCAGCATTTCGGCCAGGTCCCCGATTTCGGGTTCCTGTGCGGCGTTTTCGAGCACCGTCTCGCCTTCGGCCAGCGCGGCGGCCATCAGGAAGTTCTCGGTGCCGGTGACGGTGACCATGTCGGTCGTGATGCGGGCGCCGTGGAGACGCCTGCGTCCGCCGCCGATGCTGGCCACCATGTAGCCGTGCTCGACCACGATGTCCGCGCCCATGGCCTGGAGTCCCTTGATGTGCTGGTCGACCGGCCGCGAACCGATGGCGCAGCCACCGGGGAGGGACACCTTGGCCCGCCCGAAGCGCGCCAGCAGCGGGCCGAGCGCCAGGACCGACGCGCGCATGGTCTTGACGAGTTCATAGGGTGCCTCGGGCACCTCCAGCGAGCGCGCGTTGATACGCACCGTGCCGTTGTCATCGCGGTCGGCGGCGACGCCCATGTTGTGGACCAGCTTGAGCATGGTCGCCACGTCCTTCAGGCGTGGCACGTTATGCAGGACCACGGGCTGGTCGGTCAGCAGCGCTGCGCACAGTTCGGGCAGTGCGGCATTCTTGGCGCCGGAAATGAGTACCTCGCCGCGAAGCTTGCGCCCGCCGCGAATCAGAAGTTTGTCCATGAAGAATCCGGAGGTCTAGCGGGAGGGCGAGGAAGTCTGGTCGGCCCATTCGGCGGGCGTGAAGGTTTTCATCGAGAGCGCATGCACTTCGTCGGTATGCATTTTCGCACCGAGGGTGGCATAGACACGCTGATGCCGCTGGATCGCGCGCTTGCCCTCGAACTCGGGCGAAACGATGGTGGCATACCAGTGGCGGCCATCGCCCTCGAGGGTGATGTGGTCGCAGGCGAGCCCGGTCTGAATGATGGATTGCAGCTCTTCAGCAGTCATATCAAGGTTTATCCGCGGATTTTGTAGCCGATGCGGAGGAGGTGCACAGCGATTGCGCTAACCACGAGCCAGGCGCTACCGACGATGGCGAGGCTCGTCCACGGCGAGACGTCGCTGACGCCGAAGAAGCCATAGCGGAAGCCGTCGATCATGTAGAAGAACGGGTTGAGGTGGCTGACCGCCTGCCAGAAAGGCGGCAGCGAACCGATGGAATAGAACACGCCCGACAGGAAGGTCATCGGCATGATCAGGAAGTTCTGGAACACGGCCATCTGGTCGAATTTCTCGGCCCAGAGCCCTGCGATCAAGCCCAGCGTGCCCAGGATCGCCGCGCCGAGGAACGCGAAGACGACGATCCAAAGGGGCGCGACGAAGCCCGGCATCGCGAACAGCGCCGTGACGACGAACACGCCCAGGCCCACGGCCAGCCCGCGCACGATCGACGAGCCCACGTAGGCGAAGAACCAGCCCCAGTGCGATAGCGGCGTGAGCAGCACGAACACGAGGCTGCCCATGATCTTGCTCTGGATGATCGATGACGAACTGTTGGCGAATGCGTTCTGAAGCACGCTCATCATCACGAGGCCGGGCACCAGGAACGCGGTGTAGCTGACCGTGCCGTAGACCTTGACGTGGTCCTCGAGCACGTGGCCGAACACCATCAGGTAGAGCAGCGCCGTCAGCACGGGGGCGCCAACGGTCTGGAAGCCGACCTTCCAGAAGCGCAGCGTCTCCTTGTAGAGCAAGGCGCGCCAGCCCAGGGCGTTGATCATCATGCGAGCCCCCTTGCCCGACGGGGCGTGAGAGCTTGTTGCGTGCGGCCCGGCGCGGCGCTCATCTCGCCACCTCCAGCGGCGTCTGCTCACCCGCCATGAGGTCGATGAAGACATCTTCCAGGTCGGCCTTGCGCATTTCGACGTCCTCGACATCGAGCCCCGCCTCGCGGATCGCGGCGAGCAGCTGCTCGACCTCGTGCGCGTTCTGTGCGGGCAGTTGAACGATCCGGCCGGTGATGCGGGCATGCTGCGCGATCGCCCAGGGCAGCATGCCGTCGGTCTTGAAGCGCAACACATTGCTGGCGGCCGACCGGAGCAGTTCGCTCGTACGGTCCAGCGCGATCACGCGGCCCTGCTTGAGCATGGCGATGCGATGGCACAGCGCCTCGGCCTCTTCCAGGTAGTGCGTGGTGAGCAGCACGGTGCTGCCTTCCTTGTTGAGCCTGGCCACGAACTGCCATAGCGTCTGGCGCAGTTCAACATCGACGCCGGCCGTGGGCTCGTCGAGCACGATCACCGGCGGCTTGTGGACCAGCGCCTGCGCGACCAGCACGCGGCGCTTCATGCCGCCGGAAAGCTGGCGCATGTTGGCGCTGGCCTTGTCCGCTAGCCCGAGGCTTTGCAGCAATTCGTCGATCCAGGCATCGTTGTTCTTGATGCCGAAGTAGCCCGACTGGATGCGCAGCGCTTCGCGGACGTTGAAGAAGGGATCGAAGACGAGTTCCTGCGGCACGACGCCGAGATGCCGGCGCGCCTGCGCGTATTGCGTCTGCACGTCGAAGCCATGGACGCTGATCGAGCCCGCGCTGGGGCGGGACAAGCCCGCGAGCATGCTGATCAGGGTAGTCTTGCCGGCGCCGTTCGGTCCGAGGAGGCCGAAGAACTCGCCCTCTTCGATGTCGAAGCTGACTTCATCGACCGCTCGCAGGCCCGGTTTTCCCTGGGCCCGTTGCTGGCGTGAGGCTGGATAGGTCTTGGAGACCGATTGAAAGGAGATCGCGGGCATGGGAGGCCGCGATTTTACGGGGCTCGGTGAATTCGTCAGGGCGCGGCCGGCAAAAGGCCTGCCACGCCGTACAGCGAAGCGAGTTCCCGCAAGCGGGGCGGCAGCCCCTTGACCGCGAATCCCCGGCCCAGCGCTTTCGAGTCGCGCCGGCATTCCAGCAGCACCGCCAGCGCCGATGAATCGAACTGGACCAGCGCGCTGGCGTCGACCACGGTGGAGGTGTCCGTCTGGCCTCCAAGCCCCTGCTGGAGCATGTAGACGCAGGCGGGCGCTTCGTCGTGCGTCAGCTTACGCGGCAGGACGAGCATCCGGGTCAGCTCTTGCCGTTGGACTTGTTGCGCGCCGCCAGCGCAGCGATCAGGCCGTCGATGCCCTTGCTGTTGATCTGCTGGGAGAACTGGGTGCGATAGGTATCGACCAGCCAGACGCCAAGGACGTTGATGTTGTAGATCTTCCAGCCTGCTCCGTCGCCCGGCGTCTTTTCGAGCCGGTAGTCGAGCTGCACCGGATCGCCCCCGCCCCGGACTTCGGTGCGGACGAGGACTTCCTTGTCGTCGAGCGAGCCACGGAAGGGTCGCACACTCACGGTCTGGTCGCTGACCTGGTCAAGCGCGCCCGCGTAGGTGCGCACGAGCAGGGTCTTGAACTCTTCCTCCAGGCGCTTCTGCTGTTCAGGCGTGGCCTGGCGCCACGCCGGACCGACCGCGGAGGAAGTCATGCGCTGGAAGTTCACGTTGGGCATGATCTTCGTGTCGACCAGCACCATGATCTTGCCGATATCGCCAGCCTTGATCGACTTGTCCGACTTGATGGTGTCCAGCACGTCCGTCGAGATGCGCTTGACGAGTTCATCGGGTGTTTCATCCGCCGCGTGCGCAGGCCGCACGAAAGAGACTGCGGCACCGGCGAGCAGGAGCCCCGCCAACGCCAGGCGGCCGAAAGAACGGCGTTGAAGGATCTGGTTCATCGAAAAATTCCCTTGTATCTGTTCCCAAGTCGGGCAGCTTGACGGATTGGAGAAAGCCCTACTGCTGAGGGTTCCACCCTTTGCGATGCCCGCTGCAACCGAATGCAAAGAGCCCGATGTTAGTTTCCGTCGTCGGGCAGGTCGCCGTCGTGGACTTCGTTGCGCCTTCTTGCCAGGAACGCATCGCGCGTGAACGAATAGCGATCGAGCGCCGCATCGTCGAGCAACGCGCTCGCACGCAGGAGCCTGGAGCGGAGGTCCACCAGGCGAAGCGCGTACATCGAGTTGCGCACTGGAATGTCGTTGATGAAGTTCACCGGATCGCCATTCACGTCCACGACGAGCGCACTCGCGTCACGCACCGTCGAAGGACCCAGCAGCGGAAGGACCAGGTAGGGCCCACTGGGCACGCCCCAGCGTCCCAGCGTCTGGCCGAAGTCCTCGTAATGACGGTCGATGCCAAGTTCGGTGGCGACATCCAGGATGCCGCCTAGCCCGAACACGGTATTGACGTTCAAACGCATGAATGTTTGCGCGCTGTCCTGCAGCTTGAGTTGCGCCACGCTGTTGACGAAGCTCCAGGCGTCCGTCAAATTGCTGAAGAAGTTGTTGACGCCCGTGCGCACGGGCGAGGGCAAGGCCTTCTGATAGACCGTGGCGACAGGTCGCAGGACGGCATCGTCGACGGCGTCGTTGAAGCGTGCCACCTGGCGATTGAGTGGCTCTAGCGGGTCCGCTGGATTGGCGTTCGGGCCGGTTGCGCATCCTGTCATCAGGATGAGTGCGAAGACACCCAATGCCCAGCGCAGACCGGCGGTCCTGAACGATGGGGCCATGAAAGATCGTGGTTTCATTTCTTGTTGGAGTTACCGGACGGCGAATTTCCCTCAGCCGCCTTGCTGTAGAGGAACTGACCGATCAGATTTTCCAGCACGACCGCCGACTGCGTTGCAGTAATGACGTCGCCGGCCTGGAGGTTCTTCTCGTCGGCACCCGCCTCGATACCGATGTACTGCTCGCCGAGCAGGCCGCTGGTCAGGATCTTGAGCGAGCTGTCCTTGGGGAAACTGTATCGGCTTTGCAGCGCCAGGGTGACGCTCGCCTGGAAGTTCTTGTCGTCGAACGTGATCGATTCGACACGCCCGACGACCACGCCGGCGCTCTTGACTGCCGTCTGCGGTTTCAGCCCGCCGATGTTGTCGAAACGCGCGGTCACCGGGTAGGTCTTCTGGAAGTTGAGACTCAGGAGGTTGGCCGACTGGAGCGCGAGAAAGAGCAGCGCTGCGGCGCCGATCAGCACCAAGAGGCCGACCCAGATGTCATTGTTGGAACGTTGCATGTGTTGCACTCTCTGATCGTTTTAGATGCTGAACATCATGGCGGTAAGCAGGAAGTCGAGTCCGAGCACCGCGAGCGAGGCCACGACTACCGTCCGGGTCGTGGCGCGCGAGACACCTTCGGGCGTCGGTTGCGACTGGTAGCCCTCCAGCAGCGCAATGAAGGTGACGGTGAGGCCGAACACGACGCTCTTGACGACGCCGTTGCCGACATCCCGCCATACGTCGACGCCGCCCTGCATCTGCCCCCAGAACGCGCCCGGATCGACCCCGAGCATCAGGACGCCGACCACGTAGCCGCCCAGCACGCCCACCGCGCTGAACACGGCCGCCAGCAGCGGCATGGTGATCACGCCTGCCCAGAAACGCGGCGCCAGGATGCGCTGCACCGGGTCGACCGCCATCATCTCCATGGCGCTCAGTTGCTCGCCGGCTTTCATGAGGCCGATCTCCGCAGTCAGCGAGGTGCCCGCACGGCCCGCGAAAAGCAGTGCCGCCACCACGGGCCCGAGCTCCCGCACGAGGCTGAGGGCCACCAACAGCCCGAGCGCCTCGGACGAGCCGTATCGCTGCAGCGTGTAGTACCCCTGCAGCCCGAGCACGAAGCCGACGAAGAGTCCCGACACCGCAATGATGGCGAGCGAGTAGTTGCCGAGAAAGTGGATCTGGTCGCGGACCAGCCCGAAGCGACGGAGGGTCTGGGCGCCGCGGAAGACGAGACGCAGGAAAAGGCGCGCACCCAGGCCGAGATCGGCAAGCTTGCTGCGAACTGCGAAGCCAACGTCCGACGGGTTGTACCAGCTCATGCGCGGCCCCCTCCGGCGTTGCCGAAGTCGTCGTCGACGCCGACGGCCGGATAGTGGAAATGCACGGGCCCATCAGGTAGCGCGTTGACGAACTGATGGACGAGCGGATCGGTGCTCTTGCGCACTTCGTCCGGGCTGCCCTGGGCGGCGATGCCACCATTGGCGAGGATGATCACGTGGTCGGCGATCCTGAACGTCTCTTCCAGGTCGTGCGAGACGATGATGCTGGTGAGCCCCAACGTGTCGTTGAGCTGCCGGATCAAGCGCGCGGCCGTGCCGAGCGAAATGGGATCGAGCCCGGCGAAGGGTTCGTCATACATCACCAGATCGGGGTCGAGCGCGATGGCCCGGGCCAGCGCGACGCGCCGCGCCATGCCGCCGGACACTTCGCTTGGCATCAGTTCGCGCGCGCCTCGCAATCCGACGGCGTCGAGCTTCATGAGCACGATGTCCCGGATCAGCGCTTCGGGCAATTTCGTGTGTTCCCGCAAGGGAAACGCGACGTTGTCGAAAACGCTCATGTCGGTGAAGAGCGCCCCGAACTGGAACAGCATGCCCATGCGTCGCCGCGCGGCATACAGCGCATCGGCATCGAGCTTGCCCATGTCCTGGCCGTTGACGAGCACCTCGCCGCGTTGCGCACGCAGCTGGCCGCCGATCAGGCGCAGAACCGTGGTCTTGCCACCGCCCGAGGCACCCATGAGCGCCGTCACCTTGCCACGCGGCACGGCGAACGAGACGCTGTCGAGAATCGCGCGCGCGCCGTACCCGAAGGCGACGTTGTGGAACTCGACGAGGGAACTGGCGGGAGATGTGTCCATGGCAATGAAAAAAGCCGGGGCGCCTTCAGGCATCCCGGCTCGCGGTGACACACAATGATACGGGAAGCTCGAATCCGTGCCCGCACGGGACGTTTCCCGATCTGCGGGCGGTGGAGTCCCGCCGCCCCCAAGACATCAACGCGGCAGGTCGCTGAATCCCATCAGGAATTCGTCGACGGCGCGGGCCGCCTGGCGCCCTTCGCGGATCGCCCAGACCACCAGCGACTGTCCGCGGCGGATGTCGCCTGCGGCGAACACCTTCGGCACGTTGGTCGCGTAGCCGCCGACGAAGTCGACAGTGGCCTTGGCATTGCCGCGCGCGTCCTTCTCGACGCCGAAGGCGTCGAGCACGTTGCCTACCGGACTCACGAAGCCCATCGCCAGCAGCACCAGGTCCGCCTTGAGCACCTGCTCGCTGCCGGCAACCTCGACCATCTTGCCGTCCTTCCACTCCACGCGGACGGTCTTCAGGCCGGTGACCTTGCCCTTCTCGCCCATGAATTCCTTGGTCGAGATGGCGAACTCGCGCTCGCAGCCTTCTTCATGGCTGGAGCTGGTGCGCAGCTTGTAGGGCCAGTAGGGCCAGGTGAGCGGACGGTTCTCTTCCTCCGGCGGCTGCGGCAGCAGTTCGAATTGCGTGACGGTCACGGCGCCATGGCGATTGCTGGTGCCCACGCAGTCGGAGCCGGTGTCGCCGCCACCGATCACGATCACGTGCTTGCCGTCGGCGCGCAGTTGGCCCTTGACCTTGTCGCCGGCGTTGATCTTGTTCTGCTGCGGCAGGAATTCCATCGCGAAATGAATCCCGTCGAGATCGCGGCCGGGCACCGGCAGGTCGCGCGACTGCTCGGCGCCACCGGTCAGCAGCACGGCGTCGAACTCCTTGTCGAGTTGCTCGGGTGTGACGATTTCCTTGGCCCAGTTGGTGACCTTGGAGCCCTTGCCCAACGGATCCTTGGCCGCGCCGACCATCACGCCCGTCCGGAAAGTGACGCCTTCCGCCTTCATCTGCTCGACGCGGCGATCGATGTGCACCTTCTCCATCTTGAAGTCGGGGATGCCGTAGCGCAGCAGACCGCCGATGCGGTCGTTCTTCTCGAACAAGGTCACGTCATGGCCGACGCGCGCCAGTTGCTGCGCCGCCGCCATGCCGGCCGGGCCGGAGCCGACGACCGCGACCTTCTTGCCGGTCTTGTGCTTGGCCGGCCTCGCAGCCACCCAGCCTTCGTCCCATGCGCGGTCGATGATCGCGTGCTCGATCGACTTGATGCCGACCGCGTCGTCGTTCACGTTGAGCACGCAGGCCGCCTCGCAAGGTGCGGGGCAGATGCGGCCGGTGAATTCAGGGAAGTTGTTGGTCGAGTCGAGCACGACGAACGCGCTCTGCCAGTCGCTGCGATACACCAGGTCGTTGAAGTCCGGAATGATGTTGTTGACCGGGCAGCCGCTGTTGCAGAACGGCGTGCCGCAGTCCATGCAACGTGCGCCCTGCACCTTGGCCTGCGCCTCGTCGAGCCCGACGACGAATTCCTTGTAGTGCTTGACCCGCTCCTCGATAGGCTTGTAGCCCTCCTCGATGCGCTCGTGCTCCATGAAGCCGGTGATTTTTCCCATCGTGCTGTCCTCTGTTCTTCGTTGTTTCGGCTGTCAGACGGCTGCAACCGGCTTGGCGGCCGTCGCGGCGTGCGGCTCCATGCCCGCATGGGCGTTGTTGCCGCTGCTGGTGAGCTCGACCTCGCGCTCGTGGATCTCGGCCAGCGCGCGCTTGTATTCGTTCGGGAAGACCTTGACGAACTTGGTCCGGGAGACGGCCCAGGTGTCGAGCAGTTCGCGCGCCCGCTTGCTGCCGGTCCAGCGGTGGTGGTCTTCCAGCAGCTTCCTGAGTTGGGCCTCGTCGGTCTCGCCGTCGTGCCACACCTTGCGATGCACGCTTGCGGTCTGCTCGGCCGATGTCAGCACCTTGTCGAGCGACACCATCGAGAGGTTGCAACGCGAAGCGAACTGGCCATCCTCGTCGTAGACAAAGGCAACGCCGCCACTCATGCCGGCGGCGAAGTTGCGGCCGGTCTTGCCGAGCACCGCCACCGTTCCGCCGGTCATGTATTCGCAGCCATGGTCGCCCGTGCCTTCGACGACGGCGGTCGCGCCCGAGAGACGCACGGCGAAACGCTCGCCGGCCACGCCGCACAGGTACGCTTCGCCGGTGGTCGCACCATAGAGCGCGGTGTTGCCAACGATGGTGTTGCGCGTGGCCTCGCCGCGGAAGTCGAGGCTAGGACGCACCACCACGCGGCCGCCCGAAAGGCCCTTGCCGGTGTAGTCGTTGGCATCGCCGATCAGGTACAGGGTGATGCCGCGTGCCAGGAAGGCGCCGAAGGACTGGCCGCCCGTGCCCTCGAGCTGGATGCGGATCGAGTCGTCGGGCAGGCCTTGCGGATGCACCTTGGTCAGCGCGCCCGAGAGCATGGCGCCGACCGAGCGGTTCACGTTGCGGGCCACTTCGATGAACTGGACCTTCTCGCCCTTGTCGATGGCCGGACGCGAACGCTCGATCAGCTTGATGTCCAAACTCTTCTGCAGCCCGTGGTCCTGGTTCTCGACGTGGAAGCGGGGCACATCGGCCGGCACGTTCGGTTGCGCGAAGAGACGGCTGAAGTCCAGGCCACGCGCCTTCCAGTGCTCGATGCCCTGCTTGGTGTCGAGCAGATCGGCGCGGCCGATGAGGTCGTCGAACTTGCGCACGCCCAGCTGGGCCATGATCTGGCGGACTTCCTCGGCCACGAAGAAGAAGAAGTTCACCACGTGCTCGGGCTTGCCCGAGAACTTCTTGCGCAGCACGGGGTCCTGCGTGGCCACGCCCACCGGGCAGGTGTTGAGGTGGCACTTGCGCATCATGATGCAGCCTTCGACCACCAGCGGTGCGGTCGCGAAGCCGAACTCGTCGGCGCCGAGCAGCGCGCCGATGGCGACGTCGCGGCCGGTCTTCATCTGGCCGTCGGCCTGCACGCGGATGCGGCCGCGGAGGCGATTGAGCACCAGCGTCTGCTGCGTTTCGGCCAGCCCGATTTCCCACGGGCTGCCCGCGTGCTTGATCGACGACCAGGGCGAGGCACCCGTGCCGCCGTCGTGGCCGGCGATCACGACGTGGTCGCTCTTGCACTTGGCGACGCCGGCCGCGATCGTGCCCACACCCACTTCGCTCACCAGCTTGACGCTGACGCTCGCATGCGGCGCGACATTCTTCAGGTCGTGGATCAGCTGGGCCAGATCCTCGATCGAATAGATGTCATGGTGCGGCGGCGGCGAGATCAAGCCGACGCCAGGCACCGAGTAGCGCAACTGGCCGATGTAGGTAGAGACCTTGCCGCCCGGAAGCTGACCGCCCTCGCCCGGCTTCGCGCCCTGCGCCATCTTGATCTGCAGTTGGTCTGCAGACGAGAGGTACTCGGCCGTGACGCCGAAGCGGCCCGACGCAACCTGCTTGATCTTCGAACGCAGCGAGTCGCCATCCTTCAAAGGCAGGTCGACTTCGACGTTGGCTTCGCCGATCACGCTCTTGAGCGTGTCGCCCACCTTGATGGGGATGCCCTTGAGTTCGTTGCGGTAGCGATTCGGGTCTTCGCCGCCCTCGCCGGTGTTGCTCTTGCCGCCGATGCGGTTCATGGCGACAGCGAGCGTCGAATGCGCTTCGGTGCTGATCGAGCCGAGCGACATCGCGCCGGTGGCGAAACGCTTGACGATTTCGCTGGCGGGCTCGACCTCGTCGACGGGAATCGCCTTCGCGGGATCGATCTTGAACTCGAACAGGCCGCGCAGCGTCAGATGCCGGCGGTTCTGGTCGTTGATGATCTGCGCGTATTCCTTGTACGTGTTGAAGTTGTTGGCACGCGCGCTGTGCTGCAGCTTGGCGATCGCGTCCGGCGTCCACATGTGCTCTTCGCCACGCGTGCGCCACGCATATTCGCCGCCGGCGTCGAGCATGTGCGCGAGCACCGGGTCGTCGCTGAAGGCCGCCTTGTGCATGCGGATCGCTTCCTCGGCGATCTCGAAGACGCCGATGCCTTCCACCCGGCTCGCAGTGCCGGTGAAGTACTTCGCGACGGTGTCGCTGTTCAGGCCGATGGCCTCGAACAACTGCGCACCGCAGTAGCTCATGTAGGTGCTGACACCCATCTTCGACATGATCTTGGACAGCCCCTTGCCGACCGCTTTCACGTAGTTGTAGATGGCCTTGTCGGCGCTCAGGTCGCCCGAAAGGTCCTCGTGCATCGTGGCCAGCGTCTCCATGGCCAGGTACGGATGCACGGCTTCCGCGCCGTAGCCGGCCAGCACGCCGAAGTGGTGGACTTCGCGGGCCGAGCCCGTTTCGACCACGAGGCCGGCGGTGGTCCGCAGGCCTTCACGCACGAGGTACTGGTGGATGGCCGACAGCGCCAGGAGCGCGGGAATTGCGACCTGCGTCGGACCGACATCCCGGTCGCTCACGATCAGGATGTTGTGGCCGCCCTTGATGGCATCGACCGCCTCCGCGCACAGCGAAGCCAGCTTGGCTTCGACACCCTCGTCGCCCCAGGCGAGCGGGTAGGTGATGTCGAGCGTGTAGCTCTTGAACTTGCCCTGCGTGTACTTGCCGATGTCGCGCAGCTTCGCCATGTCGGCGAAGTCGAGGATCGGCTGGCTCACTTCAAGCCGCATCGGCGGGTTGACCTGGTTGATGTCCAGCAGGTTCGGCTTCGGCCCGATGAAGGACACGAGCGACATCACGATGGCCTCGCGGATCGGGTCGATCGGCGGGTTCGTCACCTGGGCGAACAGTTGCTTGAAGTAGTTGTAGAGCGGCTTGTTCTTGTTGGAAAGCACGGCCAGCGGGCTGTCGTTGCCCATCGAACCGATGCCTTCCTCGCCGGCCGCGGCCATCGGGCTCATCAGGAACTTGATGTCTTCCTGGGTGTAGCCGAAGGCCTGCTGGCGATCGAGCAGGCTGACCTGGCTCGGCGGCGCCTGCACGGTTTCGGCCTCGACGCTGTCGAGCTTGATCCGCAGGTTCTCGATCCACTGCTTGTAGGGCTTGCTGTTGGCGAGGGTGGCCTTGACCTCCTCGTCGTCGATCATGCGGCCCTGTTCGAGGTCGATCAGGAACATCTTGCCGGGCTGCAGGCGCCACTTGCGCACGATCTTCTGCTCCGGCACGGGCAGGACGCCCGATTCGGAACCCATGATGACGAGGTCGTCGTCGGTCACGCAGTAGCGCGAGGGGCGCAGGCCGTTGCGGTCGAGCGTTGCGCCGATCTGGCGGCCGTCCGTGAAGACGATCGAGGCCGGGCCGTCCCACGGCTCCAGCATCGCCGCGTGGTACTCGTAGAAGGCGCGACGACGGGTGTCCATCGTGGCGTGCTGTTCCCAAGGCTCGGGGATCATCATCATCACGGCCTGGCTGATCGGGTAGCCGGCCATGGTGAGCAGTTCGAGGCAGTTGTCGAAGGTCGCCGTGTCGGACTGGCCGGGGAAGCTGATCGGATAGAGCTTCTGCAGGTCGGCGCCGAGCACGGGCGAAGACATGACGCCTTCCCGCGCCTTCATCCAGTTGTAGTTTCCCTTGACCGTGTTGATTTCGCCGTTGTGCGCGACGTAGCGGTACGGGTGGGCCAGCGGCCACTCGGGGAAGGTGTTGGTCGAGAAGCGCTGGTGCACCAGGCCCAGGGCCGAGACGCAGCGCTTGTCCTGCAGGTCGAGGTAGTAGGTGCCAACCTGGTCGGCGAGCAGCAGGCCCTTGTAGACCACCGTGCGGCTCGACATGCTCGGAACGTAGTATTCCTTGCTGTGCTTGAGCTTCAGGCGCTGGATGTTGGCGCTGGCGGTCTTGCGGATGACGTAGAGCTTGCGCTCCAGGGCGTCCTGCACGATCACGTCGTTGCCGCGTCCGATGAAGACCTGGCGCAGCAGCGGCTCCTTGGCGCGCACGTTCGGCGACATGGGCATTTCGCGGTTGACCGGCACGTCGCGCCAGCCCAGTAGCACCTGGCCTTCGGCCTTGATGGCGCGCTCCATTTCCTGCTCGCAGGCTTCGCGCGAGGCGTGCTCCTTGGGCAGGAAGATCATGCCGACGCCGTATTCGCCGGGCGGCGGCAGCGTCACGCCCTGCTTCGCCATTTCTTCGCGGTACAGCAGGTCGGGCAGCTGGATCAGGATGCCGGCGCCGTCGCCCATGAGCTTGTCGGCGCCCACGGCGCCCCGGTGATCGAGATTCTCGAGAATCTTCAGGCCCTGCAGCACGATGGCGTGGCTCTTTTCGCCCTTGATGTGGGCGACGAAGCCGACGCCGCAGGCATCGTGTTCGTCAGCAGCGGAATAAAGACCGTGTTCTTGGAGATGCTGGATCTCGGCAGCCGTCGTCATGGGCGTGCTCCTTCAGTTTTCGCAGGGAAAAGGAGCATATTGCTTTGCACAAATAATGCCAAATGGATTAAATGGGGTCAGATCAATATTAAATACTGATTGATTTCCTCGGATTTAAAACGGGGACACATCAAAAACAGGAGCGCTCTGGTCAATTCCCATGCGGCTGCCGGCCGATTCGCTACTCGATCCGACGGGTCGATGGCCGCCCGGGACGGGCCTTGAGCACGCGTCGGTCTGTAGTTTTCTGTAACGAATGGAGAAAATCCCGATCACCAACGGCCCAACCACGCAGCGTGGCGTCGGTCAACGTGGCGTAATCGGCGCCCGATATGCCGTTTCGCACCAATTCGGCATACGCAGCCTCGCGCGCGAAGGGCGTGTTGCCGAGCGCCCAGTAGAGCGGGTGAGGTGTCAGGAACTTGTCGTGGCGCAACCCGGCGTAGTGTCCATGGCTGGACCAGGCGTAGTCGCGCGCTTCCGCCGCCACGCCAGCCCGCACCGGGTTGAGGTCGATGTAGACCATGCAGGCCAGCAAATAGCGCTCGGTCTGGATCAGGGTCGAACGGTAGCGCCCTTCCCACAAGGTGCCGGTCCGCCCATGCCGGTCGTTGAAATACCGCACATAACGTCGCCCGACGGCCTGCATCCATTGGGGTAGTCCATCCGCCGTCGAAGGCGTGGCGAGCAGATGGAAATGGTTGTCCATAAGCACGTATGCGTGGAACGCGATCGCAAAGCGGGCCGCGTTCTCGCCAAGCAGGCTCAGGAAGAACTCGCGGTCTTCGCGATCGACGAAGACCGGCTGCCGGTTGTTGCCACGCTGAATGACGTGGTGAGGCTGATCGGCCAGCGTGAGACGAGGCAGGCGTGCCATGAAGTGAACGGGCGCGAAGGCTCAGGGCAGCCGGAAGCGCGTCTCCAGCAGCGACGCCAGTCCGAACTGGGCCAGCAGTTCGCAAAGCCGCGCCGCCGCACTGGCCTTGTTCTGCCCGGTGTGGCGAGCGATGATGAGTTCGTTCTTCATGCTGTGCTCCCAGCCCACCAGTTCGGTCACCGTGACCTGATAGCCGTTGGCCTCGAGGTAGAGACAGCGCAGAACGTTGGTCAGCTGACTCCCGATTTCTCGCGTGTGCAGTGGATGGCGCCACAGCTCCGCCAGCGGCGTGCGCGACAGCGCGAGCGCCTTGGTCTGACGCAGACAGGCGGCAACCTCGGCCTGGCAGCAAGGCACCAGCACCATGAATTGCGCCTCTTTAGCGAGGCCGAAGGCGATCGCATCGTCCGTCGCGGTGTCGCACGCATGGAGTGCCGTCACCACGTCGATCCGCGCCGGCATCGCGGATGCATTGGCGGACTCGGCCACGGTCAGATTGAGGAAGGACATGCGGTCGAATCCCAGCCGCTCGGCCAGCAGGCGCGACTTCTCGACGAGATCGGCACGCGTCTCGATCCCATACACATGCCCGCCACCGCGTTCCCGGAAGAACAGGTCGTAGATGATGAAGCCGAGGTACGACTTGCCGGCGCCGTGATCGGCGAGCGTCGCGTTCGCGCCGTCTCCTGGCAGCTCGCGAAGCAGCTTCTCGATGAACTGGAACAGGTGATACACCTGCTTGAGCTTGCGGCGCGAATCCTGGTTGAGCCGGCCCTCTCGCGTGAGGATGTGCAATTCCTTGAGCAACTCGACCGACTGGCCGGGCCGCAGTTCGCTCAGCACATCTGCTTCGGCCTTCGCGGCCTTGGCCAACTTGCTCATCGCGCCGAGCCTCCGGGGCCGACGTCCAGGGCGGTCCACCCTGCCGCGCCGAGCGCTTCCAGCGTCTCGATGTTGCGACCAAAGATGGCCTCGGCGTCGGGGAAAGCCTCGACGGCGCGGCTCACGCTGTCCTCGCGAAGCAGGTGAAGCGTGGGGTAAGGGGCACGGTTGGTGGCATTGGTGACGTCATCGGCGTCGGTGCCGGCGAACTGGAAAAAGGGGTGAAAGGTCGCGAGCTGGAACTGGCCTTCGAAACCCTCACGCGCGAGCCGGCGTTCGGCACGCGCCGCGAAGTCATTGAAGTCCAGAAAGTCGGACAAGGTGTTGGGTGCGATCAAGAGTGTGGTGTCCCGCTCGGCGGATTCGCATTCGGCCAGCGCGTTCGCTTCTGCGATCAGGGCGTCAAGCAACCCGCCCTCTTCGCTCGGCAGGTACACGGCGTAGTGGACCTGTCCCCGGACATGCACCGCCTTCGCGAAAGGACAGAGACTCAGGCCGATCACCGCACGCTCCAGCCAACGGCGCGTATCAACCTCTGCCTGTGCTGCCGACACGGTCACCGTGTTCATGCGGCACCCCTTCGCGAGATGACGGGCGACAGCTTCGCTGCAAGCGCCATCCCCACCAGTGAGCACGCGAGCGTGACGACCCAGGTCCACTGCCATCCGCCCATCCGATGCGCAATCCAGGCAACGAAGGGCGGCGCGATGAACTGACCCAGCGACGAAGCCTGCTGCATCATCCCGACGGTCGTGGACACGGTGGAGGGGCTGGGCGCCAGCCGCACGCTCAACATGAACAGCGTCGCCGGCACCACACCGCCACCCAGCGAGAACATGCACACCGCCAGATAGCGCAGTGCCGGCGGCAGGCTCAGCGCATCGTGAGGGTGGCCGAGTTGCGCAAAGGCGGCGACGCTGCCAAGCGCCATGACGACGAAGCCCCAGCGCAGGAGGCGATCCGGTGCCACGCCCCGCTGAAGGAGTCGGCCACCCGTCACGTTGCCGATGATGTTGGCGGCCGCAGCCAGTGCGGTGAGCGCCGCGCTCCAGCCGACCGGCACGCCGGCGTCGGCGTAGATGGCAGGCAGGAAGCCGATCACCGCCATCCATTGCGATGAATAGACGGCGAAAGCGAGCGCCAATGTCCACGGCCCGCTGGCGCCGACAGTGGCACGCAGGCGGAACGACCAGCCCTCGGCCGACGCGGCCGCCTGGCGACGAGCCTTGTCGCCGGGCACCACCAGCGCCACCCAGATCGCGGCCGCGCCCGATACGCCGCCGAGCGCCCACCACCAGCCCTGCCAGCCTGCCGACGCGATCAGCGCCGGTCCGAGCAGCAGGGCCAGCGCCACGCCCAGCGGCATGTAGGCGCCCCACATCCCGAGCGCGGCCTTCTCCGAGCCGGGCGGCGTCAGGGCGCGAACCAATCCGGGGCCGGGCATGACCGCCAGGAGAAATCCAAGTCCTTCGAGCGCACGCAGCGCCAGCAACCACGGCAAGGCCTGGGCACCGTCGGTGATCCAGACGCCCACCATTCCGCCGAGGATGCTCGCGAGCGAGACCAGCGCCAACCCGGTCAGCATGCTGCGCCGCAAGCCGATGGTGTCCGCCGCCAGACCGATGAAGATGCCGAGCGTCATGCCGGCCACCTGGATCAGCGACAGCAGGAAGCCCGCTTCGACGAGCCCGATGCCCAGGCTGGTCTGCAACGCCGGCACCGCGGGTGGCAGCTTCCCGATGTGCAACGCCGCAGACACGCCCGCGGCGACGACCGCCAGCGCAGCGGCAGGAATGCGGGCCCTCGGGATCGATGCGCCGTTCATTGAATCCACCGAAGCCCCGTGAGGCGCTCGTACTCTCGGATCGCAAATCGATCGGTCATGCCGGCAATATAGTCCGCCACCGCGCGATGCCTGTCCGCGCGCAGTCCGTACCCCTCGGGCATCTCCGCCGCGTTGGCCAGGTACGCGTCGAACAAGGCGCGAACGACGCCTTGCGCCTGATCGGCGGTCTGCGCCACGCGCTCGTGCCGATACAGGTTGCGGAAAAGGAAGCGCTTGAGCTCCGTGGATTCGGCTCGCATGGCGTCGCTGAAAAGCACCAGCGGTGCCGATCGGCGAACGGCATCGGCGTCGGCCGGCGCGACCCCGTCGAGGGCACTGCGCGTCGCATCGATCACGTCGTACACCTGCGCGCTGAGCATCCGCCGGATCGTCTCGTAGAGCACCCGCCGGCCCTGAATCTGGGGATACTCGGAAAGCGTCTCGCGGCGATAACGGTCGAACAAGGCGACCTCGCTCAGCCGCTCCATGCTGATCAAGCCCGATCTGACCCCGTCATCGATGTCGTGCGCGTTGTAGGCAATCTCGTCGGCGAGGTTGCACAACTGCGCTTCGAGCCCGGGTTGGGTGCGGTCGCAGAAACGCCGACCCACGCCGCCCGGCTCGGCCGCCTCGATGCGCTCGGCGTTGGCGCGCGAGCAATGCTTGAGGATGCCCTCGCGGGTCTCGAAGCTCAGGTTGAGACCGTCGTACTGCGGGTAACGGTGTTCGAGTTCATCCACGACGCGCAGGCTCTGCAGGTTGTGTTCGAAGCCGCCGTGATCGCGCATGCAAGCGTCGAGCGCGTCCTGTCCGGCGTGGCCGAACGGGGTGTGCCCGAGGTCGTGCGCAAGGGCGACGGCCTCCACCAGATCCTCGTTGAGCTGGAGCGACCGTGCGATCGACCGACCGAGCTGGGCGACCTCGAGCGAATGGGTCAGCCGCGTACGGAACAGGTCGCCCTCGTGGTTGAGGAACACCTGGGTCTTGTAGACCAGCCGGCGAAACGCCGTCGAATGCACGATCCGGTCGCGATCGCGCTGGAATGCGTCGCGCGTCGGCGCCGGCGGCTCGGGGTACCTGCGACCGCGCGACACCGCGGGATCGGACGCGTAGGGCGCGAGCGTCATGGGCCGGGCCTCCTTGCCGATCCGCAGTTCATCGCTGCGGACCCGGGAAAGGTTGCGGGATTCAGGCCGAACAACATTGCGCCAGCACCTCGCGCACCGTCGCCTCGGGAGCCCCGCGCACGACGGCCGAGCCCGGCTTGTCGATAACCACGAAGCGGATCTCGCCGGCTTCCGACTTCTTGTCGATCCGCATCAGTTCGAGATAGCGCTCGGCGCCCAGCGCAGGCGCGACCACGGGAAGACCGGCGCGACGAATCAGCGTCGTCAGTCGCTGCACGAAGGCGGCATCGATGCCTCCCAAGCGCTCCGACAGATGGGCCGCCATGACCATCCCGCAACCCACGGCCTCGCCATGGAGCCATTCGCCATAGCCCAGACCCGATTCGATCGCATGCCCGAAGGTGTGGCCGAAGTTGAGGATCGCGCGCAGGCCCGCCTCCCGCTCGTCTTGGCCGACGACCGCGGCCTTGATCTCGCAGCTGCGCTTGACCGCGTGCGCCAGTGCCGCCGGCTCCCGCGCCACCAGGGCATCGATGTGGTCTTCGATCCATGCCATGAAGTCCATGTCGTAGATCGGCCCGTACTTGATGACTTCGGCGAGCCCGGCGCTCAGTTCACGCGGCGGCAGGCTTGCCAGCGTCGCCAGGTCGCACAGCACGAGCTGCGGCTGGTAGAACGCGCCAATCATGTTCTTGCCCAGCGGATGGTTGATGGCCGTCTTGCCGCCCACCGATGAATCGACTTGCGCCAGCAAGGTGGTCGGCACCTGGACGAAGGGCACGCCGCGCATGTAGCTTGCGGCGGCAAAGCCGGTCATGTCGCCCACCACCCCGCCGCCCAGCGCGAACAGGATGGTCTTGCGGTCGCTGCCGTGACCCAGCAGGGCGTCGAAGATGAGGTTGAGCGTCTGCCAGTCCTTGTGCGCCTCGCCGTCGGGCAGTTCGAGCACGTGCACGTCGCGGAAGCGGCCGGCGAGCGCTGCGCGCAGCGTGTCGGCGTAGAGGGGCGCGACGGTGACGTTGGTGACGATCAGGGCCGTTGCCGCTGCCGGCAAGGCCGCGAAGTTGCCCGGATCACCGAGCAGATCGTTGCCGATCAAGATGGGGTAGCTGCGCTCGCCGAGCTGGATCTCGACGCGTTCAGTGGGGACGGACAATCGCATGGCCCCGAGTTTAGGTCCATGCCGCCAACGCCCGTTTCAGTCCGGCAGATCCCCTTCGGGACCGGGCGAAGCGATCCCGGCCAGTTCCAGCTGCATCACGATGATGTTCACCAGCATCGCGACGGTCGGGCGGCCCGTTTCGACCACGTCGTGGGCCGTGGCGCGATACAGCGGATCGCGCGCGTCGTAGAGTTCGCGCAGCCTACCCAGGGGATCCGCGACCTGCAACAACGGGCGCTTCACGTCGTGGCGGAGGCGGCGGAAGAGATCCTCGGGCGCGGATCGCAGATAGATCACGTGGAAGCTCGCGTGCAACTGCGACCGGTTGACCTCGCGGAGCACCGAACCGCCACCTGTCGCCACCACGCCATGAGGCTCCGCGGACAACTCCGAGATGACTGTCTGCTCCAGGTCGCGGAAGCTGGCCTCGCCCTCGCGCTCGAAGTAGTCCCGGATCGAGCAGCCGATCCGATCCTCGATCACGTGATCGCTGTCGATGAAGGGAAGTTGCAGGCGCTGCGCAAGGCGCCGGCCGACTGCGGATTTGCCGGCGCCGGGCAGGCCGACGAGTGCGACCGCCATGCTATCGCCCCGTCGCAGTCAGGCGCGGGATGGCGGGGCTCAGGGGGCTGGGGCGCGAGTCGATGGTTTGCATAGAAGATGCAAAAGATAGCATCCCGGATGGCCGGGAGCCGAATGTACAAAGGCCTCCGGGTGCCGAAACACCCGGAGGCCTCGGCGGCGATGTCGCCGCCATTGCCTGAACGATTACGACTAGTTCGTGGGGTAGCTCACCATCACGTTGCGCGTCGTCACGACCCCGTCAGCCGAAAACTCGATGTCGAAATTCGCAGTCGCCGTGTTGGCTCCGCCAACGACGCAGGGGCTCGGCGTCACATTCGTCAGGTTGAGTTCAAAATCCACCCTGACGCGGGCTGCCGTCGCGCCGAGCTGATCCGCGACCGGCGAAGCCGATTTCAGAGTGCCGGTCATCCCCGACGAGATCGGCTTCACGGTGATGGTCGTCCCGGCGGCCGGCGGGAAGTTGGCCGGGGTACCTGCGTACGCCGAGAACGTCTCAGCCGCGCAACCCGTCTTGTTCACTGCCGACACCACCGCGCCACCGGCGCTTGTGTTGTACACATTGAGCAAACCTACATCAACCATGCGGAAGGCAAGCTGCTTGCCGATCGTCGAGCCGTCTCCCAGCGCGGTCGTCGCGGTCACCGTTGCCGGCGTGCCGTCGGCAGGCCGCGGATCCTGCACAAGGAAGTCGACAGTACAAGCGCCACCCGAGGTCACGCACCCACCGCGAGTGGAAGTACCCACCACGCCGTAGTCGGCGGTAAAGACGATCGGAACGCCGTCGGCCACAGGATTGCCATTGGCATCGCGGACCCGGACCAGGACAGTCGACTTGTCACCCGTCTTGTTGAAGTTCAGGTTGTATTTGCTGGCCGACATATCGAAGCCCGCTTGGGTCGCAATGCCAGTGGTCACGGTGAGTTGATCGGACTGCGTGCTGACAGCCTTGCCCGTGATGGTGGCCTTGACGACTACGGCCGTGGGGGTGGTCTGCGAGGAAACCGTGGTAACCACGACGCCATCCGAGTCGCTGGTGGCGGTCGGAATATTCAGCGTCACGTTTGCGGCCGGGGTGACCGAGAACGTCGCAGCAGCGCCCTTCACGGGGCTGTTGTTCGAGTCCACGATCCGGAACCGCAGGGTCGCGGATTCCAGTCGGCCATTGCCGCCCGAGCCCTTGAGGACGATGGAGCTATCCGCCGGATTGACGTCGAGGAAATTGATCGCAGACGCCAGAATCTGAGGATCCGTCGCACCGCTCGAAGGCGCGCTGGTAATCGCGATCGCCTTTTGCGATGTGACCGCCACACCTGCGACAACCCCGGCTGCGGCAACGGCCGTTGCGCCCGTGTTTGCCGAGGAGGCCGCACGGATTTCAACGACAGCCGTCCCGGTCGCATCCGTCAACGCCGTCTTGGAAGTAGGCGAATAGGTCAACAGCGATCCGCCGGCCTCGCTGAAGGTAACGATGGATCCGGGCACCGGGGCGCCGTTGGCATCCTTGAGCACCGCCTTGACCTGGGCGATTTCAACGCCGGAGATCGACGTGGTCGAAGTGCCGGCTCCATTGAACACATCGACCGTGACCTTCGCCGCGGCGACAGGCGCCTGCGTCGAGCCGCCAGTCCCGTTGCCGGAACCTGTCGTCGTCGTCGTGGTTGGCGGCAGGCCGGGGCTTCCGCCCCCTCCGCAAGAGATCAATACGCCCGCGACCAGCGCGACGGCCAGGATATTCCTATAGCTCATCAGTTCCCTCAGAAAAACTTCGAATCTTGTTTTGGTATGGATCGGATCAGCGCGCCGCGTTGCGGTCGGTGATCATCTTCGGCGTGATGAAGACGAGCAGTTCCGTCTTGTTGGCCGTGCGATTCCGCGTCCTGAAGAGCGCCCCGACATAGGGGACCTCACCAAGCACCGGAATGCGCGACTCATCGACCGATTCGGTCAGTTCGAAGATGCCGCCAATGACCACCGTGCCGCCGTTCTCGACCAACACTTCCGTCTGCACGTGCTTGGTGTTGATGGCGAAGCCGGCGGTCGTGGCCTGGCCCACGGTGTCCTTGTTGACGTCGAGCGTCAGGATGATGTTGCCCTCGGGGGTGATCTGCGGCGTCACCTCGAGCTTCAGATTGGCCTTGCGGAATGCGATGGAAGTGGCACCGCTCGAGGTCGCGACCTGGTAGGGCAGTTCCGTACCCTGCTCGATCAGCGCCTTGGTCTGGTCGGCCGTGACCACGCGGGGACTCGAGACCACCTTGCCCTTGCCGTCGGCTTCCAGCGCCGAGATTTCCAGGTTCAGCAGTCGCGACAGGCTCGAGTTGAAGAGCGAGATCGCGAAGGTGCCCGCCGCATTGCCGTTGCCTGCGACACCGGTCGAGGGCAGGTTCACGAAGTTGGAGTTCGTGAAGATCGTCGTTGCGGTCGGCGGGTTCTGGAACTGTCCATTGACCACCGGGTTGGGCGTGATGATCGGGTTTGCGCCGATCGTGTTGTTCTGGTTGATGGCGCCGCCACCGAGCTTGACGCCCAACGATTTGCCGAAGGTGTCTGCCGCCTCGACGATGCGGGCCTCGATCATGACCTGGCGGACGGGCACGTCCAGCTTCTGGATCAGTTCAGCCACTTGCGTCAGACGCGACGGGATGTCCGAAACGAAGAGTTGGTTGGTGCGCGATTCCGCGATCACGCTGCCACGCGGGCTCAGGATGCGCGACGCCGTGCCGGCACCACCACCGCTGCCGGCGGCGGAGCCCGTACCCGTCAGGCCCTGCGCAATCGAAACCGCCTTGGTGTAGTTGAGCTGGAACGATTGTGTGCGGAGCGGCTCCAGGTTCTGGATCGCGGCCTGCGCCTCGAACTCGAGCTTTTCCTTGGCGTTGATCTCGTCCTTAGGCGCAATCCAGAGAACGCTGCCGTTCTTGCGCATGCCGAGGTTCTTGGCCTGCAGGATGATGTCCAGCGCCTGGTCCCACGGCACGTCCTTCAGGCGGAGCGTCAGCGCACCCGTCACCGAATCGGAAGTCACGATGTTGAAGTTCGTGAAGTCGGCGATCACTTGGAGCAGCGAGCGGATCTCGATGTTCTGGAAGTTCAGCGAGAGCTTCTCGCCGGTGTAGCCCACGCCCTGCGTCAGCTTGGTCGGATCGACCTTGCGGGGGCGCACCTCGACCACGAACTGGTTTTCGCTCTGATAGGCGCTGTGCTCCCAGTCGCCCTTGGGCTCGATGACCATCCGGACGCGGTCACCGACCTGCTGCGTCGTCACGACCTGAACGGGCGTGCCGAAGTCCGAGACGTCGAGCCGGCGACGCAGGCCTTCCGGCAGGGTCGACTTGGTGAACTCGACGACGAGGTTCTTGCCCTGCTGGCGAATGTCGACGCCCACCTGGTTGTTGGCCAGGTCGACGATCACGCGGCCGGTGTTGTCCGAACCGAGACGGAAATCGACGTCGCGCAACGGCAGCATGTCGCGGTTCCGGTTCTCGGCGAAGGCCTGGGGCGTCGAAGAAACGAGCGCCGCACCGGCCACGGGTTCGAGAGAGACCAGCAGCGACTTGCCCTGGATCTCGGTCTTGTAGGCCGTCGCTTGCTTGAGGTTCAGGACGAGACGCGTGCGTTCACCGGCCTGGACCACGTTGACCGAGCGCAGGTTGCCCTGGTTGACTTCGATCGCCGAGCGACCGATCGCATTGGTCACACCCGGGAAATCGAGCGCGACGCGTGCGGGCGACTGGATGGCAAAGCCGGTCGGCGGCGCAGCGAGCGGCTGGGTGAAGTCGATGCGAATGACTTCAGCGCCCGACTGCATCGAACTCGTCACCGATTCGATGGCATTCTGGGCATGAACGACAGCCGCCGCGCTCAACGCGAGGACAGCCGCACCGGCAACGCGCAGCCAGCGTGCGAGCATTGATTTTTGTTGGTTCATTTCGTCCTCTCTTGCAACTGCAGCGTCGCCACGCGTTCGATCCATTCACCGGCGGCGTCCTGCACGATTTCACGCAAGGCGAGTTCGGTTTCACTGATACGGGTGATGCGCCCGTAGTTGAGTCCCAGATAGTTGCCCACGCGCACCTGATAGAGCAGCTTGTCGACGCTGATCAGGGCGACCGGCTGCCCATTGCGATTCAGGCTGCCGACCATGGCCATCGAATCGAGCGGGAAAGCCTCCAGGGCTTCCTTGCGACGCGTGAGTTCCGGCGCGATCAGGCCCGAGGTGCTTGGCTGGCTCGAGTCGCGGCGCAAGGCCTGCGTGAGCTTCTGCATGTTGAAAGGCTCGATCACGGCGCCTTCCGTGTAGGCCTGCGGCGTGAACTTCTTCGGCTCCGTGATGGGCGGCACCGTGGGGCGAACCTGCGCCCGCTGGTCGGCCATCCAGCGCTGGAGGTCCTCCTCCTCGGAGCCGAAGCAGCCGCTCAGGCTGGCCGCGGCCACGCCGAGCCAGAGAAATCTGAGCGATCTCATTTCTTCTTTGCTCCAGCGGCGGCACGCTTCTGCATGGCTTGCTCTTCCTCATCCAGATATCGGTAGGTCCTGGCCGTGGCATCCATGACCAGGCTCCCATCCTTCTGCGGCGCCACGGACAAGTTGTTCAGGGTCACGATGCGGGAGAGGTTCGCCACATCCGCGGCAAAGGCCCCCATGTCGTGATAGCGACCCGTCACGCGGACGGCGATCGGAAGCTCGGCGTAGTAGTCCTTGACGGAGACCTGGCCCGGACGGAACAGTTCGAACTGCAGGCTGCGCCCGAGCCCTGCCTGATTGATGTCCGACAGCAGCGCATCCATCTCGGCCTTGCTCGGGAGCTGCTTTTCGAGCAGCGTGACGTACTGCTGCACCTGCTCGCGCTGCTTCTTCAGCAACTCGAGATTGGCGGCCTGCGCGACCTTCTTCTGGTAGTCCGCGCGGAGGGTGACTTCCTTGGCGCGCTCGGCCTCGAGTTCGTCGTTCGAATTGGTGAGCCACACGAACCACAGACCCACCAGCACCAGCGCCGCTACCGCGATGCACAGGGCATAGCGCGGCGCCGAGGGCCAGGAGGCCGGATCATTGGGATTGAGACCCTGGAACTGCTGGCCGAAGCGCCGCACGGCGGCCGCCAGGTCGAACCTCGGGGATGCGCGTTTAGTTGCCATGATGAACGCCTACCCTTTGACTGCCGGTGCGGCGGGCTTGCTGCCCGGCGCTACGGCTTTCTGCGCGTCGGTGGGCCGCTTGAGACCGATGCGCATCGTGAAGTTCGCGACGCGACGCTGGTCGCGAGGACTCAGGCTAACGGTGCTCGAAGTGATTTCGACCAGTTCCGGCTTGACCAGCCAGGGGCTGTTATTTCCGAGATTGCGAAGCAGTTCGGACACGCGCTCGTTGGATTGCGCCATGCCCTGCAGCGTCACCGTCTGGTTGTCCTGCTTCATGCTCGTCAGGTAGACGCCATCCGGCAGTTGGCGGACCAGTTCGTTGAGCAGGTGCACGGGCATGTTGCGATCGCCCTGCAGGTCCTCGACCGCCTGCTGCCTGGCCCTCAGGGCGGCGATCTCGGCCTGCAAGGTCGAGATCTCCTTGATCTCCGCCTCGAGCTTTGTGATGGCCGATTGCAGGAGGCCGTTCTTCGACTGCTGGCTGGAGATCTGGGCCTGGAACCACAGGAACGCCATCCCCGCGATCACACCGCCGAGCACCGCGGAGAAACCCAGCGTGGCATAGAAGGTCTCGCGCCGGCGCTTGCGCGCGGCTTCCCTGTGCGGGAGCAGGTTGATCAGGATCACTGCAGGAACCTCCGCATCGCCAGGCCGCACGATGTCAGGTAGGACGGCGCTTCGCGTCGAACCTTCTTCTCACGGATTCCACTGCCGATTTCCATTCCGTCGAACGGATTGACGAGCGAGCAGGCAAACGACGTCTGGCGCGTCACGGCGCTGGTCAAGCCCGGCAACGCGGCCGAGCCGCCCGCCAGCAAGACGTAGTCGACGCGATTGTGCGGCGTGCTAGTGAAGAAGAACTGGAGCGCCCGCGCGATTTCCTGCGCGATGCTTGCCACGAAAGGCTTGAGGACGCCCGATCCGTAGTCGTCGGGCAGCTCCCCGCTGCGCTTCTTGGCTTCGGCTTCCTCCGCGGAGAAACCGTACTGGCGCACGATCAGTTGCGTGAGCTGCGCGCCGCCGAATGCCTGGTCACGGTCATAGAGCACTTCCTGGTTGCGCAGGACCTGCATGCTGGTCGTGAAGGCGCCGACTTCGAAGAGCGCAACAACCGCGTCGCGGCCTTGGCCAGGAAGCTGCTCGATCAGGCGCGCCGTCGCCAGGCGCGATGCATAGGATTCCACGTCGAGGATCACGGCCTTCAGGCCGGACGCCTCGGCCAGACCCTGTCGATCCTGGACCTTTTCCTTGCGGGACGCGGCAATCAGGACCTCGACGTCGCCCGCCGAATTGGCGCTCTGCCCGATCACGCAGAAATCGAGGCTGACTTCGTCCAGCGAGAACGGGATGTATTGATTGGCTTCGGACTCGACCTGGATTTCGAGTTCCTGCTCGCTCATGCCGCCCGGCAGCACGATCTTCTTGGTGATGACGGCGGACGGCGGCAGGGCCAGCGCGACGTTCTTGGTGCGCGTCCCGCTCTTGCGGACGACACGACGGACCGCTTCGGCAACCTCGTCGAACTTCTCGACGTTGCCGTCGGTGATCCAGCCACGCTCGAGAGGCTCGATCGCACACCGCTCGAGTACCAGCTTGCCGCTCGCGTCACGGCCCAGTTCGACCAGCTTGACGCTGGACGAACTGACGTCCAACCCGAGCAGAGGCGCGGGCTGACGGCGAAACAACGATCCCAGAGCAGTCAAGTTCGATCCCATCCGTTTGTAACGATTGGAAAAATATGCGAGTGGTTGCATGCTAGCAGCAAGGCACAACGCCAACCAAGCGGCGAATCCCCAGTCCAGCGCCAATCGTTGTCAAAAGTCGACGTAACGGTTCCGATCTGCAACTTACGTCACAAATAAGAGTACTTGGGTCCTAACTGCTACGAACGGCCGGTCTTCAAGACCGGCGTTTTTATAATGGCCGAAGACTCCAACAGCCTCAATGCCCGAAACAACTCAACCCAAAGGGCCATCCAAGGCCGCCCCTCCCAAACGCTCCGGCTTGCTGACATGGCTGATGCGCATCGTATTGTGGGGTCTCGGGATCGCCGCCGCGGGCGTCATCGCGGTCATTTGCGTGATCGCGGTTGCGCTGGCCGTTGCCTACCCGAACCTCCCTGACATCTCCGAGCTCTCGGACTACCGCCCCAAGCTGCCGTTGCGGGTGTTCTCGTCCGAAGGCATCCTGATCGGCGAGTTCGGCGAAGAGCGCCGCAATCTCACGCCCATCTCGACCATTCCGAAGGTGATGAAGGACGCCGTCCTCGCCGCGGAGGATGCGCGCTTCTACGACCACGGCGGCGTCGACTACAAGGGCATGCTGCGCGCGGGCCTCGCGAACATGAATCGCGTCAAGAGCCAGGGCGCCTCCACCATCACGATGCAGGTGGCGCGGAACGTCTACCTGAGTTCCGAGAAGACCCTGACGCGCAAGATCTACGAAGTCCTGCTCACCTTCAAGCTGGAGCACCTTCTCACAAAGGACCAGATCTTCGAGATCTACCTGAACCAGATCTACCTGGGCAATCGCGCCTATGGCTTCGCGGCTGCATCAGACGCGTATTTCGGCAAACCGCTGTCGGACATCACGATCGCGCAGGCCGCAATGCTGGCGGGGCTGCCCAAGGCGCCCGGTGCCAACAACCCGGTCAACAATCCTGCGCGCGCCCGCGGGCGGCAGCTCTACGTGATCGACCGCATGCAGGAAGCCGGCTTCATTACGGCCGAACAGGCGGCGGAAGCCAAGAAGGAAGACCTTCACTTGCGCGACGCCGCGGACCCGACCCGGCTGCACGCCGAGTACGTGGCCGAGACCGTGCGACAGCTCATGTATGCGCAGTACGGCGACAGCACCTATACGCGCGGGCTCAAGGTCTACACCACGCTCGTCGCCGCCGATCAGGCTGCGGCGTACAAGGCTCTGCGCAAGGGCATCATGGATTACGAGCGCCGGCAGATCTATCGCGGCCCCGAGAAGTTCGTCGACCTGCCCACCAACCCGAAGGAACTCGACGAGGCGGTGGATGACGCGCTGGCGGAACACCCCGACAACGGCGACGTGATGTCGGCGGTGGTGCTCAAGGCGACCGCCAAAGAGATCAATGCGGTTCGCGCCAACGGCGACACGATCCAGATCGTCGGCGATGGCCTCAAGCCAGCCCAATCGGGGCTCTCGGACAAGGCACCACCCAACATCCGGATCCGCCGCGGCGCAGTGATTCGCGTCGCCAAGACGCCAAAGGGCACCTGGGAGATCACGCAGCTCCCCGAGGTCGAAGGCGCGTTCGTCGCCATGGACCCGCGCGACGGCGCCGTGAAGGCGATGATCGGCGGCTTCGACTTCGACAAGAACAAGTTCAACCACGTCACGCAGGCATGGCGCCAGCCCGGGTCGAGCTTCAAGCCCTTCATCTATTCGGCGGCCCTCGAAAAGGGCTTCACTCCCGGAACGGTGATCAACGACGCGCCCCTGTTCTTCGATGCGGGCACGACCGGCGGGCAGCCGTGGGAGCCGAAGAACTACGACGGCACCTTCGAGGGCCCCATGTCGGTGCGACGTGCCCTGATGAAGTCGAAGAACATGGTCTCGATCCGGATCCTGCAATCGATCGGCACGCGCTATGCGCAGGACTGGATCACCAACTTCGGCTTCGAGCGTGAAAAGCATCCTGCCTACCTGCCGATGGCGCTGGGTGCCGGATCGGTGACGCCAATGCAGATGGCGACCGCGTACTCGGTGTTCGCCAACGGCGGCTACCGCGTCAATCCCTACCTCGTGACCCGCGTGACCGACCACAAGGACAAGGTGCTCGTCGACAAGCAGCCGCCACTGCTCAACGAAACGCTGCGTGCGATCCCGCAACGCAACGCCTACATCATGGACAGCCTGCTGCAATCCGTCGCGAGCGGCGGCACGGCGGCCAAGGCGCAGGCCACGCTCAAGCGCACCGACATCTACGGCAAGACCGGCACCACCAACGATTCGCTGGACGCGTGGTTCGCAGGCTTCCAGCCGACCATGACCGCGGTGGCCTGGATGGGCTACGACACGCCACGCAAGCTCGGCGACAAGGAGACGGGTGGCGGCCTGAGCCTGCCTATCTGGATCACCTACATGGAAACGGCCATCAAGGGCGTTCCCGTGGCCGAGGTGCCAGCGCCTGCCGGCGTGGTCAACGTCGGCGGCGAGTGGTACTACGACGACTACGCGCCGGGCCGCGGCGTCGCGGTGCTGGGCGTCGAAGCCGGACCGACGCCGTCGGCGGAAGCGGTCTCGGGTGCACCGATCAGTGCGCCGCCACCGCCCGAGGAGCGCAACAAGATCCTCGACCTCTTCCGCAACTAGCGGGTCAGTCGGCCGCGAAATCGAGCGGCTGGCCGGCCTGCAACGAAGCCTCCCGCGACAGGTTGCCGAAGAATTCCTCGCTCGTCTTGGTGTCGACCCACGTTCGGCCATCGTGCCGATAGTGGTAGCCGCCGGAACGGGCGGCCAGCCAGATTTCATGCAGCGGCTTCTGGAGGTTGACGATCAACTGGCTGCCGTTGACGAAGGTGATGGTGATCATGCCGCCCACGCGCTGGTTGTCGATGTCGACGTCGGTCGCGTCGTTGATGCGGTCGCAGCTTCGTTCGATCGCTGCAAGCGCTGCTTCGGCGCGGTCCATGTACTCGGGGTCGGTCATTACAATTTCGCCATGTTGAATGTTCGCCAAATTCTAGTGAGCGCCGTTGGCCTCGCGCTCGTTGGGGTCGGCCTGACGGCCTGTGGCCAGCGGGGCGCGCTCTACCTGCCGACCGGCCCTGCGGCGAAAGATCGCGCAACGCTTCCCGAACTGTTGATCCCCGGCGGCAAACCCGCCTCCGATGCCGCAGCCGCGCCCGCGCAGCCTGGGCCGTCGACGAACTCCTCCACGACTCCCTCCAACGCCAACACTGCGCCCGCCAAGAACGGGGACGCGAAATGAACACCACTGCCCGTCTTCCCGGCCACCCGCATATCGTTCGCAAGGACGGCGTCCTGCACGTCGAGGGCCAGTCGCTTTCCTCGCTCGCCCGCGAGCACGGCACGCCTCTGTTCGTCTATTCGAAGCAGTGGATGCTCGATGCGCTGGCCGCCTACCAGCGTGGATTCGAAGGTCGGGACGCCGTGGTCTGCTACGCGATCAAGGCGAACTCCTCGTTGGGCGTGCTTCGCGTCTTTGCCGAAGCCGGCTGCGGCTTCGACATCGTCTCCGGCGGTGAACTCGCGCGCGTGCTGGCAGCGGGCGCCGATCCGGCCAAGGTCATCTTTTCCGGCGTCGGCAAGACGCGCGCGGAGATGCGCCAGGCGCTGGCGGCAGGCATCGCGTGCTTCAATGTGGAGAGCGAAGCCGAGATCGACGTGCTCAACGCGGTCGCGCTAGAAGAAGGCCAGGTCGCATCGATCAGCGTGCGCATCAACCCCAACGTCGATCCAAAGACGCACCCGTACATCTCGACCGGCCTGAAGGGCAACAAGTTCGGCATCGCGCACGACCGCGCGGTGGCCATCTATCTGCATGCCGCCTCGCTGAAGGGCCTGAAAGTAGTCGGCATCGACTGCCATATCGGCTCGCAGATCACCGACGCCTCGCCTTACCTCGAAGCGCTGGAACGCGTGCTCGACCTGGTCGAAGCCATCGAGAAGGCTGGCGTCCCCCTGCACCACCTCGATTTCGGCGGCGGTCTCGGCATCGACTACAACGGCGACACGCCGCCTGCTGCCGATGCGCTCTGGCACCAGTTGCTCGCCCGCCTCGATGCGCGGGGATTCGGCCAACGCCGCCTGATCGTGGAGCCCGGTCGCTCGCTCGTCGGCAATGCGGGCGTGTGCGTGACCGAGGTGCTCTACACCAAGCCGGGCGAGGACAAGAATTTCTGCATCGTCGACGCGGCGATGAACGACCTGCCGAGGCCGGCGATGTACCAGGCTTTTCATCAGATCGTCCCGGTCGCTGCGGAGCGGACCGGTGCGGATGCCGTCACCTACGATGTCGTGGGCCCCATCTGCGAAAGCGGCGACTGGATCGGCCGCGACCGTGAGCTCAAGGTTGCTTCGGGCGATCTCCTGGCGGTTCTCTCCGCAGGCGCCTACTGCATGGCCATGGCCAGCAACTACAACACGCGCGGCCGTGCCGCCGAAGTGCTGGTGAGCGGCGAGCGCGCCACCCTGATTCGTCGCCGAGAGAGCATCGACGATCAGTTGCTCAGCGAGCGGTTCGGCGACTGAGCACCTTCCCGCGCGCCGTCACTTGATCGCTTGCGTCCGGGCGCCGAGTGGCGGCGTGGACTTCCGCTTTCCGGCGGCAAAGTTCCAGACGCGCCAGCCCAGCAGCACCGCAACGATCGCTGCGTAGACGAACACTTCGGCGAAGTTGTTCTTGCCCGCGCGCATCCAGAAGAAGTGCAGCAGGCCCAGTCCGGCGATGACATACACCAGCTTGTGAAGCGCCTGCCAGCGCTTCGCGCCCATCGCCTTGATGGCGCGGTTGAACGAGGTCGCAGCCAGCGGCGTCAGCAGCACGAAGGCCGAGAAGCCGACGAGGATGAACGGGCGCTTGGCGATGTCCTTGGCGATGTCCTGCACGTCGAAGCCCATGTCGAACCAGCTGTAGCTCAGAAGGTGCACCACGACGTAGAAGTAGGCGAACAGGCCGAGCATTCGCCTGAAGCGCGCCAATCCATTGGTGTTGGTGATCACCCGCAGGGGCGTGACGGCCAGCACGATGCAGATGAAGCGGAGCGTCCAGTCGCCAGTCGAGCGGATCAGATGCTCGGCCGGGTTGGCGCCCAGGCCATCGGTGAGCGCGGCATAAAGCAGCCACGCAAACGGCAGGAGACACAACAGGAACACGACCGGCTTGGCCGCCGGGTGCATCAGGAGCTTGTTCACGACAGGCCCCGGATCAGTAGAACTTCTTGAGGTCCATGCCCGCGTAGAGCTGGCCGACCTGCGCTTCGTAGCCGTTGAAGATCTGCGTCTTGGTGCGCTTGGCGAACAGGCCACCGCCATCGCCGATGCGGCGTTCGGTCGCCTGGCTCCAGCGCGGATGATCGACGTTCGGGTTCACGTTGGAATAGAAGCCGTACTCCTGCGCAGCCGACTTGTTCCAGGCCGTGCCGGGCTCCTTCTCGACGAAGCGGATCTTGACGATCGACTTGCCGCTCTTGAAGCCGTATTTCCACGGCACGACGATGCGCACCGGCGCGCCGTTCTGGTTGGGCAGCACTTCCCCATACATGCCGAAGGTCAGCAGCGTGAGCGGATGCATCGCCTCGTCCATGCGCAATCCCTCGGTATAGGGCCAATCGAGGATGCGGGATCCGACGAAGGGCATGGTCTTGGGGTCGGCCAGCGTGACGAACTCGACGTACTTGGCGTTGCCCTGCGGCTCGACCTTCTTGATGAGCTCGGCCAGCGAATAGCCCACCCACGGGATGACCATCGACCAGCCTTCGACGCAGCGCAGCCGGTAGATGCGCTCTTCCTGCGCGCTCAGCTTGACGAGGTCCTCGATGGTGTACTTGCCGGGCTTCTTGACCAGGCCTTCGACCTCGACCGTCCATGGCTTCGTCTTGAGCGTGCCGGCGTTCTTGGCCGGGTCGGCCTTGTCGGTGCCGAACTCGTAGTAGTTGTTGTAGGTGGTCACGTCCTTGTAGTCGCTGACCTTTTCCATGGTCTGCGCACCAGGCACGGCGGACTTCGCCCCTGGCAGCGGCGCGAGCTTGCCCGGCGCCGCTGTCTGTGCCAACGCTTCGCGTCCCGCCCAGGACGCCATCGCCGCACCGGCCGCGCCGCTGGCCAGCCACTTGAGCATGTCGCGACGCCCCTCGTAGACACTCCGCGGCGTGATCTCGCTCGAATGCGGGTGAATGAAGCCGTCGTCACGGGATCGAATCAACATCGGGTTCCTTTCGCATGAATTGCCTTGCGTAGATGAATTCGTTGCCAACGATGATTCGGTTACGCGAAAACCACGCCGTCGGTTCATTTCGGCGCGAGATTTTCAGCGCACGACGCGTTACAGGGTGCCGTAGCTGTGCAGCCCGCTGAGGAACATGTTCACCCCCAGGAAGGCAAAGGTCGTCACCGCCAGGCCGCCCAGGGCCCACCAGGCCGCCACCGTGCCGCGCAGACCCTTCACGAGCCGCATGTGCAGCCAGGCCGCGTAGTTGAGCCACACGATGAGCGCCCAGGTTTCCTTGGGATCCCAGCTCCAGTAGCCACCCCATGCATCGGCCGCCCACAGCGCGCCGAGAACCGTGGCGATCGTGAAGAAGGCGAAGCCGACCGTGATCGACTTGTACATCACGTCATCCAGCACCTCGTTGGCCGGGAGCCGGGCGGCAATCCGCTTGCGCCCCAGCAGGATGCCTGCCGCGATGAATGCCGAGATCGCCGCGTAGACGACCCAGTAGCTGCCGCCGGCTTCCTGCACGCGCTGGCGGAACGCCACCGGCACGAAGCAAAGCGCCACGCCCAGCAGCCAGATCGGCGTGAGCTTGTACCAGCGCGTCTCGCTCGCCTGTTCCTTGATGAGGTAGGCGAACGCCACCATCGCGGCCAGCGAGAACGTGCCGTAGCCGATGAAGTTGGCCGGCACGTGCAGCTTCATCCACCAGCTTTGCAGCGCCGGCACCAGCGGCTGGATCTCGTGGGCTTCGCGCACCAGCGTGTACCAGAGCAGGAAGCCGACCGCCGCGCTCACCACCAGCATCACGAATGCGCCTAGCGCGCGCGTGCCGTAGCGCGATTCGAAGTAGAGGTAGAAGGTCGCGGTCAGCCAGCAGAACAGGACGAACACTTCGTAGAGATTGCTGACAGGGATGTGGCCGATGTCCGGCCCGAGTTGGTGGCTTTCGTACCAGCGCACCATCGTGCCGATCAGGGCCATGGTGACGGCGGCCCAGGCCAGCCGGGAGCCGATCAGGTCCATCGCATCGCCCTGCCTGCCGCCGAAGAAACCGATCCAGTAGAACAGCGTGCTCATGAAGAAAAGCACGCTCATCCAGAGGATGGCCGACTGGCTCGACAGGAAGTACTTGAGCCAGAACACCGAGTCGGCACGCGCCAGGTCGCCCTGGTAGGACGCGATCGCCAGCAGCGCCGCGCAGGCGACGACGATCGCCAGCACCCGCAGTGGGCGCCAGAACCAGCCGAGCCAGATCGCCACAGGCATGGCCGCGAGCAGGATGGTCTTCTCGTAGTAGTCCATCGACGCGGCGTAGCGCGAGAAGGCGAAAAGCCCGCCGGCCACCACCAGGGCCGCGAAGACCCAGTCGAAGGCGTTCCGGCGTGAAAGCCAGCTGTCGTTGAGCGTGAGGGTGGTGGTGGTCATGACGCCGTATCTTTCCTGATGGCGAGCAGCTTGTCCTTGAGGTGCTCGAATTCGCGGTCGCTGTCGATGGTCTTGCGATTGACCGAAAAGGCCATGGTGGCCGTCGTGCCGGGCGGCTGGGTGTCGTCCTTGGCCAGCCAGACCCACAACCTGCGCTCACGGACGTACAGCATCGCAAAAATGCCGGTGATCAGCAACAGGCAGCCCAGGTAGACGATGTTCTTGCCGGGCGCGCGGGCCACCTGGAACACGCTGGCCTGCACCTGCTTGAAGTCCGTCATCATCAGCGCCACCGGCGCCGGGTAGAAATGGGCGTCGCTGATGGCCAGCACCGACAGGGTGAGGAAGGCCTGCGACTTCTCGTCCGGCGGCAGCGCCGCCAGGCCGGCTTTCTCGCGGCTCACGTTGAGCACCTCGAACAGCACGTCGTTGAGGATCCGCACCAGCACCGAGCCCGCGCGCTCGCGCTCGGCTTCGGGGACATTGGCCTCCATGAATTCCGCAATGGCCTGCCAGCCGCCCGTGCTCACGGCATCCGCCTTGGCGCGTTCCGTGCCCGCGAACAGGGCGAGGGCGCGCGAGGCCGAGGCACGAAGCTGGTTGGCCAGTTCGGGGCGCTTCGGATCGGCCGCGCGCGCAACGTAGCGATCGACCGCGCGCGCACGCGCATCGGCATCCGCCAGCGTCGCCCGCATGCGAACGAAGCCGTCCATCGACCCCTGCTCGTCAGCCGGCACGCGCAGGTAGCGGAACGGCTCCTCCGGCCGTTCGCGCATGCCGAGCAGGAAGACCGGTTGGCCGTCGCCCGTGTCGACCGGCACCATGTAGTTCTGGTACTCGCGTGCCTGGCCGGCCGCGTCGCGGAGCTTGTAGCCGATGCTCGGGCCGATGTTACGCAGCACCTTGGGCTTGTTGGTCTTGTTGGCCGCGCCCAGGCGCGATTCGAGGCTGCTGTGCAGGTCGACCTTGCGCACGTCGGCACCGCTGGTCTGGGGACCGCCGGCGCTTTCGCCGAAGTTCTCGACATTGATCACACGCAACGCGGTGTATTCCAGCGTGAGTTTGTCCTTGCCGTTGGTGATCTCCGAGGTGCCGCCGATCGTGCCCTCGATCTCGAAAGGCTTGGCCGCGGCCGCCATCGGCACCGCCTTGAGCTTCACGCTCGATCCGCCGTCGTCGAAGCTGGACTGGTAGATCTCGATCCCCTTGTAGCTCGCCGGATGGTTGACCTCGATGCGCGCCGGAATCTCCTTGCCGGTCTCGCGATCGTGCAGCACGACCTCGCTCGCGAACAGCTTGGGCATGCCGGTCGAGTAGTAGTCGACGATGAACTTCTTGAGCTCGATGGAGAACGGAAGCTCCTGCAGCAGCACGCCGTCCGACTGGTTGAGGATGGCAACGTTCGCCTGCGCGCCTTCGGGCACCAGGATGTTGCCGCGGAAGGTCGGGTTGCCGAGCGACAGGCGATGCTGCGGCGGCACGTCGGCAATGAGTCCGCCGCCTGTGTACACGCTCTTGCCGTTGAACCAGGTCTGCGCGCGAACGACCAGGTCGCCGTCCAGCAGCCCGCCGATGCACACCAGCACGATCGCGCTGTGCGCGGCGATGTAGCCCAGCTTGTGCGCCCCGCCGGCACGTGCGGCCACCATCCAGCCGTCGCCGTCGCGGTGCTGGAGCTTGACCTTCCATCCGCCGGTCGCCAGCAACTGGCCGATGCGGTTGGCCGCGGCGTCCGGCGTTTCAGCCAGCACGGTCGCGGCCCGCTGGCCGAAGGCCTTGAGGCTCTGGGCGCGGATGCCTTCCTTGTAGTTCTTCAGGTCCGAGAGGATGTGCGGCGTGTTGCGGGCGATGCACAAGGACGTGCTGATCACCAGGAAGACCAGGATCAGCAGGAACCACCAGGCGCTGTAGATCGAATCGAGCCTTGCCGCGCGAAACACATCGGCCCAGAAGGGACCGAACTGGTTGATGTAGTTGTTGATGGGCTCGTGCTGCTTGAGCACGGTGCCGATGATCGATGCGATGCAGATGATCGTCAGCAGCGCAATCGCGAAGCGCATCGACGAGAAGAGCTCCACCGCCGCGCGGACCACGTGGGGACCGCGACGGACTCGAAGGCCGTGGGTGGAAACTGACATGAGGAGCGGATCGTGGGAAGCAAAAAGGCGGGCCATCCTTCCTGGATCGGCCCGCCTTGCTTGGGGTTTGTTATTGGCGGTTAGTTCATGCTGAACCGCCGTGAATCAGCGCAGGCCGGCAATGTAGTCGGCCACCGCCTTGATTTCGCGATCGTTGAGCTTGGCCGCGACGCCGTGCATCTGCGGGGAGTTCATGCGCACATCGTCGCGGAACTGGACCAGTTGCGCGGCCGTGTAGTCGGCATGCTGGCCGCCGATACGCGGGTACTGCGCGGGGATGCCGGCGCCGGTTGGGCTGTGGCAGCCGGCGCAGGCCGGAACCTGCCGATCCGCAATGCCGCCGCGGAAGATGCGCTCGCCAAGCGCGACCAGGTCCTTGTCCTTCGAATAGCCGGTCTTGACCTTCTTGGAGCCGACGAACCAGGCGATGTTGCGCATGTCTTCCTCGGACAGGCCGGCGACCATCGGCTTCATGATCGCGCTCTTGCGCTTGCCGGACTGAAAGTCCTGAAGTTGCTTGAGGATGTATTCGGGATGCTGTTGCGCCAGCTTGGGATTCGTCGCGATGGCCGAGTTGCCGTCGGCGTTGTGGCAGGAGGCACAGCTGACGCTGTTGGCCGGCGCCGTATTGAAGAGAGTGTCGCCCTTGGCCGGATCAGGCTTGGCCGCCTTGGGGGGTGCTTCGGCTGCCGGCTTGGCGGCATGCTCGTCGGCTGCGAAGCTGGCACTGGCGGCGACGCCCAAAAGGGCTGCAAGCAGAAAATGGGCAAACAACTTCATATCGGGGGGTGGATTTATGGCGCAAAACCCGGCGATTCTACAATGGCGCCCCGTTCCGAAAGCTCATAGATGACCACCCCGCCGCGCAAGCCGGCCGCACCCTCCTCCCGCCCGGCGCCCGCCGTGGACGCCGCGGCCGCCGAACGCGTCCGCATCGCCAGAGGCTGGCTGCACACCGCCCATTTCCTCACCAGCGCGCCCCAGCTGGAGCACCTGCCAACGCTCGACTTGCCCGAGATCGCCTTCGTCGGCCGCTCGAACGCCGGCAAGTCGACTGCGATCAACACGCTCACGCAGCAGACCCGCCTGGCCTTCGCATCGAAGACGCCCGGCCGCACGCAGCACATCAACCTGTTCGGCGTCGGCAAGCAGAAGGTCGACGATGCCGTGCTGGCCGACCTCCCCGGTTACGGCTACGCCGCCGTGCCGCGCGAGGCCAAGCTGCGCTGGCAGCGCGTGATGGGCAACTACCTGATGACGCGCGAGAACCTTCGCGGCGTCGTGCTGATGTGCGACCCGCGCCACGGACTGACGGAGCTGGACGACATCCTGCTGAACGTCATCCGTCCACGGGTCGAACAGGGACTCAAGTTCCTGGTGCTGCTCACCAAGGCGGACAAGCTCACGCGGTCGGACGGCGCCAAGGCGCTGTCCATTGCGCGACTCCAGGCCGGCGGCGGCGAGGTCAAACTGTTCTCCGCCCTGAAACTGCAGGGCGTGGACGAGGCCGCCGAACTGCTCTGGCGCTGGGCGCATCCGGAGGGTGCACACCCCGCACAGCCGCCGGAACAAGTCGACGAGCAGGGCTGAGAGAGCGACAGCGGCGACTCTCCCGAACTCGAGCCATCCAACCAAGACCAAGAAGGAGACAACCCGTGATCGAGACTTTCGCCCGCCAGCTTCCCAACGGCACGACCCTCAGCTGTCGCGCCACCGGCACGCCGGGACGCCCCTTGATGGTCTTCCTGCACGGGTTCCCCGAGGCCGCGTTCATCTGGGACGAACTGCTCGAATACTTCGCTCAGCCCGAGCATGGCGGCTTTCGCTGCATCGCGCCCAACCTGCGCGGCTTCGAGAAGTCGAGTTCGCCCACCGAAGTCTCGGCCTACCGCGCCCACCTGCTCGTCCAGGACGTCGCCGAACTCGCGGCGAGCGAGAACCCGGACGGCCGGATCGAAGTCCTGGTGGCGCACGACTGGGGCGGCGCCTTCGGCTGGGGCTTTGCCAACCATCACGCGGACAAGCTCGGACGCCTGGTCATCATCAACTCGCCGCACCCCGGCACCTTCACGCGCGAGTTGCTGAACAGCCCGGCGCAGCAGGCCGCGAGCGCCTACATGAACTTCCTTGCCCGGCCCGACGCCGAGGCCCTGCTCTCGGCCGACGACTACCGGCGCATGTGGCCCTTCTTCACCTTGATGAAGGCAGGCGCCGACGGCTTCGGCTGGCTCACGGAAGACGTCAAGAACAAGTACCGGGAGGTCTGGAATGCGGGCCTGACGGGTGCCTGCAACCTTTACCGCGTGACGCCGATGAAGCCGGCCGTGTCGGGCGGGCCGGCACCGCAGATTCCCACGTTGCCACGCGAACGGCTCACGGTCGCGGCGCCCACCTTCGTCCTGTGGGCGCTTGACGACGCGGCACTGCTGCCGGGCTTGCTGGAAGGTCTCGAAGACTACGTACCGAAGCTGGATCTGAAGAAGGTGCCTGGTGCGACGCACTGGATGATCCACGAGCAGCCGCAGTTCGTTGCCCGCGAGATCGAAGCCTTCCTCCAACGTACCCCATAGGACCTGCAGCAGACCGCTAGCGACCACCGCAGCGGACGCCCCAAGCGAGATGCGGCCGCCGCCGGGCCGCCCCAAGGCGAGCCGCGCCTCCCCCTCGGGGGGTGGAGTTACACGCAGCGAAGCGAAGTGAAAAGCCGGGGGGCCTCAGTAAATCGAGGGGTCGCCTTCAGGGCGCGTCTTGAAGCGCCGATGGACCCAGTAGTACTGCGAGGGCATCGTGTCGATGTAGCCCTGCAGGCGCTGGTTCATCAACGTGGTGTCGGCAATCACATCGTCCGTCGGGAAGTTCTGCCAGGCTGCAAGCACCTCGATCTCGTAGCCATCCTTCGTGAGCTTCGACACCACCGGCACCACCTTGGCCCGGCCCAGCCGGGCAAAGCGCGACAGCGACGGAACAGTGGCGGCCTGCACCCCGTAGAACGGCACGAAAACGGTCTGGTCGCGCCCGAAATCCATGTCGGGCAGCAAGTACAGCAAGCCGCCCTTGCGCAGCCCCGCGACGATCGGCTTGATGCCGTCGACGCGGTTCAGCGTGATCACGTTGCCGAAGCGCTTCCGGCCCTCGCGGATCCACTCGTCGATCATGGGATCGCGCTGGGTGGTGTAGATGGTCGTCGACGGCCGCGCGGTGTGCATGGTCAGCCCGGTCGCTGCGGCATCGAGGCCGTAGAAATGCGGCGCGAACAGGATCATCGGTTCATGACCGTTGGCGATCTCGTCGATTTCCCTGGCGGCGCCGACGACCTTCAGCCGCCTTCCCACGACCTCTTCCGGCGCATGCCAGAGCCAGCTGCGGTCGAGCCAGGATTGCGCGACATAGACGAAAGTCTCCCGTGCGATCCGGCGCCGCTCGGCGGCCGATTTCTCGGGGAAGCACACAGCCAGGTTCGCATCCACCACGCGCCGGCGAGGCACGGCCGCCAGGTGAAGCACCGGGCCGAGCAGCGCACCGAAGCCCCGCACCAATGGCAGCGGCACATGCGCCAGCGTCCGCATGAAGGCGATGCCGAGTCTCGAGGTCAGGCTCACGAGGCCACCTCGGCTTCCGCTTCGGCGCGCGGCTGCTTGTAGCGCGCGTAGTCCCAAACGTACTGGCCCGGCAGACGGCGAATCAGTCTTTCGATGCCTTCGTTCATGGCCGTGGCCGCAGCTTCTGGCGTGGCTTTTGAATCGCTCATCGCGGTGCCGTCGAAGGCCTCGAAGCGGATGGCGTAGCCGGCGCCGCGCGGCAGCCGCTCGCACACGCCGAGGAACACGCGGGCCCCGGTCTGCTGCGCGAGGCGGGGCAGCAAGGTCATGGTGTAGGCCGGCCGGCCGAAGAACGGCGCCCAGACGCCCTGCCCCAGCGGCGGCACCTGGTCCGGCAGCAAGCCGGTGTAGCCGCCATTGCGCAGCGTGCGGATCAGCCCGCGCACCCCGGCCACGGTGGTCGGCAGGGTCCGCAGGCCGGGCCGGTCGCGTGAGCCGGCGATCAGCTCCGCCATGAATTTCTTGCGCGCCGGCCTGAACAGCGCGGTGATCGGGCCGTAGGCCTCGAAGAAGCGCTCACCGACGGCCTGGCCGAAGGTCTCCCAGCTTCCCAGATGCGGCGACACGAGGATCACGCCCTTGCGCGCAGCCAGCGCGGCTTCGAATTCCTCCACGCCGTCCCAGCGGACGATCTTCGGCAGCAGGCTTTCGCCCTGCGGACGGGCCCATACCCAGGGAAGCTCGCCCACCATGGCGCCGGCGGCGGTGATCGCGGGTCGGTATTGCGCAGGCGTGAATCCGGCGGCTTCGGCGTTTTCCCGGAAGCGCCGACGGTAGTCCGGCGCCATCCACCAGACCAGCCAACCCAGGCATCCACCGACCGCGTGCATCAGGGGCAGCGGCAAACGGGCAAGCCAACGGAACAGAGAAATCATCAAGACGAGGGAGGGGTCAAATCAGGACGCGCGCGCAGCGTACAGCGCGGCTCGAATAGAATGCAAATTGTCGCTGAGTTATGGAACTACTTGCAGGGCGACGTTAAACACCACTGCTAAAGCGTTCGCCAAAGCTCCATCCGGGTTGGCAACGCGCCAATCGCACCTTCATGGAGTTTCATCTAATGGCGAACGACTTCCTCTTCACTTCCGAATCCGTGTCCGAAGGCCATCCCGACAAGGTGGCGGACCAGATCTCCGACGCGATCCTCGATGCGATCTTTGCCCAGGACCCGCGCTCGCGCGTCGCGGCCGAGACGCTGACCAACACCGGCCTCGTCGTGCTCGCCGGCGAGATCACGACCAACGCGCACGTCGACTACATCCAGGTCGCCCGCGACACCATCAAGCGCATCGGCTACGACAACACCGACTACGGCATCGACTACAAGGGCTGCGCCGTCATGGTCTGCTATGACAAGCAGTCCAACGACATCGCGCAGGGCGTGGACCACGCGAGCGACGACCACCTCAACACCGGCGCCGGTGACCAGGGCCTGATGTTCGGCTACGCCTGCGACGAGACGCCCGAGCTCATGCCCGCGCCGATCTACTACGCGCACCGCCTCGTCGAACGCCAGGCCCAACTGCGCAAGGACGGTCGCCTGCCCTTCCTGCGCCCGGATGCCAAGAGCCAGGTCACGATGCGCTACGTCGACGGCAAGCCGCACAGCATCGACACCGTCGTGCTCTCCACGCAGCACCACCCCGACCAGAGCGAGACGCCGACCAAGATGAAGGCATCGTTCAACGAGGCCATCATCGAGGAGATCATCAAGCCCGTGCTGCCCAAGGAGTGGCTCAAGGAAACGCGCTACCTGATCAACCCGACCGGCCGCTTCGTCATCGGCGGCCCGCAGGGCGACTGCGGCCTGACCGGCCGCAAGATCATCGTCGACACCTACGGCGGCGCCTGCCCGCACGGCGGCGGCGCGTTCTCGGGCAAGGACCCGAGCAAGGTGGACCGCTCGGCCGCCTATGCCGCCCGCTACGTGGCCAAGAACATCGTCGCCGCCGGCCTTGCCCGCCAGTGCCAGATCCAGGTCGCTTATGCGATCGGCGTGGCCAAGCCGATGAACGTGACGGTCTACACCGAAGGCACCGGCGTGATCCCGGACGACAAGATCGCCGCGCTGGTCCAGGAGCACTTCGACCTGCGTCCCAAGGGCATCATCCAGATGCTCGACCTGCTGCGCCCGATCTACGGCAAGACCGCGGCCTACGGCCACTTCGGGCGCGAAGAGCCCGAGTTCACGTGGGAAAGCACCGCCAATGCCGCCGCCCTGCGCGCAGCGGCCGGCCTCTGAGCATTCTCCGGCGCTGAATCAGGACGGTCTGCGCAGCAAGGCGCAGACCTCCTCGTCGCTGGTCTGGCCGAAGTCCTCGTACCAGAGGCCGACCGCGCGGAAATGTTCGGGCGTGTAGACGTAGACGACCTCGTCCGCCAACGCGCCCACGCTCTGCACGGCCTCCCGCGAGGCCACGGGCACGGCCACCACGATGCGCCGAGGTCCTCCCGCTCGCGCCGCCTTGACGGCCGCGCACATGGTGGCGCCGGTGGCGAGGCCGTCATCGATCAGCAGCAGCACGCGGTCGGCAAGCGACAAGGTCGGCCGCTCGCCGCGGTACAGGCGCTCGCGACGCGCCAACTCGACCTGCTCGCGCGCCACCACGGCCTCGACGGCCTTCTCCGAAACCGGCCACGCGTCGAAATGCTCGCCCATGACGCGCACGCCTCCCGAGGCGATCGCGCCCATCGCGAATTCCTCCTGCCCCGGAAAGCCGAGCTTCCGCACGACCAGCACATCGAGCGGCGCACCCAGCGCCTCGGCCACTTCCCAGGCAACCGGGACACCGCCACGCGGCAGTCCGAGCACGAGCACTTCGGGGCGCCCGCGCCAGGCGCCGAGCGCCTTCGCGAGCTTGCGGCCCGCATCGCGTCGATCCTTGAATTCCATCCGCGCTCCTTGAAGCCGGAAATTCAGAAACGATACGCCGCTCCCATGCCCACCGTCCAGTTGCGCCCGGGCGCCGGCTCGAAGTAACGGGCATTGCCTTCGTTGACGATGACCGAGCCGATGTATTGCTTGTCGAACAGGTTGTCGATGCGCGCGAAGGCGTTGAATTCCCATCGCTCCCAGCGCTTCACGTAGCCCGCGAACAGCGCAACCACCCCGTAGCCCGGCACGCTGACGGTGTTGCGGTCGTTCGCCTGGATGCTCCCGAGCGCGCGCAGTTCCGCGCCCGCGCGCCATCCTTCGGGCGGCGCCCAACCATAAGAGGCGAAGAAGGACTGGGGTGCGATCCCCGGGATGCGATTGCCCGCGGGCACGAAACTGCTCGGGTTGCACGGCACCGTCGAGCAGAAGGGGTCGCTGTAACGCGCATTGAGCCACGTGTAGGCAAGCTGCGTGCGCCAGTGGTTGACGGTCTCGTGCTGCCAGGCCAGTTCGAAGCCTTCGCGCTTCGTGCGTCCCGCGTTCTGGAAGGTGGCGCGGCCGCCCACGTTGGTGGCGGTCACGATCTCGTCGTCCGTGCGCGTCTCGAACAGCGCCGCCGTGAGCAGGCCGCCCGCCAGCCGCGCCTTGGCGCCGACTTCCACGCTGTCGTTGGTCGCGGGCTGCAGCGCGAAATTGAGACCTCCTTGCCCGTCGGGACGGTACGAGAGTTCGTTCAGCGTCGGCGTCTCGAAGCCGCGGCCCACGGACGTATAGAGGGCGAGGTCCTGTGTCGCCTGGTAGCGCAACGAGGCGACCGGCAGCGTCTCGCCATAGCTGGCGCTGCCGCTGTCGTTGCGGTTCGCGCCGACGATGTAGTGGTCCGTCGAACGGAAGTCGACATTGCTGCGGCGCACGCCGGCTTCGAGGGTCCATTGCTCCGCAAGCCGCCAGGTGGCCTGCAGGTAGGGATCGAGGTTGTCGACCTTGTTGGTCTCGTTGCGGCGCAACCGGCCCTGCACGCCCAGGATGGGGTTTGCCACCGGGCCGATGAAGTTCTCGTAGCCGGTGCGTTGCTCGCGAAGATCGTCGTAGGCCAGGCCGGCCACGAGTTCGAAGGGGCGGCCCGCCAGTTGCATCTGGGAGATCCAGCGCAGGTCGAGGCCGCCGTAGTCGCGCGACAGGCCGATCACGCCGCCCGCGCTCAACGGATTCACCTGCGCCGATGGCGGAATGGCCTGGTACTGCGTGGTCTTGCGCTCGCCTCCGTAGACCATCAGGCGCAACGCGTTGCTGGCGTCGATGGGACGCTCGTACAGCAGGCCGGCCTGCGACTGGTCCACGGTCTTGCGGGTGTTGAACTGGGTGGCGACCGCGGCGCTGCGCGGATCGAGCGCGTACTGCTCCACCGTGAGACCCAGCGGGTCCTGCGCGCTCAGGTGCACGCCGTTGACGATGAAGGTCAGCCGGCCACCATCCTCCAGGTTGATGCCCAGCTTGCCGTTGACGATGTTGCGCTCCGCCGCGCTGTGATCGCGGTAGCCGTCGGTCTCGAAGTGGCTGCCGCTCAGCAGGTAGTCGACGGCACCGGAGGATCCACCCACCGTCGAGCCGATGCGCGTCGTGCCGAAGCTGCCCGCGGCCAGCGAGAAGCCCAGCTTCGGCGGCCCTTCGCCCGTCTCTGTGAAGGACTGCACCACGCCGCCGGACGAATTGCCGTAGAGCGCGGAGAACGGCCCGCGAAGCACCTCGACGCGGTCGAGCGAGCCGATGTCGATGTTGGAAGTCTGCCCCTGCCCGTCCGGCAAGGTCGCCGGAATGCCGTCGATGTAGATGCGTATGCCGCGCACGCCGAAGGTGGAGCGCGCACCGAAGCCGCGGATCGACAGCTGCAGGTCCTGCGCCATGTTCTGCCGGTTCTGGATCTGCAGCCCGGGCACGGCGCTCAGGCCCTCGGAGAGTTGCGACTGCAGGCGCATGTCGCGGATGTCGGCGCCCTCCACGCGGGTGACCGAACCGGCGACGTCGAACACCGGCTCCGCACCGCGCGGCGTAGTCACCGTGACTTCGCCCAAGGTCGGTACGGTCCCGACATCCTGCGCCTGGGTGGAAGACGATGCTGCGATCAGCAGACAGGCGACGGCGACGGGAGATTTCATGCGGGCGATTCTGCTTGGCGGCGCAGCCTCGCCGTTGAAGGGCAAGACCCTATGGCGCCACAAGCCGCGCCGCCGCTAGGGATGTGGCGAGCGCCTACACCAGCCGTACCAGATGCCGACCGCGACCGGAATGCCGAGCGCGACCCATGCCAGCGCATCGCCGAACCCGCCGTCGCTGAACAGCGCCGAGACGAGGCCGACGATCGTCAGCAGGCCCAGCACGATCGGCCAGCCCCACAGGCGCCAGAAATGACCGTGAGGCTTCGCGTGCCCGCTCATGTCCCCGCCTTCGCTGCCGCATTCGGCTGCGGCAGCGTCGCGGGTTGCTCGTGCGCAGGGCCGTGCTCGCGCGCCGCCGCCGGCACGGTGTTGCCCCGCTTGAGCCACAGGTAGAGGCCGCTGCCCAGCACGATGATGGTGGCGATGTCGAGCAGCGCCCACAGGATCTGCATCGGCATGCCGCCGTAGTCGCCGAAATGCAGCGGTTGCGACACGAGCAGTCCCGTGAGGTACCACGGGAGCCTGGGACTGGCGGTGATCTCGTTGCTCTGCGCATCGACCAGCACCGGTTGCAGCAGGCGCGACGTGAAGGGCTCGTTGCCGCGCAGGAAGATCGTGTTGTGGTGCGGACTCGAGAATGAAGTCCCCGGAAAGGCGATGAACGCCAGCTTCATCCCCGGCGCGCTCTGGAGTGCGACATCCAGCGAACGCTGGACCGAACTGCGCTCCGCCATGGGCACTGTCGGCTGCCCTTGATAGGGCTTGAGCAAGGCGCTGAGCTGGTCGTACTGCCAGTACTTGACGATGAGATCGGCCCAGGTATTGATCATCCCGGTCGCCCCCACCGTGAAGGCCCACACCAGCGTCACGATGCCGAGCAGGTTGTGCAGGTCCAGCCACTTGAGGCGCGGGCGCCGCTCGCGCCGCACCGTGCCGAACTCCAGCTTGCGCATGAAGGGCGAATACAGCACCACGCCGGAGACGATCGCCACCAGCAGCAGCAGGCCCATGAAGCCAAGGAAGAGCTTGCCCGGCAGCCCCGCGAACAGGTCGACATGCAGCTTCAGCACCACATACATGAAGCCTTCGTCCGTCTTCGGATGCGCCAGCACGTCTCCCGTGCGCGCATCGACAGCGACCTGCTTGAAGTTGTCGGTCGGTTCGGGCGTCGGCGTGAGCGTGACGAACCAGACGGCGTCGTCGTCCTCTTCCTGCGACACGAACTGCACGATGCGGTCCGGGTACTGCGCCTTCGCCACCTCGAGCACGCGGTCGAGGCTCACCCGCGGCGTACCCGCCGGCATGCTCGGCGCCTCGACCTCGGTGCCCAGCAGATGGCCGATCTCGTGGTGAAAGATCAGCGGCAGCCCCGTGATGCACAGGAGCAGCATGAACACGGTGCAGACGAGGCTGCTCCACTTGTGGACCCAGGCCCAGGTCTTGATTCGTCGGCTGTTCAAAGCGGCCTCGCGTTTCCGGAGGTCATAGGCATCGGCTGGATTTCTTCATTGCAATTGAAAGCGATTCTCATCTAAATCATGGGCGAACCCGAAGTCCGCGCCGAATCCGGGTGCATTTCATGGGCCGGCTACGATGCGCTGCCCGCGTCGCCGCGCAGGCAAACCCCGCTCCATGCCAAGACCCTCCGCCCTGCCCGCATCCCTGATTCGTTGGGCGGCGATGGCCTTCGTCTGCCTGGTTTCCGCCTGCACCAGCCTGCCGTCTCGCACGGTCACGCCCTACAGCCCGGCCGCTTCGGCATCGCCGGCCACCGAACTGGGCAGGCTCACGGCCGGTTTCTACGAGGAGCGCGGCGGCGTTTCGGGCGCGCGGGTGATGCCGCAGGGCGCCATAGCGCTCGATGCGCGACTCGCGCTGATGCGCCACGCCCAGACCTCGCTCGACCTGCAGTACTACCTGCTGGGCAACGACAAGACCGGCAAGCTGATCCTCCGCGAATTGCGCGACGCGGCCCGGCGCGGCGTTCGCGTGCGATTGCTCCTGGACGACTTCTACACGGCCGGGCTCGACCCCCTGCTCCTCGGCCTGGCCGCCTACCCGAACGTCGAGATCCGCCTGTTCAACCCGTTCGTCAGCGGCAGGGACCAGATGGCCACCCGGTGGGTCAGCTTCGCGGCCGATTTCAGCCGGCTCAATCACCGGATGCACAACAAGCTCTTCGTGGCCGACGGCGCGGTGGCCGTCGTCGGCGGGCGCAACCTCGCGGACGAGTATTTCCTGCGCAGCACGGGCGCCAATTTCATCGACCTGGACATGCTGGCCGCCGGTCCCGTCGTCAACGAACTCGAGACCATCTTCGACAACTACTGGAACAGCGAAGTCGTCTTCCCGCTGCACGACATCGTTGCATCCACGGAGCCGCCCGAAGCGCTGCGGGCGCAATTCGACGCCCGGACCTCCGCATCGGAGGCGCCACCGCCGGATCCCCCACCCGACGCCGACATGTTCGGCGACGTGCCGGTCAGCGCTGCCATCGCACAGGGCAAGCTGGAGCTGATTCCGACGCGCGCCAACGCGGTGGCCGACTCTCCGTCCAAGGCGCTGCGCGTGGACTCCAGGGCCGCCCGCCCACCGTGGCGGAACGCATGCGCGCCCTGCTCGACCTCGCGAAGTCCGACATCAACATCATCACGCCGTACTTCCTGCCGGGGGACGAAGGCATGGACCACATCGCGCGCCTGCGCGCGCGCGGCATCCGGATCACCGTCGCCACGAACTCGCTGGCCGACACCGACGAACCGCTCGTCAACATCAACTACAACCGCTTCCGCGTCGAGATGCTCCAGATGGGCGTCCAGCTCTACGAGGTGAGTTCCGAGCAGATCAAGCGCAGCATCAACCTGCGCAAGGTGTTCCGCCAGTCGCGCGGACGCCTGCATGCCAAGCTCGCGCTCATCGACCGCGAATGGGCGCTCGTCGGTTCGCTGAACTTCGATCCGCGCTCGGCCAACATCAACACCGAACTGGGCGTGCGCTTCGAAAGCTATGAAGTCGCGCACCGGCTGGTCGATGCGTTCCAGATCGACAACGTCGAAAGCGTCTACGAAGTTCGCCTCAAGCCGGAGACCAGCCAGATCCAGTGGGTGACCACCGACGGCGAGAACATCGTCCTCGACGAGGAGCCGGACGCGAATGCACTGGTGCGACTGAAGCTGCTCCTTTTCTCGTGGTTCGTGCCGAGCGACCTGCTCTGAGAGCCGAAGGCGCACTCGACTTTTCCGGTGGGCGGGAAGATGATCCCCGGCCGCGGTCTGCCGTCGCCGGAACTCGACGACAGGCGTACGCTCACACATCAACCCAACAGGACACAGGAGCAACACGATGCAACTCGGCATGATCGGACTCGGACGCATGGGCGCCAACATGACCAGCCGCCTGATGCGTGGAGGCCACCAATGCGTCGTGCATGACAACGCCCCCGCCTCCATCGAGCGCCTGGTCGCTCAGGGCGCCACCGGCGCGGCCACGCTGAAGGATTTCGTCGCCAAGCTCACGCGGCCACGCGCGGTCTGGCTCATGGTGCCCGCCGCGGTCGTGGATTCCGCGCTGGCAACGCTGACCCCGCTGCTCGAACCCGGCGACATCGTCATCGACGGTGGCAACTCCTACTACCGCGACGACATCCGCCGCGCCGGCGAACTGCGTGCCCTGGGCCTGCACTATGTCGACGTGGGGACCAGTGGCGGCATTGCCGGCTTCGATCGCGGCTACTGCCTGATGATCGGCGGCGAAACCGAGACCGTGCAGCACCTCTCGCCGATCTTCGCCACGCTGGCGCCCGGCGCGGGCGACCACCCGCCGACCCCCGGCCGCGCCCCCGGCAGCGGCACCGCCGACCAGGGCTACCTGCACTGCGGACCGCACGGCGCCGGGCACTTCGTCAAGATGGTCCACAACGGCATCGAGTACGGAATCATGGCCGCCTATGCGGAGGGACTGAACATCCTGCGCGGCGCGAACATCGGCAAACGCTCGCATGACGTTGACGCCGAGACGACACCGCTGCGCGACCCCACGGCCTACCAGTACGACATGAACCTGCCCGAGATCACCGAGCTCTGGCGGCGCGGCAGCGTGATCGGCTCCTGGTTGCTCGACCTGACGGCATCCGCGCTGGCCGCCGATCCGGACCTCTCGAACTTCCAGGGCCGCGTTTCCGATTCCGGCGAGGGCCGCTGGACACTGCAGGCTGCGATCGACGAGGGCGTGCCGGCGCCCGTGCTCAGTTCAGCGGTGTACGCCCGCTTCAGCTCGCGCGGCGAAGCCGACTTTTCGAATCGCGTGCTGTCCGCCCTGCGGGCCCAGTTCGGCGGCCATTCGGAGAAGAAATCATGAGCAGCGACGCGCCGGCCCTCGACCTTCTGTGCATCAACACGCTGCGCACCCTGTCCATCGATGCGGTGCAGAAGGCCAACTCCGGCCACCCCGGCACGCCGATGGGCGCGGCACCCGTCGCCTACTGCCTGTGGCAGCGTTTCCTCCGCTACGACCCGAAGGACCCCGATTGGCCGAACCGCGACCGCTTCGTGCTGTCGGCAGGCCACGCCTCGGCGCTGCTCTACAGCCTGCTGCACCTGTGTGGCGTCAAGGGCAAGGGGCCGCACTACGCGACGCAGGACAGCCTCGCGGTGTCGATGGCCGACCTGCAGAGCTTTCGCCAGGAAGGCAGCCGCTGCACCGGCCACCCCGAATACGCATGGACCTCCGGCGTCGAGACCACCACCGGCCCGCTCGGCCAGGGCGTCGCGACCAGCGTCGGCATGGCCATCGCGCAGCGCTGGCTGGCAGCGACCTACAACCGGCCCGACCACGATCTCTTTGACTACAAGGTCTACGCCCTGTGCGGCGACGGCGACATGATGGAGGGCGTCAGCGCCGAAGCCGCATCGCTCGCCGGCCACCTGAAGCTTTCCAACCTGTGCTGGATCTACGACGACAACCAGATCAGCATCGAAGGCTCGACGTCGATCACTTCCGACGAAGACGTGGGCAAGCGCTTCGAAGCGTATGGCTGGAGGGTCCTTCACGTCGCCGATGCGAACGATCTCGACGCGCTCACGCAAAGCCTGCGTGAATTCAACGCCACCCAGGACAGGCCGACGCTCATCGTCGTGCGAAGCCACATCGGCTATGGCGCACCCAACAAGCAGGACACCAAGGAGGCGCACGGGGAACCGCTCGGCGTCGAGGAAGTCCGCCTCGCGAAGAAATTCTTCGGCTTCGATCCCGACGCGCAATTCGCCGTGCCCGACGGCGTGCGCGCTCATTTCGAGGCGCAGTTCGGCCAGCGCGGCGCGAGTGCCCGCGGCGCATGGGATGCGATGCATGCCGCCTACAAGACGCAGTACCCGGAACTGGCAGCGCAGATCGACCGCTTGGAAGGTCGCGAACTGCCCGAAGGCTGGGACAGCGACCTGCCCGTCTTCCCGGCCGACGCCAAGGGCATCGCCACGCGCGAGTCCTCCGGCAAGGTGCTGAACGCCATCGCAAAGAATGTCCCGTGGCTCCTGGGCGGCGCGGCCGACCTTTCGCCATCGACGAAGACGGCACTGGGCTTCGAACAGGCCGGCGAATTCAAGCGCGGCAACTACCAGGGCCGCAACTTCCACTTCGGCATTCGCGAGCACGCGATGTGCGCGATCGCCAGCGGCATGACGCTGTCGAAGCTGCGCGCCTATGCCGCGACCTTCTTCATCTTCACCGACTACTGCCGGGGTTCAGTCCGGCTCGCCGCGATGATGGGCCTCCCCGTCATCTACGTCTGGACCCACGATTCGATCAGCATGGGAGAAGACGGGCCCACGCACCAGCCGGTCGAGCAGCTCGCGTCGTTTCGCGCGATGCCTGGCATGACCCTGCTGCGCCCGGCCGACGCGAACGAAGTCGTCGAAGCGTGGCGCGTCGTGATGCAGATGACGGACCGTCCGGCGAGCCTGGTCCTGTCGCGCCAGGCGCTGCCGACGCTCGACCGCAGCCGCTTCGCGAGCGCGAGCGGTGTCGCCCGCGGCGCCTACGTGCTCGCCGACGCGCCGGACGGCAAGCCCGATGTGCTGCTGCTGGCGAGCGGCAGCGAGGTCGCACTCTGCATCGCCGCCTACGAGCAACTCCAGAGCCAGGGCGTTGCCGCGCGCGTGGTCAGCATGCCGTCATGGGATCTCTTCGAAAGTCAGAGCGAGGCATACCGCGACAGCGTGCTCCCGCCATCGGTGGCCGCACGCGTCTCCGTGGAAGCCGCTTCGCCGCTGGGTTGGGAGCGCTATGTCGGGCGCGCAGGTGCCATCATCGGCATGCGCTCCTTCGGTCTCTCCGCGCCCGGCAAGGTCGCCGAGGCGCATTTCGGCTTCGACGCTGCGCATGTCGTCGCTGCCGCGAAGGAGCAGTTGGCAAGGCATGCGCGCCCAGCCTGAGGTTCACTGCCATGGCCGAACGCATCAGCCCCCTCGCCGGCAAGCCGGCACCGCCCGAGTCGCTCATCGACGTGGACGCGCTCATCGCGGCGTACTACGCGGATGTCCCCGATCCCGGCGTCGCGTCGCAGCGCGTCGCGTTCGGGACTTCGGGCCACCGGGGATCGGCCTTCGAGCGGTCTTTCAACGAATGGCATGTGCTCGCGGTCACGCAGGCCATCTGCGACTACCGCAAGGCGAAGGGCATCGACGGGCCGCTGTTTCTCGGCATCGACACGCACGCGCTGTCGCAGCCGGCGTGCGCCAGCGCGCTCGAGGTGCTGGCGGCGAACGGCGTCGAGGTGATGCTGGCGGCGAATGACGAATACACGCCGACGCCGGCCCTGTCGCACGCGATCCTGACCTACAACCGCGGCCGCCAGGGCGGCCTGGCCGACGGCATCGTCGTCACGCCTTCGCACAACCCGCCGCGCGACGGTGGCTTCAAATACAACCCGCCCAACGGCGGGCCGGCGGGACAGGACATCACCGGCGGCGTCGAGGCCGCTGCCAATCGGTACATCCAGCAGCGGCTCGACGGCGTCAAGCGGATGCCGCATGCGGCTGCGTTGAAGGCCGGCACCACGCACCGCCACGATTTTCTCGGCACCTACGTGGGCGACCTCGGCCATGTGATCGACATGGACGTGATCCGCGGCGCCAAGGTCCGGATGGGCGTCGACCCCCTGGGCGGCGCGGGCGTGCACTACTGGGCAGCCATCGCCGACCGCTACAAGCTGGATCTGACCGTCGTCAGCGATACGGTCGATCCGCGTTTCGGCTTCATGACGCTCGACTGGGACGGGCAGATCCGCATGGACCCCTCGTCCGGCTATGCGATGCAGCGCCTGCTCGACATCAAGGACAGCTTCGACGTCGGCTTTGCCTGCGACACCGACCACGACCGGCACGGCATCGTGACCCCCAGCGCAGGGCTGCTGCCGCCGAACCACTACCTCTCGGTCGTCGTCGACTACCTGTTCCAGCATCGCCCGCAATGGGGCTCGCAGGTCGCCATCGGCAAGACGGTCGTCTCGACGGAACTCATCGACCGCCTCGCCGCCCGGCTCGGCCGGGGTCTGTACGAAGTGCCGGTCGGCTTCAAGTGGTTCGTGGAGGGCCTGCTGGACGCTTCCCTCGGCCTGGTCGGGGAGGAAAGCGCGGGAGCCACCTTCCTCAGGCGCGACGGCACGGTGTGGACCACCGACAAGGACGGCATCACCGCCGCCCTGCTCTCGGCGGAAATCACTGCGCGCACGGGCCGCGACCCGGGCGCGCTCTACGTCGACCTCGCCAACGAGTTCGGCAATCCGGTGGCCAGCCGCATCGATGCGCCCGCGACGCCGCAGCAGAAGCGGCAGCTGTCCGCGCTGTCGCCGCGACAGCTCGGCGCCACCGAACTCGCCGGAGAGAAGATCGAGAGTGTGCTGAGCCACGCGCCCGGCAACGGCGCGGCGATCGGCGGCATCAAGGTGACTTCGCAGGGCGGGTGGTTCGCGGCCCGGCCCTCCGGCACCGAGGACATCTACAAGATCTACGGCGAGAGCTTCCGCGGCGCCGACCATTTGCGCCGCATCCTCGACGAAGCCCAGACGATCGTCGACGCGGCCATCTCTCCTGCACGCTGATTCGCGGCTTGTCCTACGCGCGGTCGGGCCGCTTCCAGACATGCGAAGGGGGCGCCCGGCCTCATGCTCTGTCGAGCCAATAACTCGAGGAGCAAGTGATGATCAAGATCGGAATCGTGGACGACCATGCGATCGTGCGTTCGGGCCTGAAGGACTTCTTTTCCCAACACGTCGACCTGCGCGTCGTCGGCGAGGCGGCCAGCGGACGCGAAGCCATCGACCTCGTGCGATCCAACGAGATCGACGTGCTGGTCATGGACCTTTCCATGCCCGGCCAGAGCGGCATCGACGCGATCGCGATGGTGCGCGCCAAGGCGCCCGACACCGGCATCCTGATCCTGAGCGGCTACCCCGAGGAGCACTACGCGATGAGCCTGATCCGCCAGGGTGCCAGCGGCTACCTCAACAAGGAATGCGACCCGAAGGAAATCGTGGAGGCCATCCGCACGATCTCGCTGGGCCGTCGCTACATCACGCCGGCCGTGGCCGAACTGCTGGCGCGCCAACTCGATCGCAAGAACGACGCCGCGCCCCACGAGCAGCTCTCGGAGCGCGAGTTCCAGGTGTTCCTGAAACTGGCCACCGGTGAAACGGCCGGCACCATCGCGGAACACCTGTCGCTGTCCGTCAAGACCGTCAGCACCTACCGCAGCCGTCTGATGGAAAAGATGAACCTCGCCTCCAACAGCGACCTGACCTATTACGCGCTGAAAAACCAGCTGATCAGTTGATCGCCGACTGCAACGGATCGGCGCAAAATCACTCTCACTCCCATCCGCCGGATGTGGAAGTGAGGGTGAAATGACTGCGCGCCTGAACGTTGGAATCTTGCTGGGGACGTTGCCTCTCTGCCTTCCCTGGAACGCGATGTCACAGCCCACCGCGATCGCCGGCCCGGACCTTTCGGGCGAGCAGCAGGAGGCTGATTACCGGGTCATTGCCGCGCGCTGCGGCACGCCGGCCTTCGAGAAGGGCTTCTACAAGCAATCGAAGGCGGCGGTGGCTGCCGGGCTGGTGGTCAAGCACCGGGATCCGGCCCAGGTCGAGAAGACGGTGACCGCCCTCCGCCGGAATCCGGTCGTGCTGATCGGCACGCAGGCGGATTGCCCGGACCAGGTCGCGCGGCTGAGGGATGTGCAGAAAGAGCGCGCCAAATTGCTCGGAGGCCAGCGCAAGGCGGCCAGAGGGTAGCGACCGGCGGCATCGAGCGCAATGTCAAAAGCTCTACGCCGAAGATTTACAACACCTGCCAATTGGCCGATTCCCACAGGAGCCGCATCCGTACAGACTGGGGCCGTTGAATCGACAGGGAAGCGGATCATGGATTCAGACCTTTACACCCTCAGTGTCCTGGCGGCGGTCCTGGTGGGCGGATGGCTCATCGATCACCTCGGCTGGTGGGGCCGGTCGCACGTCTCCGAGGAGATGCAACGCCAGCTCCAGAAGTCCGCCGATACGATCCGCGGCGCGCCGCTCGACTGATGGAGCCGGTGCGGCCCGTGGCCGCGATGGCGGCCGTGCGCCGGAAGTCGGCGCTGCTGGCCGCCGCCTCGCTCGTGCTCGCGGCGCTCGGCCTGGAGGCGTACGCAGCCGGCTATCCGATGGGCATGTCGCTCCTTGCAGCGGCCACGCTGCAAGCCCTCATCTGCTCGGCGATGTTCCGCAGCCGCCTGCTGATCGCGGTGGTGATCGCTAATTTCCTTCTTTTCCTGGCCCACGCCGTGGTGATCAGCCCCTCCCTGAGCCAACCGCATCCGCCAGCGATCTTCCAGCTGGGCGATTTCTGCTGCGCCGTGCTGGCCGGCGCCTCTCTGGTCTTCACGCCGGTCGAGACCATGGCGCTGGTGGTACGAGACGCCTACCTGAAGCGCCCGCGCCGCCGAAGCGCGCGCTGAAGCACCAAGGCACCGGCAACCGGCCTCTTCGCGATCCGCCGGGCCGCCGGGCGCGCCGCGGCACCAATCCAGTCACGTAGAGGACCGACGTTTTCCGTCCGATCTTCGAAGATCCGCTCTTTGCATTTCTGGCAGATCCAGGAGACATCCAATGAACTTGTTTTCACTGGCCGGCAAGGTGGCCATCATCACGGGTTCCACGCGCGGCATCGGCCGTGCCATTGCCGAACGCATGGCCGAGCACGGGGCCAAGGTCGTCATCTCGTCGCGCAAGCCCGAGGCCTGCGCCGAAGTGCGCGACGACATCAACCGCGCCTACGGCGAGGGCAGCGCGATCTCGATTCCGGCCAACATTTCCTCGAAGCAGGAGCTGCGGCATCTGGTCGAGGAAACCACGCGGCAGCTCGGCAAGGTGGACATCGTGGTCTGCAACGCGGCCTCCAACCCCTACTACGGCCCGCTCGGCGGCATCGAGGACGACCAGTTCCGCAAGATCCTCGAGAACAACGTGATCGCCAACCACTGGCTGATCAACTTCGCGGTGCCGCAGATGATCGAGCGCAAGGAGGGTTCGATCATCATCGTCTCCTCGATCGGCGGCCTGCGCGGTTCGCCCGTCATCGGCGCCTACAACGTGTCGAAGGCCGCGGACTTCCAGCTCGCGCGCAACCTGGCCGTCGAGTACGGTCCGCACAACGTGCGGGTGAACTGCATCGCGCCGGGTCTCATCAAGACGGACTTCGCGCGCGCACTCTGGGAAGATCCCGAGAACCTTAAACATCGAACCGCCAATACGCCTCTGCGCAGAATCGGCGAGCCCGACGAGATCGCCGGCGCCGCCATCTTCCTCGCCTCGCAGGCAGGCGCTTTCATGACAGGCCAAAGTCTCGTCATCGACGGGGGAGTCACCTGTTGACTCGCCCCGATTGACATCCCCCTCTCGAAAGCTCCCCTATGGACTTCACACTTTCCGAAACGCAGCTGCACTGGCGAGACCGCGTCGTGGCCTTCATGAACCAGCATGTCTATCCGGCGGTGCCGGTGTACATGCAGCAGATGAAGGACTTCGGCGAGAACCGCTGGCAGGTCGTTCCCATCGTGGAGGAACTCAAGGCGAAGGCCAAGGCCGAGGGCCTTTGGAACCTCTTCCTGCCGCGCGATTCGGTGCCCGAAGGCAGCCCCTATCGCGGTGCGGGGCTCACCAATCTCGAATACGCGGTGTGCGCCGAAGAGATGGGCAAGGTCGGCTTTGCCTCCGAAGTCTTCAACTGCTCGGCGCCCGATACCGGCAACATGGAAGTGCTGATCCGCTATGGCAGCGATGCGCACAAGGCCCGCTGGCTGCAGCCGCTCCTGGCCGGCGAAATCCGCTCGGCCTTCCTGATGACCGAGCCCGACGTGGCGTCCTCCGACGCGACCAACATCCAGACCGAGATCCGCCGCGACGGCGACCACTACGTCATCAACGGCCGCAAGTGGTGGTCGTCGGGCGTGGGTGATCCGCGCTGCGCGATCGCGATCGTGATGGGCAAGACCGATCCCGACGCACCGCGGCATTCGCAGCAGTCGCAGATCCTCGTGCCGCTGGACACGCCCGGCATCGAGATCGTTCGCATGCTGCCGGTGTTCGGCTTCGACGATGCGCCGCACGGCCATGCCGAGGTGGTGTTCCGCGACGTGCGCGTGCCGGTGTCGAACCTGCTGTTGGGCGAAGGCCGCGGCTTCGAGATCGCGCAGGGACGCCTCGGCCCCGGGCGCATCCACCATTGCATGCGCACCATTGGCAGCGCAGAGGTCGCGCTGGAGAAGATGGTCAAGCGCCTGCAATCGCGCGTGGCCTTTGGCAAGCGGATCTCGGAGCAGTCCGTGTGGGAGCAACGCGTCGCCGAGGCCCGCATCGACATCGAGATGACACGCCTGCTCTGCCTGAAGGCGGCCGACATGATGGATCGGGTGGGCAACAAGGTCGCGCGCCTCGAGATCGCGATGATCAAGGTCGCTGCGCCGCGCATGGCGCTGAAGATCATCGACGATGCCATCCAGGCACACGGTGCGGGCGGCGTGACGACCGACTTCGGCCTCGCCAAGCAGTACGCGAGCATGCGCACGATGCGGCTGGCCGATGGACCGGACGAAGTGCACAACCGCGCGATCGCGCGAATGGAGTACGGCAAGTACCGCGTGGCCTGAGCCTGCGGATTCCCTTCTACTGGCCGTGCCGGCCGGCGCCCGCGACGAAGCGCGCCGCGCCGGCCTCACCTTCCGCAAGCACGATCGGCACACCCTGCGCGCCCTCGCGGCGCAGCGCCAGGTCGAGCGGCAGATCCCACTGTTCGTAGGCCGACCGGCGATCCGCCAGCATGCATTGCTGCGGGAAGGCGGCGAGTTGCCGGGCCAGTTCCTGCGCCGCTGCCAGCGCACCGCCCGGTGGCGTGAGCCGGTTGACCAGACCCATCGCGTGCGCCTCGGGCGCCGGCACCGGCCGCCCCGTCAGGATCAGGTCGAGCGCACGCCCCATCCCGACGATGCGCGGCAGCCGCACGGTCCCGCCGTCGATCAGCGGCACGCCCCAGCGGCGGCAGAACACGCCGAAGGTCGCGTCCTCGTCCGCCACCCGAAGGTCCGCGAGCAAGGCCAACTCCAGTCCGCCCGCCACCGCGTAGCCATTGACCGCGGCGATCAGCGGCTTGGACAGTGCCATGCGCGTCGGCCCCATCGGACCGCTGCCACGGCCTTCAGGATCGAGCTTGTTGCGCTCGGCCGGATTTCCGACCGCGCCCAAGTCGGCGCCACCACAGAAGTGGCCGCCTGCGCCCGTCAGCACGGCGACGCGCAATGCGTCGTCGGCCTCGAAGCGCTCGAACGCGGCAAGCAGCTCGGCGGCGACCACGCCGTTGACGGCGTTGCGCTTGTCCGGCCGGTTCAGGGTGATGGTGCAGACCGCCTGGTCGGCTTCGAACGAAACATGGGACATGGCATGCCTCTCTTCCTTCGCGCGGACCCGGCGCGGCCCACCGTCACTTCGCCAGGTCGCTCAGGTTGACCGGCTTGATCTTGCCACCTTCGACCGTGGCGACCAGCGGGTCGACGATGGTGCCACCGACCGCGTCCACGCCGTTGAAGTTGCCCGCATTCGTTTCCTTCGGCAGCTTGGTCAGCGCCTCGCCAATCTTGGCGCGGATGGCCGCCGCGTCGGTCGTCGTGCCGGCCAGCTTCATCGCGCCGGCCAGCGCGTGCACCAGTGCGTAGTTGTACGAGGACTCGGTGGTCGGGTCCTTGTCCGCGCCGTAGGCCTTGCGATAGGCCGCCGCGAAGGTCTTCGGGCCCACGCGATCGTCGTACGACACCGGCAGCACGCCGATCGATCCTTCAAGCGGCGCCAGGCCGCCCGTGACCTTCGCCATCTCGTCGAGCTTGGCCTGGTCCATGATCAGGAAGCCGCCCTTGAAGCCCAGCTCACGCGCCTGCTTGGCGACCAGCGCCGTCGGCTCCGACGGGCCGCCGACGAACAGCACGTCCGGCTTCTCCGCCAGCACGCGGCTCACGCCGCTGTAGAAGTCGGCCGAGCGGTTGTAGGACATCGGGTTGTTCGATACGACCGTTCCGCCCGCCTTCTCCCACGCCGGTGCGAAGAGCGCGCTCCAGTTCTTCGCGTACTCGTGGTCGCCCGGCAGCATGCCCACCTTCTTGCCGAACTTCTTCATCTCGTAGTTCGTGAAGGGCTCGATGTACGAATTGAAGGTGGGCGGAATGCGGATGGTGAGCTTGTTGCCCGTCTCGGTGATCTTCGGCGTGCTGGAGTACGCCATCACGATGAACTTCTCCTGCTCGTTGAAGGCCTGCATCGCGTAGATACCGCCCGAATGCGGCACGAACACCGCCGGGCTCTGGTACTGCTGCACGAGGCGGCGCGCGTTGATCGCGGCATCGGCCGGCGAGTACTTGTCGTCCAGCGCCACCAGTTCGAGCGTGACCTTCTTGCCGCCGACTTCCAGACCCGCGGCGTTGATCTCCTTGATCGCCATCTCCATTCCGTTCACGACGTTCTTGCCGTAGAGGGCGGCGCCGCCGCTCAGCGGTCCGGTGAAGCCGATCTTGACGGTGTCCTGCGCGAGCACGCTGCCGGCGCCGAACGCACCCAGGAGCGCCACGGCGACGGGCAGCAGGTTCATGCGGCGACGGGAAATTGCGGTTCTTTTCATGAGGAAGTCTCCGGTTGATGGATGGGTGAATGGCTTCGGGTTCAGGCGCCGATGTAGGCGGCGCGCACGGCCTCGTTGTGGAGCAGCGATTCGCGGTCGCCCTCCAGCGTGATGTGGCCGCGCTCGATCACGTAGGCGCGATGGGCGATGGCCAGTGCCGAATAGGCGTTCTGCTCGGCCAGCAGCACGGTCGTGCCGGACTGGTTGATGCGCTGGATGACCTCGAACACCTGCTTGACGATCAGCGGTGCGAGACCAAGCGAGGGCTCGTCGAGCAGCAGCAGTTTGGGCCGGCCCAGCATGGCGCGCCCGATGGCGACCATCTGCTGCTGGCCGCCCGACAGCGAGCCGGCCGGGTGGTCCTGCTTCTTCTCGAGGATCGGGAACAGTTCGAACACCTCGTCGAGCGAACGCTGGATGCCCGCCTTGTCGCGCCGGTGCACATAGGCGCCGAGCGTGAGATTCTTCTTCACCGACATCATCGGGAACAGCTTGCGTCCTTCCGGGCAATGCACGAGGCCCGATGCGACGATCTGCGCCGGGCGCTGGCCGACGAGTTCGCGATCGCCGAAACGGATGCTGCCGGCGCTCGGCTTCTGGATGCCGCTCGCCGCCATGAATATCGACGTCTTGCCGGCGCCGTTGGCACCCAGCAGCACCACCAGCTCGCCGGGCGCCGCATGCAGGCTGACGCCGCTCAGCGCGCGAAAGCTGCCGTAGTGCAGGTCGACCCCTTCAAACCGCAGCATGGTCGGCTCCAAGGTAGGCCTCGATGACGTGCGGATCGCGCCGGATCTCGGCGGGCGTGCCCTCGGCGATCTTGGCGCCGTTGTTCAGCACGACGATCTTGTCGGCGAGTCGCATGATCATGTCCATCTTGTGCTCGATCAGGCACACCGTCTTGCCGTGGGCCACCAACTTGCGGATCAGGGCCGCGAGGCCGACCGTCTCCTCCGGATTCACGCCGCCGGCCGGCTCGTCGAGCAGCAGCAGTTCGGGGTCGGTGGCGAGTGCCAGCGCAAAGGCCACGCGCTTGCGCTCTTCCTGGGTGATGTCGGCCGCAATGCGGTTGGCGATGTGCGAGAGGCCGACGAAGTCGAGTGCCTCGCGGGCCTTCTCGCGGCAGAGGCGCTCTTCTTCCTTGAGCCGGCTGGTGTTCGCGAGCACGTCCCACAGGCCCGACTTCGTGCGCAGACGGTGGCCGACGATCAGGTTGTCGAGCACGGTCGCGTTGTCGAACAGGTGCGTGGTCTGGAAGGTCCGCGCGATGCCCAGCCTGGCTACGTGGTCGGGCCGCATGCCGGTGACGTCCTGCCCCTTGAAGGTGATGCGCCCCGACGTCGGCTTGTGCGTGCCCGCCACCAGGTTGAAGAAGGTGGTCTTTCCGGCACCGTTGGGCCCGATGATGGCGCTGACCTGCCCGCGCTCGAAGCTCGTCGACACGTGGTCGACCGCGGTGAGGCCGAAGAACTGCTTCGTCAGGTCGTTGATCTCAAGCATTGCCCTGTGCCTCCCTCGTGCCGGCGTCGCCGACTTTCGTGTCGGACTGCCGCGCCGCCTTCGCGTCCGCGCGCTGCGCACGCCGCTTGAGCCACGTTCCGACGATGCCGTCGGGCAGGAAGATGATCAGCAGGATCAGCACGGGGCCGAACACGACCATGCGGTAGTCCTGCAGGAACTGCAGGCTCTGCGTGAGCCAGGTCACGAGGAAGGTGCCGACCAGCGGCCCGAGCAGGGTGCCGACGCCGCCGACCAGCACGAACATGATCAGGTCGAAGGTGACCGCTTCGCTCGCCAGGTCCGGCCCGAGAAAGCGGACCTGCCCGGCATACAGCGCACCCGCGAAGCCGGCATACACCACCGACAGCACGAAGGACAGGGTCTTGGTGCGCATCAGGTCGATGCCCAGCGCCTCGGCCAGGTCGTCGCTGTTGCGCACCGCCATGAAGCTTCGGCCGAGCAGCGAATGCACGATGCGCGACATGACCCAGATGCCCAGCGCCAGGAAGGCCAGCACCAGGTAGTACTGCGACATCGGGGTGCCGAACTGAAGGGGCCCGATGCCCGTCGGCGAGGGGATGCCCATGATCCCCACCGGCCCGTGGGTCAGGCTTTCCCACTTCTCGATCAGCAGGAACATGATGTAGCTCACGCACAGCGTGAAGATCGAGAAGTAGTGGCCCTTGAGCCGCAGCGACAGCAGGCCGATGAAGAAGCCGAGCACGCCGGTCACAACGCCGGCCAGCACGAACGCGATCCAGAACGGCACATGGTGATCGACCGTCAGGATGCCAACCGTGTACGCGCCCACCGCCATGAAGGCGCCATGCGCGAGATTGAACTGGCCGGTGTAGCCGGTGATCAGGTTCAGCCCCAGCGCGGCGATGGCCATGATGAAGGCCTGCGTCGCCACCGAGATCAGGTAGTTGTTGTGCGCGAAGAAGGGAAACGCGAGCGCCACGGCGGCGAGCAGCGCCCAGCCGGTCCTGCCTTGAAGCCAGTTCATCAGCGCGCTCCCCTGGCCGTGAAGAGGCCCTGCGGCCGGAAGGACAGGATCACGACCAGCAGCACGAAGGCGATGATGTCCTTGTAGTCCGTCGAGAAATAGAAGCCGCCGAAGCTCTCGGCCATGCCGATGATCAGCCCGCCGACGATCGCCCCCGGAAAGCTGCCCATGCCGCCAAGGATGATGATCACGAAGGCCTTGGTGATGACCAGGTTGCCCATCGCCGGGTAGACGAGGTTGATGGGCGCATAGAGCACGGCGGCGATCGCCGCCAGCGCGCCCGAGATGGCGAAGACCAACAGCGTCACCCGCGTGGCGTCGATGCCCACGAGCGCGGCGCCGTCGCGGTTCTGCGCCATCGCGATGATGGTCGAGCCGAGCACGGTGTGGTTGAGGAACAGGTGCAGCAGCACCATCAGCCCGAACGCGCCGGCGATGATCAGCAGGCGTTGCAGCGGTGCGGTGAGCCCGAAGATCTCGACGACCTGCCCGTAGGGCGTCGGCATGCGGTGGAAGTCCGCACCGAACAAGGCCTGTGCGCTCGCCTCGAGGAACAGCAGGATGCCGATCGCCGCGATCATGTCGTGCAGCTCGGGCGCATTGCGCAATGGATGGAATACCAGCCGCTGCGCGAGCATCGCGATCACCGCGACGATCGCTGCGGCCCCGGCCATGGAAAGCCAGTAGTTCACGCCCAATTTCGCCATCAGGTAGTAACCCGCGAACGCGCCGGTCATGTAGAACGCGCCATGCGCGAAATTGGGCACGTGCAGGATGCCGTAGACCAGTGTGAGGCCCAGGGCCACCAGGCTGTAGACGCCGCCGATGGTGAGGCCATTCAGGAATTGCTGAAAAAAGAGCTCCACGTGTTCCTCGGATTGACTCGGGGGGAACGACGCCGGTGCGGCATCGAGGCGAAACGCCCATTGTGGAAGTGGCGGTGCCTCGGCGGGCTCAAGGTTTCACCTGAGGGCGGGTCACGTTTGAGACACCTGCTCCTACCGGCCGGTAGGTACTTCAAAATGGAGGTCTTGACGAATCCCAATTCCATGACCGAAACCACCCCCAAGCCACCCCTGCCCGACCACCTGTCGGTCGATCCACGAAGCCCGCACCACGTGGCCGCCATCTTCGATCACGACATCGGCATCCGCTTCAACGACAAGGAGCGCGCCGACGTCGAGGAATACTGCATCAGCGAAGGCTGGATCAAGGTGCCCGCCGGCAAGACGCTCGACCGCAAGGGCAAGCCGCTGCTGATCAAGCTCAAGGGGAAGGTCGAGGCGTTCTACCGCTGAGGACGCCCCGACGGCGTCACGTCAACCGCGAATTCCGACTGGAGATACCCATGGCGAACAAACAGGTACTGGTGATCGGCCTGCAGCCGGAACTCGTCGACTTCAGCGCGATGCCGGACATGAACGCGGCAAAGGTCCACGCGGGCCTCGAGGCGGACAAGGTGAAGCTCGCCGGGCTCGGCTACGACGCCAAACTCTGCCTGACCGACCTCGGCAGCACGGCGGAAGCCGTGGTCACCCGAAGGCTCTCCGAGAAGGCGTTCGACTGCGTCGTGATCGGCGCCGGCATCCGAACGCTGCCGGTCCATTTCCTGCTTTTCGAGCAGCTTGTGAACGCGGTGCACCGACACGCACCCGCTGCCCGGCTCTGCTTCAACACCAAACCAAGCGATACGGCGGAAGCCGTCCAGCGCTGGATCTGACGCATCAGGCGGTGTCGCACTGGCCCGGAAAGAGAAATCCGAACAGGGCCCTCACCGCCGGCGTCATGCTGCGGGCGTGCGGTCGCAGCAGCGCTTCGTCCGCGACCAGCACCTTGGCATAGACGGCTTCGTACACGCGCTTGACGACGCCCGGCGCCACCAGTTCCCGGTCGAAGCCGGGCGTGATGCCGACCAGCCGCCACCCCATGCGCTCGAAGGTCGCCTGCATGTGCGGGTAGTGCATCGTGGCCAGACCGTAAGCCATCCCCAAGCCCATGGCGCGGCCCAGCGCCTCTTCGAGAGGTGGGACGATCCTGCTCAGGCGCGCGCCGCGGTGCCTGGGGGAAATCGCGAAGATGCGCCCGTAGAGGACCTCGCTGTCGGCATCCCGCTCGCCCGAGAACACGCCCGCCAACTCATCGCCTTGCTTGATCAGGACCACGATGAAGTCCCGGTCGGGCTCACCCGCCAGGGTCACCTTCTGCAGGTAGAAGTCTTCCCGCAGGTGGCAGCTCGCGTTGCCGACCGCGATGCCCGGATACCAGGCTTCCAGCGCCGGGATCAGGAACGGGATCTGCCGCCGGTCGAGCAGTTCGTAGCGGTAGCCTGCCGGCAATGGGGCGCGCAGGGCGATGTCGGCGGCGGAGGGCCATTGCATGGTGTTCTCCTCGGGTGCGTCGCCGCATTCTGGCCGCGGGACACGCGACCTGGATGTGCGCTTTGGCACATCCAGCGTCAGGAGCCGGCCACCGCGTAGATGAGCGCGCCGCCACGCAACAGCTCGATCACCGTGTCGCGGTCGGCCGACGAGAAGACCATGCACCCGTCGCTCCGGCCCGCCTTGCCGAAGAGCGCGATGAACTCCGGTTCGACGTACCACTGCGCGTGGATGACGATCAGGCGCTTGTAGGCGTTGCTGTTGGCCGGGGACAGCCCGCGCAGCCGCATGGAAAGCCCGTTGCTTTCCGTCGGACTCATGTAGACCTCGTCCGTGCGATACAGCCCGAGGCTGCTCGCGAAGCTGTCGACGACGTCGAGAAAGACTTCGGGGATCCCGTCGTTGTCTTCCGGCTCCGAGCCGATGCCGTGCGCCACCGCGAAGCTGTGGACGATCGTGCCGGTCGAACGTTCGATCACATGGAAGCGTGGCAGTCGCGACGGGACCGAGAAGTCGAGCACTGCCGCATAGGGATGCTCGGAGGGCTGCGCCAGCACATACGCGATGGCCGAGGACAGCAAGGCCGAACGCGTCGGCTGGACCTCGTCGGCCGGCTGGGCGAGCGCCAGCGTCACGCCCAGGGCATTCCACCCCAGGATGACGCCGAGCCCCGTCCGAAGCCACCGTCGCCTGCTCACACAGCAATCTCCTGTGCTCAATCGCCATTTGAAGACGATGCGCAGCCTACCCCCTTCCTCGTCGGCTTTGAATTGCCCTTTGGTGCAGGCAGGGCGGCTGGAAGCGAACTCAGAGACCCAGCAGCTGCAGGGCCCGCCGGTGCGTCGTCGACCCGGGGTTGGCGAGTTCGTGGACCACGTCCATGTGGTTGCGCCCCGCTTCGCTTTCGGACGCGATGACGACGCGCGGGCCCCAGGCTTCGGAGATCAGCGCGGCCTGCCGGTGAAACTCCTCGCTCTCCTCGCCGCCCACCACGGTCACCAGCGATCCGCGCGAGGGCGCGGGCATGGCCGCGGGACTGAGGCGCAGGGCAGACGCAGCAGTCAAGCCGATGTCAGCTGCGAGGAACGGCGCATGCCGAAGCGGCTCCAGCTCGTACAGGCCCGAGATGGCCAGGGTCGACTTCACGAGGTCGGGCGGCAGCTCCGATGCCACGGCCTGCCAGTCGCAGGCCAGGAGCATGGTGGCCAGGTGACCGCCCGCGGAATGGCCCGCGAGGACGATGCGCGCGGGGTCGCCGCCAAAGTCGGCCGCATGCCGCCAGACCCACGCCAGCGCCCGCACGAGCTGCATCACGATGTGCTCGATGCTCACCGCCGGGCACAGCGCGTAGTTGAGGTTCACGACCATCGCGCCCGCATCCACGAGAGGCGGCAGGACAAAGGCGTGATCGAGCTTGTCGAGCGCGCGCCAGTAGCCGCCGTGGATGTAGACGAACACCGGCGCATCGCGGCCCGCCGGAAGAATGTCGAGCCGCTCGCTCGCATCGTCCCCGTAGGCCACGTCGAGCACCCAGCCGGGCCGCGACAGCGCGCGGGTCGACGCATCCGCCCAATGCTGGAGGATGGCCGGATGCTCGGGAATGCGGGCGCGGGCGTTGTACTGGGCGTCGTACCAGGCTGGCGAGGGACGGGGCATGGAACTCCTCAGGGGGTCTTGCGCTTCGGATGGGGCTTCTGTTCGGATTCGCGCAGCGCCGCATCGATCAGGGCGTCGGCCATCCAGAGTGCGGTGCGCTCGACTTCGCGATCGCGCAGGCCCCAGATGTCCTTGAGGATCACATAGGGCTCGATGCCGTAGACGACCGACAGGGCGTGATGCAGCCGGTCGCGAACGGCCGGACGCATCAGCGGCGCGAGCGGCTCGATGGCGTGTTCGAGGATGCGCACGCGATGGCCGCGCCGATAGGGTTCTTCCTCCAGCAGCCCGGCACGCTCCAGGCCCCATTGCTCCAGCGACAGTTGCGCGGCGGCGCGCAGTTGCGCCTCGAATTCCTTGAAGCGCGGAAAGGTCTGCAGGAACAGCTCGTGCACGCGCTCGCGGCCGTTGGGGTTGTCCGAAGCGAGCTTCCGCACCGGGCCGAGCGAGCTGTCGATCACCGCCGTCACCAGCGCGCTGCGGCTGGGAAAGTAGCGGTACGCCGTGGCCCGCGAGACCTTCGACCGCGCGGCGCACTCCGCCACCGACGGGATGTGACCGCTCTCCTGGATGATGGTCATGGCGGTGTCGAGCAGCAAGTGGAAGGTCGCGGCCCTGACGCCACGCTCCGGGGGCGTCGGGGGTTCGCTCAGCTTGTGCTTCAGTCGGGCCATGGGGTTTGTACGGGGCTCGGAAGGGTCCGGAATCTATTGTGAACAGCTGTGGCCGGACCGTATGATGCAGCGATCCCGATTTGAGACGCAAGTCTCAAACCTGAACTCCGAGACTTCCGAGATCCCATGGCGACTGGTGCACACCAGCAAGACCGCGGGACCCCATGGAGACAAAGTCGATGCGTTTGGCCAGCTGGAATTGGGGCGGTCGCGACCACGTGGGCACGATCTCGCCGGACGGGCGTGAAGCCACGCCCCTGGGCGTGCGCGACGCATTGCTCGGCGTTCTCCCCCTCGTCCAGGCGCTGGCCCGCGACGAGCCGCTGCCGCAGCCTTCGGGCACGCGCCTGCCGGTCGAAGTCATCACCCTACGCGCCCCCCTGCCGCGCCCCCTTCGGAGCCTGTTCTGCGTCGGACGCAACTACCGGGCGCATGCGGAGGAACTCGCCGGCTCGGTGTTCCGCGCGGCCATGCCTGAGAGCGACCCCTGGCCCATCGTCTTCGGCAAGCTGGGCGAATGCGTGGTCGGTCCGCACGATGCCGTGCGCCTGCCCTCGCCGGCCGCATCGGTGCAGATCGACTACGAATCCGAACTCGCCGTCGTCATCGGCCGCGGCGGACGCGACATTCCCGCGTCGCGCGCCATGGACCACGTGTTCGGCTACACGATCGTCAACGACGTGACCGCCCGCGACGTGCAGATGCGGCACCAGCAGTGGGACCTGGGCAAGAGCTTCGACACCTTCTGCCCGATGGGCCCGTGGATCGTCACTGCAGACGAACTCGATGGCCGCGCCACGCGCGTGCGCGGATGGGTCAACGGCGCACTGCGGCAGGACGGCCAGACGCGCGACATGATCTTCGACATCCCCACGCTGATCGAGACCTGCTCGCGCGGCATCACGCTGCATCCCGGCGACGTGATTGCGACCGGCACGCCCTCCGGCGTGGGCATGGGACTGAAGCCGCCGCAATGGCTGAAGTCGGGCGACGTGGTGCGCATCGAGATCGACGGCGTGGGCGTCATCGAGAACAGGTTCCAGTCATCATGAGCTTTCAGCTGATCGATCGCATCGCGGTGGAAGAGGAAGGCGAAGGCCCTGCCGTCGTCTGCGTGCATGGCCTGGGCGGCAGCTCCAACAGCTTTACCCCGCTGATGCCCGCCCTGGCGCGGCATCGCGTGATCCGCGTCGACCTGCCGGGCAGCGGGCGCTCGCAGCGCGCGGAAGGCCCGTTGTCGATCGAACGCTACGTCGACACGATGCTGAACATCTGCGACCGGCTCAACGTCCCGCGCGCGCACTGGCTCGGGCATTCGATGGGCACCATCGTCTGCCAGCACATCGCGGCGGCGCATCCGAAGCGCGTGGCGAGCGTCGCGCTCTTCGGGCCGCTCATCGCGCCACCCGATGCGGCCCGCACAGCGATGAAGGCCCGGGCCGGCAAGGCCCGCGAAGGCGCGGCCGGCATGCATGAGATCACCCAGGGCCTGCTCCAGGCCGCGATCTCCCGCGACACGCGCGAGCGCCTTCCGGTCGCGGTGGCCTTCGTGCGCGAGAGCCTGATGCGGCAGGACGGCGACGGCTACGCGCGCAGTTGCGAAGCACTGGCCGGCGCGCAACCCGCGGCGGTCGAGAACATCGAGGCGCCCTTCCTGCTGGTGACGGGTGACGAGGACGGCGTGGCGCCGCCGCAATCCGTGCGCGCCATGGCGGACCGGCTGCACCGCGCCGCCAGCAAACGCGTGGTCGTGCTGCCGCGCTGCGGGCACTGGACGCCGGTCGAGCGTCCGGAAGAATGCCAGCGCGAACTGCGCGACTTTCTCGCAACCCACGCAAGGATCTGACCATGGCCGACGTGCTCTTCACGAACGTGCGGATCTTCGACGGTGGCGGCGAAGCGCCCTTCACCGGTGACGTGCTGGTGCAGGGCAACCGCATCGCCCGCGTGGTCAAGACGGCCTACGGCGCGCGGCCCGCACTCATCAGCGGCGCGCAAGTCATCGACGGCGCGGGCGCCTTCCTGATGCCGGGCATGGTCGAGGCGCACACCCATTTCTCCTGGAACGACCAACCCAGCCTCGACGCGATCCAGCGCATGCCGCCGGAGGAGCACATCCTGTGGTGCGCCGAGGTCGCGAAGCGCTATCTCGACATGGGCTGGACGAGCTGCGTCGGCGCGGCCACGGCCAAGCCGCGGCTCGACGTGGTCATCCGCAATGCGATCAACGACGGCACCATCATCGGCCCGCGCTACCTGGCCGCGAGCCAGGAGATCACCGTGCCGGGCGGGCTCGGCGACACCACGCAGCCGCACCTGCCGCAGCCGGAGTTCGCCTTCGGCGCGATCGTCAGCGGCGCGGAGGAGATGCGGCGGTGCGTGCGCATGTTCGCCAAGTACGGCGTCGACTCGCTCAAGATCAATCTCTCCGGCGAATCGATCACGGGCATGCCGAGCGAGATGAGCCAGTTCACCGAGGAGGAGATCACCGTCTGCGTGCAGGAGGCCAAGGCATGGGGCAAGCGCGTGGCCGCCCATGCGCGCTCCACCTGGTCAATCAAGCAATGCGTGAAGCAGGGCATCGAGGTGATCTACCACGCGAGCTTCACCGACGAGGAAGCGCTCGACATGCTGGAGGCGAAGAAGACCGAGCACTTCATCGCGCCCGGCCTGGCCTGGCTCATCAACACCTGCCATCACGCGAGCCAATGGGGACTGACCCCCGAGGTGACGCGCAAGATGGGCTACCACCGCGAGCTGGAGGCCGCCGTCGAGAGCATGCGCGCCATGCGCAGGCGCGGCATCCGCATCCTGCCGGGCGGGGACTACGGCTTCGCATGGACGCCCCACGGCACCAACGCGAAGGACCTGGAGTACTTCGTCAAGTACGTCGGCATGAGCACGATGGAAGCCTTGCTGTCGGCCACCGCCTGGGGCGGCCCGATGATGCGCATGGGAAAGGTGCTCGGCTACATCCGCGAGGGCTACCTGGCCGACATCCTGCTGATCGACGGCGACCCACTCGCCGACATCACCGTGCTGCAGGACAAGTCCCGGATCATGGCCGTCATGAAGGACGGCGAGTTTCATCGCGCGCCCCCGGTGCGTTCACAACGTACCACCCGCTGGGCAGCATAGGAGATACGTCATGGCTGATGTCGTCTTCACCAACGTCCGCATCCTCGACGGCACGGGGCAGAACCCCTACAGCGGCAGCGTGCTCGTGCGGGGCAACCGCATCCGGCAGGTCGGGCGCAGTTCGGCGCCGATCGCCCCCGGCGGCGCGACGGTGATCGACGGCGCGGGCGCCACGCTGATGCCCGGCATGTGCGAGGCCCACACGCACTTCTCGTGGAACGATGCGGCCACGCTCGCGGCCATCCAGACCATGCCGCTCGAAGAGCACGTGCTGTGGTGCAGCAAGGTGGCCCGGCGCTACCTCGAAGCGGGCTTCACCTCCTGCGTCGGCGCCGCCTGCGCCAAGCCGCGGCTCGACGTGGTGATCCGCAACGCCATCAACGCCGGGCAGATCCCGGGACCGCGCTACCTGGCGGCGAGCCAGGAGATCACGGTGCTGGGCGGACTGGGTGACGAGACCCTGCCGCACCTGCCCTTCCCGGAGTTCAGCTTCGGCGTGAACATCTCCGGCCCCGAAGAGATGCGCAAGGCCGTCCGCACCTTCCTCAAGTACGGCGTGGACTCGGTCAAGCTCAACCTGTCAGGCGACAACTTCACGCCCCAGTCGCCGTCCGAGACGACATGGATGATGGACGAGGAGGTCGAGGCGGCCATGCGCGAGGTGCGCATCCGCGGCAAGCGCGGCATCGCGCATGCGCGCTCGTCGGACAGCGTGAAGCAGGCGCTGCGCCACGGCATCGACCTGATCTACCACGCGAGCTTCGTCGATGACGAGGCGATCGACATGCTCGAAGCCGCGAAGGACCGCGTCTTTGTCGCACCCGGCATCGCGATCCTCTACGCCATGCTCTACGAGGCCGAGCCCTACGGCGTCACGCACGCCATGGCCGTCGACATGGGCTACGAGACGGAATGGGAAGCCGCCTGCGTGTCGCTGTCGAAGATGCACAAGCGCGGCATCCGCGTGCTGCCGGGTGGCGACTACGGCTTCGCCTTCACTCCGCACTGCCAGAACGCGCGCGACCTGGAGTTCTTCGTCAAGTACCTGGGCTTCACGCCGATGGAGGCGATCCGCTCGACCACGTTCTACGGCGGCCAGATCATGATGAAGCCGGACGAGCTGGGCGTCATCAAGGACGGCTACCTCGCCGACATGCTGCTGGTCGACGGGGACCCGCTGGCCAACCTGTCGATCCTGCGCGACCCGAAGCGCATCCTCGCGGTGATGAAGGACGGCGAGTTCGCCAAGACGCCGGAGATCGCGTCGCAACGCAGCTGGGAGCGCGCCGCGTGAGTCGAAAGAACTGGGCGCTCCTGCTGCTGTTCGCCGTTCCGGTCGCGGTGTTCGCCGTCTGGGCGATCGTCGACAACGCCTCGCTGTTCTTCAAGACGCTGCTGAACGGGCTCACGCTCGCATCGCTCTACTTCCTCGTCGCGAGCGGGTTCACGCTAGTGTTCGGGCTGATGCGCAACGTCAACCTGGCGCATGGCTCGCTCTATCTGTTCGGGGCCTACATCGGGTGGTACGTGGGCGAGCACACCGGCTCCTGGGTGCTGGCGGTGATCGCCGGCTTCCTGTCGGCTGCCGTGCTGGGCCTGCTGATGCAGGTGCTGGTGTTCCGCCACATGCAGGGGCAGGACCTGCGGCAAACGCTCGTCACCATCGGCCTGTCGATCGTGCTCGCCGACCTGATGCTGTGGGCCTGGGGTGCGGAGATCTACACCTTCGATCCGCCATCGTGGATCTACGGTTCGACCACGCTGCCGCTGGTCAACAAGTTCCCGACCTATCGCATCTTCGTGCTGATCGCCTCCATCGTGATCGGTGTCGGACTGTGGCTGCTGCTCGCGCGCACGCGCATCGGGATGATGATCCGCGCCGGCGTGGACGACCGCGGCATGCTGGCCGCGTCCGGGGTCAACGTGCAGCGCGTCTTCGCGCTGACCTTCGCGATCGGTGCCGGCTTGGCCGGGCTGGCAGGCGTTGTCGGCGGTACGGCGCTTTCGATCTCGCCGGGCGAGGACACGCGCTACCTGCTCGCATCGCTCGTCGTGGTGATCGTCGGCGGCATGGGCAGCGTGGTGGGCGCGGCGATCGGCGCATTGCTGATCGGGCTGGCCGAGCAGTTCGGTCTCGCCTACGCGCCGACCTACAGCGTGGTCTTCACCTTCGTGATCATGGTGGTTGCGCTGGCGTTCAAGCCGCGCGGCCTGATGGGGAAAAACACGTGAGCGCACGCCCGGCCGCTCCGAAGGGAGCTCGCACCGCAGTGCGAAGCACGGAGGTCTCCGAATGAGCGCGGCGAAGTGGCGGCGGGCCATGAACTCTTCCTCCGCCGCCGCGGCAGAGGCTGCACGCGGCGCGCGCGATACGAGCCGGCCGACGGTCGTGCATTCGACTGCGCAGGCGCTCCCTCTGCGCAGCGTCGCAACGGAGGCGCGCCTCTCCAGCTGGTGGCGCTCCGTCGTGCGCGCCGTGAAGTGGCGCCACATCGCCGTCCTCGTCTTCGTCTTCGCCTACCCCTTCTTCGCCACGCCCTTCTTCACCTTCCAGATCGGCGCGCAGTCGCTGGCGCTCGGCCTCATCGCACTGTCGCTGATCTTCCTCGGCGGCTACGGCGGCATGGTGTCGCTGGCGCAGATGACGGTCGCAGGCTTCGCGGCCTACATGCTGGCGATCTTCGGCACCAGCAGCAACCTGGCCATCAGCCTGGGCTGGCCGTGGTGGCTCGCGCTCATCGTCGCGGTCTCCCTGGGGACGCTGGTTGCCGCGGGCATCGGCTGGCTGTCGGTGCGCACGGAAGGCATCTACACCATCATGATCACGCTGGCGGTGGGCGTCGCCTTCTTCTACCTGGCGCAGCAGAACTACACCGTCTTCAACGGCTTCCAGGGTTTCAGCCGCATCGCGGCGCCGACGGTCTTCGACCTGAACCTCGGCGAGCCGATGCCCTTCTACTTCCTGGTGCTCGCCTGCTCGCTGGCCGGCTACTTCTTCGTCAAGCACCTGATCCGCGCGCCCTTCGGCATCGCGCTGCAAGGCATCCGCGACAACCCGCGCCGCATGCAGGCGCTGGGCTACAACGTGACGGCGCACCGCGTCGGCGCCTACGCTGTGGCCGGCTTTCTCGCTGCGGTGGGCGGCATCCTGATGGTCTGGTACAACGGCCGGATTTCGCCCGGCACGGTCGGTGTCGGCGCGATGATCAACATCCTCATCATCGCCGTGCTCGGCGGCATGAAGCACCCCATCGGTGCCTTCGTCGGCGCGATCGTCTTCGTGCTGCTGCAGAACTTCGCCATCGACCTGGTCGACCGCGAACGCTTCAATCTCGTGATCGGCGGGGTCTTCCTCGCGATCGTGCTGTTTTCACCCGACGGGTTGCTCGGCTTGTGGCAGGGCCTCCGCAACCGCCTGGACTCCGCTTTCACCCACCGCGGCCAAGGCCGCATTCATCGATGACAAGAAGGAGCGAGACATGAGCAAAGGCAAGAAATCGTTCGGGCGCAGCATCGTGGCTGCGGCAGCTTTGGTCGCCCTGGGCGGCGTCGCATACGCCCAGGAGACGATCAAGATCGGGCTGCTGGCATCCCTCGAAGGACCGTTTGCGGCGCCCGGACAGGATGGCATGCGTGGCGCGGACATGGCGCTGAAAGAGAAGAACGGCATGGCCGGCGGCAAGAAGGTCGAGTTCGTCAAGGTCTCGTCCGACGCGACGCCCGACAAGGCCGTGAACTCCACGCGCAAGGCGGTCGAGCAGGACAAGGTGCAGATCATGATCGGCCCGCTGTCGGGCGACGAAGGCATCGCCGTCAAGAACTACGCGAAGACGCAACCGAACATCACCTTCATCAACGGATCGTCGGGCGCGCAGGCCGCGACGTGGGGCGATCCGGCACCGAACTTCTACCGCTTCAACACCGAGGGCGCGCAGTGGATGGTAGGCCTCGGCGAGCATGCGCTCTCCAAGGGCTACAAGAAGACCTTCCTGATCGCCGAAGACTATGGCTTCCCGTATTCGCAGGTGCAGGGCTTCATGGCCAGCTACTGCGCCAAGGGCGGCAAGGTGGTCGACAAGGCATGGGTGCCGCTGGGCACCAAGGACTACGCCTCGGTGATCGCGAAGATCCCGAAGGATGTCGATGCGCTGGTGGTGGTGCTCGGCGGCTCGGACGCGGTGAACTTCCTCACGCAGTATGAACAGGCCGGCGGCGACAAGCCGATGGTGGGCGGCTCGATCACCGTCGACCAGACCGTGCTGAACTTCAAGGGCAAGCGCCGCGAGTCGCTGCTGGGCACCGCGTCCGCGGGGCCGATGGCCGATTCGATCGACACGCCGGAGTGGAAGAAGTTCGTGGCCGACTACAAGGCCAACTTCAAGGACGGCTTCCCGAGCCCTTCGCTCTTCGCCTACCTGTACTACATCAACACCAAGGCGGCGCTCGACGGTCTCGATGCGGTCAAGGGCGATCTGTCGAACGGGCAGAAGGCCTATCGCGATGCGCTGCAGAAGACCAACTTCAACGGGCCGGCCGGTGTGGTGAAGATCGACGGCAATCGCAATGGTGTCGGCACCACCTACATCACCGAAGTGACGAAGGCGCCGGATGGTTCCTTCTACAACAAGGTGGTCAAGTCGGTGCCCAACATCACGCAGACGCTCGGTCTCCCAGAAGAGGAATTCAAGAAGATGGGCCTCGGCACGCGCGACGTGCCCGATTGCCGGAAATGAAGAGCACCCCCGTTGCTTGCTCACTGCGTGTAGCCGCCTCCCCCCTTGAGGGGGCAACACCAGCGGGCCGGCGAAGCCGGTTCCGCGGTGTTTCTCAAATGGGGCGCGCATAGTGGCCACGATCACCCCGCTCCGGCCTGCTGCTGCGCGCGGGCATATGGCCAGCGGCGTCGGCGGGCAGTTGCTCTCCGGCGACGCGCTGCGGCTGGACGGGGTGACGCGCGCCTTCGGTGCGCTGCGCGCGGTGGATGACGTATCGATCACGGTCACGGCCGGACAGAAGTACGCCATCCTCGGCTCCAACGGCGCGGGCAAGACCACGCTGTTCAATGCGATCACGGGCGACTTCCCGCCGACGGCCGGTCGCATCCATTTCTTCGGCGAGGACATTACCGACCTGCCGCCGCACGATCGCATCCGCAAGGGCCTTCGGCGCACGTACCAGTCCTCGCTGCTGTTCCGCGACCTCACGGTGCGGGACAACCTCTTTCTCGCGGTTCGCGGCGTGGCCAGCGGCCGCTTCAGTTTCCTGAGGGCGCGCGCGGGCAATGCCTCCACGCGTGCCACCAACGACCTGCTGGAGCGCACGCGGCTGAGCCACATCGCCGACGAGCGTGTCGCCAATCTCGCGCATGGGCAGCAGCGGCAGCTGGAGATCGGCATGGCGCTCGCCGGTGCGCCGCGCCTGATCCTGTTCGACGAGCCGGCCGCCGGCTTGTCGCCCGTCGAGCGGCGCGAACTGGTCGCGCTGCTGGGCTCGCTGCCGGCGCACATGAGCTTCGTGCTGATCGAGCACGACCTCGACATCGCGCTGCGCGTGGTCGACCGCGTCACCGTCATGCACAACGGGCGCACGCTGCGCACCGGCACGCCGGACGAGATCGAGAACGACGCGCAGGTGCAGGCGATCTACATGGGGAGCAAACACTGATGGCATGGTTCGGCTCCGATCGCAAGGCCACGGCCAGCGGCGCGCCGGTGCTCGTCATCGAGGCGCTCGACGTGTTCTATGGCCGCGCGCATGCGCTGCAGGGCGTGAGCCTCGCGCTGGAACGCGGCGTGCTCGGCATCGTCGGACGCAACGGCATGGGCAAGACCACGCTGTGCAACGCCATCACCGGCCTCGTGCCGGCGCGGGGGAGCATCCGGCTCTCGGGCGAGGAGATCCTCGGCCTGTCGCCGAACGAGATCACGAAGCGCGGCATCGCCTACGTGCCCCAGGGGCGTCGGGTGTGGGCTTCGCTGTCGGTCGACGAGACCTTGCGGCTCGTGGCTGGTCGCAGGCGGGAAGTCGATCGCGTCTATGCGATGTTCCCGCGGCTGGCGGAGCGGCGCGGCCATGGCGGCGCGCAGTTGTCGGGCGGCGAGCAGCAGATGCTGGCGATCGGGCGCGCGCTGCTGCTCAACCCCAAGCTGCTGGTGATGGACGAGCCGACCGAAGGGCTGGCGCCGGTGATCGTCGACCAGGTGGCGCAGGCCCTGCGCGACCTGGCGGCGGAAGGCAGCATCGCCGTGCTGCTGATCGAGCAGAACCTCGGCGTCGCGGTGTCGGTGGCCGACCGGATCGGCCTGATGGTCAACGGACGCATCGCGCAGGAGATGCCGGCGTCACAGCTGGCGGCCGACCGCGAGCTGCAGGAGCGCCTGCTCGGTGTGCGCTCCGGCGGCCCCGAGGATGAGGTCGAGAGCCTGGGCGCATTGCCCGCGGCCGACGCGCCGGCCTCCACGCAGGTCTTCACCGTCCGTCGCGCCCATGGCGATGGCGCGCCGTCGCTCGACGACCTGCCGCCCGCCACGGTGCGCGGCTTCACGCGATGGAACGCGGGCGGCACTGCCGCGCCGGTGGCAGACATCGCACGCGTCGCGCCGGCGCCCGCACCGACCAGCCCGGCATCGACAACGGCCGCACCGGCTTCCACGGCACCCCGGGTCTTCGAATTCCCCGTGGCCGCCAGCAGCGCACGCTCCGCCTACGTCGCGGGCACCTTCGACACCAAGGGCCGCGAGCTTTTCTTCCTGCGCCAATGCCTCGAAAAGCTGGGCATGCGCGTGGTCACCGTCGATCTCGCGACCTCTGGCAAGCCCTCGCCCGCCAGCGTGCACCCGCGCGAAGTGGCCCGTCATCACCCGCAAGGGGAATCGGCCGTCTTCAGCGACGACCGCGGCAGCGCGACCGCCGCGATGGCGACCGCGTTCGAGGCCTTCCTCGTCACGCGGCGCGACCTCGGCGGCATCATCTCGGCGGGCGGTTCCGGCGGCACCTCGATGGCGACGCAGGGCATGCGGGCGCTGCCCATCGGCGTGCCCAAGCTGATGGTGTCGACCATGGCCAGCGGCGACACGCGCCCCTACGTGGGGCCGAGCGACATCTGCATGATGTATTCGGTCACCGACGTGCAAGGCATCCACCGCATCAGCGAACTCGTGCTGGCGAATGCCGCCAACGCGCTGGCCGGGATGATTGCGCACCCGCCCGTCATCTCGACCGTCACCAAGCCGGCGATCGGTCTCACGATGTTCGGCGTGACGACGCCCTGCGTGCAGGCCGTCACCAAGCGCCTCGAAGACGCGTACGACTGCCTGGTGTTCCACGCGACCGGCGTCGGCGGCCAGTCGATGGAGAAGCTGGTCGATTCCGGCCTGGTGGCGGGCGTGATCGACGTCTCGACCACGGAGATCGCGGACGAGATCGCCGGCGGCACCCTCTCCGCCGGGCCAACGCGGCTGGACGTCTTCGCGCGACATGCCGTCCCTTACGTCGGTTCCTGCGGCGCGCTCGACATGGTGAACTTCGGCGCCTGGGACACGGTGCCCGAGCGCTTCAAGGGGCGCAGGCTCTACCGCCACAACCCGACGGTGACGCTCATGCGCACCACGGCCGACGAATGCCGCGCCATCGGCGAATTCATCGCCGCCAAGCTCAATGCGATGCGCGGGCCGGTGCGCTTCCTCATCCCCGAAGGCGGCGTGTCCGCCATCGACCGCCCCGGCCAGCCCTTCCACGACCCGGACGCCGACCGGGCGCTCTTCGCGGCCATCGAAGGCGGCTTCCGCGCGGGGCCGGATCGCAGGCTGCAGCGCCTGCCGCTGCACATCAACGACGAAGCCTTTGCCGACGCACTGTTCGGCGCATGGCATGAAGTGGCGCGCACGACACCCGGCGCGCGGCGCGCCTGAAGAACAACAAGCGAGGAGACAGACCCCCATGCCCCGCATCGCCCGATCGACATTGCTCGAACGCTTCCGCGCCAAGATCGCGGCTGGCCGGCCGCTCATCGGTGGCGGCGCCGGCACCGGCCTGTCCGCCAAGTGCGAGGAAGCCGGCGGCATCGACCTCATCGTCATCTACAACTCGGGCCGCTACCGGATGGCCGGGCGCGGCTCCCTCGCAGGCCTGATGGCCTACGGCAATGCCAACGAGATCGTCTGCGAGATGGCGCACGAGGTGCTGCCGGTGGTGCGCAACACGCCGGTGCTGGCCGGCGTGAACGGCACCGACCCGTTCATGATTCCCGACGAATTCCTGAACCGGCTCATCTCGCTCGGCTTCTCCGGCGTGCAGAACTTCCCGACGGTCGGCCTGATCGACGGCGTGTTCCGCGCGAACCTGGAGGAAACCGGCATGGGCTACGCGCTGGAGGTCGAGTTGATGGCCCGCGCCCGTGAGCTCGACCTGCTGACCACGCCCTACGTCTTCTGCGAAGCCGACGCGCGCGCGATGGCCGGCGCCGGTGCGGACATCGTCGTCTGCCACCTCGGCCTGACGACGGGCGGCACCATCGGCGCGGAAACCGCCGTCACGCTGGCCGACTGCGTGCCGCGCATCAACAAGTGGGCCGCCGCCGCGCACGCGGTCAAGCCCGATGCCATCGTGCTCTGCCACGGCGGGCCGATCGCGACACCGGAAGACGCCCAGTACGTCCTGGCGCATTGCCCTTCGTGCGCCGGCTTTTACGGCGCCAGTTCGATGGAGCGCCTGCCGACAGAGAAGGCGCTCACCGACACCACGCGACGCTTCGTCCAAATCACGCGATAGACCAACAGGAGACGACACCCATGCCAGGCGCTCAATTCGGAAGTTTCATCCTCGGGCTGATCGTCGTCGCGATCGTCGTGGCGATCGCGGTGTGGCTGCTGCACTGGCTCTACCTGCGCAGCTCGAAGGAACGCGCCTTCGTGCGCACCGGGCTCGGCGGGCAGAAGGTGGTGCTGGGCGGCGGCGCCTTCGTGCTGCCCATCGTGCACGACGTGATCCCCGTCAACATGAACACGCTGCGCCTCGAAGTGAGCCGCGGCCGCGACAAGGCGCTCATCACCAAGGACCGCATGCGCGTCGACGTGATCGCCGAGTTCTACGTGCGCGTCGCCACCAACGAGGATGCCGTCGCCGCAGCGGCCCAGACCCTCGGCCTGCGCACCATGGAACCGGAGCAGCTCAAGGAGCTGGTCGAAGGCAAGTTCGTCGACGCCCTGCGCACAGCAGCAGCCGAAATGACGATGGAAGAACTGCACGAGAAGCGCGGCGCCTATGTGCGCCGGGTGCGCGACGCCGTGGCCGAGGACCTGACCAAGAACGGCCTCGAACTCGAAGCCGCCTCGCTCACCCAGCTCGACCAGACCGGCATGGAGTTCTTCAATCCAAGCAACGCCTTCGACGCCGAGGGCCTGACCCGCCTCACCGAGCAGATCGAGCACCGCAAGAAGCAGCGCAACGACGTCGAGCAGGACACGCTGATCGCCATCCGCAACAAGAATCTGGAAGCCGAGAAGCTCTCGCTCGACATCGACCGCGAGAGTGAGCACGCGCGCCTCGCACAGCAGCGCGAGCTGGAGATGGCACGCGCCCGCCAGCGCGCCGAGGTGTCGACCGAACGCGCACAGCGCGAGCAGCAGGCCGAAGGCGCGCTGATCGCAGCCAAGGAGAGCATCGACACGGCCCGCATCCGTTCGGAGCAGACCATCGAGGAAGGCCGCATCACCAAGGAGCGCGCCATCCAGAGTGCCGAGATCGAACGTCGCCTCTCCCTCGAACTCGCGGAGCAGCAGCGCGCGATATCGATTGCCCGCGAAAGCAAGGCGCAGAGCGAAGCGCAGGCCGAGGCCGAACTGGCACGCGCCACGGCGGTGTCCGCGGAAGAGAAGGTCTTCACCGCACGCGAAGTCGAGATGGCCGAGCGCAAGAAGGCCATCGAGCTGATCGCCGCCGCCCAGATCGCCGAGCGCGACGCGCTGCGCCTCACTTCCGCGGCGCAGGCCGAGAGCGATGCGAGCACGGCCCGCGGCGCGGCCGTGCGTGCGCAGGCCGAGGCCGATGCGGACGCCGACAAAATCCGCTCGATGGCGATGAAGCTGCGCGCGGAGATCGAGGCCGACGCGGCGCGCTTGATGAACGAATCGCACAACATGCTCTCGCCCGAGGCGCGAATGTCCGCGCTGCGCATGAAGCTCGTCGAGAAGGCCGAGGCGATCATCCGCGAGTCGGTGCGACCACTGGAGAACATCGAGGGCATCAAGATCCTGCACGTGGAGGGGCTCGGCGGATCGTCGGGCGACGGCACCCGCAACGGGGATGGCAACTTCGCCGACGGGCTGGTCAACTCCGCGCTGCGCTTCCGCGCGCAGGCACCGCTGGTGGACCAGCTCTTGCGCGAGATCGGCATCCAGGGTGGCGACATCCAGCGGCTGGTGGGCGATGCCAGCGGCGCCCATGCCGCACTGCCTTCGTCGAGCGACACGTCGAAGGAATAGCGCATGGTCAGCGTCTATGTCTCCAGCGTCATCGACGCCAGTGCGGACAACGTGTGGTCGCGCGTGCGCGACTTCAACGGCATGCCGCAATGGCACCCGATGATCGCGGACAGTCGCATCGAGAACGGGCAGCCGTCCGACCGGGTCGGGTGCATCCGGCACTTCCACACCCGTGACGGCGGCATGATCCGCGAGAAGCTGCTGGCGCTCTCGGACTACGAATACAGCTGCACCTACGAGATCCTCGAAAGCCCGATGGGCGTGACCAACTACGTCGCGACGCTCAAGCTCACGCCGGTGACCGATGGCACGCGCTGCTTCGCCGAATGGAGCGCGGAGTTCGACTGCGATGCCGGCCGCGAAGGAGAACTCACGCAGTCCATCAGCCACGGCGTGTTCCAGGGCGGCTTCAATGCGCTGAAGCTGCACTTCGGCGGACGCTGATGCCGGGCCTGCAACGCGTCGTCCGCTCGACCGTCATCGATGCGCCGATCGAGCGTGTGTGGGCGGTGCTGCGTGATTTCAACAGCCACGACCAGTGGCACGACGTGGTGGAGCGCAGCCGCATCGAAGGCAACGAGCGCAGCGACCAGGTCGGCTGCGTGCGCAGCTTCACGCTCCGCGACGGCAACCGCATCCGCGAGCAGCTGCTGACGCTGTCGGACAGCGAACACAAGAGCACCTACTGCATCGTCGAGGCGACCTTGCCGCTGCAGCGCTATGTGGCTACCGTGACGCTGAAGCCGGTGACCGACGGCAACCGCACCTTCTGGCACTGGGAATCGACCTTCGCGACGCCGCCCGGCATGGAGCGCGAGCTGCGCGACACGGTGGCGCAGGGCGTCTACGAGGCCGGCTTCGAGAACCTGCGGCGGCATCTTCGGCTGGGCAGCGACCAGCGGGCGCCGGGTGCCGCAGCGATGCCGACGGCCATGCCGTTGCCCACGCGGCGCATCGGCGTCGAGCACTACGGCGGCCCGGAGGAACTCCGGCCGCGAGACGGCGAGGCCGCGGCACCGCGCGAGGGCGAGATCCGAATCCGGCAGCGCGCGATCGGCGTCAACTTCATCGACGTGTACCTGCGCCGCGGCTGGGTGCCGCAGATGCTGCCGGTGTCCGCCGCGTCGCCGGGGGTGCCCGGCATGGAGGCGGCCGGCGCCGTGGTCGATGTCGGTGCGCAGGTGTCGGGCTTCCTGCCCGGCGACCGGGTGGCCTACCTGGGACCGGCGCCCGGCGCCTACTGCAGCGTGCGCAGCGTGCCGGCCGAATGGGTGGTCCGGCTGCCTGCCGCGATCGAGGACGACGTGGCCGCCGCGCTGCTGCTCAAGGGCATCACCGCCGACTACCTGCTGCACGACCTGGGGCGCATCCAGCGGGGTACGCGCCTGCTGGTTCACGCCGCGGCCGGCGGCGTCGGCCTGCTGGTCTGTGCCTGGGCGCGCCGGCTCGGTGCCGTGGTGATCGGCACGGTGTCGAGCGAGGCGAAGGCCCGCATCGCGCGCGAGTACGGCTGCGAGCATGTGATCGTGACGCGCGACTACCGCTTCGCCGACGCCGTGCAGCGCGCCTGCGGCGGCGCCGACGTGGTGATCGACGGCCTGGGCGATGCGGCCCGCGAGGAGAACCTCGCCGCCCTCGCCCGCCGCGGCCACTGGATCAGCCTCGGCCAGGCGAGCGGCCCGCTGACGCCGCTTGCGCCCGATGCGCTGGTGGCCAAGTCGCTGAGCTTCTCGCGCCCCGTCGTGTTCGATTACGTGTCGACACAGGCGTCGCTCGCCGAGCGGGCGCAGCGCGTGTGGAACGCACTGGCCGACGGTGCTATCAGGCTGCCGCCGATCGAACGCTTTTCCCTCGAATCCGCCGCGCAGGCGCACACTCGGCTCGAATCGCGCGCCAGCACCGGCGCACTGGTGCTGTTGCCCTAGCGCAGCTCGAACCCCGAACAGGAGACTCCCCATGATCGTCGGCATGAACCATTTCACCGTGACCGCGGAAGACGAGAAGAAGACGCTGGACTTCTACACCGGCCTGCTCGGCCTGAAGGTCGGACACCGGCCGGACCTGGGCTTCCCTGGCGCGTGGCTCTACGGCAGCGGGCCGCAGGCGGTGCTGCACCTGTACTTCGGACGGCCGGTGCCTGAGCAGCGCACGGGGGTCATCGACCACATGGCTTTCACGGCGCAAGGCCTGAGTGCCGTGAAGAAGCGCTTCGACGAAAGTGGCGTGAAGTACGATTTGCGGCAGCAGGCCGGGGCCGGAACCTGGCAGTTGTTTTGCCTGGACCCCAATGGGGCCAAAGTGGAGCTTGATTTCGATGCATCGGAGAAGCCGTAGCGGCCAGAGGCGAGTCGTCCGGGATGAGTGACGTCCCAGCAAGCCAGGAACCCAGGTTGTTGCGCCGCCTGCTGCGCGCGAAGGACCGCATGGACGCCGCCTCGCACGAGGACTGGCCCGTCCGCCGGCTGGCGGAGGTAAGCGGCGTCTCCGAAGCCCACTTCGCCCGATCCTTCAAGCAGGCCTTCGGCACGCCGCCGCACCGCTACCTGCTCACGCGCCGCATCGAGCGGGCGACGGCGCTGCTGCGCGACACCGACCTGTCCGTGACCGACATCGCCTTCGTCACCGGCTGGGCGAGCCTGGGCACCTTCGGGCGGACTTTCCGCGACATCACCGGCGAGAACCCGGGCGCGGTCCGCGAGCGCGCGCGGGCTGCCGCGCAGCAGCTCGACCGCGTGCCGGCGTGCTTTCTCAGCGCCGCGCACCGGCCCGACCTCAAGACCGCAGTTTTGGAGAAGCGCCGCCGTCTCACGGACGTTACAAACGACGCCCAAGCAAAGGAGATTCCATGACTCAAGGTGTCGAAGTGGCTGGCCTGTACGTGCGGGACCAGCAGGAAGCGCTCACGTTCTACGTCGAGAAACTCGGGTTCCGCGTTCACACGGACGTTCGGAACGGCGACTACCGCTGGCTGACGGTCCAGCACCCGGACCAGCCGTCGTTCCAGCTCGGCCTGTTCACGCCGGGGCCGCCCATGCTCGATGCGGAGACGGCGCAGGCGCTGCGTGCGCTCGTGGCCAAGGGCGCGATGCCGCCGCTGGTGCTGGTGGTGGACGACTGCCGCGCCGCCTGCGAGCGGATGCGCGCCCACGGCGTCGAGTTCACGCAGGAGCCCACGGACCGCTACGGCACCGTGGACGCCGGCTTCCGCGATCCGTCCGGCAACGGGTGGAAGCTGATCGAGGCGCGCCGCTGAGGCCTGCGCCGATCGCGCCGGGTTCCTGGTAACGGGACTTGAACTAACCCGCCGGGATGGGGCCCAATGTTGCGACGGGGCGGATCCGCTCCGAGGAGCACATCCATGGGCACCGAAGGCGCAGAAAGGCAACGGCTCGACGAAGCATATGCGAACCGCGCGGCCTGGAAGAAGTGGGGGCCGTACCTCAGCGAGCGGCAATGGGGCACGGTCCGAGAGGACTACAGCGACAACGGCGATGCCTGGAACTACTTCACTCACGACCAGGCCCGCTCGCGCGCCTATCGCTGGGGCGAAGACGGGCTCGCCGGCATCAGCGACGACCATCAGATCCTGTGTTTCGCGCTGGCGCTGTGGAACAGTCGCGACCCGATCCTGAAGGAGCGCGCCTTCGGCCTGGCCAACAGCGAAGGCAACCATGGCGAGGACGTCAAGGAGTACTACTTCTACCTCGACTCGACGCCGACGCACTCGTACATGAAGTACCTGTACAAGTATCCGCAGGCGGCCTACCCGTACAACGACATCGTCACCACCAACCGCAACCGCGGCAAGAACGAATTGGAGTACGAACTGCTCGACACGGGCGTGTTCGACGACAACCGCTATTTCGATGTCTTCGTCGAATACGCGAAGGCGGCGCCCGACGACGTGCTGGTGCGGATCACCGCCTTCAATCGCGGGCCCGATGCGGCGCCGCTGCACCTGCTGCCGACGCTTTGGTTCCGGAACACGTGGACGCAGTCGGGCGGCGGCTCGAAGCCGATCCTCGAACGCGTGGCCTCCGGCGGGACGGCGACCGTCCGTGCCCGCCACACCGATCCGCTGTTCCTGGAATCGCTGGACGAGTACCACCTCTATTGCGACGCCGACGTGCCGCTGCTGTTCACCGAGAACGAAACGAACAATGCCCGGCTGTTCGGCGGAAACAACGCCTCCCCCTACGTGAAGGACGCCTTCCACAACTTCATCATTCACGGGGAAGCCGCTGCGATCAATCCCGCGAGCCGGGGCACCAAGGTGGCGTCGCACTACCAGTTCGACATCGGACCCGGCCAGTCGCAGGCTGTGCGGCTGCGACTGACGACCCGGAAGCCCGGCACATCGCCCGCGCCCTTCGACGATTTCGATGCCGTCTTCGCCGACCGCCTGAAGGAGGCCGACGCGTTCTACGCATCCGTCGCGCCGCCGGCCGTCCGGGACGACCCGGACCGCGCGAATGTGCTGCGACAGGCGCTGGCCGGCATGCTGTGGACCAAGCAGTACTTCTACTACGACCTCGATCTCTGGCTCGACGAGCACGGCGCGGGCAGCCAGCTGCCGCAGTCGGAGCGCCGCAACGTGCGCAACATCAACTGGTCCCACATGTTCAACGACGACATCATCTCGATGCCCGACAAGTGGGAGTACCCGTGGTACGCCGCCTGGGACCTGGCCTTCCACATGATCCCGCTGGGCATGGTCGACCCCGATTTCGCCAAGCAGCAGCTCGACCTGATGCTGCGCAACGACTATCTGCATCCGAACGGCCAGCTCCCCGCCTACGAGTGGAACTTCGGCGACGTGAATCCGCCGGTGCACGCCTGGGCGACGATGCAGCTCTTCCTGGTCGACAAGGAACGCCGCGGCGACGGCGGCGACATCGAGTTCCTCAAGTACGCCTTCTCCAAGCTGCTGGTCAACTTCACCTGGTGGGTCAACAGGAAGGACCGCACCGGCGCCAACGTGTTCGAAGGAGGCTTTCTCGGGCTCGACAACATCGGGGTGTTCGACCGCTCCGCGCCGCTGCCCACGGGCGGCTACCTCGACCAGGCCGACGGGACAGCCTGGATGGTGTTCTTCAGCCAGCAGATGCTTCGGATCGCGGTCGAACTGGCCTTGAGCGAGCCGCTGTACGAGGAGTTCGTCGAGAAGTTCTTCCAGCACACGCTGTTCATCGCCGGCGCGATGGACCGGGTCGGCGAACGCCAGGACGAGATGTGGGATGAAGAAGATGGCTTTTACTACGACGTGCTGCGCCTGCCGGACGGCACTGCCAGGCGCCTGAAGGTGCGCTCGATCGTCGGGCTGCTGCCGCTGGCCGGCGTCGCGGTTTTCGAGGAAGACATCGCCGCGCGAATGCCGAAGTTCCGCGACCGCGCGCGCCTGTTCCTGATGCGGCATCCCGAACTCGCGGCGAACATGCACCTGCCGCAGCAGCCCGGCGTGGCCAATCGCCGGATGCTGTCGATCGTCAACGAAGAGAAACTGCGCCGCATCCTCGCGCACATGCTCGACGAGAAGGAATTCTTCAGTCCGTACGGCATTCGCGCGCTGTCCCGCGTGCACCTCGACCAGCCCTACGTCTTCGAGCATGCGGGCCAGTCGTATCGCGTCGCCTATGTGCCGGGCGATTCGGACTCGGGCATGTTCGGCGGCAACTCCAACTGGCGCGGTCCGGTCTGGATGCCGATCAACTTCCTGCTCTACACATCGCTGCTTCGCCTCTACGCGTACTACGGCGAGGACTTCAAGGTCGAGTGCCCGACGGGATCGGGGCAGATGATGACCCTTCTCGAAGTGGCCAAGGAACTCGGCGAGCGCCTGAGCCGGATCTTCCTGCGCGACAGCGAGGGCCGGCGACCGGCGCATGGCGCGACGCTGCGGTTCCGCGACGATCCCCACTGGCGCGATCTGCTGCTGTTCTACGAGTACTTCCACGGCGACAGCGGCGCGGGCATCGGCGCGAGCCACCAGACCGGCTGGACCGGCTGCGTGGCGCGCATCATCCAGATGAACCCGGTGGCGACGAAGGAACTGCTGCTGATGCCGGGCGCCGAGGCGGCCGCGGTCCGCGCGCTGCGTGGTGCGCCAGGTCCTGACGGCCCGGTACGGTGATGCCGTGGACACGCCTCGCTACCCGGCGCTGTACCAGATCAACACGCGCGTCACGCTGACGGGCCTGTCGCGTTCGCTCGGCCGCGCGGCGACCCTGGACGACATTGCGGACGATGAACTCGATCGCCTCGCGGCGGCGGGATTCGACTGGCTCTGGCTGTTGAGCGTCTGGCAGACGGGCACCGCCGCGCAGCGGATCTCGCGCAGCAATCCGCAGTGGCGGCGCGAATTCGAGCAGACCTTGCCCGACCTCCGCGAGGACGACATCGAGGGCTCCGGCTTTGCCATCACGGGCTACACCGTGCACCAGCGCCTCGGCGGCGACGCGGCGCTCGCTCGACTTCGCGAGCGCATGCGCCAGCGGGGATTGCGCCTGATGCTCGACTTCGTGCCCAACCACATGGCGCCCGATCACCCATGGAAAGACGATCACCCGGGCTACTTCGTGCACGGCAAGGAAGAAGACCTGGGGCGTTCACCGCAAAACTTCTGCCGTCTGGCCACGAAAAGCGGACTGTCGGTGTTCGCCTATGGCCGCGACCCGTACTTCGACGGCTGGCCCGACACACTTCAACTCAACTACGGAAACCCCAAGTTGCAGGCGGCGATGGTCGGCGAGCTGGAACGCATCGCCGGCCAATGCGACGGCGTGCGTTGCGACATGGCGATGCTCGTGCTGCCCGAAGTGTTCGAGCGAACCTGGGGCATCCGGGCCGAGCCGTTTTGGCGCAAGGCGGTCGATGCGGTGCGGCGCGAGCATCCGGCCTTCCTGTTCATGGCGGAGGCCTACTGGGACATGGAATGGACGCTGCAGCAGGAGGGATTCGACTACGCCTATGACAAGCGCCTGTACGACCGCCTGCACGAACGGCGTGCGCGTCCCGTGCGAGAGCACCTGTGCGCGGACATGGGCTACCAGGACAAGCTGGCGCGCTTCCTGGAGAACCACGACGAGCCGCGCGCCGCATCGGCCTTTGCGCCTGAAGTCCATCCCGCGGCTGCCGTGCTGACCTTTCTCTCGCCGGGCCTGCGCTTCTTCCACCAGGGGCAGTTCGAGGGGCGGCGCATTCGCATCTCGCCGCATCTGGTGCGGGCGCCGGACGAAGCCGTTGACGACAACCTGGCGCAGTTCTATGCCGGCCTGCTCGCCGTACTGCGCAGACCGGTGTTTCGCGATGGCCGTTGGTCCTTGCTGGATTGCGTTCCGACATGGGCCGGCAATCCCACGTCGGACAACTTCATCGCCTTCCGCTGGGAATCACCGGGTCAACCGTGGATGCTGGTGGCCGTGAACTACTCGCCGCAGCAATCCCAATGCTTCGTGCGGCTCCCCTTTCCGGAGATCGCGCAAGGCACCCTGAGGCTTCAGGATCTGCTCGGCCCGGCTGTCTTCGATCGGCCAGGCGACGACCTGCTCGCCCGCGGGCTGTTCCTCGACATGCCGCCGTGGGGCCGCCACGCCTTCGAGGTTCACGCCGCCTGATGCGTGCCTGTCCTGCTCACGGTCTGCCGGCAGCGTCACCGAGCCGTTCGATGAGGGTGGCGCGAATGTCCTTCTTGAGCACCTTCCCGACCTTCGAGCGCGGCAGGTCCGGCCAGATCTCGACCTGCTTCGGCGTCTTCACGCTGCCGATGCGCGCCTTCACGAAGGCCTGGATCTCCTGCGCGGTCCGCTCGATGTCGTTGCTGCGATTGGCGTGCAGCTGCAGCACCGCGACGACGCGCTCGCCCCACTTCTCGTCGGGCAGGCCGACCACTGCGCTGTCCTGCACATCGGGGTGCTGCATCAGCGCCTGCTCGACCTCGACCGAGTAGACGTTGAACCCGCCCGTGATGATCATGTCCTTCGCGCGGTCGACGATGTAGAGGAAGCCGTCGGCGTCGAGCCGTCCGATGTCGCCGGTGTGGTGCCAGCCGTGGCGCCCTGCCGCTTCGGTGGCGGCGAGGTCCTTGTAGTAGCCCATCATCACCAGTGAACTTCGGATCACGATCTCGCCGGTCTCGCCGGTGGGCAGCAGCGCGCCGTCGGCGTTCATCGTCGCGACTTGAACGAGCGGACCGGGCCGCCCGGCGGACGTGAGCCGCTCGCGCGCCACCGAACCATCGGCGTTGAAGTGCTCGCGCGGCGACATCATCGAGATCATCATCGGCGCCTCGGTCTGGCCGAACAGCTGGGCCATCACCGGGCCGATCTTGCCGAGCGCTTCCTCCAGCCGCGCAGCGGAGATCGGGGCCGCGCCGTACCAGAAGCATTGCAGCGAGTCGAGCCGCGTGGCCGCGAGCCGCTCGTGCTGGAGCAGCATGTAGATCAGGGTCGGCGGCAGGAAGGTGTGTGTCACGCGGTGCCGTTCGATCAGCGCGAGGAAGTCACCGAGGTCGGGCTTGGGCATGATCACGACGCGCCCGCCCAATGCCATCACAGGAAGGCACAGGACGCCGGCCGCATGCGTCAGCGGCGCGAGCGCGAGATAGGTCGGCCGGCCATCGAAGGGATAGCCCATCAGCGTCAGCGCCGACATGGTCTCCAGGTTGCGGCCCGACAGCATGACGCCCTTTGGCTGGCCGGTCGTGCCGCCCGTGCCCGCGATCATCGCGAGATCGTCCGGCGGTGCCACGTCCAGCGGCTCGTCGCTCGCCTCCTCGACCCATTGCGCCCAGGAGCGCGCATAGGGCTGCGCCTTGTCGAGGCAGACCAGCGTCGCGAGCTTCGGGCAGGCCTCGCGGATCTGCTCGACCATCGGCGCGTAGTTGCTGTGGAAGATCAGGCAGGCGCAGTCGAAGGCATCGAGCACGAAGCGGTTCTCGCTCGCCTCGTTGCGCGGGTTGATGGGGCACCAGACGGCGCCCGCGCGGGAGATGCCGAACACGCAGGCGAAGGCGATCGCATCGTTGCTGGAGAGCACGGCGACCTTCTGGCCCGGAACAATCCCGGACCGCTGCAGCGCGCGCCCCACCCGGTGGCTGAGCGCCTGCACCTCGGCATAGGACAGGTCGGCGTCGCCCATCGTGAAGCACGGCGCGCCCCCGCCCAACTGGGCGCCCTTGTCGAGATAGTCGATCAGGCGCATGGCGTGCGCCCGGTCAATGGTGAACGGTCAGCACCGGCGGCTGCACGAGGCCGAAGCTGCGCAACGCACCCAACAGCTCGTGATGGCCGAAGGCCTGGCATCCCGAGGCGAAACCCACCCGCTTGGGCGCATGCTGCAGCAGCGAAGCCGCGGCGAAGGCCTGCAGCATGCCGGTCTGCTTGTAATTGCAGTTGCCGTAGATGACGCAGTGCGCGCGCCCCAGCGGCCCCGACGCGTGGACCGAATCCACCGACTTGTTGATCCGCGGGTTCTCTCGCGGCGGCATGCTGTTCATGACGCCCGCTGCCGTCTTGGCCAGTGCGGCGTAACGGTCGTCGGGGTTCATTCCCTCGGTCGCCTTGAGGGCCGCGGCAACGATCTGCGGCACGCCCAGCATCAGCGGCTTGTTGAACACGCCACCCAGCACCTTCACGTTGGCGACGCGCGGGTCCTTCTTGAACCACACCGGGTGCGATGTGCCGCCCCAGGGCAGCGCCAGCGCGGCCTCGTGCTGGCCGGGAATCGACAGGTGGTACAGACCCGCGTCCGGCTGCCATTCGACATAGTTGTTCTGCTCGAGGAAGTAGGCCTTGGCCATCGCGGCGTTGACCAGGATCGTCTGCGTCGAGGCGATCGTCGGGCTCCCGCCCCAGAACACCGCGATGTCGAGCGTATCGAGGCCGTGCGTCTCCAGGCACAGCTGCGCGGCGATCTCGCCGGTGGTGTACATCTGCGCGAGGCCGGGCGAAAGCAGCAGCCCGGCGGCGGCGAACTTGGCGCCGTACTGCTCGTCGAGCGTGATCAGCCAGTCCTGCTCACCGGTGGTGTCGGTGTAGTGCGTCTTGGCCGCCAGGCAGGCCTGCACGACTTCCGGACCGAACTTTGCGAACGGGCCCACGGTGTTCAGCACCACGGAGGCGCCGGTGAAGAGCTCGGTCAGCGCGTCGACGTTGTGCGCGACCTCGACCACCTCGTAGCTCGCGGTCTCGATGCCCGGGACGTTGGATTTCATCGCATCGAGGACCTTGTCCTTGCTGCGGCCCGCGGCGATGAAGGGGATGTTGTACTCGCGCAGGTACTCGCAGATGAGCCGGCCGGTGTAGCCGGAGGCGCCGTAGACCACGACGGGTTTCTTGCTGGTGCTCATGTCTCGTCCTTATTGGTGGATTGCGGAAACCGCCGCTCAGGTGCCCATGCCGCCGTCCACCGGCAATCCGGCACCGGTGATGAAGCGCGCGGCGTCGGAGCAGAGGAACACGACCGCATCGGCCATGTCGCCGACTTCGCCCAGGCGCCCAGCCGGGGTCTGTTCGATGATCGCGCCCACCGCCGCTTCGGGCGATGCAAAGAGCCCGGCCGCGACCACGTCGCCTGCCAGCTTCATGCCCATCTCGGTGGGGACGAGCCCCGGGTAGATGCAGTTCACGCGCACGCCGTAGCCGAGCTTGCCGGCCTCCATCGCGCCGACGCGCGTCAGGCGATCGACCGCGGACTTGGTGGCCGAGTAGCCGGCGATCGCGGGGAAGGCGATGGTCGCCGCGACCGAGGAAATGTTGACGACGGCGCCGCCCTTGCCGGCAACGCCCCCGGGGCGCATCGCGCGGAATGCGTGCTTCATGCCGAGCGCGGTGCCGACGATGTTCACGTCGAGCATGCGGCGGAGGTCGGCCGCTTCGATCTCGGTCACGAGCGCCGTGATTTCGATGCCCGCGTTGTTGACGAGGATGTCGAAGCCGCCGAGCGTGTCGACGGTCGCCTGGACCGCAGCGGCCCAGTCCTCTTCCTTGGTGACGTCGAGCTGGACGAAGCCCACCTTGGCACCGCCCGCCGACAGTTTGCCGGCCGTGTCACGGCCGAGCGAGGCGAGCACGTCGCCGATCATCACCGAGGCACCAGCCGCTGCGAGCGCCTGTGCCATGCCTTCGCCGAGGCCGCGCGCCCCGCCAGTCACCAGGGCCTTGCGGCCCGACAAGTCGAACTTCTGCATGTTGTCTCCTGTTTGTTTTGGACGATCGTCAAGGAACGCGAGTCGATGCTAGAAGTGGCCTTGACGGCTGTCAAGATTTATCAGGACAGTTGTCAAGACACGCGGGTTTGCACTGATGAGTGGGCTCGGATGCGGTCATCGCTCTCTACAATGGGCGCATGCTCAAGACTCCTCGCGCCCCCGACGACAAGTTCAACGAGCGCCGCGCCGAGCTCGGCGAAGCGGCGATGCAGACCCTCGCCGAACTCGGCTATGCCCGCACCAGCCTGCGCGAGATCGCGCAGAACTCCGCCTTCTCGCACGGGGTGCTGCACTACTACTTCACCGACAAGCTCGATCTGATCCTGTGCAGCGTGCGCCAGTACAAGGCGCGCTGCGTGACGCGCTACGACGAGGTCACGACCGAGGCAAGCTCGTACGAGGAACTGCTGGAAGGGTTCACCGCAGGCCTGGCTGAAACCGTCCGCAAGGACGCGACGATGCACCGGCTCTGGTACGACCTGCGGGCGCAATCCCTGTTCGAGGCGGCCTTCCGGGACGACGTCGCGGAGATCGACAAGAGCCTCGAGCGGATGATCTGGCGTGTGATGTCGCGCTTTGCCGAACTCACCGGCACGCCGGTGCGCGTGCCGAGCAGCGTCGCCTACGCCATGTTCGACGGCCTGTTCCAGCAGTGCCTGCTGAAGCACCTGGCGGGCGACCGTCGCGCCGTCGCCGCGCTGCAGTCGCAGGTGCGGCTGGTGGTGGGTCAACTGGTCGGTGTCGTCGAGAGCGCGCCCGTTCAACGGGGCCCGCGCTCGCCTTCGGTACGTCGCGCGCCGACCCGCATGCGTAAGGAGGCCGCGCGGCCTGCCCTATAGAAGAACCGCCCGATCTGATTGGCCATCCGGACCAGGGCGTCAGTGTGCAGCGCGATCCCCGCTGACGGGGTCGAACTCCAACCGGTCGTCGTGGCAGTAGACGACTAGGTCCTGCTTCCGCGCGAAGCCGACCAGCGTCATGCCGGCGCTCTGCGCCGTCGCGACCGCGAGCGACGTGGGCGCCGAAACAGCGGCCAGGAGCGAGACGCGGGCCATGGCCGTCTTCTGCACCATCTCGAAGCTGGCACGGCTCGTGACGGCGATGAAGCCGGCTGAAGCGTCGATGTCGTTGGTGGCCAGCGCGCCGATCAGCTTGTCGAGCGCGTTGTGGCGACCGACGTCCTCGCGCAGCCACAGTACTTCGCCTTCGGCCGAACACCAGGCGGCGGCGTGGACCGCGCCGGTCGCCTGCTGCAGCGCCTGCAATTGGAAGAACTGGGACATCGCATGGCTGATGGCCTCGCGGCGCCATGGTGGACTGTCGGGCAGCTCAGGCAGGTTCCGGCAGACTTGCCCGAGGCTTTCCGTTCCGCAAAGGCCGCATCCGGTACGGCCCGTCAGCGAGCGCCGGCGTTCCTTCAGGCGCGCGAAGGGACCGCTGGCCACCTGCAGATGGAGCGTGATGCCGATGTCGGAGCGTTCCTCCTCCACGGAGAACAGCTCGTGCGGTGCGCCGAGGATCCCTTCGCTCAGCGAGAAACCCAGGGCGAAGTCCTCGAGATCGAGCGGGGTCGCGAGCATCACGGCATGCGAGATGCCGTTGTACTCGAGCGCAACGGGCACTTCGTCGGCAACCCAGTCCTGCGCCGCGAATTCCCTTCCGGCGCGCACGCCGCGCACCGGAAGTGAAAGCGCGCCCTCGCAGAAGGCGGGCCCCTTCTTCTCGGCTTTGGCGGTGATGGCTTCGTCGGTCACGGGCATGCTCCTTTGGCAGGAATCGATTCTCCCGCGTCCTGTGCCACTTCGCCCAGCCGGACCGGCTCGCCGGCGAAAGACTCCGTGATCCGTTCGTAAACGACAAGGCCGAACGATCCCGGCCCTACGGAGGTCCTGTTTCGACAAACCCTCAGGCCGCGCCCGGCGTGAACTTGAGCGCCACCCCATTCATGCAATAGCGCAGGCCGGTCGGCTTCGGCCCGTCGTCGAAGACATGACCCAGGTGCCCGCCGCAGCGGCGGCAATGCACCTCCGTGCGAACCATGCCGAAGGTCTTGTCCTCGGTCTGGCCGACAGCGTTCGGCAAGGGCTGCCAGAAGCTCGGCCAGCCGGTCCTGCTGTCGAACTTCGTCTTCGACGAGAACGCGTCGAGGTCGCAGCCCGCGCACGCGAAGACGCCCTCGCGATGCTCGTCGTTCAATGGGCTGGAAAAGGGGCGCTCGGTCCCTTCCTTGCGCAGCACCGCGTACTGGTTGGGTGTCAGGCGCTTGCGCCATTCCTCGTCCGTGTGGGTCACTTCGAACTTGCCTTCCGCGGCCTCCGCGGGCCGGGGGCTCCAGCCGAGGGCATTGGCAATCGCCAGGCCAAGCGTGGATGTTCCCGCAACGAGGGCGAAGCGTCTTCCTTGAACGGTCATGGCAATTCCCCTGCTTGGGTTGATTGAAGGTTGTGAATCTGTATTCGCGATGTAGTTCGTTTCAAACCGCCGGCCGGTTACAGCCCTGCTTCCGACCCCGACTCCTGCCATGGCCTTTCGGAGCGCGGCAAGCGCAAGGCGCGGGCGCATCGGAAGATCGCGCCCTGGCTCCATCAACGAAAGACGACAGATGATCAAGTCCTCCGCAGCCCGCGTCCATTCATCCCCGGCCAGCGCCCTCTTCTCCCGCCGCGCAGCGCTGAGCGCACTGGCCCTCCTGGCGGGCGCAGGCGCTTTGCGTGTCCTTCCTTCCATGGCGGCGGAGAACGCGGTCGTGATTCCCGCGCCCGCCGAAGATGCCGCCGCATCGAGCGCGGCCACCGAGACGGCCGTCGTTGCCGGCGGTTGCTTCTGGGGTGTGCAAGGGGTCTTCCAGCACGTGAAGGGCGTGACGAACGCCGTCTCCGGCTACGCGGGCGGCGATGAAAAGACCGCCCAGTACGAAACCGTGAGCTCCGGCAGGACAGGCCATGCCGAAGCGGTGTCGATCACTTTCGACCCCAAGCAGATCAGCTACGGGCGCATCCTCCAGATCTATTTCTCCGTCGCGCACAACCCGACCGAGCTCAACCGGCAAGGGCCCGACCACGGCACGCAATACCGCTCCACCGTCTTCGCACAGAATGCGGAACAGGCCCGCATCGCCAAGGCCTACATCGATCAACTCGGCAAGGCCAAGAGCTTCGGCCAGCCGATCGTGACGACCATCGAACTGCAGAAGCGCTTCTTCCCGGCGGAGGCGTACCACCAGGACTATCTGACGCACAACCCGTCGCAGCCCTACATCGTCTTCAACGACCTGCCCAAGATCGAGAACCTCAACAAGGTGTTCCCCGACCGCTACCGCGCCGAGCCGGTGCTGGTCGGCAGCGCACCGAAAACCTGACACAACGTATAGGTCGGCAGCCAAAGACAGGCGAGGCCACCGCTGACACGGCCGCATCGGCAACGCGGCAACCATCGGCGTTGTTCATTCAACGTCTGGAAACCCCGATGCACAAGATCCTGTTCGCGCTCGCCGCCTCCCTCACCGTCATGACCGCTGGCGCCCAGATCGGCAAGGCTGCCTCCGAAGCCACAGACGCGACGAAGCACAAGATCGACGAGAAGCGCGCGGACAGCGAGGCCAAGAAGAGCGGCCCGGTCGGCAAGGCGGTCAACAACGTCAAGTCCGGCTACCACAAGAACAGGTCGAAGAGCTCTGCCGACAAGGCCAAGCAGGCCTTGAAGGATGCCGGCTGACCGCAACGCCTGATCCGCATCCATGAAGCTGCTGCTTGGCGCCTATTCGGCGATTCACGCCTTCATGGCGGCGCTCTTCGCAATGGCTGCGATCATGCTGATTGCCATCGCGGCGCGCATGGCCTGGGCGGCGTTCGTCAACGAGCTGGACGCCTCGTCGGCTGAAACCATCATCGAGGCCATGGGCCTGCTGGCCGCTGCGGTGGTCGCCTTGCAGATCTCCCAGACCATCGCGGAGGAGGAAGTCATCCGCGACGCGCATATCAGCGCACCTACTCGCGTGCGACGCTTTCTTTCGCGCTTCATGGTCGTGATCGTCGTGGCGGTCGCGGTCGAGGGGCTCGTGGCCACCTTCAAGGCGCGTCAAGCGCCGTCGCTGCTCCTCTATGCCGCTGCGTTGCTGTGCGCTGTCGGCGTGATCCTTGCCGGCTGGGGACTCTTCGTGCGGCTCAACCGCTACGCGGAAGAACTGGAGCCGGAGGCGATGGCCGAAGCAAAGCGGGAAGACGCCAAGCTGAAATAGGCCAGGCCGGCGAGTCGTCGATCGCTATGCCACTGTCGCCTCGACCGCCCGACGCGGCAGGAAGTTCATGGGAACGCTCCCGGAACTTCCCGCACGCACGACGCGATGAATGAAGTCGAGCTTCTCGATCACCGGCGGGACCACGATGAAGGGATAGCTGTCGTGCGCCCCGAGGCTGCGATCCATCGCATTGATGAACTGGGAGACCGGCAGCCATTGCTCGACCACCGTATGCCGGATGGACTCGGCGTTCAGGTCGAGCTTGTTCACCTTCAGGGCGGGCCCGGCCGGCAGGGCGAGATCGAGTCGCGCGCCCCACGCGGCAGCGGTCTCCAGGCCGTCCACCATGTGCAGGTAGTGGGCCCACGTCTCCGCCCAGTCTTCCCACGGGTGCGAACTGGCATAGACGCTGATGAAGCGCTGCGGCCAATCCGCCACCGGCGAGGCGTAGTGCTTCTTCAACGCTTCCTCGTAGCTCGCGCGCTCGTCGCCGAACAGTGACCGGTACTCGTCGATCCACTGCGTGCCGCGCACCAGCCTGTCCCAGTAGTAGTGGCCGATCTCGTGCCTGAAATGACCCAGCAAGGTTCGGTAGGGTTCGTGCATCGACATTCGGATGTGCTCGCGACGCGCATCGTCGGCTTCGGCGATGTTGAGCGTGATGACGCCCTCGTCGTGGCCGGTGAGCACCCGTTGCTTGGGGTTCACCTGCTCGAGAAACTCGAAGGACAGCCCGTTGTCGGGGTCGTCCAGCTTGTTGGGCGTCGGCAGGACGAGTTCGACCAGCGTGTAGAAGAGACGCCGCTTGGCCTGTTCGAGCGCGGCCCAGTAGCCATGGTTCTCTGGCTTGGTGAGTTCGGGAATGGTGTGGGTCGTCTGACACGACAGGCAATGGTGGTGCGAGCTCTCGGCAGGCACCATCCAGTTGCACACGTTCTGCTTGCGGTTCACGCAAGGCCTGTACTCGCCGCCCGACTCGCCCAGCCTCAGCCACGCGTCTTCCTCCGAGGCGTCGAAGGCGAGCATGCGCTGCTCCTCGGGTGCATAGCCCAGTGTCGAGCCGCACGTCTCGCAGGTCAGGTTCTCGAAGAAAACGCGGTTGCCGCATTTCGAGCAGGTCATTTGCTTCATGGTGTCCTTGTCGTATTCATTCAAACTGGCGGGAGCGCGCTCGCCGCATCGCTGGACTTCATCCAGCCCGAAACTGCCGGGCCGCGAACGCCCAGGCCATGCGGGACGCGTCGGGTCCCTTTCCATCGCTGTAGGGCTGCTTGGCAGCGCCGCCACTCCACGCATGTCCGAGGCGCGCGATCTCTACGAGCGTGGCCACGGCGTGCCCCCTGCGCTTGAACTCGGTGATGTTCGTCGGATACCGGTTGCCCCTCTGCACGCTGCGCGCCTTGACGTCCGTGGCACCCGCCGCGTCGGCCCATGCCTGTACCGCCGCGTGACCATTGCTCGTGGCCACCACGCGGTCCAGTCCGCCGTGGATCACCATCAGCGGGGGCCACGATGCGGCCATGGTCGCCGGCGTCGCGACCAGCGGCTTTGTCGTTCGATGGCCCACCATCGCGCCCATCGCGGAGAGCGTCGAATGGGCCGTCCCCGGCGGGATGCCCGAATGCATCACGACCGCCTTGAATCGCTCCGGGTGCCTGCTCGCCAGCAGCGCAGCCATGCTGGCGCCGGCGGAGAGTCCTGCGACCGCCACGCGCGTGCGGTCCACCGGGTACATCAGGCAGACCTGATCGATGGCTTTCATGATGAGCGCGACCTCGCCATAGGCGCGACCCGCGGAAGTGTCGTACCAGTTCCAGCAGCCCTGGGCGTTGGATACCCGGTCCTGCTCCGGATAGAGCACGAGGAATCGCTCGCGCGCCGCCACGCCGTTCATCCGGGTGCTGGTCGCGAAGCTCTTGGCGTCCTGCAGGCAACCGTGCAGCATGACCATCAGCGGCAGCCGCTCCCCGAACTTGACGCCGGGCGGTCGGTAGAGCCGGAAGCGACGCATGCCCGCAGCGCCCATTGCCACGCCGGAAATCCATTGCCCCGCGCCGGCCGGCGGGCGGGCCTTGTCGATCGCCAGCTTGACAGCGCCGTCCACGACCCGCGCGTTCATGCGCAAGCCGGTGCGCGAAAGCGCCGCGACGTTCTTTGCAAAGATTCCAGTCCACGTGACCTTCTTGCGCCTCGCCATTCAGCGACGCCTTCGCTTCTTGGCCGGCGCCTTGACGGCCGTCTTGCCGCTCCAGAAATCGACGATCTGCTTGACCGCATCGGCCTGGGTCGCGGCAACCTGGCGCTTTGCAGCACCGGCCACCTGACCACGGCTCGCGCTCATCGCCTTGTTGGCGGAACTGAGCCACATGCTCATCAGCGGGTTTTTCTTGGTCCAGGGGTTGCTCATGGTGCCTCTCGGTGACCTGTCGGCCGTTGCAATCCAGTGTGGCAGCGGGCCCATTGCGGCGGTGCAGCATTTGGCGCAATCGGAGGTCGCCCGTGTCCTACGTCGTGCGAGGCGCCGCGCGGCGGGCTCACGCGGATAATCAAAGGCCCCACGGTTCCCACTACACGAAGAAGGTGCCACATGACCTCACGTCGTTCGTTCCTGCAGGTTGTCCCCGTCGCCGGCGCCGCCCTTCTGGGCACCCGACTCGCCCTTGCCGCAGATCTCGACCCGAAGGATCCACAGGCCGCGGCGCTGGGCTACGTCCCCGATGCGTCGAAGGTGGACAAGGCCAAGTTCCCGAAGTTCGCTGCCGGACAGGACTGCGCGTCCTGCCAGCTCTACCAGGGCAAGCCCGGCGAAGCCAGCGGGCCGTGTCCGCTGTTCGCGGGCAAGAATGTGGCGGCGAAGGGCTGGTGCAGCGCTTTCGTGAAGAAGGCTTAGTTCCCGGACTGCCGCCCTGTGGCGATTCAAGCCGCGGGTACAGCCGAGCCGACCTGCTGGTAGACGGCCATCTCGAATCCGATGAGTGTCTCGATGACGGGCATGTCGAAGAAGGGCAGCAGTTGCGTCATCAACACGCCGCCGATGCCTTTCGAGCGATCGATCCAGTAGAACGAGTTGAAGACGCCCGCCCAGTCGCCGGTTCCATTGCTTCGCATGCCCGGCAGGTCGGCCAACGTGAGATGGAAGCCCAGCCCCCACGATTGCGGCACCGGAAGCGCGGGCACGTCGTTCGAGAGTTCGGGCAACGTCGACTTCAGCAGCGCCGGTAGCTGGATCTCGCCCAGGTGGTTCTGCAGCGCCATCTGCACGGTGGCGGGCTTGAGGATGCCGGCGCCGTCGTTCAGCCATGCCTGCACGAAGCGGCCATAGTCCTGCACCGTTCCGTACGAGCCGTGGCCGGCCGCATCCCATTCCGAGGTGGGCGGCAAGTCGAGCTGCGATGGCGCGAGCGTGCCGTCGCCTTGACGCTGCATCACGCGCAGCAGCCGTGCGCGCTGCTCGGCGCTTGGCGCGAAGGTCGAGTCGTTCATGCCCAGCGGCCCGTAGACGAATTCCCGCAGGTAGCTGCCGAGGCTGTGGCCCGAGAGCTTCTCGACAATGAGTCCCAGCCAGTCGGTGTTGACGCCGTACTCCCAGGCGGTGCCCGGATCGTTGACCAGCGGTACCGACAGGCTGCGCTTCAGGCCCGACAGGGGATTCGGCTCGCCCGTCAGCGTGTGGTAGCGGAGCAGCTTCTCGTTGAGGAAGAAGTAGCCCAGGCCCGCCGAGTGCGTCATCAACTGGCGGACGGTGGCCTTGCTGGCGGGGGGTCGAAGGCGTGGCTTGTCGCCGTCGAAGCCGTCCAGCACGGACAACTCGCCGAACGCCGGCAGGATGGATTCGACCGTGGCATCGAGGCCCAGCCGCCCTTGTTCGACGAGCTGCAGCGCCGCCGTCGTGGCCACTGCCTTGGTCATCGACGCGTTGCGGAACAGCGTGCCTTCGCGCGCTTCGCCGGCAGCATGGTGGAACAGCTGCCCGTTGCGGTCGACCACGACCGCCGACACACCATGCAAGGCGCCCTTCGCGACAGCGCCGTCCAGCAATGCCACGATGGCCGAACCATTGAATGCCATGATCGTCTCCGTTGTTCGAGGTGATGGGCCGCGCGCGGCATCCCGCTGGCACGGACGGGAGATTCTGCGCCTAACAGGCAGGACGGAGCTACCTGCGGCCGGCGTCGTGCCGGCTTCCATCGCCGTCGTGCCGAAGGCTTCAATCGGGGAACGTGACGACGGGCGGATGGGGAAGCTTCCCTGGCGGCACATAGTCCGGTGCCGGAGCGCCCTTGGGCCCAAGCGTCCGGATATAGAGGTAGGCGCCGCGCAGGTCTTCCTCCTTCATCGCCCGCAGCGTGAAACAGGGCATGGGCGGCCGCATGTCCTTGCGGCGCGCGATCGTGAGTCACTCGATGGCTACCTTGGCTTCCTTCACCAGCTTGCCGTATTTGGTCGTGTCGTCCTTGATCTGAGTCGCCATGCGGAGCGGCGTGTCACCGACCGGCTCCGCGCCGATCTCTTCCATCCGCTTCCTGAATTCCGGCGACTGGATGATCTTCACCATCTCGGCGTTGAGCTTCGCGATCACCTCCTTGGGCGTGGCGGCCGGTGCCAGGATCCCGAACCACGTGCCCTGGTTGAAATCCTTGATTCCGGCTTCGGCCAGCGTCGGCACATCGGGCAAGGTGCTCGATCTCCTGGCGGTGGTCACCGCCAGTGCACGCAGCTTGCCGCCCTTGATGTGCTGTACCAGCGGCGTCAGCGTGTCGAACGACATGTCGACCTGGCCGCCCAGCAGGTCGGTAGTGAGCGGCGCGCTGCCCTTGTAAGGCACGTGCAGAAGCTCGACGCCCGCGATGCTGGAGAACTGCGTCCCGATCAGGTGCTGCACCGTGCCGTTGCCGTTCGATCCGTACGACAGCTTTCCGGGGGAGGCCTTCGCCAGCGCCACCAGGCTCTTGACGTCGGTGGCAGGCGACTTGGCACCGACCACCAGCACATTGGGCACCATCGCGACCGTGGTGATCGGCGCGAAGCTCTTCTCGAAGTCGTACGGCAGCTTCTTGTAGACGCTGGTGGCGATGGTGTGGTGCACCGCGCCCATGAGCAGCGTGTAGCCGTCCGGCCTGGCCTTCGACACGTAGTCGGCGCCGACCGTCGCGCCGGCGCCCGGTTTGCTCTCGACGATCACGGGTTGGCCGAGACTCTGTGACAGCGGCGTGGTGATGGCACGCGCGAGCGCATCCGAGCTGCCCCCCGGTGGAAACGGCACGACGAGCGTGATCGGCTTGGAAGGCCACGTCTGCGCCGCTGCAAGCGACGCGGCAAGTCCGAGGGCGATCGCCGTCAAGGCATTGCGTGGACCGAAGGGGCGGGATGTCGATGTCTTCATGCTTGTCTCCTCATGGGTGTGGTGCAACCTGCGAAAACCGCCGCGGCGCCCAGCTCGGCCTCGATGAGCAGGAGGCGGTTGTACTTGGCCATGCGGTCGGAACGGCACAGCGAGCCGGTCTTGATCTGCGTCGCGGCCGTGCACACGCTCAAGTCGGCGATGGTGGTGTCCTCGGTCTCGCCCGAGCGGTGCGAGACGACCGCGGAATAACCGGCCTTGTCCGCCATCGCGATGGCGGCGAGCGTCTCGGTCAGGGTGCCGATCTGGTTCGGCTTGATGAGGATCGAGTTGGCCGCGCCGCGCGCAATGCCGTGCTGCAGGATCTCGGTGTTGGTGACGAACAGGTCGTCGCCCACCAGCTGCACGCGACGGCCGAGCCGGGCGGTCAGCAGCTCCCAGCCGTCCCAGTCGTCCTCTGCCATGCCGTCCTCGATGGTGACGATGGGATAGGCATCGACCCAGCGCGCCAGGTAGTCGACGAACTGCGACGAATCGAAACGTTTTCCTTCGGAGGCGAGTTCGTACAGGCCACCCTTGTGGAACTCCGAACTCGCGACGTCCAGTCCCAGGGCGATGTCCGTCCCGGCCTTGAAGCCGGCCCGTTCGATCGCGGCAAGAATGACCTCGATGGCCGCCTCGTTCGACGGCAAGTCCGGCGCGAAACCGCCTTCGTCGCCGACCGCGGTCGACATGCCGCGACCCTTGAGCAGGCTCTTCAGCGAATGGAAGACCTCGACGCCCCAACGCATCGCTTCGGAGAAGCGCGGCGCACCGACCGGCACGATCATGAATTCCTGCATGTCGACGTTGTTGTCGGCGTGGGCACCGCCGTTGATGATGTTCATCATGGGCAGCGGCAGCACCGGCTTGCGATCGCCGCCGATGGAGCGGTAGAGCGGCTCCCCTCTGGAAGCCGAAGCCGCCTTGGCCGCCGCAAGCGAGACCGCGAGGATGGCATTCGCGCCCAGCCGCGACTTCGTCGGGGTCCCGTCGAGATCGATCATCACGCGATCGATGGCCGCCTGGTCTTCGGCCGCCCGGCCGATCAAGGCCTGGCCAAGCTCGCCGTTCACATGACCTACCGCCCGCATGACGCCTTTGCCGAAGTACCGTTTCGGATCGCCGTCGCGCAGTTCGATCGCTTCCCGCGCACCGGTGGAAGCGCCCGAGGGCGACGCGGCGAAGCCTTTCGCGCCGTCCGACAGGACGACCTCGGCCGCCACGGTGGGATTGCCGCGGGAGTCCAGGATCTCGAAGCCCCGGACGTGTTGGATGGATGCCATGTCTGCTCCCGTTTCAGATCTGCGCGATGCGCAGGAGGTTGGTGGTGCCGGAGGTGCCGAAGGGCATGCCGGCCGAGATCACGATGGTTTGCCCGGAAGCCCCGAAGCCTTCCTTGAGCGCGGTGCGGCAGGCGAGCTCGCTCATCTCCGGCACGTCCACGACTTCATGGCATAGCACCGCGTGCACACCCCACGCAAGCGCCAGCCGGCGTGCCGTGGCGAGCCGGGGCGTCATGCCGATGATGGGAGCGCGCGGGCGCTCGCGCGCCATGCGCAGTGCCGAGTAGCCGGAGCTGGTGTAGGCGACGCTGGCCGCCGCATTGAGCAGGCCCGTGATGTCCCGCATCGCGGAGCCGATGGCATCGGCGGTGCGCGCGAGCGGTTCGGCACGCGAGGAGTCGATCGCGGCGCGGTAGTTCGGATCGCTCTCGGTGTGCGTGATGATGCTGCTCATCATCTTCACCGCCTCTACCGGATAGCGCCCGCTGGCCGACTCCGCCGACAGCATGACCGCGTCGGCGCCTTCGTAGATCGCGGTCGCCACGTCCGAGGCTTCGGCCCGCGTGGGGACCGGCGCGGTGACCATCGATTCGAGCATCTGCGTGGCGACGATCACCGGTTTGCCGGCACGTCGGCATGCGCGAATGATCCGCTTCTGGATCGACGGCACCTGCTCGGCCGGCATCTCGACGCCCAGGTCGCCGCGCGCGACCATCACGGCGTCGGTTTCGGCGACGATGGCGTCCAGCGAGGCGATGGCGGCCGGCTTCTCGAGCTTGGCGACGATGCCCGCGCGGCCGGCGACGATGTTCCGGACTTCGATGACGTCCTCGGGCCGCTGCACGAAGGACAGCGCCACCCAGTCGATGCCGAGCGTCAGGCCGTAGGCGAGGTCGGTGCGGTCCTTCTCGGTCATCGCGGAGAGCGGCAGCACGACGCCGGGCACGTTGACGCCCTTGCGGTCCGACAAGGTGCCGCCGTTCACCACGCGGGTGTCGGCGTAGTCCTTGCCGAAGCCTTCGACGCGCAGGCGAAGCCGGCCGTCGTCCAGCAGCAATTCCGTGCCGGTCTCCAGCGCCGCGAAGATCTCGGGGTGCGGCAGGGCGACGCGCTCGATGTTGCCCGGTGACTTCGTGTCGAGATCGAGCCTGAACGGCGTGCCCTCGACCAGGGTGACCGGACCGCCGGGAAAGGTACCGATGCGCAGCTTCGGCCCCTGCAGGTCGAGCAGCACGCCGATGGGCCTGCCGCTGTCGCGCTCGATCTCGCGGATGAGGTCGAGCCGGCGCTTGTGGTCCTCGTGCTTGCCGTGGCTGAAGTTCAGCCGGAACACATCCGCGCCGGCGTCGAAGAGCGCCTGGATGGTCTTGCGGTCGTCGCTGGCTGGCCCGAGGGTCGCCACGATCTTCGCTTGCTTGCTGCGTCGCATGTCAGTTTCTCCTGGATGCGCCATCGGTCCCGCCCGCAGCGGATGTGCCGGCGGTGATCACGATCGCGCGAAAGTCGTTCACGTTGGTGAGGGTCGGGCCGGTCACGACCGAGTCGCCGAGCGCCCCGAAGAAGCCATGGCCGTCGTTGTCGTCGAGGTGCGATCGGGGCCTCAGGCCCTGCTTCCATGCGCGGTGCAGCGTGTCGGGCGCCAGCAGCGCGCCGGCAATCTCTTCCTGGCCGTCGACGCCGTCCGTGTCGCCGGCCAGTGCATAAATGCGCGGCTCGCCATTCAGTGCGATGCCGAGCGACAACAGGAACTCGACGTTCCGGCCACCGCGTCCGCTGCCGCGCACGGTGACCGTGGTTTCGCCGCCGGAGAGCAGCACGCACGGCCCCGGCATCGGCTGGCCACGCCGCGCCACCTGCAGTGCGATGCCGGCCATCGTCTTGGCCACGTCGCGGGCCTCGCCCTCGATGGCGTCGCCCAGGATGTACGGATGCAGGCCGGCATCCCGGGCGACGGCGGCGGCCGCTTCGAGCGCCATCTGCGGTGTCGCGATGAAGCGGGTTTCGATCTCGGGCAGCCGCGCATCGCCCGCCTTCAGGGTTTCACCCTCGCCGCTTTCGAGCAGCGCGCGCGCCCGTGGCGGCACGTCGATCGCATAGCGATGCAGGATGTCGAGCGCGTCGGCGCAGGTGCTCGGATCGGGGACGGTCGGCCCCGAGGCGATGTCGACCGCGTTGTCGCCGGGAACGTCCGACAGCAACAGGTTTAGGACGCGCGCCGGCCGGCAGGCCGCTGCCAGCCGCCCGCCCTTGATGGCCGACAGGTGTCGGCGCACGCAGTTCATCTCGCTGATGCTTGCGCCGCTCGCCAGCAGCGCGCGGTTAAGGGCCTGCTCGTCGGCCAGGGTGAGCCCGGGCAACGCCAGAGGAAGCAGCGAGGAGCCGCCACCCGAGATCAGGCACAGCACCAGGTCGTCGGCGGTCAGTCCTTCGACGGTCGCGAGCAGCCGGCGGGCCGCAAGTTCTCCGGCAGCGTCGGGTACGGGGTGGGCCGTCTCGACGACCTCGACGCGTTCGCAGGGCACCGCATAGCCGTAGCGGGTCACCACCAGCCCCGAGAGCTTGCCGGGCCAGTGATCCTCGACGGCGCGGGCCATCGCTGCCGAGGCCTTGCCCGCGCCGATCACGACCAGCCGTCCCTTGGGCGGCGCCGGCAGGTGGCGGGGGACGCACAGCGCGGGTTGCGCGGCGGCGATCGCGGCGTCGAACATCGCGCGCAGCACGCTGCGGGGGTCTGCGGGGTTCATGGCGGCAGTCCTCCGGCTCAGGCCGCGATCCGCGCATCGGCCAGCTCGACGCGAATCGGCTTGATGTTGCTGGCCTCGTCGTCGCTTTCATAGAGCCCGTCCAGGTCCTCCGGATCGCTCTTGCCGTCGAGCACCTGCGTCAGGCGCTGGCGGTCCACCGCACCGACCCAGCGGGCGATGGCGATGGTGCCCACCGCGTTGCCGATCGTGTTGGTGATCGACCGCGCCTCCGACATGAAGCGGTCCACGCCCAGCAGCAGCACCATGCCGGCGACCGGAATCTTGCCCATCGAGGCGAGCGTCGCCGCCAGCGTGATGAAGCCGGAGCCGGTGACGCCGGCCGACCCCTTGGACGTGAGCAGCAGCACGCCCAGGACGACGAGCTGGTCCATCATGGTCAGGGGCGTGTTGGTGGCCTGGGCGATGAAGATCGCGGCCATCGTGTAGTAGATGCACTGGCCGTCCGGGTTGAAGGTCAGTCCGGCCGGCACGACCAGGCCCACCACCGGCTTCGAGACGCCGGCATGCTCCAGCTTGCGCATCAGCTGCGGCACCACGGACTCGGACGAGCTGGTGCCGAGCACGGTGAAGAGTTCGTCCTTGATGTACTTCAGGAACTTCCACAGGCTGAAGCCCGACAGCCGCGCGATGAAGCCCAGCACGACCGCCACGAACAGGAAGCAGGTGATGTACATCGTGCCCATCAGCTTGCCGAGCGCCACGATCGAGCCCAGTCCGTAGGCGCCCACCGTGAATGCCATCGCACCGAAGGCCGCCAGCGGGGCCAGCCGCATGATCATCCCGACGATCGAGAACACGCCGTGCGTGAACGAGTCGAGAAAGTCCACCACCGGCTTGGCGCGCGGCCCGATGTGTGAGAGCGCGATGCCGAACAGGGTCGAGAACACCAGGATCTGCAGGATGTCGTTGCGGGCCAGCGCGTCGATGACGCTGGTCGGCACCAGGTGCATCACGAAGTCGATGAAGCCCTCGGACTTGGCGCCCGCCGCGGTGTAGCTGGCGATGGCCTTGGTGTCGAGCCGCGCGGGATCGATGTTCATGCCGTTGCCGGGGCCGACGACGTTGACGACCAGCAGGCCGAGCGCCAGGGCGAAGGTCGACAGGACCTCGAAATAGATCAGGGCCCGCACGCCGACGCGGCCGAGCTCCTTCATGTTCTCCATCCGCGCAATGCCGAGCACCACGGTGGCGAAGATGATCGGTGCGAACACCATCTTGATCAGCTTGATGAAGATGTCGCCCAGCGGCTTGAAGTCGCCGGCGATGTGGGGTGCGAAGAAGCCGAGGGCCGCACCGGCGAACACGCCGACGAGGACCTGGACGTACAACTTTCCGAAGAAGCGGCGCATGATTTGTCTCCTGGTGGATGTGTGGGCACGAGTTCGCCCCTGCAGCGCTTGGCGGCTGCTTCGCGATGAGAGGCGGCGCGTGCCGTCCCCTGGTTCAGGGAAAAGGCCCGGCCGCTCTGGGCCGGCCGGGCTCGGGCGCAGTCAGGCGGCCTTGCGTTGCGCGGTGCCGGCGACCTGCTCGCACACGGCCCTGGTGACGTCGGCGGTGGTGGCCTTGCCGCCGAGGTCGCGGGTGTGCAGCGACTTGTCGGCCGTGACCCGCTCGATGGCCTGCATGACGCGGCGGGCGGCATCGGCCTCGCCGAGGTGCTCCAGCAGCATCACAACCGACCAGAAGGTGCCGACCGGGTTGGCGAGGCCCTTGCCCATGATGTCGAAGGCCGAGCCATGGATCGGCTCGAACATCGACGGATAGCGGTGCTCGGGATCGATGTTGCCGGTGGGCGCGATGCCCAGGCTGCCGGCCAGCGCGGCGGCAAGATCGCTCAGGATGTCGGCGTGCAGGTTGGTCGCGACGATGGTGTCGAGCGATGCCGGGTTGTTGATCATGCGGGCCGTCGAGGCGTCGACCAGTTCCTTGTCCCACTTGACGTCCGGGAACTCCTTGGCGATCTGCACCGCGATCTCGTCCCACATGACCATCGCGTGGCGCTGGGCGTTGCTCTTCGTAATGACGGTCAGCAGCTTGCGGGGCCGCGACTGGGCCAGCTTGAAGGCGAATCGCATGATGCGCTCGACACCGGCGCGGGTCATCATCGACACGTCGGTCGCGGCTTCGATCGGATGGCCTTGGTGCACGCGGCCGCCGACGCCGGAGTATTCGCCTTCCGAGTTCTCGCGAACGATGACCCAGTTCAGGTCGTCCGGGCCGCAGCGCTTGAGCGGGCCGTCGATGCCGGGAAGGATGCGCGTCGGGCGCACGTTGGCGTACTGGTCGAAGCCCTGGCAGATCTTCAGGCGCAGGCCCCAGAGCGTGATGTGGTCGGGGATGTGCGGGTCGCCGGCGGAACCGAACAGGATCGCGTCCTTGTCGCGGATGGCGTTCAGGCCGTCGTCGGGCATCATCACGCCGTGCTGGCGGAAGTAGTCGCCGCCCCAGTCGAAGTTCTCGAACTCGAACTTGAAGCTGTTGCTGGCCGAAGCCAGGGCTTCGAGCACTTGCTGGCCGGCGGGCACGACTTCCTTGCCGATGCCGTCGCCGGGAATGGTTGCGATCTTGTACGTCTTCATGGCTTTGTCTCCGAGGGGTGGTGGTGAAGGGGTATGGGTACTGTAGAAACTCGACGCCCCTTCGGCTCGGCGCTAAAGTGAATCCATTGTTAACCTGGATTCAACAGTGGAGCGGCCATGACTTCTGCGATCCTGCCGGCGGACCTTGGCTTTTTCTCGACGCTGGCCAGCGCCGGAAGCCTCAGCGCGGCGGCGCGTGAACTCGGCGTCACCACGCCCGCGGTGAGCAAGCACCTGGCGCTGATGGAGTCGCGCGTCGGCGTGTCGCTGATCAACCGGTCGACGCGCCGCATGAGCCTGACGCCCGAAGGCGAGGTGTACCTCGAGCACGCACGAAGGATCCTGGGCGACATCGACGGCATGGAGGAGCTTCTCGGGGTGTCGAGGGCGACCCCGAAGGGCCTGCTGCGGGTCAACGCCACGCTCGGCTTCGGGCGCAGTCACGTCGCGCCGCTGATCTCCCGGTTCGTTCGCAAGTACCCGGACGTGGAGGTGCAGTTCCAGTTGTCGGTCAACCCGCCGGCGCTGACCGAAGACCTTTTCGATGTCTGCGTGCGCTTCGGCGCGCCGCCGGACAGCCGGGTCATCGCGCGGCACGTCGCGGCGAACCGTCGCCTGCTGTGCGCGGCGCCGGCCTACCTGGAGAAGCATGGCACGCCCAGGGTGCCGAACGACCTGACGAAGCACAACTGCATCGGCATCCGCCAGGGTGAGGAAGCCTACGGCGTCTGGCGACTGGCCAGCGGGCGGGGCCGCAGCGCGCATACCGAGGCCGTCAAGACACGCGGGAACCTGGCGACCAACGACGGCGAGATCGCGGTCAACTGGGCGCTCGACGGCCACGGCATCCTGATGCGGGCCGAGTGGGACATCGAACGCTTCCTGCGCAACGGCCGGCTGGTGCAGGTGCTGCCGCAGTACTTCACGCCCGATGCGGACATCTACGCGGTGTACCCGCAACGGCACCAGCTCGCCGCCCGGGTCCGCGCCTTCGTGGACTTCCTGGCGTTGACGTTCACCCAGCGGGCGGCGGCCGCCAGACCCTAGCGCAGGCGCAACGCGCCCTCAGAGCGGCTTCGACAGCATCTTGAGCCCCAGCCAGGCCGTGGCGATCACCGCATTCACCGACACGCTCAAGGCGCTCGGCACGTAGAACAGCGCCGAGACCGCCGGCGCGGCCATCTGGATTTCGACAATGCCGCCCAATCCGTACAACAGCACGGCGCACCACAGCCAGCGTCGCATGTAGGTGAGCAGCCAATGAGCCTGGGTCTGGTTGTGACGAAAGGCGGCCGAGCGCTCCAGCAGGCTGCCTCGCGAGACGTCCATGAAGAGCCACTCGAAAAAGAAGTAGCGGTAAAGGAGAGTACGGAAGGTCAGCTCATGCACGATCCATTTCCTTCTGACAGCGGTGCTTTGTCCCAGTCGTTTTTTCCACAGCGTATCGGAAACACCGCCGCCCCCTGAAGGCCGGCCGTACAGCGACTTTGCCAGGATGGGCATCATCGCCTTCGGCAGCGCCTCCCGGGCGATCTGTGCCATACCGGCTTCAGGCTACGCCACTCGTTCATCGGCCGCATCCACCATCCGGCGGGTGCCGAACGTCTACCGGCCCAGGCCGATGAGGCTCCACACGATCGCCACGAGCTGCGCGAGGTTGATCAGGATCGCGGTGACGTGCGTCCGGCGGAATCCCGGGATGGCGTCCATGTAGTTGGACTGGATCTGCGCGCCGAGCGCGTCCATCTTGGGAATGACCTTCCTGCGCAGGACGACGGCAATCAGTGCCAGCGCCCCGGCACCCCCGGCGAGGGCCAACCGGCCCGCCACCGCATAGCTGATCCCCGTTGCAGTGGCGGTGATGAACGCGGCGACGTAGTAGATGTTGAAGAAGCCTCGCACGAATCGGGCGTCGAGCGGCGTGTCGTGCTTCAGGATGAGAAGCGGGATGGAGCCCATGATGAAGTAGGCCGTCGTGACGAGGAGTGCCACGGTAAAGCCCAGGGCTGCAAACATGGCAGCAGACATCTTGATTTTTCCTCCAGGCGTGGGACTTGGAACCCCGCCGGTCGGCGAATTATCGACGCCGGTTTGCTGGCAGTCACTGGTGGCAGCCCTGCCCCGCGCCGTCGGATTCAGGGCCGTACGGGCCGCCGCTGCCCGACCGCATGCTCCAGCCGATGGCGACGGGGCGCCTTGCCGCGCGCCGCCGCAAAGGCGCGGCTCAGGGCGCTGGCGCTCGCATAGCCGCACTCGCGTGCGACGTGGGCCAGGGGCAGGCGGCTTGTGGTGAGCAGATGGTCCGCGCGCTCCAGTCGCAGATTCGCCACGTACTGCCGCAGGTTGAAGCCGACGGCCGCCACGAAGCGGCGGGACAGGCTGCGTTCGCTCAGGCCGGCGTGCTGCGCCAGTGCGGCGAGGCTTGGCACCGGATCCATTTCCCGTTCGAGTATTTCCTGCACCGCGAGCACCTGGGGGTCACCGTGGCCCTTGTACGGGGCGCTCCACAGCGCGAGCTTGTTGTCGGCAGGCAGCACCTCGGTGCTGGTGTGGCGCAGGAAGCGGCGTGCGCGCTGCACGCCGAAGAATCGCTCGATCAGGTGGGCGCAGGCATCGACCGTGGGGCCGATGCCGCACACCGTGACGATGTCGGCCGCGGCCACGATCCGGCGGGTGGACTGGTAGCGAACTTCCGGAAAGCGCCGCTGGATGATCGATCGCTCGCTCAGCAGCCCGGTGGCCTCGCGCCCGTCGAGCAACCCCGACTTGGCCAGCAGCAGTGCGCCCCCGAAGCTCACCAGCAGTGCGCCGGCGGCGTGTTGCCGGCGCAGCCAGTCGCCGTACGCCGCATCGTCTTCGGTCGTCTCGGCGGCCGGTGCGAACTGGGCGGGCACGACGACGACGCGGAAGTCCCCTGCCCTGCCCAGCGTCAGGTCCGGCGTCAGCGGCAGGCCGCCTAAGCTGATGACGCGGGCCTTGCTGCGCGCCACCAGCCGTACGTCGAACAGCGCGTTCGCGGCAATGTCGTCGTTGCGCGCCACCAGGGTCCCGGCCGCCTGGAGCAGGTCGCGCACCAGCAGCACCGATCCTGCCCATGGCCGGTCGGGGAGCAGGATGGCCACGCGCACCGGGGCAGAGGCTCCTGCGTTCATGTCATCAATCTGGCGCTTCATGACAACAGATTCTGCGCGCTCCCTGATTCAATCGGATCATCGAAACCGCACTGGATGTTTCCAATGAATGACGTACGCAAACTGCTGGACCGCGAAGAGTTGTTGCTGCTGCAGCGCAAGTCCAGCTGGAAGGCCGCCTGGATGCTGGCGGTTAACTGGAGCCTGATCGTGGCCAGTTTCGGCCTGGTCATCGTGTGGCCCGGCGTCGCGACCGTCGCACTTGCCATGCTGGTGCTGGCAGGGCGCCAGTTGGGGCTCGGCATCCTCATGCACGAGTGCGCGCATCGCTCCTTCACACCTTCGCGACCGCTGAACGACTGGATCGGCCAGTGGCTGTGCGCCGCGCCGGTGTTCGCCGACCTGACGATCTATCGCAGCTATCACATGACCCACCACGTAAAAACCGGCACGGCGGATGACCCGGACCTGCCGAACTACCGTGGCTACCCGGTGAGCGCGGCTTCGCTGGGTCGCAAGGTCCTGCGCGACCTGCTCGGCCTCACGGGCCTGAAGGCTGCTGCCACGCTGGCCGTGCTGTATGCCCATGCGGAGCCGGAGAAGCTGCGCTTCGGCTACGCCTACAAGAAGCTGGGGGCCGAATCCGCGACGACGGGCGGCGGCGCGCCGGGCCAGCGAGGCCTGCGCCATCTGCTGCGAAACGCCCGCCGCATCCTGCTGGTGCACGCACTCGCGCTCGCGCTGCTGTGGGCTTGTGGCCACCCCATGGCCTATCTGTTGTGGCCTGCGACCTGGCTGACCACCTACATGCTGATCAGCCGCATCCGCAATGCCGCCGAGCATGGCGCGCTGCCCGGCACCATGAGTCAGGACATCTGGTCGAACACCCGCACGGTGCGTGCGGCCTGGTGGGAGCGGCTCCTGTTTGCACCGAACTTCGTCAACTACCACGTGGAGCACCACCTCGCGCCCACGGTGCCCTCGTACAACCTGCGCCGCATGCATCGGCTGCTCCGGGACAAGGGCGCCCTGCAGTCGGCCCACATCGCCAGCGGCTACGTGCAGGTCGTCCGCAGCCTCGTCGGCAAGCGCCGGACCGACTTTGTGACTCGCTCCTGAGCGAGCCCCGCGACGGGTACGTACGTGGCGGTGCGTGTCCGCCGGGATGGACGTCAAGTCGACGCACGCTCACCATCTGCAGTGGAAAGGGCCGACAAGGTGGCACGCCCGGCGACGTGCCGATGGCATCCTTGCGTCGGACACAGCGTGCCTTCTTGTCGAAGCTGATACCGACCACCGCCTACGTCGTTGTCGACGATCCGCATGACCGCGCATGGATCGCATCGGCGCTCGCGTGTGACCTGGTGGACGCCGTGACCTTCCCGAACGATGAGGTCGCGGAGCTTGCGAAGTTGCCGGTCGGGCCGGGCCACTGCCTGATCCTCACGGCCGACCAGGACGGAGCCGCGACGCTGCAACTGGTGCGCGAACTCAGGCAGATCGGCAATGCGCTTCCGATCATCGTGCTGGGTCCGCACAGTGCGTTCCGGACCGCGGTGGAGATCGCACGGCTGGCGGCGACGGACTTTCTCGAACGGCCTATCAGCGTGCGACAGTTGCGTGCGGCCGTACGCCGGGCCTGTTCATAGGGCTTGCATCATCGGAGCGCCGAAACGTCCAGCCCTTGGAGCGTCTGGGCGGCCTCCTGAAAGGCACACGTGTCGTCGACTTCGATCGCCGCGGCCATGTTCTGCAACGTCACGTCGATCCGACGCACCTGTTCGAGGTCAACGCGGAGCTGCGGACGAATTTCGGCCCACAGCAGCATGATTTCCGCGAAGTGGGCCCTGAATCCGTCGCTCCACGCGGGGTACGCGTCCGGGGAAGTGCCAACTGCCACGACGATGCAAGCCGCAAAGTCATTCAGGCTTTCAAGAAACCCCACGAGCTTCCTCTTGGTTGTTGCTTGTCGCAACTTTAATCAGTTTGGCTTCAACGCGCCCCGCCGGCTTCGGTGCACATCATCGCGATCCCAAGCGGTCAGAGTCTCCTGCTTCGCCGTTCTTGGTGCAATTGCCCTTTGGGGCAGAGATGCCGGCGCGATCAGTCAGGAATCGCTCAGGTTTACAGGCACGCGCGGCGCCGGTAAAAGCCATGGGCCCCGCACCCTGCGCGAGGCAACGCATGCGGAGCGAGCCATGATCCTGATCGCGCGTCTTGCCATTGCATGGGCTACGGTGGCGCTGTTCTTCGTCCTTGGCGATGCATGGCTGGCCGAGCCCGGCTCGGGCCTGCGCGCGGCCGCGCTCTTTGTCTGGCTGTTCGCGCTGATCCTCTGGTGTGCGTTCGGCGTGGTGGCGCGGGCGGACCACCTCGCCGGGATCCTCGGCGAGCCGCTGGGCTCGCTGGTGCTCACCCTGTCCATCGTGATCATCGAAGTCGTGCTGATCGCCGCTGTGGCGCTTGGCAGCGAGGCCACGCCGACATTGGGCCGCGACACCATGTTTGCCGTGGTGATGATTGCCCTGAACGCCGGTGTCGGGCTGGCCCTGCTGCTGGGTGGGCTGCGGCATCGCGAACAGGACTACAACCTGCAGGGCGCCGTGGCGTACCTCGCAGTGATCATCCCGCTGTCGTCGATCGCGCTGATCCTGCCCAACTTCACGCAGGCCGTGCCGTCCGGGAGCCTCACGACGCTGCAGGCGGGCTTCTTCTCGTTGTTCACGATCCTGCTGTACGGCATCTTCCTGCTGATACAGACGCGGCGACACCGGGGGTTCTTCACCGAGGCGCGTGCGGAACGCATCGCACATGGCCCGACACCGGCGTCCGCGAAGCGAAGTGCTGCCGGCGCCGCGATCGTGCGCCATACCGTCCTGCTGCTGATCACGCTGCTGCCGATCGTGCTTCTGTCGGGGCGTCTCGCCACGTTGATCGACCACGGCACCGCTGCGCTCGGCGCGCCGCCCGCCCTGGGCGGCGTGCTCATCGCGGTGATCGTCTTCGCGCCCGAAGGCATCACCGCGCTGGTTGCGGCGCGGGCGAACCAATTGCAGCGCTCGATCAACGTGTGCCTCGGCGCCGCGGCCTCCACCATCGGGCTCACCGTGCCGGCGATCCTCGTCATCGGGCTCGTGACGGGCAAGACCATGATCCTGGGTCTCGACCCGACCGGCATCACCTTGCTGGCCCTCACCTTGATTCTCAGCACGCTCACCTTCTCCGGGCCGCGCACGACCGTGCTCGAAGGCGCCGTGCACCTGGTCGTGTTCTTCGTGTACGTGGTCCTGATCTTCAGCCCTTGAATGCGTCCGTCCCGAGCTTGTTCGAAGCTGTGGCGGCGTCGACAGGGGTGCACCTATAGTGAGGGCGATCGGACCGTGGTCCGCCCTCCGGAGTTCCTGGCCATGTCGCTTGCGAAATCGAAATCGTGCCTTCTCGCGCTGCTCCTCTGCGTGCCGCTTTCCGCGCTCGCTCTCAACACCACCACCACGCGTTCGCTCAACGTGCGCGGCGGACCCGACCGGTCCTTCGAGGTGGTAGCCGTGCTCCCCGCGCGGACGGCCGTCCGCGTCAATGGCTGCATCAGTACCTGGCGCTGGTGCCGCATCGATTCGAGGCGGCACCGCGGATGGGTGGATTCGAGCTACCTGCAGCACTCGGTTCGAGGCCGGGTGCCGATCATCAACGACAGGGGCCGGCCGCCGTCACGCCCCGGACCCGGCCGTCCGGCCGGTTGATGCCGCCGGGCGGCCCGGCGAACGACCGTTGCGCAGGTGGGGCCGGCGCAAGCGCTCTTTGCCAGGCGCACGGGCCAGGACGAGAATGGACACCATGCGCCCGTTGCTCATCCTCGCGATCACGACCACGCTCAGCCTCACGGCCGGCGCCGAAGTGATCCGCTGCGCGGACGCGGCCGGCAATGTCAGCTACACCGACGGCGCGTGCTCCCCAGGCGCCAGGCCGGTCGGTCGCGTATCCGTCCCGGAGCCGACCAGACCGCCACCGGACGGCGCCTACCTCCAGCCGCCCGCCCCGCCACGCGATGCGAGTGAAGCCTCGCTCCGGCCCGTGCCAGGACCATCGGGGCCCGCCATCATCGACTCCCGCGGAAGCAACGGAGACGACAGAACCAGCGATTCACGCTGGAACAGCGACCGCGGCGACGACCCGGCGATTTTCGACTACGGCTACCCCTATCCCTACGGCGCCGCCTACGGCCAGCCCCAGCGGCCTCGCGACATGCGGCCGCGAATCCGAAACTGCGACGCACAGGGCTGCCAGGACAAGCAAGGCAATCACTACAACCGATCCGGCCAGCTCGACCGCTACCAGAGCGTCGACGGGAAGACTTGTCAGCCGATCGGTACGACGACGGTCTGCCGCTGAGCGGCGTCAGTTGGCCAATCTTCCTGCCGTTAGACGCAGGACACGATCGCAGCGTGAGGCCAGGGTTTCGTCGTGGGTGACCATCACGAACGCGGTACCACGGTCGTGGGCCAGTTGCAGCATCAGCGCAAAGACGCTGTCGGCGGTCGCGCGATCCAGGTTGCCGGTCGGCTCGTCGGCGAGCACGCAATCCGGCTGTGTCACCAGCGCGCGCGCGATGGCGACACGCTGACGCTCGCCACCGGACAGTTCCGCCGGACGATGCTGCACTCTTTCGCCCAGCCCCACGGCCTTCAAGATCGAGACGGCGGCGTCGGACGCCTGCGAAGGCGGCATGCGCCGGATCTTGAGCGGCATCGCCACGTTGTCGAGTGCACTGAACTCCGGCAGCAGATGGTGAAACTGGTAGACGAAGCCGAGGTGCAGATTCCGCAGACGCCCCTGCTCGGCCGCGTCGACGTGCGCGATGTTCTTGCCGTGCAGTTCGACGCTGCCGGCCGTGGGCGCGTCGAGCCCGCCCATCAGGTGCAGCAGCGTGCTCTTGCCGGAGCCCGAGGCGCCGACGATGGCCAGGGTCTCGCCCGCATGCACGTCCAGGTCGACGCCGTGCAGCACCGTGAGATCGATCCGCCCTTCATGAAACCGCTTGGTCAGCCCGCGAACCTTCAGGACCACCTCACTCATAACGCAACGCCTCCGCGGGATTGACGCGACTGGCGCGCCAGCTCGGGTAGAGGGTTGCGACAAAGGCAAGGATCAGCGAAATCACGGTGATCGGCAGGATGTCCGCCCGCTGCGGATCGCTCGGCATCTTGCTGATGAGGTAGATGTCCTTCGGCAGGAAGCTCGCGTGGAACAGCCGCTCCAGCGCCGGCACGATCACGTCGATGTTGTAGGCGATGCCCAGGCCGAGCAGCAGGCCGCCCAGCGTGCCGATGACGCCCACCATCGCGCCCTGCACCACGAAGATGCCCATGATGCTGCGCGGGCTCGAACCGAGCGTGCGCAGGATCGCGATGTCGGCGCGCTTGTCGGTGACCGTCATCACCAGCGTCGAGACGAGGTTGAAGGCCGCGACGGCGACGATCAGCGTAAGGATGATGAACATCATGCGTTTCTCGACCTGGACGGCGGCGAACCAGGTCTTGTTCGCGCGCGTCCAGTCGCGGATGAGGAAGGAGCCCGGCAGCGTCGCGGCCAGTTCGTCGGCCACCTCGCGCGCCTGGTGCAGGTCCTTGAGCTTGAGGCGCACGCCGGTCGGGCCTTCGAGGCGGAACACGCGCGCGGCATCCTGCTCGTGGATCATCGCGAGCGCCGAGTCGTATTCGTAGTGGCCCGAATCGAAGGTGCCGACCACGGTGAAGGGCTTGAAGCGCGGCAGCACGCCGGCCGGCGTGACCTGTCCGCCCGGCGCGACCAGCGTGACCTGGTCGCCGACGCGAACGAACAGCGAGCGCGCCAGTTCGACGCCCAGCACGATGCCGAACTCGCCGGGCACCAGCTTGTCGAGCGCGCCCTGCTGCGCGGTGGTGGAGATGTCGGTCACCTGCGGCTCCAGCGACGGCTCGATGCCGCGCACGAGCGCGCCCTTCATGTCCTCGCCGCGCGCGATCAGCGCCTGCGCGGCAACGAAAGGCGCCACGCCGATCACCTGGGGGTTCTTGCGCGCCGCGGCCATGATCGCGTCGAGGTCACCGAGGGCCTGGCCGTCGCGGGAGAAGATCTCGATGTGCGAGATCACGCCGAGCATGCGGTCGGTCACTTCCTTCTGGAAGCCGTTCATCACGCTCAGCACGATGATCAGCGCCGCCACGCCCAGCGCGATGCCGAACATCGAGACGCCGGAGATGAAGGAGATGAAGCCGTTGCGCCGCGTGGCCCGGCCCGCGCGCGTGTAGCGCCAGCCGAGTTGCAGTTCGTAGGGGAGTCGCATCGCGAGGATTGTGGCATCCCGGACAATAGGCCCATGTCATCCCCTGCCATCTCCCGCCATCTCCTGATTCCCTTCGCCGGCCGCGGCTCGCCTGCCTGCCGCGAGGCCTTGGCGGGATTGCGCCTTCCGAAGCTCGAAGCCCTTCTTTCGCGGCTCGCGCTGGTGCACGAGGATGTGCAGGACGACAGCACCCTTTCCCCCCCGCACGAGCGCGCGCTGGCCGCAGCCCTGGGCATCTCCGCGGCGGACGGCTGCATTCCCTGGGCAGCGCTGGAGGCCAGGCAGGCCGGGCTCGCCGCCACTGACGGCGGCGAGAGCTGGGCCATGGCGACGCTGTGCCATTGGCAGGTGGGCATCGACGACGTGGCGCTGGGCGACCCGGCCGCGATCCAGATCAGCGAATCCGAATCCGCCGCACTTCAGGCGGCTGCCCAGCCCTTCTTCGAGGAAGACGGAATCGCGCTGCATGCTTCCGGCACGCCCGGCCGCTGGCTTGCGCGTGGCAAGGTGTTCGACGGCCTGCCCACGGCATCGATCGACCGTGCGGTCGGCTACCCCATTTCGCAGTGGTCGCCCTTGTCCGACGGCGCCCGCCCACTGCGCCGGCTTCAGAACGAGATGCAGATGCTGCTCTATACCGAACGCGTGAACGACGCGCGGACCGCGCGCGGCGTGCCGCCGATCAATTCCTTCTGGCTTAGCGGCTCGGGCAGCTTGCCGAGTTCGTTCGCGCCCAATGGTCCGGCCCCCACCGTCGCCGATGCCCTGCGCACGCCCGCGCTGCGTGATGACGGCGTGGCATGGGCCGCCGCTTGGCAGGCACTGGATGCCGGCCCGGTCGCGGAACTGCTCGACGCCTATACCCGCGGCACACCGGTCATGCTGACGCTGTGCGGCGACCGCGGGGCGCGAAGCTTCGGCGTGCAGTCGCGCGGCGTGCTGCAGTGGGCGAAGAGCCTCTTCAACCGGCCGAATGCAGCCACCGCACTCGAGGCGCTGTGAGCATGAAGATCATCGCCCGGGACATCCCGCCGCGCAGCGCCTGGGCGCTCGAACAGGCTGGCGTGCATCCGCTGCTGGCACGGCTCTACGCGGCCCGCGGCGTGCTTGCCAAGGAAGAGCTGGACGACGGCCTCGCGCGTCTCCTGCCGCCGGACACCCTGCGCGGCACACGCGAAGCGGCCGTCCTGCTGGCCGATGCGATCCGCGACGACAAACGCCTGTGCGTCGTCGCCGACTACGACTGCGACGGCGCGACCGCCTGTGCCGTTGCCGTGCGCGGACTGCGCCTGCTCGGCGCGAAGCACGCGGCCTACCTCGTTCCCGACCGCGTGACCGACGGCTACGGCCTCACGCCGCCGATCGCCGAGCGCGTGGCGGACAGCGGCGCGGACATGCTCATCACCGTGGACAACGGCATCGCGAGCGTCGAGGGCGTGGCCGCCGCCAAGGCGCGCCACCTGTCGGTGCTCGTCACGGACCACCATCTTCCGGGCCCGGCGCTGCCCGAAGCCGACGTGCTCGTGAACCCGAACCAGCCCGACTGCACCTTCGAGAGCAAGAGCATCGCCGGCGTCGGCGTGATGTTCTACGTGTTGCTCGCGCTGCGGTCCGAACTGCGTGCGCGCGGCGTGTTCGACGTGGCCAACCAGCCGAAGCTGGACACGCTGCTGCCGCTGGTCGCGCTCGGCACGGTGGCCGACGTGGTCCGGCTCGACGCCAACAACCGCCGCCTGGTCGCGCAGGGGCTGCGCCGCATCCGCGCGGGCGCGATGCCTGCGGGCATCGCGGCGCTGTTCAAGGCCGCAGGCCGCAACGCAGCGGTTGCGACCACCTTCGACTTCGGCTTCGCGCTCGGCCCGCGCATCAACGCGGCCGGCCGGCTCGCCGACATGACGCTCGGCATCGAATGCCTGCTGACCGACAACGCCGGTCGCGCGGACGAACTCGCCCGCACGCTCGACGGCATCAACCGCGAACGCCGCGACATCGAAGGCGGCATGCGCGACAAGGCGCTGGTGCTCGCGGAATCGCTGTTCGCAGACACGCAGGCACCGCCCGCTGCGATCAGCGTGTTCGGCGCGGACTTCCACGAAGGCGTGGTCGGCATCGTCGCTTCGCGCATCAAGGAGCGCTTTCACCGGCCGACCTTCGTCTTTGCCGCCAGCGGCGCGGACGGCAAGTCGCACGAGCTCAAGGGCTCGGGCCGCTCGATTCCCGGCTTTCATCTGCGCGATGCGCTCGACCTCGTCGCCAAGCGGTACCCGGGGGTGCTGCTTCGCTTCGGTGGCCACGCCATGGCGGCCGGCTGCACCGTCGCGCGGGAGCGCTTCCCGGCCTTCGAACAGGCGCTGGCCGAGGTGGCCCAGGAATGGCTCGGCGCCGCAACCCTCACGCGGCGGCTGGACACCGACGGCCCGCTCTCACCCGAGTACCTGCGCGTGGACCTGGTGGACACGCTGCACCGCGAGGTGTGGGGCCAGGGCTTTGCGCCACCGACCTTCAGCGAGGAAGTGGAAGTGGTCTCGCAGCGGCTCGTCGGCGAGAAGCACCTGGCGCTGAAGCTCAAGCACCGCGGCAAGCCGGTGGACGGCATCTGGTTCGGCCACACCGAGCCGCTGCCGCCGAAGGTGGTGATCGCCTACCGACTCGACGCCGATGAATGGCAGGGTGTGCGGCGCGTGCGCTTTCTGGTGGAAGGCGCGGAGGTTTGAGGCTCAGGGGCGTTTGAACTCGTGATTCAGCCCGATCACGTACACCCATGGGCTGCCTGGAGCCGTGGTCCGGGCGGCGCTCACATCGATGCTGATCAAGGGCGTCAAGCTGTATCGCGCGCCCACGCGTGAAGTCCAAAGGTCGAAGGCGCGGAATCGCTCGAACATCAGGCTCACCTTGTCGTTCAGCGCCCACTCGCCCTGAAGGCCGCCTCGCCCCGTGCGGTCGCCGGTCACCGTCGACCAGTCGTAGCCGAGGTTGGCGTGAATCCACAGGCTGTCGAGCGCACGCCAACTCACGGGCAGCACGAACTGCCGCCCCGTGTACCCGCCGTGCGTGACATCGAAGCCCACGCCCGCGGACACCGCCGCGACCAGCTTCGAATCCGCACCCTGGCCGAAATAGGTCCACTTCACCTGCGGCCCCACCACCCAGCCATACAGGTCCGGGATGGCATAGCGATCGATGTTCAGGCCCAGCTCGACCGGCCCGACACGGCAAGCAGGCCCCAGGTGAAAGTCCGTGAGCGGCTCGGTACCGAAACGGCCGTACCAGGCTTCGTACTGGCATTGACCCGGATCCAGCGTGAAGGCGTCGTCGACGTCGAAATGCCCGCCCGCCCGGGCGGTGGCCGCGGTCAGCCACAGGAGGAGGACGAGGACGTGTCGACGCATGGCGGCGGATTCTAGAAGCGACGCATGTCGGTTCTGCGGCCATCATGCGCCCGCCCTGCGGGGCGCCCTTCAGATTTCGAACTGGGGCTGCAGTTCGCGGATGCGCTTCATCGCCACGCCGGCCGCCGCCGTGCGGGTCTCGACGCCGAGCTTGACGTACACGCGTTCCAGATGCTTCTTTGCCGTTGCGGGGCTGCTGCCCAGGATCTCGCCGATGTCCTTGTTGGTCTTGCCCTTGACGACCCAGTAGAGCACCTCGGCCTCGCGCGCCGTGAGCTTCAGGCTGAGGCTCATGGCCTCGATGACCGCCGTGTCGGACACCTCGCGCATGATGATCAGCCAGTCGTCGCCGCCGTCGTCGTGACCGGTCTGCTGGTGCAGGCGCAGGTTGAGGCTGGTCGCGCCCTGTTCGATGGTCAGCACGGGCGGTTCGATCTGGCGCTCCTGTGCATCGGGGAGGTGGCGGTGCAGCCAGGCGAGCACGGCGGGCGGCGTCACCGGCGCGCTGGTGCCGCAATAGCGCAGCAACAGGTCACGCGCCAGCACCGTCTGCCAGATCAGCTTGCCCTCGGGCATGCGCACGGTGAAGCTCGCGTAGCCGAAGGCATCGAGCGCATTGCGCGCCTGGCCGGCCTGCTGCGCCTCCTGCCGCGCGCGCCGGGCGCCCTGCAAGTGCACGTTCATGCGCGCCAGCACTTCCTTGGGCTTGATGGGCTTGGTGACGTAGTCCACGCCGCCCGCTTCGAGCGCGGCGACGAGGTGTTCGGTCTCGGTGAGGCCGGTCATGAAGACGATCGGGATGTGCGCGGTCGCGGCATCGGCCTTGAGCCGTCGCGCCACCTCGAAGCCGTCGATCCCCGGCATCATCGCGTCGAGCAGCACGATGTCGGGCCGCGCCTGCGCGGCGCGCTGCAAGGCCTGTTCGCCGCTGGTGGCGACGAGCACGGTGTAGCCGGATTCGTCGAGCGCATCGTGCAACACCGCGAGGTTGTCGGGCACGTCGTCGACGATCAGGACCAGGTCGCTGTTGCCCGCGCTGCCGCGCAGGGTGCTGACGAGTGGCGTGGGGGTAATCATGGTGTTCCCACCGCGGCGGTCAGCGCACGGCTCATCGCCTCGAACTGGAATTGCCGTGCCAGGGCACGCTGTGTCGCCGTCCAGGCGGCGCACTCGAGCTGTGCCGCGTCGATGTCGTCGAGCTGGTTCATGATTCCGCGAAAGTAACCAAGGCCCACGGCCTCTTCGAGCGCGCGCAGGCGCTCGGCGGAAGGCACCGCGGCCGATGCGGCTTCGGACGGGGGCAACACCGCGGCCTGGTCGTTCCAGCGCAGCTCCAGCCGGCGTTCCAGCCAGTCGAGCAGTTCGCTGTGGCGCACCGGCTTGACGAAGAAGTCCTCTGGCGTGATGCCGACATCGTTGTCCAGCCGCTTGTCGAAGGCATTGGCGGACACGATCGCGACGGCAGCCTCCGTCAGCCCGAGCGCACGCGAACGGCGGATCGTCTCCCACCCGTCGATGCCCGGCATCGCGAGGTCGACGAACATGGCATGGGGTCGCCAGCCGGCGGCGATCAGGTCGAGCGCATCGTGGCCGCTCGCGGCCGTCCGCAGTTCGAAGCCCAAGGGCGAGAGCACATGCGCGAGCAGCTCGCGATCGGCCTCCTCGTTGTCGACCACCAGCAGCCGGCGGCGCGGACCTTCGTAGCCCCTGCGCACGCGCACCACGGGTGCCGAGACACGGCGCACGCTCGCGGCGGGCACCTCGTGCACGTGGGGCAGGAAGAGGCGCAGGCGAAACACCGATCCGACGCCGGGCGTGCTTTGCACCGTCATCTCGCCGCCCATCAGGTCGATCAGCATCTTCGCGATCGTCAATCCGAGGCCGGCGCCAGGCGCGGCGGGCCCTGCGATCGCGCCACGCGCGAAGGGTTCGAAGATGCGCCCCAGTTCCTCGGCCGACATGCCCGGCCCCGTGTCCTCGATCTCCACCGCCGCGAACTCGCGCGCATAGCGAAGGCGCAGCGTGACCTGCCCGCTTGCGGTGAACTTGATCGCGTTGCCCAGCAGGTTGATGAGGATCTGCCGAACCCGCTTCTCGTCGGCACGCACGAGCTGCGGCAAAGTGCCGGTCGGCTCGAATCGGAAGGCGAGGCCCTTCTCCTCAGCCTGGAGCTCGAACATGTCGGCGAGCTCGGTCATGAGTTCGGCGAACTGCATCGGCTTGGCATTGAGCGTGAGCTTGCCGGCTTCGATGTGGGCGATGTCGAGCGTGCCTTCGATCAGCGACAGCAAGTGTTCGCCCCCGCGCTTGATGACCGCGACCGCCTGCCTGCGATGCGCCGGCACGGCGGCGTCCTCGCCCATCAGTTGCGCGTAGCCGAGGATGCTGTTGAGCGGCGTGCGCAGTTCGTGGCTGATGGCGCTGATGTAGCGGCTCTTGGCCTGGTTGGCCTGGTCGGCCTGTTCGCGCGCCTGGTCGGCGGTCTGCTTGGCGGCCTGCAGGGCGCGGTCGGTCTCGCGGTGCAGTTCGATCTCGCGCACCAGGAGGTGCGTCTGGCGGTTCGATTCCTCCTGCGCGACCTTGCGGCTCTGGTGCGCGAGCACCAGCCACCAGGCGACGATGCCGGCGATCAGGAGCAGCGCCATGTAGGCCTTGAGGAATCCCGATCGCAACGAAGCGGGCTGCAGGTCGGCCAATGCGCTCTCGGTCAGCGCGGTTTCGCCAAACGCGCGCAGTTCCTGCTGGTACAGCACGCCGAAGACGGCGGCCAGCAGCGGCACGACGATCAGCATCAACAGCAGGAAGTGGCCGAGGCCCGTGTCGAGGTACGGCCACACGCGGCGCGGCAGCAGCCATCGCAACGCGCCCGACCACTGCGCCGACAGGCTTGCCTCGGGCTTGCACAGGTCGCCGCAGCGCGCATCGAGCGTGCAGCACAGCGAGCAGATCGGCCCCTGGTAGGCCGGGCAGTGCGCCATGTCCGGGCCCTCGTATTCGCGCTCGCAGATCACGCAGCGCTGCGTGCTGAGGCGCCGGTAGCTGCCGGCATCGGATTCGACGCGGGCCCGGCGCACCGTCGAGCGGCGAGCGGCCGGGACGAAGGGTGCGGCCCCGCGCTCGTCGGAGATGCGGGCGATGTAGTACTTGCCGCGCGTGGCCCAGGCGATCAGCGGCGCCGTGACGAAGGCCGTGCCCAGCGCGATCAGGGCCGAGAAAGCCTGTGCCAGCGGTCCGAAGAAGCCCAGGTGCGCGGTGATCGACAGCACCGAAGCCAGCGCCATCGCGCCGACACCGACCGGGTTGATGTCCCAGAGGTGCGCACGCTTGAACTCGATGCCCGGCGGCGAAAGCCCCAGCGGCTTGTTGATGACCAGGTCGGCCACCACCGCCATCATCCACGCGATGGCGATGTTGGCGTAGAGGCCGAGCACGTCGCCCAGGGCCTCGAACACGTTCATCTCCATGAGCATGAAGGCGATGAGCGCGTTGAACACCACCCACACGACGCGGCCCGGATGGCTGTGCGTCACGCGCGAGAAGAAATTGCTCCACGCGAGCGAGCCGGCATAGGCATTGGTGACGTTGATCTTGAGCTGCGAGATCACGACGAACACCGCCGTCGCCACGACCGCCCACCCGAAGTTGGGAAAGACGTACTCGTAGGCGGCCAGGTACATCTGGTTCGGATCGACCGCGCGCTCGGGCGGCACCATATGGCTGATCGCGAGGTAGGCCAGCAACGCGCCACCCAGCATCTTGAGCACCCCGAGCACGACCCACCCCGGCCCGCCCGCGAGCACGCCGGCCCACCAGCGTCCCTTGTTGGCAGAGGTGCGCGCCGGCATGAAGCGCAGGTAGTCGGCCTGCTCGCCCATCTGGGTGATCAGCGCAATGCCCACGGTCAAAGCAGCACCAAACAGGTGCAGATCAAAATCGATGGATGCCGACTTGACCCCGACATAGTGCGAGATACCGGAAAACGCACCAGGATCGCGCGCGAGCACGTAGCCGAAGGGCACGACCAGCATGATCAGCCAGATGGGCTGCGTCCAGACCTGCAAGTGGCTGATCGCCGACACGCCGTGCGTGACCAGCGGAATCACCACCAGCGCACACACCAGGTAGCCCCAGACGGGCGGAATCCCGAGCGCGAGTTCGAGCGCATAGGCCATCACCGCCGCCTCGAGCGCGAAGAAGATGAAGGTGAAGGAGGCGTAGATCAGCGACGTGAGCGTCGAGCCGATGTAGCCGAAGCCCGCGCCGCGGGTCAGGAGGTCCATGTCGACGCCGTAGCGCGCCGCATAGACGCTGATCGGCAACCCGGCCAGGAAGATGATGAGCCCCGTCACCAGGATGGCCCAGAACGCGTTGACGAACCCGTACTGCACCAACAAGGTGGCCCCGACCGCTTCCAGGATCAGGAACGAAGCAGCACCGCCAAAGGCCGTCGTCGCGACGCGCCACTCCGACATGCGCCGGAAGCGCTGCGGCGTGTAGCGCAGCGCGTAATCTTCCAGCGTCTCGCTGGCGACCCAGCTGTTGTAGTCGCGCCGGACCTTGACGATGCGCTGCGGCGCTTCGTCGCTCGGAGCGGGTGGGACGGCGGTGGAGTGCACGTGCAACAGGTGCAGCTTTCATGCCACGGCCTCTCCGGAGTGACCCTGCGGCACGACTGTTGCAACGGGTAAAAACTGACCACAATGGCCGACAAGACGCCACCGCATCCATGGAACTCACACCGCGCGAAAAAGACAAGCTGCTGATCTTCACGGCAGCGCTGCTGGCCGAACGGCGCCGCGCCCGTGGCCTGAAACTCAACTATCCGGAAGCCATCGCGCTGATTTCGGCCGCCGTGATGGAAGGCGCGCGCGACGGCAAGAGCGTGGCCGCACTCATGAGCGAAGGCCGGGCGGTACTCACGAGGGCCGACGTGATGGACGGCGTCCCGGAAATGATCCCGGACATCCAGGTCGAGGCAACCTTCCCCGATGGCACCAAGCTGGTCACCGTGCACCAGCCGATCCCATGACTCACCCCCAGGCTCGTGCACTTCGTGTCACTCTCCACCCCCTTGCAGGGGGCAACACCGGCAGCCCGGCGGAGCCGGTTCCGCGGTGTTCCTGGAACTGAATAGCAACCGAGGATTCTTCATGCGCGTTTATCGTTTTGCGACTGCACTTGCCTTGCTCGCCGCTCTGCCGCTGGCAGCCAGCGCCCACACCGGCCTCGACGGCGGACACCACCATGGCTTCGTTACCGGGCTCCTTCATCCGTTGACCGGCGCCGACCATCTGGCCGCGATGGTGGCCGTGGGCCTGTGGAGCGCGCTCACCGCGCGCCGTGCGTGGCCCGACTTGCTGTGGGCGCCGCTGGGCTTTGCCGTGATGTTGCTGGTCGGCGCCGTCGCAGGCCTGGCCGGTGCGCAACTGCCGGCCGTCGAACCGATGATCGCCGCGTCGCTGCTGGTGCTGGGGCTGCTGGTCGCCACGCAACGGCGCCTGCCCGCGCTGGCCGCCGCCGCGCTGGTCGGCGTGTTCGCCGTCTTCCACGGCATTGCGCACGGCCAGGAACTGGCCGGTGAATCCGCCGCGGCAATGACGCTCGCGGGCATGCTGGCTGCCACCGTCATGCTGCACGCCGCAGGCATTGCGCTCGGCTGGTCGCTGCGCAACGGCCATCGCTGGCTGCGCCGCCTCGCCGGCGCGGCCGTGGCGATGTTCGGCGTTGCGCTGCTCGGCGGACTGGCCTGAGGCAGCCCCGATGATTCCCGGCGAACTCATCACCGACGAAGGTGACCACGTCCTCAACCCCGGACGGCGCACGCTGACTCTGGTGGTCCAGAACACGGCCGACCGCCCGATCCAGGTCGGATCGCACTACCACTTCGCCGAGACCAATGGCGCGCTGGGCTTCGACCGTGAAGCGGGGCGCGGCATGCGCCTGAACATCGCATCGGGCACGGCCGTGCGCTTCGAGCCCGGCCAGCAACGCACCGTCGAACTCGTGGACTTTGCCGGCGACCGCGTGGTCTACGGCTTCCGTGGCCTCGTGCAAGGAAAACTCTAGACATGGCAACGATCGGCCGCCGCGCCTACGCGGAAATCTTCGGCCCCACCGTGGGCGACCGCGTCCGACTCGCCGACACCGACCTGGTGATCGAAGTCGAGGAGGACTACACGCTGCATGCCGGCGGCTACGGCGAGGAAGTCAAGTTCGGCGGCGGCAAGACCATCCGCGATGGCATGGCGCAAGGCCAGCGGACGCGCGCCGAAGGCACCGTCGACACGGTCATGACCAACGCGCTGATCCTCGACCACTGGGGCATCGTGAAGGCCGACATCGGCCTGAAGGACGGGCGCATCGTCGCCATCGGCAAGGCCGGCAATCCCGACGTGCAACCCGGCGTGGACATCGTCATCGGCCCGGGCACGGAGGTGATCAGTTGCGAAGGCAACATCGTCACCGCCGGCGGCATCGACAGCCACATCCACTTCATCTGCCCGCAGCAGATCGAGGAAGCCCTGGCCTCGGGCGTGACCACCATGCTCGGCGGCGGCACCGGCCCGGCCACCGGCACCTTCGCGACCACCGCGACGCCGGGCCCATGGCACATCGAGCGCATGCTGCAGGCGGCCGACGCGTTCCCGATGAACCTCGGCTTCCTCGGCAAGGGCAATGCGAGCCTGCCGGCCGCGCTGCACGAGCAGATCGACGCGGGCGTCATCGGCCTCAAGCTCCACGAGGACTGGGGCACCACGCCCGCCGCCATCAGCAACTGCCTGGACGTGGCCGACGCGACCGACACGCAGGTCGCGATCCACAGCGACACGCTGAACGAGTCGGGCTTCGTCGAGAACACCATCGCCGCCGTGAAGGGCCGCGCGATCTGCGCCTTCCACACCGAGGGTGCGGGCGGAGGGCACGCGCCGGACATCCTGCGGGTGGTGGGCGAGGCGAACTTCCTGCCCTCGTCAACCAACCCCACGATGCCCTACACCGTGAACACGCTCGACGAGCACGTCGACATGCTCATGGTGTGCCATCACCTCGACGCCGGCATCCCGGAAGACCTCGCCTTCGCGGAAAGCCGCATCCGCAAGGAAACCATCGCGGCCGAGGACATCCTGCACGACATGGGTGCCATCAGCATGTTCAGCTCCGACAGCCAGGCGATGGGCCGGGTGGGCGAAGTCATCATCCGCTGCTGGCAGACCGCGCACAAGATGAAGGCGCAGCGCGGCAAGCTGCCGGAAGACGATGCGCGCAACGACAACTTCCGCGCCAAGCGCTACGTCGCCAAATACACGATCAACCCCGCGATCTCGCATGGCATCTCGCACGAAGTCGGCAGCATCGAAGTCGGCAAGTGGGCCGACCTCGTGGTGTGGAAGCCAGCCTTCTTCGGCGTCAAGCCCTTCGCGATCCTGAAGGGCGGCACCATCGCCATGGCCGCGATGGGCGACCCGAACGCATCGATCCCGACGCCGCAGCCCGTGCACTATCGCCCGATGTTCGGCGCCTACGGCGGCTCGCTGGCGAAGAGCTCGCTGACCTTCGTTTCGCAGGCCGGCCTCGCAGCGGACATCGGCAGGCGCTACGGGCTTGCGAAGAACCTGAGCGCAGTGAAGAACATCCGCGGCGTGCGCAAGCAGCACATGGTGCACAACGCGTTCACGCCGAAGATGGAGATCGATGCGCAGACGTACGCGGTGCGCGCCGACGGGCAGTTGCTGACCTGCGATCCGGCGGTTTCGTTGCCGATGACGCAGCGGTATTTCCTGTTCTGATGTCAGACGCAGCGCGAGAGCCGCTCGCGAATCCATTCGGCAAGGGATTCCTCGCTCAATTGGCCGGCTGCGAGGCTCAGCATCGCGAGGACACAGTCCTCGTCGGATGCGTTGAGTTCGAATCCATTGAGGTCCAGGAACAGTTCCATCGCCACGAAGGCCGTCCGCTTGTTGCCATCGACGAAAGGATGATTGCGTGCGATCGCGAACGCGTAGCTGGCTGCAAGCGTCGCGGCGTCGGGCGCTTCATACAGCGCCCTGTGCTGGGGACGCGCCATGGCGGAAGCGAGAAGGCCCTCGTCACGGACGCCGCCCGGCCCGCCGTGCTCGACCAACTGCGCCTCGTGCGCCGCATGGACCGTCCGTATGCTGAGCCAGATCCATGGCTGGTTGGCCGCCGTCACTTGGCCAGCTCGCGCAGCACGTTACGTCGCTTCTTCATGATGCGTCGTGCCGCCTCCATCTGCCGCTCGAACTCTTCGTCATACGGCGACAGATTCACCCCACCATTGCTGGCTTCGGTGAGGTAGACCGTGTCGCCCTTGCCGAGATTCAGTTTTGCAAGGACTTCCTTGGGCAGGATCACACCGACGGAGTTGCCGATCTGGGTCAGTTTGAGAGCGGACATCGGATGCTCCGTGCATTCAAAGTTATAACAAGCGTTATATTATCTCTACGCCATTCAACGCTGCAAGTACCCATGCTCACCGCCAACAAACTCATGCCCCAGGGCGGCGGCCTCGCGCCGGTCCTGCTCAAGCGCGCTGCCACCATCGAACTCGATTGGGACGTCCGCCAGAAGAGTCGCTTCGACGTCACCGATTCGCAAGGCCGCCAGATCGGCGTGTTCCTGCCGCGCGGCACGGCCGTGCGCGGGGGCGACGTGCTGGTCGCCGAGGACGGCTCGCTGATCAAGGTGATTGCCGCGCCGCAGCCAGTGCTGGTCATCACGCACTGCAGCGAGCACGGCACGCCTTTCGACCTCATGCGCGCGGCCTATCACCTCGGCAACCGGCATGTGCCGATCGAGCTCAAGCCCGATCACCTGAAGATCGAGCCGGACCATGTGCTGGCCGGCATGCTGCGATCGATGCACCTGATCGTGCGCGAAGCGGAAGAAGCCTTCGAGCCCGAAGGCGGCGCCTATGGCGCGCATGGCGCCGGGCATGGGCATTCGCACGGCGCAGGGCCTGTCGGGCCGGTGCTGCATCCGGATGCCTACGCAGGTTCGCACCCGCATGACGATCACGATCACGATCACGACCATGACCACTCGCACGGCCATTCGCATTGATGGATGACCCGCCGGCCGCCCTCCCCGCGGCGAGCCTTCTTCAACTGATCTGGCTTGCATCGCCCGCGCTGCCGGTGGGCGGCTTCTCCTATTCCGAAGGGCTGGAGGCGGGCATCGAATGGGCCGGGCTCGGCACCGAGCAGGCGGCCTCCGACTGGCTCCTCGACCAGCTCCACCTGAGCCTCGCGCGCGCCGACCTCGCCGTGCTGGCCCAGGCGATCCCCGCCTGGCGCGACGGCGACTTGACGCGCATTCACGCGCTCAATGCCTGGGTGTTCCAGACGCGCGAATCGGCCGAGTTCCTCCTGCAGACCGAGCAGATGGGCCGATCGTTCGTCGAATGGCTCAAGCTGCACCACGACGACGCGGCGACCGTCTTCGAGGCACTCCCCGCCAGCTACCCGGTCGCCTTCGCCTTCGCCGCGAGCCGCACCGACGCGCCGGTGCGCGATGCCTGCCTCGCCTTCGCTTTCGGCTGGGCCGAAAACATGGTGGGCGCCGCGGTCAAGGCGGTGCCGCTCGGCCAGAGCGCCGGCCAGCGCATGCTCGGCCGACTGGCCGTCGAAATCCCCACGGCCGTCGATCTTGCGATCACACTCGCGGATGACGACCGGCAGGCCTTCTCGCCCATGCTGGCCATCCTGTCGTCACGGCATGAAACCCAGTACTCGCGTCTCTTCAGAAGCTAAGCAGTCAAGCACGTATGTCCTCCGCCCTCCATCACATCGCCCATCGCACCAAGAAACTGCCGCCCCTGCGCGTCGGCATCGGCGGCCCCGTCGGCTCCGGCAAGACCACGCTGCTGGAGATGCTCTGCAAGACGATGCGCGACAAGTACGACCTCGTCGCCATCACGAACGACATCTACACCAAGGAAGACCAGCGCCTGCTGACGGTGGCCGGCGCGCTGCCGGCCGAACGCATCATGGGCGTGGAGACGGGCGGCTGCCCGCACACGGCCATCCGGGAGGACGCGTCGATCAACCTCGAAGCCATCGACCGCATGCTGGTGCAGTTCCCCGATGCGGACGTGGTGTTCGTCGAGTCCGGCGGCGACAACCTCGCGGCCACCTTCAGCCCCGAGTTGTCGGACCTCACGATCTACGTGATCGACGTCGCGGCCGGCGAGAAGATCCCGCGCAAGGGCGGCCCCGGCATCACCAAGAGCGACCTCTTCGTGATCAACAAGACCGACCTGGCCCCCTACGTCGGCGCCGACCTCGGCGTGATGGAGGCCGACACCAAGCGCATGCGCAAGCAGCGCCCTTTCGTGATGACCAACCTGAAGACACGCACTGGCTTGGCCGAGGTGGTCTCCTTCATCGAAGAGCGAGGCATGCTCACCACCGCCTGACCCGCCGCCGCTCATTTCCAGAAACACCGCCAAACCGGTTTCGCGCGCCGCAGGTGTTGCCCCCGGAAGGGGGGCGAACTCAGGAACACCGCGGAACCGGCTTTGCCGGGCCGCAGGTGTTGCCCCCGGCAGGGGGTAGGCGAAGCGACACGAAGTGCGCGAAGCCTGGGGGCGAGCTCAAAGCTCCCCGGCGTCCCTGAGCTGGCGCACCTTGTAGACCAGCCGCACGCTGGCGTGTCGCGGATCGCTGGTGCGCTGCACGTACACATCGGTGTCGCCCTGCACCCAGGCGGCATAGGCACTCCCCGGATCGCTGGAACCCAGTTCGGCGCCGAAGCGGCTCCGCCCCCATGCGACGAGTTCGGCAAAGGCCGCTGCGCCGAGGTCCGGTTGCGCCTCCGCGGGCGCGGCCCATTCCACGCGCCGCAACGCGTCGCCCGCGAAAAAGAAGACGGGATCGAAGGACAGGCCCGCCAGCGCCGTCGGCGCGGCGTGCCAGGTGCCCGCAAGTCCACCCGCCAGCCGCTGCGGCCGCCGAACACGCTCGACGCCGGGCAGCGCCGCCTGCAGGGCTTCGGCCGACATGCCCAGGCGCACGCCGGGCGGCAGGGCCTGGCCGTGCGCGGCGACCGTGGCGATGAGGGAAACGGCGGCGCCGAGCGCGCGCGTCAATGTCGTGAAATGCATCGAAAAACGAGATGGAGATGGGGTCGCGTCGATTTGTTACCGGGACCGTGAAATGGTCCACATCTTGCTGTCAGGCATACATCGTCGGACGGATGCTTTTGTTAACAAGGAAGCGAGACACTGTCCGGAACGAAGTTGAAATGCCCTCAACCATCATGGCTTCAGAAGCAATCTTCCATCCAGCGACTGGCAGCGTGCAGTTTGCCATCTATCCCGACGGCTTTGACGGCGCCCGGATCATCGCCCGCATCGACGAGGAAGCACTGCACGATCGCTTCCAGGCGCCCGAAGGTGGGGATTCCGAATTGGTGCAGGCCTACGCGCGGAACGCCGACTCGATCGACGCCCTGGCGACCATGCGCTATCGCGAGAACCCGAACGTCGCGATCTGCCTGCACAGCAACGACTTCTGAGGAACCGGCTCAGGCCATCAGCGCCTTCAGCCTGGTGCCCGTAAAGGGCACGCTGCGCAACCGCACACCGGTCGCATCGAACACCGCATTCGCCAGCGCCGCGGGCACCGGGCTCGACGCGGCCTCGCCCGCGCCCAGTGGCGGCTCGTCGCGCCGGTCGATCAGTTCGATCTCCAGGCGCGGCACCGCCGTGAAACGCAGCAGTGGATAGCTGGCCCAGTCGACGCTCGTGACGCGCGAGCGGTCGAAGGTGGTTTCCTCGTACAGGGTGCGCGAGAGCGTCTGCAGGATGTTGCCCTCGACCTGTGCGCGCACTGCATCGGGATTGATCATCAGCCCGCAATCGTGGGCGCAGCAGACCCGGCGCACGGCGATCTCGCCGGTCGATCGATCGACCTCGACCTCCATCGCCATGGCGACGAAGGTCTCGTTGTTCTTGTAGTGGATGTAGGCCATGCCGCGCCCGACTGCAACCTTGCCGCTGCTCGCCGCAGCCATCGGCGAGGGCCTGGACTGCCAGCCGATCATCTGCCCCATGCGCCGGAGCACTTCGGCGCCGCGCGGGTTCGACACGTCGCGCAGGCGGAAGGCCAGCGGGTCGACGCGTGCCTTCGACGCCAATTCGTCGACGAAGCTTTCCACCGCAAAACAGTTCGCGACCTTGCCCGGTGCCCGGATGTTCGACGGTCGAAGCGGCGCCGGGCCGAGCCAGTGGGCCGTCACTTTCACGGCATTCGCGGCATAGGGCGGATCGCCGTTCTGCGAAACGAGGCCGGTGGACTGCCCGACCGGCTGCCGCATGCCGGCGGCGAGCGGGGACAGCAGCGGAATCCACTCCAGGTTGGCCGTGGCCCGCGGCACCCACATGTCGGTTTCCCACGCGTCGATGCGGCCGTCCGGCATTTGCGTGGCCTTGATCTCCAGCAACTGCGGCGGGCCCTTGGGATCCCAGCCCAGCTCGTCCTGCCGGCTCCACTGGACGCGCACCGGCTTGCCGACCGCCCTGGACAGCAGCACCGCATCGGCGGCCGCATCGTCGTGGCCGTTCATGCCATAGCAGCCCGCACCGTCGAGATAGATCACACGCAGCTTGTCGCGCGGAATGTCCACCATCGCCGCGAAGACGTTCAGGAAGCGATGGCTCGCCTGCGACGCCGTCCACACGGTGCCGCTGTCGGCGCGCACGTCGGCCACCGCGCATGACGGGCCGATGGAGCCGTGCGACTGGATCGGCCAGACATAGGTGGCCCGTAACAGGTCGGACGCATCGCGCAGCGAGGCCACGCGCTGCGCATCGCCCTTGGTTGCGATGACTTCCTCGGCCACGAAGGGCCCGCTGCGCGCCCAGTCGACGAGCGCCTCGTGGCCGATCAGCTGCGCGCTGTCGCTCCACTGGACCTTGAGTTCGCGCGCCGCCCGTATCGCCGCCCATTCGTCGGGACTCACGACGCCGACGAAATCGACGATGCGCACCACGCGCACGCCCGGCAGGCGCGCGACCGAGGACTCGTCGACCGACAGCACCCGCGCACCGACGGCCGGCGGCCGCACCACCCGCCCATGCAGCATGCCGGGCACCACGTGGTCGTGCACGTAGACATGGCGTCCGGTCACCTTGGCGGGCACGTCGGGGCGCGGCAAGGGCCGGCCAACCAGCGTGTACTCCGCCGGGCGCTTCAGCGGCGCCTTGGGGTTCATCTTGACATCGAAGGTGCGCCCGCCCACCAGGGCTGCGACGGGGACGCTGCGGCCATCCGGCGCACGCACTGCGCCGTCGAGCAGCCTGAGTTGATCCGCGGGCACTTGCAGGCGCTGCGCCGCCATCGCGACCAGCGCCTCGCGCGCCGTCGCAGCGGCTTGCCGGAGCTCGACACCTCCCCGCATCACGCCGGTGCTGCCGGCCGTCGGCCCCTGGTTGGGCGTCAGCGCCGTGTCGCCTTCGATCAGGTCGATGCGCTCGACCGGCACGCCGAGTTCCTTGCCGACCATCTGGCGCATGGCGATGCGGTGGCCGGTGCCCAGGTCGACCTTGCCGGAATAGACCACCACCGATCCGTCGCTGCGGATGGCGAGGAAGGAATCGACCTGGTCGAGCGCCAGTGCGCGCTGGGCCGTCTGCGGAGCGCCGGCGGCTTGCGCCAGCGCGGACTTCGCCGGGAACAGGGCGAAGCCGACGACCAGCGCGCCGGCTTCCAGCAGGGCGCGGCGGGTGAGCCTGCCGGCCTGCGCTTCGTCGAGATGCATCGTCGTCATGGTCAGGTCCTCGTGGTGCCGGCAGCGCGTTCGACGGCACGCAGAACGCGGTCATGGGACCCGCATCGACAGAGGTTGCCGGCGAGCGCCTGCTGCGCCTCCTCGCGGCTGGGCCTGGGCACGCGCTGGAGCAGCGCCACCGAACTCATCACCATGCCGTTGGTGCAGTAGCCGCATTGCGCGGCCTGCTCGGCGATGAAGGCCGCCTGCACGGGATGGGGCTTGTCCAGCGTGCCGAGCCCTTCGGCCGTGACGACACGTCGACCACCCGCGTCGCCCACGCGAACGGTGCACGAGCGCACCGGCGCGCCATCGAGCAGCACCGTGCAGGCACCGCATTGGCCGAGGCCGCAGCCGAACTTGGTCGCATGCAGGCCCAGGTCGTTGCGCAGTGCGTAGAGCAAGGGCATGTCGGGGTCCCAGGCATCGATATTCCGCGACGCGCCATTGACGATCACCGTGACGGTTGGCATTCGGGCCTCCTCGCATCGAAACCCATCCACAGGCGGATGGGTGGATCGACGGCGTTGCAGATTGCCACACCGGCCCGATTGCATCAAGCCGGCGCCCCGCCCGCGCTTGACCTTGTAGTCACTTCAGGGTTTCCAATCGGGCGCATGGCTAGAAGCATCCCTGACACACCGATCGTTGCACTGCATGGAATGGACACCGAGGCACACGCGCATTCAGCGTGCTGCGCGCACGACCACGCCGTCGAACCCGTGTCGATCGGCCCGGTCGCGGCCAACACCTTTCGCATTCCGACGATGGATTGCAGCGCCGAGGAATCGGACATCCGGCGCGCGCTCGAGCCCATCGCGGGCATCCGGGGCCTGCACTTCCAGCTCGGCCAGCGGACATTGAGGATCGATGGCTCCGCCGAGGCGCTTCCGCAGGCACTGGATGCGATTCGCAAGGCCGGCTATGTGCCGGAGGCACTCGCCGCGCAGGGCCCTGGAAGCCAGGACGACGGGCACGGACATGACCATGGCGCCGGCAGCAGCTATGTACGGCTCGGTGCTGCGCTGGGATTGGCGCTGGTGGCCGAAGGCGTTTCGTACTTCGCGCCGGACACTTCGGCGTGGAAGGCCGCGGGCATGGCCATCGCGGCCACCGCCATCGGGCTCGCCGGCCTCGAGACCTACACGAAGGGCCTGAAAGCTCTGCGGCACGCCAGGCTCAACATCAATGCGCTCATGTCGGTGGCCGTCACCGGTGCGTTCCTGATCGGCCAGTGGCCCGAAGCGGCGATGGTGATGGCGCTCTATGCCATCGCCGAGCTGATCGAGGCCCGCGCCGTGGACCGTGCGCGGAATGCGATCAAGGGCCTCGTCGACCTTGCGCCGGCCGATGCGGAGGTGCGGCAAGCCGATGGGACCTGGGCGCGCTTGCGGGCCACGGAGATTGCCCTGGGCGACATCGTGCGGATCAAGCCGGGCGAGCGCGTCGCGCTGGACGGGGTCGCCACCAAGGGCCACAGCACCATCAACCAGGCGCCGGTGACCGGCGAGAGCATCCCGGTCGACAAGGGGCCGGGCGACACCGTCTTCGCAGGCACGATCAACGAAGCCGGCGAGATCGAGTTTCGGGTCACTGCGGGCGCCAACGACACGACACTGGCACGCATCATCCACGCGGTCGAGGAAGCGCAAGGCACCCGCGCGCCGACCCAGCGCTTCGTCGATCGATTCGCGGCGGTCTACACGCCGGCGGTGTTCGTGCTGGCCGTCGTCGTCGCGGTGCTGCCGCCTCTCCTGCTGGGCTGGCCGTGGCTCGAAGCGCTCTACAAGGCGCTGGTGCTGCTGGTGATCGCGTGCCCTTGCGCGCTGGTCATCTCGACACCGGTGACCGTCGTGAGTGGCCTTGCCTCGGCCGCGCGGCGGGGCATCCTGATCAAGGGCGGCACCTATCTGGAAGACGCGCGCCTGCTCAAGGCCGTCGCTCTGGACAAGACCGGCACCATCACTGAAGGCAAGCCCAAGCTGGTGGCCTTCGTGCCGTGGGGCGATGCCGACGAGACGGAAGTCCGGCGCCTTGCGACGAGCCTTGCGGCGCGATCCGATCACCCGGTGTCGCAGGCGATCGCGAACGGCCTGGAGAGCGCCGCGATCGATGTCGACGCATTCAAGGCGCTGACGGGCCGCGGGGTCGAGGGCCTGATCGGCAGCCAGCGTCTCGTGCTCGGCAACCATCGCCTTATCGAGGAGCGCGGACAGGCGGAGCCCCGTCTCGAAGCCGAACTCGTCGCGCATGAGTCCCAGGGCCGCACCGTGACGCTTCTCGCGAACGATGGCGGCGTGCTCGGCGTGTTCGCGGTGGCCGACACGATCAAGGCAAGCTCCATCGAAGCCATTGCGGACCTCAAGGGCCTCGGCGTGACGCCCGTCATGCTGACCGGCGACAACGACGCCACGGCACAGGCCGTGGCACGCGAGGCCGGCATCGACGATGCGCGAGGCGGCCTGCTGCCACAGGACAAGCTCGCCGCGATCCAGGCACTGCGCGATCGCTACGGCGCCACGGCGATGACCGGCGACGGCATCAACGACGCCCCGGCACTTGCCCAGGCCGACATCGGCTTCGCCATGGGCGCTGCGGGAACGGACACGGCCATGGAGGCTGCGGACGTCGTGATCATGAACGACAACCTCGGCCGCATTGCCGAGACGATCAGGCTGTCGCGCCGCACGCATGCGGTGCTCTGGCAGAACATCAGCCTCGCGCTCGCCATCAAGGCCGTGTTCTTCGTGCTGGCGGTGTTCGGCACTGCAACGATGTGGATGGCCGTGTTCGCGGACATGGGGGCCAGCTTGCTGGTGGTGGGCAACGGCTTGCGCCTGCTGCGCCGCATCGACGACCGCTGACCGTCGGCATCCCCAAAAAGAAAACGGCCCCGAGGGGCCGTTGTTCTTTTCAAGCAGCCCTGCGGCTGCAACGAGATTACTTCTTGGCGGGCTTCTTCGCCGCGACGGCCTTCTTGGCCGGTGCTGCAGCCTTCTTGGCGACGGGCTTGGCCGCTGCCTTCTCGGCCTTGCGCTTGGCAGCCTTCGGGTCGATCGCGGCCTTGAACGCTGCGCCTGCCACGAACTTCGGCACCTTTTGTGCGGCGATCTTGATCTTGGCACCAGCCTGCGGGTTGAAGCCCGTGCGAGCAGCGCGCGCCACTTGCTTGAAGGTTCCGAAGCCGATCAGCTGGACGGGGTCGCCCTTCTTGACTGCGGCGATGATGGAGCCCGTCACGGTTTCGAGGATGCGGGCGGCTTCTGCCTTGCTGACGCTGTGGGTGGTTGCGATCTTTTCGACCAGTTCGATACGGTTCAAGTCAATTTCCTTAGGATAGTTTCGCCGTGTTGCCAACGGCGGCGCAGCGATCGATACAAGCTGCAAGCGGCGCGGAGTATATAGGGCAGCGGAAGCCGAACTCGCGCACGTACGTTGCATTCGCGCGAAATGCAACCAATACACAACACTCAGGAGTGCGTTCGCAGCTACTGATCGCTCTCGATGCCCAACTCCGAAGCCATTCGCTGGACCAGCGCCTTCAGGCCCGCGACCTCGGTCTCGAGCCTTGCCACATTGGCCTTCAGCGCTGCGAGTTCACCCAATGACACGTCGGCGACGGGCTGCAGAGTGGCCACGGATGCATCCTCGGCCGGCGTGCCGCTCAGCAGGTGCGCCCAGCGGCTTTCGCGTGAACCCGGCAGACGCGGCAGCTTCACCACCAGCGCGCCGGCCGGCCGTTCCGCCATCTCGTCGAGAAAACCCTCCACCGCCGAGATGTCGGCGAAGTTGTGCATGCGATCGGAGGCGATGCGAAGCTCGCCGGCCGTCTGCGGCCCGCGCAGCATCAGCACCGTCAGCAGGATGATCGACTGCGATGGAATCCGGAGCACGCCGTCGATGTTGTGCGCGTACCGGAAGGCCCGGCCGCCGCTCGTCTCCGATACCAGGCTGTAGCCCTTGAGACTGTCGATGGTTGCCTGCGCATCGGCATCGGACACCTCCAGGATCGGATTGCGACTCGTCTTCTGATTGCAGCCCGCGACGATCGCATTGAGCGTCAGCGGGTAGCTGTCGGGCACCGTGCGCTGCTTCTCGGCGAGCACGCCGAGCACGCGGGTTTCAAGGAGGGACAGCGTAGGGAGCGGACTGGACATGGGGTGCGATGGCCCTACTTCTTTCTTCCGAAGGTTCCGGTCGTGGTGGCCTTGCCGATCGCATTGGCATTGACCACGAAGCCCACGAGCGAGGCCGTCGGATTGGGCGGCAACTCGAGCTTGTCGACCTTGAGGGCGTAGAGCGTGGCGTGGTAGCGATGCGGCTTGTCGCCAGCGGGCGGACACGGGCCGCCCCAGCCCGGCGCGCCGAAGTCCGTGCTGATCTGCCGTGCGCCTGCGGGAAGCTTGGCGCCTTCGGCGGTGCCCGCGCCCTCCTCGAACGATGTCGCCGTCGCGGGAATGTCGATGACCACCCAGTGCCAGAAGCCGGCGCCGCCTGTCGGCGCGTCCGGGTCGTGGACCATCAACGCGAAGCTCTTGGTGCCTGCGGGGGCGTGCTCCCAGCGGAAGGTCGGGGAAATGTTCTCTCCAGCGCAACCGAAGCCCTTGAAGACGTACTTGTTGTCGATGGGGCGGCCATCGTGCAGATGCGGGCTGGTGAGGCGGAAGGTCTCCGCATGAGCGGTCAATGCGGCGAGGCCCAGGGCCAGCGCGCCGGCGCAGTATCGGATGTTCATCAGGCGTCCCCTCTGACTGAAGGAGGGCCATTAAAACCCGAAGTCTTCCGACAGGGAAGTCTTGCATCGGGCAACAGGAAATCCGAAAGAGCTGACCTTCTACGAGATCGAGTCGGCTCGACTGACTTGCCAAGCAAGCAGCGGCAACCTCGATCGCCTTCACGGCGGCGTGAACCTGCCGCGCCGCGCGGGCCACCGGTTGAGGGCCTCACCGACCTCGCGTGCCTGGCGCTCGCGCTCCTGGGCGCGTGCCTCGGCCGGCGATGCTTCGGTCCGCACAGGACCGCCGCGCAGCACGCACCACCACGTCTGCAGGTACATAGGCCCGTTGCCCTTGGCGCCACGGGGCGGGTGCACCTCGATCCCCGTGAGCAACACGCCCGTTTCATTCAGTCCGAGCAGCTTGACCTTGTCGAGCACCGGCAACGCGTACTGCTCTCCGTCGGCCTTCAGCAGCACGGCCATGCGGTTGTTGAACCCTCGCGGCTGGACACGCAGATCGCCTCGCACAGGATTGGCTTCGATCGCCGGACGATCCAGTCGGATTCCCTCGCGGCGGCAGCGGTAGACGATTGCAAACATGGACGTGACAATCGTACTGGATGGGCATACAGTATTTCGCATGGAACGCGAAATTTGGATCGCCGTATGCGCCCACCGGCTGCAGAGACAGTGGCGCACTGTGGACCCCGAGCAACTCGACGAAGTTGCAGAAGAGTTGTGGCGAGACGAGCGCTTGCGAGAGCTTTCGCCCGAGGCGGCTGCAGTCGCCTGGTTGGGGCCAATCCTGCCGCTGCCGTTCTGAAGTCAGGGACGTCGATGGTCGTCAAGAACACGGCATCGCGCGCTGACGGGCCACGGCTCTTTAAATGCCGCGCCTTATTGGCGTGGCTGGACGCTGTTGGCCCGAGAGTGTAGGGTTCGCCCGATCGAAATCGAGGAGCCCTTCATGCGAACTACGCAGCAAATGAGCGTCACTCCGCCGAACGATGTAGCGGACATTGCGAGGAGCAAGGCGCAACGCGTTCTTTGTTCAATCGTCGGCGCGTTTGCCGTCTGGACGCTGGCGGCTTGCCAGAATCCGACGCCAAGTCCGTCGATCGGTGTCGGCAATCCCTATCCCGTCAGCAACTACGTTTGCGACGGCATACGCTTGGCTGTGCGCTTGATGGGAGACAGCGCCTCCGTCTCCGTTGACGGAGCGGCCGCCATCGATCTTCCCGCGATCGGAAAGTCGGGGACCACATTCTCCAACGGACGCCAAACGATGATCATCGAGCAGGGTCGCACGTCGTGGGCCGTGGGGCGCGCCACGCCGGTTTCGTGCACTGGCGGCTAGCAGCTGTCGTCCGGCATTGCACGACAAGACCGTATGGCGGAGAGTGTGAGATTCGAACTCACGGACGGTTGCCCGTCGGCAGTTTTCAAGACTGCTGGTTTAAACCACTCACCCAACTCTCCTGGACTGCCTTCATGCGCATGAAGGCAGGGACGGGATTTTAGTCGCTGCCTTGATCGGGTTTCGCGGGCGCACCTGCCGGCGTCGGCGCCCAGCCGCGCATCACGAGGTCCAGGATCCCTTCGGCCCAGACGCGCCGCTCCTCAGGCCCTGCCAGGGGCTTCGAAATGAAGAAGCGCACTCCGCCAAAGGCAAGCGTCGATAACTGCACCGCAGCCAGTTCGGGCGAAGGCACGTGCAAGGTCCCCGCCTTGTGTGCTTCCGCGAGGTATTCCACGACAGGCGCAAGCACGTAGCTGTTCTCCGCGTAGAGCGACTTGGCCAGCTCCGGAAAGCGCACGGCTTCGGCGATCACCAGGCGCAGCAAAGCCAGCGTCTTGGGCTCCGTCGCGCCCAGGTACATGCGCTCGATCAGATCGAGGAGCACCTGCCGCTCGTCGGCGCTCGGTTGTACCAGCGTGGCCTGCATCGTCTCGCGGGCGTTGCTCACTGCACGATGGACGACTTCGCGAAACAGGGCTTCCTTGTTGTCGAACTGCCGGTAGATGGTGATCTTGGCTACGCCCGCCTCGCGTGCGATGGCCTCGATGCTGGTGGCGGCATAGCCTTTGTCCAGGAAGGACTCGAGGGCGGCGGCAAGGAACGATTCACGCAGCGCGATGGCCTGCTCCGGGCTGGGACGGCCGCGCGAACGGCGTTTGATCTCTGGGGATTCGAGGTTTTCCATGGCTTTTCGGGTCGCTCAGGTGTCGGGCAGGAAGATAGCCTGAAGGTCACTCAGGAAATCGTACCCCCGGGTGGTCGGCCAGACGCGCGAGAGATCCCGTTCGATCAATCCCTTGCGTTCGGCCTCTTCGAGACCGCGCTGGATGGCAGTGATGGCAAGACCGGTGCGTTCACCGAACTGCGCCAGCGTGAAACCTTCCCTCAGCCGCAGGGCGTTGAGCATGAATTCGAATGGCAACGCGGCAATCGCGACATCCTCGCTTTGCGCGACGGCATTCGATGCAATGGCGTTGTCCATATAGAGGCGTGGCTCCCGAAATCGAACCTGCCGGATGATGCGATGCGCGAAGCTCAGTTTGCTGTGGGCACCGGCACCAATGCCGAGGTAGTCGCCGAACTGCCAATAGTTGAGATTGTGCGCGCACTGATGGCCCGGTTGGGCATACGCCGAAATCTCATAGCGGCCAAGTCCGCGTCCGGCGGTGCGCTCGGTGATGCGGTCGAGCATGGCGTAGGCGGTGTCGTCCTCCGGCACCACGGGCGGGAACTTGGCGAAGTAGGTGTTGGGTTCGATCGTGAGGTGGTAGACCGACAGATGCGGCGGCGCCAGCGTCAGGGCCTGGTCCAGATCCTCGTCCAGCCCTTCCAGGGTCTGGCCGGGCAGCGCGTACATGAGGTCGAGGTTGAAGGTGTCGAACGCGGCGGCGGCCTCTTCCACCGCGGCGAGGGCCTGGGCGCGGTCGTGCACGCGGCCGAGCGCCTTCAGATGGTCGTCGTTGAAACTCTGCACGCCGACCGACAGGCGGGTGACGCCGGCCGCCCGGTAGTCACGGAAGCGATCGCGCTCGAAGGTGCCGGGATTGGCCTCCAGCGTGATCTCGCATTCGGGCGTGAGCTTGAGTCGCGCACGGAGGTCGCCGATCAGGCGGTCGATCGATGCCGGCGAGAACAGGCTGGGCGTGCCGCCGCCGATGAAGATCGTGTGCACGGTGCGGCCCCAGATCAGGGGGAGCGCGGCATCCAGGTCGGCGACGAGGGCGTCGAGGTAGCGCTGTTCGGGCAGTGCGTCGCCGTCGCCTCGCCACTCGTGCGAATTGAAATCGCAGTACGGGCACTTGCGCAGGCACCACGGGAGGTGGACGTAGAGCGACAACGGCGGCAGTGCCGAGAGCTGCAGCGATCCGGGCCGCATCATGTGAAGTGCGTCGTTCGCACTGCCCGCGCCGGTGGAAGCCTCCTCGGCGTCTTTGGAGATCGGGATGATGGCGCTCACGACCACCGCTCGCGCATCAGGGCCAGCATCGCGCGCGCCGCCTGTCCGCGATGGCTGTTGGCGTTCTTCACGTCGGCAGGCAGTTGCGCGAAGGTCTTGCCGAACTGCGGCGAGAACATCACGGGATCGAAGCCGAAACCGTTGTCGCCCACGGGTTCGCGTGCGATCTCGCCAGCCACACGGCCTACTGCGATGAGCGGCTCGGGGTCATCCGCACCGCGCAGCGCCACCAGCGTGCTGACAAGGGCTGCGCGTCGGTCCGCCTTCGAGGCCAGTTGCTCGAGCAGCGCACGCACATTGTTGGCATCGCCCTTCTCGTATCCGAATTGGGTCGCATAGAAAGCGGTGTCGACACCCGGCAACCCGCCGAATGCCTCGACGCAGAGGCCCGCATCGTCGGCGATGGCCGGCAGGCCGGTGACGGCCGAGGCGTGGCGTGCCTTGGCGAGCGCGTTCTCGACGAAAGTGCGGTGTGGCTCCTCAGCCTCGCCGACGCCGAGTTCGGACTGGCGCACGAGCGTGACGTCGAGCGGCGCGAGCAGGGCCTGCAGCTCCGCGAGCTTGCCTGCGTTGTTGGAGGCCAGGACCAGTTTCATCGTCGGCGTGCGCGGGTGCGCGTCTTCTGTGTAGTCAGCTCGAAAGCGCCTGCTTCTGCAGCGCAGTCAGTTCGGTGATGCCTTTTTCGGCCAGCGCCAGCAGCGCATTCATCTCTTCACGCGAGAACGCCGCGCCTTCGGCCGTCCCTTGCACTTCGACGAAGTGGCCGGCGCCCGTCATCACCACGTTCATGTCGGTGTCGCAGGCCGAGTCTTCGATGTATTCGAGGTCGAGCAGCGGCGTGCCCTGCACGATGCCCACCGAGATGGCGGCGACGTGGCCGCGGATGGGCGACGCCGGAATCTTGCCGTCGGCGAGGAGCTTGTTGACCGCGTCCTGCGCGGCGACGAAGGCGCCGGTGATCGCCGCCGTGCGGGTGCCGCCATCGGCCTGAAGCACGTCGCAGTCGAGATGGATAGTACGTTCGCCGAGCGCGGCCAGGTCGAACACGGCGCGCATCGAGCGCCCGATGAGGCGCTGGATTTCCTGGGTGCGGCCGCTCTGCTTGCCACGGGCCGCTTCACGATCGCTGCGCGTGTGCGTGGCACGCGGGAGCATGCCGTATTCGGCCGTGACCCAGCCCTCACCGCTGCCGCGCTTGTGCGGCGGCACCTTTTCCTCGACGGAGGCGGTGCACAGCACACGCGTCTGGCCGAACTCGATCAGCACCGAGCCCTCGGCATGGATGGTGAAACCGCGCGTGATGCGCACCGGGCGCAACTGGTCTGCGTCGCGGCCGCCGCTTCGAACGAAAGCTGTCATGGTGAAGAACGAAAGATGAAGAAAAACTAGCCCTTGCGGGCAGCGGACCGCTTGATGGCCTCGTTGATCTCGGCGATCGAACGCTCGATGGCGTCTTCGTCGAGGTCGTCGAGCTCGCTGTCCGAAGGCATACCGGCCTGGATCGTCGAGGCGAATACGCCGTCGCTGATGCTGTCGGTGGACACGCCCCGCTTCTGGCCCGGGGCGTCGGGTGTCTCCCACTCGAGCGCGATCAGCGTGACGTTGTCGCTGTGGGTGCCGCCGTTGCGCAACGCCATTTCGGCGAGGTCCGGCGCGGCATCGGAAACAGGCTTGCCCGACGAGAGGATGTGCACGATGACGCTGTCTTCGAGCACGCCCCAGACGCCGTCCGAGCACAGCATGATGCGGTCGCCGCGCTGCAGCTGGAGCGGCGGCGACACGTCGAACAGCGGCGGCGTGGGCGAACCCAGGCAGGTGAGCAGGAGGTTGCGATTGACGGGCTCCGGGCCGGCATTCGCGCGCGGCCGCTCGGCGTGCGAATGGTCGCGTGTGCGCATGAGCAGTTCGCCGTCGCGCACCACGTACAGGCGGGAGTCGCCGCAGTGGATCCACGTCGCCGTCGTGCCCTGGATCACCGCGGCGACCACGGTGGTGCGCGGCGTGTCTAGCATTCCCTTGTTGCCGGCGTAGCGCATGATCTGCTGGTGAGCGGCCATGACGGACGCCGTCAGGAAGGCCTTGACGTCCTTAACGATGGGACGCGCCTCGCGCTGGTAGAGGGCGGCGATGGTCTGCAGGGCCAACTGCGCCGCCACCTCGCCTTCCGGATGCCCTCCCATGCCGTCTGCCAGCACGAACAACCCCGATTCGCGCGTGTAGCAATAGCCCATGCGGTCTTCGTTCTTGAGACGACCGCCCTTGCGGCTGACCTGGAATACCGAAAATTTCATGCCGGACGTGTGGTCGGTGCTGCCGCTTTCGGCAGCCCCTTCTTTTCAAATGAGCGCATGTTGTCGATCGAAAGTCTTACTTTTTCGCCGACAGTGAGCTTGGTGTAGCGACGCTCGCCCTCGCGGCTCAGCTCCTTCTGGAGCGCGAACACGGATTGCGGACGGGACAGCGGGTCGAGGGACATGCACCATTCGACCACTTCGATCAGGTTGTCCGAGTAGATGCCGCGCAGGCGCGAAAGCGACAGGCCGAGGCGGTCCTTCTCGATGCGCTGCGGCGCGTCGTTCGGGGGATAACCCTGCATGCATGCGTAGATGCAGGCGCCGATGGCATAGATGTCGGTCCACGGTCCCATGGAGGAATCGCGACGGTACATCTCGGGCGCCGCGAAGCCGGGCGTGTACATCGGTCGGATGAAGTTGCCCTCCTTGGAAAGCACCTCGCGCGCCGCGCCGAAATCGATCATCACCGCCCGGTCGTCGTCCGTCACGAAGATGTTGGCGGGCTTGATGTCGAGGTGGAGCATCTTGTGCTGATGCACGATGCGCAAGCCACGCAGGATCTCGTCGAACAGCGAGCGGATCGTTGACTCCCTGAATACTTTCTGCTTCTTCAGGTCGCGGGCGGTGACGATGAAATCCTGCAGGGTCGCGCCCTCCAGGTAGTTCATGACCATGTAGACGGTCTCGTTCTCGCGGAAGAAATTCAAGACGCTCACCACTGAGGCGTGCGAGATCTGCGCGAGGGAGCGCCCTTCCTCGAAGAAGCTTTTGAGCCCCAGCCGGTAGAGCGACAGCTTCTCGGGCGGCACCTGCGGTGCCAGTTCGCCCGTGCCGCGCGTTGCCAGCGACGAAGGGAGGTATTCCTTGATCGCCACCTGCTGGCCACTCGTGTCGACGGCGAGGTAGACGACACCGAAACCACCAGCGGAAAGCCGCCGCACGACGCGATAGCCGCCAATGACCGTATCAGGCAGCAGGGGCGAAGGTTTGACCTTTGACATAATCCGGGAGTTTCGCCCGAAGGCGATGGTGCGGCAAGCGAACGCTGTGCCGACGCCACGGTGGAAGCAACAAATACACAGCGAGGCGCAATGCCAGTTTACAGCATGACCGGCTATGCCAGCGGCCAAAGCGGCCCAGCAGGCAGCCACTCCGAAGCCGATGCGCGGCCCCACGGCGCGAACCGGCTCGGGGTCGAGATCCGCTCGGTCAACAGCCGATTTCTCGACCTGACTTTCAAGTTGCCCGAGGAACTTCGCCAACATGAACCGGCCCTGCGGGACCTGCTCACGGCAAAGCTCAAGCGCGGCAAGGTCGAGGTGCGCGCGGCGATCGACAACGCGTCCAACGCCGGCATCGGCGAGCCTTCGACCAAGCTGCTGCAACGCCTGAACGGATTGCAGGACAACATCAAGGCATGGTTGCCGAGCGCGCGCGATCTCAGCGTGGCGGACGTGCTTCGGCTCGCCGCCGGCGACACTGCGGCCAAGGGCGAATGGGGTCCCGAACTGACGGAAGTGACCGAGAAGACCCTCAAGGCGCTTCTGTCGGCGCGCGAACGCGAAGGCGCCCGTCTCGGCAAGATGCTGCAGGATCACCTCACCCAATTGCGCGCACTGGCGACGCAGGCCCTGCCGCTGGTCCCGCAACTCGTGGAGCAACAGCGCACGCGCTTTCTCGAGCGGTGGCAGGAAGCCATGGGGCTGAGCGGCGGCACGCCGCCGGAAGCGGCCCAAGACCGCGCCCTCACGGAAGCCACGGCCTTCGCGATCCGCATCGACGTCGCCGAAGAGCTGACGCGCCTCAATTCGCATCTCGACGAGATCGAGCGCCTCGTGAAGAAGGGCGGCGAGATCGGCAAGCGACTGGACTTCCTCATCCAGGAACTCCACCGCGAGGCCAACACCCTCGGTTCGAAGTCGGCGACGCTCGAATTAACGCGAATCGGCGTCGACATGAAGGTACTGATCGAGCAGATGCGCGAGCAAGTCCAGAACATTGAGTAGAGAAGCAGCCAATGGACTATCCCGGCAATATCTTCGTGGTCGCTGCGCCCAGCGGGGCAGGCAAGTCGAGCCTGGTCAAGGCCCTGATGGAACTCGACTCCGCCGTCCAACCTTCGGTCTCGCACACCACCCGGCCCCCTCGGGGCCAGGAAAAGCACGGCCGTGAATACTTTTTCGCTTCCCATTCGGAGTTTGATTCGATGGTGGCCGCCGAGGCCTTCGTCGAATGGGCGCACGTGCACGGGCAGCGCTACGGAACATCCAAGAAGGCGATCGAGGAGCGCATCGCCCAGGGCGCGGACGTGATCCTGGAAATCGACTTCCAGGGCGCGCTTCAGATCCGAAAGACCTTCTCGAATGCAGTGATGATCTTCATCCTGCCGCCGAGCTGGGAAGAGTTGCGTTCCCGCCTGGAACGCCGCGGGGAGGACAGTGCGGCGATCATCGAACTGCGCCTGCAGAATGCTGCCGAGGAGATGGCCCGCGCCAGCGAGTTCGACTTCGTTATAATCAACGAGGTATTTGAGCGCGCACTTTTCGACTTGAAGGCGATAGTCCACGCTCAGCGGCTCCGCTACTCCGCACAGCGCCGCGCGCGAGCAAGCACCTTTGCCGCATTGAACATCCCCTGACTTCCCCACCGCCGAAAGATCCTCATGGCCCGCATCACCGTCGAAGATTGCCTGCAACACATTCCGAACCGCTTTCAGCTCGTGCTCGCCGCCACGTACCGTGCGCGCATGCTGAGCCAGGGCCACGCGCCCAAGATCGAGAGCAAGAACAAGCCCGGCGTGACCGCGCTGCGCGAGATCGCCGAAGGCAAGATCGGCCTCGAAATGCTGAAGAAGGTACCCGGCTGAGTTGATGCAGTCGAGCAACAAGGAAGCACCGTACGCGGTGCTTTTTTTTGGCCAGAATGCGTCCCATTGGCTTGCACGCTAAAGTGGCAGCCATGAGTGCCGTCGTCAAGTCCCAGTCCGAGGCCCCGTCGAGCCCCCGGCCGAGCCCGGCGGCATTGAACGCGGCCGCCGCCAGTTTCGCGGCGCTGACCGATCGGCTGGACTATCTGGGTGCAGAGGACATCGATCAGGTCCGTCGCGCCTACCGGTTCGCGGACGAGGCGCATCTGGGGCAGTTGCGCAACAGCGGCGAGCCCTACATCACCCATCCGATCGCCGTGGCGGCCCAGTGCGCCGAATGGAAGCTCGATGCACAGGCCCTGATGGCCGCGCTGCTGCACGACGCGATCGAAGACTGCGGCGTGACGAAGTCGGAGCTGATCGAACGCTTCGGCGCTCCGGTCGCGGAACTGGTCGACGGCCTCACCAAACTGGACAAGCTGCGCTTCAATACGCGCGAGGAAAACCAGGCGGAGTCGTTCCGCAAGATGCTTCTGGCCATGGCGCGCGATGTGCGGGTCATCCTGGTCAAGCTGGCGGACCGCACGCACAACATGCGCACGCTGGACGACGCGCCGCGGGAAAAATGGGCGCGGATCTCGCGCGAAACGCTCGAGATCTACGCGCCCATCGCCCATCGGCTCGGCCTCAACCAGACCTATCGGGAACTGCAGGACCTGTCGTTCCGGCACCTGCGACCCTGGCGCTACGCCATCCTCGCGAAAGCGGTGGCCAAGGCACGCGGCCGACGCCGCGACCTGATCCAGAAGGTGCAGCAGGAGGTCGAAACGGCCTTCTCGGCCGCCGGCATGAGCGTGCGGATCGCCGGGCGCGAGAAAACGCTCTATTCCATCTATCGCAAGATGGATGAAAAGCACCTGAGCTTTGCCCAGGTCACCGACATCTACGGTTTCCGGCTCATCGTGCCCACGGTGATTGCCTGCTACACCGGCCTCGGCATCCTGCACCAGATGTACAAGCCGCTGCCGGGCAAGTTCAAGGACCACATCGCGATCGCCAAGCTCAACGGCTATCAGTCGCTGCACACGACGCTGGTGGGCCCCGCGGGCGTCAACGTCGAATTCCAGTTGCGCACCGAGGCGATGCACGTGGTGGCCGAATCCGGCGTGGCAGCCCATTGGCTCTACAAGGCCGCGGAGCCCCAGGCGGCGACCAGTGAGCGGCTTGGCGCGAGATGGCTGCAGTCGCTGCTTGACATCCAGGACGAAACGCGCGATGCCGCCGAGTTCTGGGACCACGTCAAGGTCGACCTCTTTCCCGATGCCGTGTATGTGTTCACGCCCAAGAGCCAGATCATGGCGCTGCCACGTGGAGCGACGGTGGTCGACTTCGCCTATGCGATCCACAGCAACATTGGTGATCACACTTCCGCCGCGCGCATCAACGGCGACCAGGTTCCGCTGCGAACCGAGCTGAAGAACGGCGACGTGGTCGAGATCATCACGGCGCCGGTGTCCACGCCGAACCCCGCGTGGCTCGGATTCGTGCGCACCGGCCGCGCGCGATCGAAGATCCGCCACTATCTCAAGACGCTGGCCCATGCTGAATCCGAAGGCCTGGGCGAAAAGCTTCTTGCCCAGGCGCTGCGGGCCGAGGGCCTCGGCAACCTGCCGGGCGACGACGCGGAACATCAGCAACTCTGGGACAAGCTGCTGCGCTTTACAGGCAACCGCACGCGCTCCGAACTGCTGACCGACATCGGGCTGGGCAAGCGCATCGCGAGCATCGTTGCGAAGCGACTCATGGCCTTACTCGCCGAGCGCGGCGAAAAGCCCGATGCGCTCATGCTGAGCCGCGAGCGCTTCACCGCCCACGAGGGGGTCTCACAAGGTGCCGTCACGCTGGACGGGAGCGAGAACTCATCGGTCCGCTTCGCGTTGTGCTGCCGTCCGATTCCGGGCGACTCCATCGTCGGTTACCTTGGCCACGGCGAAGGGCTGGTCGTGCACACCGACGAGTGTGGCGTCGGCCAGCGCCTGCGCTACAAGGACAGCGAGCGTTTCTTCGCGGTGGAATGGGCCGACGATCCCGTCCGCACATTCGAGACCGGCGTCGTGATCACCGTGCGAAACGACAAGGGCGTCCTGGCCCGCGTCGCCGCGACGCTGGCGGATGCCGAGGCCGACATCACGCACGTCGAGATGGCTGACGAAACACCCCAGGATTCGACCGACCTGCGTTTCGTGATCGCGGTACGGGACCGCACGCATCTCGAAGCCGTGTTGCGCGCCGTCCGCCGGACCTCTTCGGTCCTCGCCGCGGCCCGGACGATTCCCGCGCCCTGAGCCGCTCAGGCGGCGCCGTTCGAAGACAGCGGGTAGCTCACCGACAGCACTTCGATCTCGTGCACGCCGCCCGGCGTCGCGAGCTTGACGACATCGCCTTCCCGCGACTTCAGCAATGCGCGTGCGATCGGCGAAATCCAGCTGACCTGCGCTTGCGCGCTGTCCGCCTCGTCGATGCCCAGGATGGTGACTTCGCGCTCCTCGCCGGTTTCGTCGGCGTAGCGCACCGTGGAGCCGAAGAACACCTGGTCGCTCCCGTGGTGCACGGAAGGATCGGTGACCTCCGCGACTTCGAGCCGCTTCGTCAGGAAGCGGATCCGGCGGTCGATTTCGCGCAGCCGCTTCTTGCCATAGAGATAGTCCCCGTTTTCCGAGCGATCACCGTTCTTGGCCGCCCAGTGGACCGCTTCGACCACCTTGGGACGATCCTCATCCATCAGCTGAAGCAGTTCAGAGCGCAGTCGGGCATAGCCGGCGGGCGTCATGTAGTTCTTGCCGCCCGCTGGCAACGGCGGCAAGGCGCCCTCGCCGCCGTCATCGTCGTCCGTGTCGCTTTCTTTGGTGAATGCCTTGCTCATTGCTCACAGCGGCCCATGGCGGGCCCGGCGGCGGTTGTATCACAGGCAGCGGACGCGAGCGACGCCTCCGTGTGCCGACGCGCCACGGGCGGCCGCAGTCGGCCGGACGTCAGGACCGGCAGGGTCGGATGGTCTCGGCAGCGTCGGTTCGTCGCCGTCGGGCTTCTGCGGATTCGGCTCGTTCTGCCCCGGCACCGGCTCCGGTGGGGGTTCGTTCTGACCGGGTATCGGCAGGTCGCGCTTGCGCACTGCGCAGTAGGCGAGCTTCAGGTCGCCTGGACGGGCGCAGGCGGATCGAGCGATTGCGGTTCCTGTGGGGGCGCCTCCTGCTGGACCTGCGGAACATCGTCCGAAATTGCCAACGCCCGTTTGCCCAGATCACCACGTGCGATCCCCCTGACGAGGTGGCGCGGCACATGATGGGTTTTCTTCAGCTGGGCCAATGCCTCGCTGCGAGCGGGCTCGGAAGCCGGCAGGAACATATGCAATGCACTCATCGTGATCGTCCCCATGAGCGCCAGGCTGTGAATGCGGCCGGCCTGCCTCGACGGGCGGCGCAGCGAAGTCCCGAAGCGGCCCCTGGCGTCGCCGCGGCTCATTATTACCCCCGGGAATTGGGCCGGGCAGAAGCGGCCATGCCGGCAGTAGTGTTGCTGGCTCGGTGAAAAGAGCGCCCCGCCTCGGCGTTTCTTGACCTTCATCTTCAGTTGCCGTCTTACAAACGAGGCGCGCCAGGCGTACGACAAAAGCTTTCCAAGGAATCCGACAGGATCGGGCATGGGCGGGCGTTGCCTGTCCGATGCGGTCAGACCTGTCCAAGGGCCCTTCAAGCACCCGCGCTCGGGCGTGAAACGGCGGGAATTTCTCAACCGATCACCAGGAGTCCAGCATGTTGGCGACCACCGCGAATTCCATTTGGCCCGCTGTCTGGCCCGCTACGGTGCAAGCGGTTTCCTATGCGCAAGTGGGGGACTTCTTCAAGATGCTGGTGCAGCGCGAAAAGTCCGACTACGCTGCTTGCGAATTCTGCCGAACCGTCAACAGCCAGTATGCGGTTCGCTGCAGGACCTGCGGAGGGAAGATCTCTCCGCCCAGCGAGGAGGACACAGTGTCTGAACCTTTCAAGCCGGCCCGTACTACATCGTCGGACGCCCGCGCACTGCGCAAAGTTTTGACCATGGTTCTGGTCCCACCGATGATCCTGTTCGCGAGCTTCGGCGCGTGGCATCAACTGGAATTCGAGAACCCCGACTCGGGTGCCGCAAACGCCAAGACGTTGCCCTTGTCCGTTTCGGTCGCGCCAGTTCCAATTGCAGTCGGCTCTTCACAGGACAGGTTGGTCTCGGAGCTGCTGACTGCCAGAAGGACTATCGGCCGTGAGGAAACCGACGGGAATGCGGGGCCGCCGTCGACCGAAGTACAGACTGAAGTCATGGAGCAGGACGACACCAATCACGTCTTGAATGGTGGGTCGGCGCTGCCCCGCGTGGCGAAGTCGAGTCCGTCCCGTACGAAGGACACTGGGGCTGGATCAGGCCGGCAACGGCAAGATGTTCTGGCGGGATGCAGCGGGCTGAGCTTCTTTGCGCGCGCCGTATGCGTCAACAATCGATGTGCGGAGCCCAAGGCGGCACGCGTCGGGCAGTGTCGCGAAGCAGTGCGGCAGCGGCGCATCGATGAGGCGCGTCGTAATCCGGTTCTGATGGGGTAATCGAGCCGAAAGGTCTTGCGCAAAGAAAAATGGCCTGAAGGTGAAAACCTTCAGGCCATTTCGAAGAGTGGTGCGGCTGGCAGGAATTGAACCCACGACCCCTTGGTTCGTAGCCAAGTACTCTATCCAACTGAGCTACAGCCGCACAGCTTGCGAGTATAGCATCCATTTCGGACCCTTCTCAGAGCACCCGAAATTCTTCGGCTTAACGCGGCTTCAGGTCAACGGCGGGTCGAGCGCAGCGACGCCCAGCGTTATCTTGACTTATGCGGGTGTTAGTATGTAAGTTCTACATGCGCCGCGTTAGTTAACATGCGCGCTCGAAAGGTGATCAATCACTGCCGATGCTGCTTGAAAGGCTCCGTCGCGACATGTCCACGCTGTGCCCGCGATGCGGTTCCGAGTCCCGTGCTTCTGCGCGCTATTGCGACCAATGTGGCGCGGCGCTCCCCACGACGTCGATCGAACGTCCCGAGTTGCGCCAGGGCACCGTCCTGTTCTGCGACCTCGTGCAGTCGACACGACTCGCCAACGTGCTGGACCCGGATGACCTGAGACTCGTTTTCTCGTCGATTCATCGCGTTGTCCGCGAAGTCTCGCGCCGCCATTCCGGGTACATCGTGCGATTCGTCGGCGACGGGGCTTTTGTCGTCTTCGGGTATCCCGCCGTGCAGGAGGACTCCGCCGAGTCGGCCGTGCGTGCCGGCATCGACTTCGTCCACTCGATCCGCTCGGTGATCGCACCGCCACCCGCCGTTCTCGAAATGCGGGTCGGCATCGCATCGGGCACCGTCGTGATGGGCGAAATGATCGATGGCGCGGCGATCGACGAACAGTCGGTGACCGGGCCCGTCGCGCATCTTGCGGCGCGCCTTGTCTCCTCCGCACCGCCGAGCGGCGTCGTGCTGTGCGACCAGACCCGTCGCCTGGTGGGGCAGCGCTTCGAACTGCATCCGATGGGTGATCTACGCCTGGCCGGATTCCCTGAGCCGGTGACCGCCTGGCGCGCGTCGGCCGAGTTGCCGTCACTGTCGCGCTTCGAAGCGCTGCGCAAGGGGCAAGGGGCCAGCCAGTTGATCGGGCGCGAGACACTGCTCGCGGAACTCGCCGCGCAATGGCGGCTGGCCTCCGAAGGAAATCCGCAAGTGATCGAACTCGTCGGCGAAGCCGGCGTGGGCAAGTCGCGCGTTGCGCGAGCGCTCGAGCAATCGCTCGCCGAGGAGCAGGTTCAGCACATCGACCTCCATTGCACCCAGCGAATGCAGAACGCACCGCTGTATCCGCTCGGCGTGCTTCTGCGTCGCCTTGCGGATGTGCAACCGAGCGATGACGAGGCCACCATACTGGACAAAACGCGCCTGCTGCTCGCCGGGGCAGTTGCCGCCGACATACCGGAGAACGCACTGCGTTACCTGCGCCCCGTCCTGTGGCCGCAGGCGTCGGGCACGACGGGCGAGGACAGCCCCGAACTCGAGCGCGAGAACACCGTCAAGCTGCTCGTCTGGCTGATGCACACGCTCACCGACCGCCGCCCGGTGCTGCTCATCGTCGAGGACCTGCACTGGTGCGACGCCACGACCGCGTTGGTGCTCCAGCGGGTGATCGAAGGCTCCGCCAATCAACGGCTGATGATTCTGGTGACACGGCGCGACGAAGCCGGCACCTTCCTCGAGGCGCTGCCGCATGTCGTGCGCAAGGATCTCGAACCCCTGGACGGCGAGGAATCACGCAAGCTCGTGCAGCACCTCGCTTCTGGCGGGGCCATCGCGCAAAGCGCTGTCGACAGCCTGGTGTCGCGCGGCGAGGGGAACCCGCTCTTCCTGGAGGAATTGACCAGGGCTGCCCTGGAGAAAAACGCCGGATCAGTCGCAGAGATTCCGGGCACCCTGCAGACATTGATTCAAGCCCGACTCGACCGGATGCCCGCGCTGAGGGCGCTTGTTCAGTCCGCCGCGGTGCTGGGCCGCGAGTTTTCGCCGCACCTGCTCGTCCGGCTGGCCGACGAGAGCGGCGACATGGCGGGGCCGATCGGCAGACTCATCGAGGAAGGCATCCTCATCGCCACGAGCGCTGCGTCCTATGGCGCACTGCGTTTCCGGCATGCGCTCATCCACGACGCCGTCTACCAGACCTTGTTGCGTGGCGACCGGCAGCGATTGCACGCCCGGGCCGCCGACCTGCTGCAGGCCAACGAAGGTGATGCGCCGGGCGAGGTCCCGCTCGACCTGCTCGCTCACCACTATGCCCAGGCCGGCCAGAGCGAACGTGCAGCTCAGACGCTCATCGACGCGAGCCGCATGACCGCCGGGCGCGCGGCCTACGAGGAATCCATCGGCCACGCCAAGTCGGGGTTGAATGTCGCCGAGCAGATCGGCGACGCGCGGGCCCAGCGTTCGCTGCGCCGCGCGCTGCTCTCGCAATTGGGGCATTCGCTCACTGCCACGCGGGGGTACACGGCCCCCGAGGTCGAACAGGCCTTCGCCGAGGCCATGTCGCTTTGCGATGACACGACGCCGCCCGAAGATGCCTACCCCGTCATCCGCGGAAGCGGCACGCACTACCTGGTGCGCGGCCGCATCGTCCGGTCGGAAGAACTCGCGCAATCGTGCATCCGCCTGGCCGAACGCTCCGGCCGCCTCGATCTGCTGATCGACGCACTCGCATTTGGCGCCTACCCGCTGGCCTACCTGGGCCGGCTCGACGAAAGCCAGGAACGCCTGGACCGCTGCCTGAAGCTCTACCAGACGGAAAAAGGCAACAGCTTCACCTACCCGAACGTGCAGGAACCCGCGACCGCGGCGTGGGCGATGATGACGACCACCGCCTGGATGCGCGGCGACCTCCTGGCGGCGGAGCGAGCGGCGTCGGCACTCGAGGAACACCTGTCGAGGCTGAAGAGTCCGTTCGACAACAGCTACGGAAAGATTTGGCTTGCGGCATCGCGACTCCTGCAGCGCCGCTTCACGCATGCGGCGGAACTTGCCACGGCAGGCCTCGCGATCGCGCAGGAGCGGGGCTTCCAGACGTGGATCCCGGCCGGGATGATGCAACTGTGCATGGCCCAGGGCGCACTCGGCACAGCGCCTGAATCGGTGGGGACCTTGCAGTACCTGCACAAGGCCTTCATGGACGCCGGTGCCGAAGTCAGCGCCACCTACTACTCGTGGGGGATCGCCTTGTCGCTCATCTCCGCGGGCGATCGCGAGGGCGCGCGCGCGGTGGCCGAACACGGCCTGCAGCGCGCCGAGCAAGGCGAGGAAAGCTACATGGCCGGCGAGTTGGGCGTTCTCCTGGCGCAGCTCGAGGATGACCGCAGGCGCGCAGCCATGTATCTGCGGAAGGCGATCATGCATGCCCGCGCGCAGGGCTCATTGACCGTCGCACTCCGGGCTTCCGCCCTGCTGCTCCGCCTGCTGGATGACGCGAGCTATCGCGACGCCGCGCAACTGGTGCTGGGGGTCCTCGACGGCACCGTGCCCGTACCGGAAGATCCGGAGTTCGTCCGGGTGATGCTTGCCCATTTCGAGGCAGGCGTGGCGGCTGCCACGTTGACCTCAAACGAGCCCGTCGTCCACCTTCAGGTCCACTGAGGATTTGCCGACGTACCAGTCGCCTGTCGGCATGGTGATGGGCTCGCCCTGCATGAGTCGGCACAACTGCCTGAACGCACAAGGCAGACTTTCATGATCCTTGAGGGTCAGCGTAGCGACCCCTCTCGGGAATATCGCCCGCAAGCCCTGAAGCGTGAAGGTCCCCGTGATCCATGCAAACGGCAGCGGGCGGTTGTCGATGGCAGCCACCTGGATGGAATGAAAGCTGTCCAGGCCGTCGGCGAGCACGTCACGGGCGAACGACCTCCTGAATTCCCGATGCGAGAAGTCGCTTTGCCGCCATCGGGGACCCGCGGCGAGAGACACGCCGAACGAATCGACCGGCTCGGCATTGCAATACCAATCCGCAGGGATGGGCGGCAGCTCGATGTCGGCGATGCGAACACCCGGCGTCCCCGGTGCGAGTGAGGCCAGTTGTTCGATCCCCGCGATGTCGAACAGGGGCGAGCCCCTGTCCCGTCCGCCCGAGGACGTCGAAAGCACCGCATCCCCCCGTTTGTCGACGAAGCGCGCCATGCGCTTCTCGAACCCCTGATACTCCCGTCCGATCAGCTTCGACCACGGGTTGTCGACAAAGATGGCCGGCACGAACACCGCGGGATCGCGCGCCTGCGCACTCCCGTCGTCGACGCGGCCGACCAGCACGCGCATGAGGAGTTCGAACTGGGACTCGAAGTAGTCCGGCTCGTCGGTCGGAACGTCCTTGCCCCAGTACATCCGGCCGTAGCGCACCAGCTCGATCACCAGCGACCGGGCCGCGGGCCGGTACTTGAACGACATGGCATCCGCGGGATCGGGCGCGTCGAGATGGAAGTTCAAAGGCCTGATCAGGTCCTCGAGCAGATCGTCGGCGTCGGAGCCATAAGGTCTCAGATCAACCCGCATGCCGACGAACTCGACATCGGTGAACCGGTAGCCAGTCGCGGAATAGGGCTTGGGCTGGCGTGTCCATGCCGGCGCGGGGATGGGCGCAGGCGGATGCGCAGCCGCGGGTGGTGGCGAATGCCTGGTCCCTCCGGCATAACCTGCCTGACGCGGCTTTGGCGTCTGGCCGGGCTGTCGCTGAAGAACCTGCTCAAGCCTGTCATTCAGGACACCTGACCAGGCAAGCGACAACTCGAAGTGCTCTCCTGAAAAGGCCTTCAGCTCTGGCAGGATGGTGTCGTGCACCTGCATCGAAACAACGCTCTCCAACCTTGCCAGCGAGTCGCGCAAGGTGTGAACGGTCTCGGCGAGGGCAAAGACTTCCCTGTCGGGCGATCCGACTGCCGGAGAGAGCGCCATCGTCGAATAGACGACGGGAAAGGACTCGCGACTCGCAACGACACTGTCTGTCTCGCAGAACCGCACGCCCGAGAGCGTGATGAGCACAGGCGCCTCGGGATCTTCGGGCTCGTCGCCGGTCATCGCCCTGAGCGGCGCCCGGACCGTCATCGAGTTGCTGGCGGGATGCAAGGTAATCAGGGTCTCGGCGGCGGGAATGCCGCGCGCGCGAAACGCATCGCCCCAGGCGACGACATTCGTCAAACCAAACCTGCACTCCAGGACGCGTTCATTCTCGTCCTTCACGCTCGAGATGAGGACTGCCATCGCCTTCGGCCTTTTCCGGTCGCGAATGACATCGACCGCAACGGCGTAGGCCTCCGCCCCCGTCTTCTTTGTTGTCGTCATCACGCCGTACCAGAAGTGTTCGGTGTCGGCGTCCTTGTTCATGACTGCACCTCCGGGACAGACACGCTGCGGTCCTGGAATTCGCATCTGACGAACAGATCCTCCGACGTCTGCATGGGCGAAACCCCGATGTCGAACATCTCCGCAGGCGTGCACCACCCGACCGGGTTCTTCTTGCTCAGGCCTTCGACCACCCCGATCACGCAGTCGGCGGTGTAGTCGTAGGGATCAGGCGTCTCCATGCGCCAGTCGATCAGGGTGCGCCCAGCACCGTCGTCGATCTGGAGAAGCACCGTGTGGCGATCTTCCTTTCGCTCCTGTGCGTTCGGCCCTTCGGGCAGCATGTCCACCTGGGCGCGAACCAGCCGGCGCCACGCCGGCAAGGCATACAGCGGCGCCGAAAAGGCACCCAGCTGCACGAAGATGCGCGCCCCTTCGGGCATTTCGATGAAGCTCTCGATGCGGTGCCCGAGGATGTCCGTGTTGCGGGCCAGTGTGACGCGGGCGGTGAGCAGGTCCAGCAGGTTCACCAGCATGGCAATGCGGCGCGGCGAACGCTGGCCGCAGCGCGCCTCCTGCTTCGAAACGTCGCCGAAGTCGAACTCGCGTTCGATCTTGCCGCTCGGTTCGTACTCAAGCTGGTACTCACGCTCGGACGTGGCCTGAGATTGCAGCCCCTGCTTCTGTAGCGCCCTCTTCGATTTGTCCTGCTCCTTCACGACCGAGCGCACGACCATCGTCCGCTCGCGGATGGAGCGCCATGCGGTCTGCGCGCTGCCACGCGACACGTACTTGACGTGGGAGTACGCGATCCGGACGGTTCCGATCTCCTTGACGCGTTCCTCGGCGAGCTTCTTGAGGGCCGACGCGAGCATGACGTTGGATGTGGTCGCGCAGTGGCCGGCGCCGCCGACCAGTGCCACACCGCACTGCCTGGCGATGTAGCCGAAGTCATCAAGACGCCGGTAGACGTCCGCCTCGCCGTTGATGTCGACGTAGTGGCACCGGTTGCGCAGCGCCGCCTTCACGAGCGGAATCGCCGTCGCTTCGAATGGCCCCGCGGCATTGATGACAGCGAACATGCCGCTGCCGCCAAGCACCGCATCCAGACCTTGATCGTCATCCAGCGCGACGACCCTTGTCTGCACGCCGAGCTCGCGCCCCATTCGGGCCAGCGCGTGGACATCGCGTCCACCCAGCAGGAGTTCGAACCTGCTGCCCTCATCCTTCCATTTCCTGGCAGCGGCCTCCGCGACGATGCGTCCGGAAAACCCGTTGGCACCGTAGAGCAGGATCTGTTGAAACATGGCAAATGCCTCCAGAGATGACGCGTGGGGACCGCAGGCTCAATGGACGCGCTGCAGCACCCATGTCGGCATCGCACGCAAGAAGCTCAGGTCGCGACTGGGCGCCTGGTCGGGGAAACAGCGCTCGAATTCGCACAGCGCGGCGCCGGCCATGCCTGCCGCGACGCCCCGCGCATGCGCCATCGAGCCGCAGCGGACGATCAGGTCGTGCGCCCACTGGATTTCGTCCACGCTGCGCGCCTCTCGCGCGAGTCGCAGAAAGCGCTCCAGGCGCAGGCGATCGGCGCGCGGCGCATGTTCGAGCGCGTGAATGATCATCAGCGTTCGCTTGCCTTCGCGCAGGTCGCCGTCGGCCTCCTTGCCGTAGCTCGCGCCACTGTCAAGATTCAACAGGTCGTCCTGAATCTGGAACGCGCTGCCGATGAAGTTGCCGAGCCGCACCAGCCGATCGACGTCGTAGCGGCCGCGCGATCCGATCAGGCAGCCCACTCTCAACGGGTGGATGAAGGCCAGCCAGCACGTCTTGAGCAACACCATCGTGAGGTAGTCCTCTTCGCTGACATCGAGCCGCGACTCGCGCTGCCATCCGAGCTCCAGCGCCTGGCCTTCGGCACTCGCCCAGGCCGTCCGTTCGGTCTCCTCGAAAATCTGCAGCGCCAGCGACATCCCCAGTCGCTCGAAGTTCGCCTTCAACGGCGCCAGGCTCAGCAACCCGAGCGCGTCGCCCGCGTTGAGCGCCAGCGGTACGCCGTGCAGAGCATGCAGCGTCGGCGAGCCGCGGCGCTGATCGCTCTCGTCTTCGATGTCGTCGTGGATCAGCAGCGCGTTGTGCAGCAGCTCGATCGAGACGGCCGAAGCCACGGCGTCCTCAAGATCCGCACCGAAGAGCCGTGCCGTCGCAAGACAGATGCAGGGCCGCAGCATCTTGCCGCCACGGCGCGGATAGTCCGCGAGCAGTTCGTCGAGATAGCTGCGCGGCGCATTCGTAGGCAGCCAGCGCTTGACCTGTCGCCGGACCAGCGACCCATACTCGTCGAGCACTTCCTGCACCAGGCTGTCGTCGACCGCCTCGAACGCCGGGCGCTCCCCAAAAACAGCAGCCATCTCAGTGCCCCCCACGATCGCGTCGTGACCCCTGACGCATAAAACGATGCGACCAAGCCCAGAAACCCCGCGGAACCGGCTCCGCCGGTCCGCCGGGGTTGCCCCCGGAGAGGGGGTTGGCGGCCACACGAAGTGGGCAAGCCTGGGGGTGATCTCTCATAGCCTGATCTCGATGAAGCCCACCTGCGTGCCATCGGCAGCGCACACCGCCGCACTCCAGACACCCGGTGGATTCTTCGCCGTCGTCGTGACGACGAGCACCGTTGCGTCCTTTTCGCGCACCAGTGAAGCTTCGAGAGGCTCGGCATCGAGCGCCGAGCCGTGATGGAACAGCAGGTCCGTGCGTGCCGCGTCGTGCACGGAAATCCATTCGACGTCGAGCACGCGCACGAAGCGCCTGACGGATTTCTCCCCGTGGCGCACCTGCATGGCCTGCACCTGCGCCTGGGAAGTCCGCGACGCGTACGCAGACGTCGGCGCAGCCGATGACGGAGGCGCATCCTGTGTGCGCTCCTTCTCCTTGTCAGGCGAAGCCCCGTCGCGATGGGCGGACTTGCCGGCGCCCTTCCTGGTCAGGCCGAACGCCGATCCGAGCGCGTCGTACTCCGCCCTCATCACGCGGCGCAGCGCGCTCTGCGGGTCCCCGGCCGCGCCTTCGAACCATTCGATCATCAGCAGCATGGCCCGCTTCATGAGCCGCTCGGTCGCGTCGACCGGCTGCGCCGCACTCTTGACGCCGGCTCGGCTCGCCGCCCCGCCGAGATGGCTTGCGAGCCGGCGTCCCCGGGACAGTTGGGCATCGGCAACCTTGTAGCCCAGCTGGACAGCCGCAATGACCGCGTCGGAGGTCGTCTGCATCGGCACGCCGCCGAAGGTCTCGCCCGCTTGTTCGCCCTCGGCGCTGCGATACACGCCACCGAAGTTGCGATTGGGTCGGGTGACCGGGAGAACCGGCCGCTTCCAGTCTGTGCTCATGGATGGTGGTATCCGACGATCATGTTGGGATCGAGACGGCCGCTGATCGCGTGCGCGGCGAGCATGCCCGACATGACCGCCGCCTCGACACAGCCCCCGTTGAAGCCGCAATCCGTCCAATCGCCGGCCACCGTCATGTTGGCGATCCCGGGATCGAGCGGCGAGATGCGAGCCGTGCCACTGCCCGGCAGGGACTGCGTGTAGCGATCGCGCGGCGCGCTGTTGTCGCGCACGTACTGGTCGGATATGCCGCCCTGCTTGGTTCCGTCGGCGGAAACCAGCGAGTCCAGCGGTGTCTGCTTGTCGGCGTAGGCCTCGGGCCAAAGGGTCTTCATGCGCGTCCTCAGGAAGCCCTCCAGTTCCTCTTCCAGACCTTCGGTGCGGCCGAGGTCGGCGCGATGTTTCTCGTCGGGCACGACGCCGCAGAAATACGAGATCGACCTGATCTTGTCGGCGCCCGGCTTTTGACCGCCGGGCCGATGAGCCCGCTCCGCCGCGAGGATGTGCGTCATGTCGGCCCAGGTCTCGTAGCGACGCGAAACCTTTTTGCTGCCGTCGCGAAGCGGGGCGTCCAGGCCAGCGACGATCACCGGGCCGCGGTCCCAGCCAAGCTCTTCGACATCCTTCGACATCCATACCTGCGCGGAGCGCGTGCCCACGGTCTTCACGTGCTTGTCCATGAGTTTCCACGCAGGCAATTGCTTGAACGGATCCTGCGTGGATTTTTTGCATGCCTCGACGAAGTCATCCTTGCCGACGGCCAGCACCACGGCATCGAAGTCGTCCTGATTCAATTCGAACGCGGGACAGTCCTCCGCTGCCTTCTCCGGACCGAAAGCCTCGGCCCGCTTCTGCGGCCAGCATCCTTTCGCATCGAGCGGTGAGCCTTCCAGCGCTTGCGGATCTCCCCCGGGTTTGAATCTCAACGATGTCACCCGAGGCTGGCGGCCCTCGAAGTCGAACTCCACACCCACCAGCGGATGGAGGAACTTGAAGCTCACGCCGCGTGCCTTCATCACACGGTACAGGGGCGCGAAGATCGCGTCGCCCATGCCGGATCGGAGACGCCAGAACATCGAACCCCGGTAGGTGAAGAACATGCGCATCGCCCCGCGAAGGGCCTGCGCGGCCGAGAGCGAAGGCTTGCGGTGGTCGCCATTGCGGTAGGCGAACACCAGGTCGTAGATGCCGCAGACGAGCGGCGAATCGAGCGCTCCGGTCGTCGCGCCGTGCTTCTGCAGCCAGTCCCGGTAGTCGATGCCGTCGATGACGTCGAGGCCACGCGGGTCGAAGAAGACGCGGTCACGGTACAGGCCGATGAGGATGGTCATCAGCAGATCGAGAATCTCCGTCTTCCGGCGCACTTCCTCGTCGATCAGGACGACGTCCTGAAGTTGACGCCGCGCATTGGTCGCCAGGGCCTCGATGAATTTCAGGATCGACGAACTGATCTGCGGTGCCGGGTTCTGTTCGCGCAGCCAGCTTTCGACGAAGCTGGCGGCCTGGAGAAGGCCTGCGGCGGAGGTCAGTAACGCGCCCCGGGCCAGCACGGTCAGGCGCTCGATCAGGACGTCCGGCGCATCGGAGGGGTCGAACGAGAAGTCGAGTTCGACCGCCTCGTCCAGCGCGGAGCGCGCACGCGGGCCGCGTCGCTCGCTTCCCTGCTCGGTGCGCGCTGGGGCCAGCACGCTCTGCATCAGCGACTTGGCGAGCGCCAAGGCCCGCGCCAGGTAACCCCAGAGGCTGAAAGGGTTGGTGGCCGCATCCATCGGGTCGCCGGGCTGTCCCTTCATCGGCGGAAGGAATGCGGTCCAGACCTCCCACGCGCCGCCATGTCGGCTGGCCACGCCGATGTGAGGCTCGGGCGCAAATGCATCGACGAAGCGGTCGTGCGGCAGCGGACCGATCGCGAACTTCGGATCCGGCTTGCGCCGCGCTTTCTCGACCTCGTCGTAGCACTCCCGCATCATCCGAAAGGCGTTTTCGTAGAAGCCCAGCCAGACATGCAGGCCGTGCTCGAGGATGCGTCCGTGTTCGTCTCGCACCGACGCGCCCTTGCCGCCGAGCCGCTCGCTCGCCTCGTAGACCGTGATCTCGTAGAACGGCCATCCCTCGGTCGAGCGCCGCTCCTCGGGCGTGGCCTCAGGTCGGAGCCGCCTCTTCCGTTCGTCATTCAAGTTGAGGAGCTGCCATGCCGTCGCCAAGCCGGCACAGCCGCCTCCGACGATCGTGACTCGCACGGTCTCGGCGGAATACTCTGTCGAATCGGGCACGCCTTCGCGCGAAGTCGCAGGCACGGGCATCTCGGGCCCGCTGCCGCCGCCGAGAGTGTTCAATCACTCCTCCAATCGTATTTTTTTGTGGCGTTTTGACCTACTGCTTCCGCCTCTGCGGATAGTGACGAGTCAATCGGTCAACGTCAAGATGACCCGGCTTGCGATTGGGTAAGGGGGACAGGGAAGCGGACGCGCATGGCCCGAGACGTCGAACTGGCGCCCGACTTCGCCATGGAGGCTGGTGGTGGTAGGCCGTCCTGGGCTTGAACCAGGGACCAACGGATTATGAGTCCGCTGCTCTAACCAACTGAGCTAACGGCCCACGCGCCGACGATTCTAGTGGGCCGGAGACCCAGCCCTACTTCCGGTGGCTCAACGCGTTGGTGACCAGCTTCGACGTGATGTCGACGATCTGGATCATCCGCTCGTACGGCATGCGCGTCGGGCCGATGACGCCCAGCGTCCCGACCACCTGACCATCGACCTCGTAGTTCGCGCTCACGATCGACAGGTCGTCGAAAGGCACGACCTGGCTTTCGCCGCCGATGAAGATGCGCACGCCCTCCGCCTGGCTCGACACGTCGAGCAGGCGCATCAGTTGCGCCTTCTGTTCGAAGAGCTCGAACGCGCGGCGCAGATGGCTCATGTCGCTCGAAAAGTCGGTCACCGCCAGCAGATTGCGCTCGCCGGCGATCACCACCTCATCCTGCGCCTCCGTCAGCACCTCGGAACTCACCTGGACGGCCGCCTGCATCAGCGCGGCAATCTCGCCGCGCAATTGCTCGACCTCGGACTGGAGCCGGTCGCGAACCTGTTCGATCGACAGCCCGGCATAGTGGGCGTTGATGTAGTTCGATGCCTCGACCAGTTGCGACTGCGAATAGTCGGCCTCCGGAAAGATGACCCTGTTCTGCACATCGCCGTCGGGCGACACGATGATGACGAGCAGGCGGCGGTCGGAGAGCCGCAGGAACTCGATCTGCCGGAACACGGACGCCCGACGCGGCGCCATGACGACACCCACGAACTGCGACAGGTTCGACAGCAGGTTCGCGGCGTTCGCGATCACCTTCTGCGGTTGGTCGGGGGCCAGGCTCGGGGTGGAAAACTGCTCGCGCTGCGCGGTCAACATGGTGTCGACGAAGAGCCGATAGCCGCGCGCGGTCGGAATGCGCCCCGCCGAGGTGTGCGGGCTCGCGATGAGCCCCAGCCCCTCGAGGTCGGACATCACGTTGCGGATGGTCGCTGGCGAAAGATCGAGCCCCGACGCACGGGACAAGGTGCGCGAGCCGACGGGTTGCCCTTCGGCGATATAGCGCTCGACGAGAGTCTTCAGCAGCAACTTGGCGCGGTCGTCCAGCATCGGGCAATTTTAATGTTGTAATTTGTAGATGACCTCCCGCTTTCGGCATGTCGCGCTCATAGGTAAATACCAGGCTTCCGGAGCCCGGGCGCAATGTGGTGCGCTGGACAACGTCATGGGAGGCATCGGCGCCTTCCTCGAGGCGCAAGGCTGCAAGGTGTTCGTCGAGCAGTCGAAAGGCGACGATGTCGAGGTGGGGCCCTATCCTGCCCTGACGGTCGAGGAAATCGGCGAAGAGTGCGATCTCGCGCTCGTGGTCGGGGGCGACGGCACCATGCTCGGCATCAGCCGCCAGCTTGCGCCGTACGGCGTTCCGCTGATCGGCATCAACCGGGGGCGCCTGGGTTTCATCACCGACATTTCGCTGGACAACTACCAGGCGACGCTCATCCCGATGCTGGCCGGCGAGTACGAGGAAGACCACCGCAGCCTGATGCACGCCCAGGTGATGCGCGACGGCACCTGTGTCTTCGACGCGCTTGCCCTGAACGACGTGGTGGTCAATCGCGGCGCCACCTCGGGCATGGTGGAGCTGCGCGTCACGGTCGGCCGCCATTTCGTGGCCAACCAGCGCGCGGACGGCATGATCATCGCGTCCGCCACGGGTTCGACAGCCTATGCGCTCTCGGCGGGCGGCCCGTTGCTGCACCCCGCGGTGCCGGGATGGGTGATGGTGCCAATCGCGCCCCACACGCTCTCCAACCGGCCCATCCTCCTGCCGGACGAAGACGAGGTCTCGATCGAACTTGTGGGCGGACGCGACGCCAGCGCCAGCTTCGACATGCAATCCCTGGCTTCCCTGGCGATCGGCGACCGGGTCGTGGTGCGCCGTTCGGAGTACCGCGCCCGCTTCCTGCATCCCAAGGGCTGGAGCTATTTCGACACCCTGCGCAAGAAACTGCATTGGAACGAAGGAGGTTCCTGAAATGGCATTGCGCCGCATCGCCTTGCGCGATTTCGTGATCGTGCGCACCCTGGAGCTCGATCTTTCCACCGGCTTCACCGTCCTGACCGGGGAAACCGGAGCAGGCAAATCCATCCTGATCGATGCGCTGCAGTTGGCACTCGGCAATCGGGCGGATGCTGGTTCGGTGCGCGAAGGCGCGGAGCGCCTGGACGTGAGCGCCGAGTTCGACGCCGACCCCTCGCTCGCCGGCTGGCTCGACGACGGTGGCTTCGAGACGGGCGATGCCTTGCTGCTGCGACGCACGGTCGACCTGCAAGGGCGCAGCCGCGGCTGGATCAACGGCAGCCCGGCCACCGCGACGCAATTGCGCGAGCTCGGCGACCACCTGCTGGACATCCACGGCCAGCACGCATGGCAAAGCCTCACGCGGCCCGACGCCGTGCGCGGCTTGCTCGACGCCTATGCCGGCGTCAGCACCTCCGCGCTTGAAGGCAGCTGGCAGGCCTGGCGGCAGGCGATCACTGCCCTGGAGAACGCACGCTCCGCGCAGGATTCGCTGCAGCGCGAGCGGGAGCGCCTTCAATGGCAGGTGGCCGAAGTGGCGAAGCTGGCACCCGGCGAAGACGAGTGGGAAGAACTGTCCGCGAGCCATACGCGCATCTCCAACGCCCAGGCGCTCATCGACGCGGCCGAAGGCGCATCCACCGCACTCGAGGACGACGACAGCGGTGCGCTCGCCGCGTTGGGTCGCGCTTTGACGCAGCTGCAGAACTGCGAACACATAGAACCCGAATTCAAGGCCCTTGGCGAAGTGCTGGCCTCGAGCGTGGCGCAGGCGTCCGATGCCGCGCATTCGCTGCACAGCTACCTCCGCCAGGCCGACACCGATCCGGAGAAGCTCGCCGAACTCGACGAGCGCATGGGGCTCTGGATGTCCCTTGCGCGCCGGTACCGGCGCCCGCCTGCCGAGCTGCCCGCCCTGCTCTCGGGTTGGCAGGCCGAGCTCCAGGCGCTCGACGCCCAGAGCGATCTCGACGCGTTGGAGCGTGCCGAGCAATCGACACAGCAGGCCTACCTGAAGGAAGCCAAGGCCCTGGGAAAGGCACGCAAGCAGGCGGCGCCACGGCTCGCCCTTGCGGTGACGCAGGCCATGCAGGAACTCGGGATGAAAGGCGGCCGTTTCGAAGTCGAACTGCAGCCGTTGCAGCAACCCGGTCGTTCTGGCCTCGAAGACATCGCTTTCCTGGTGAGCGGCCACGCGGGAAGCACGCCGCGCTCGATCGGCAAGGTGGCGTCGGGCGGCGAGCTCTCGCGCATCGCCTTGGCCATTGCCGTCACCACCAGCGAGCTCGGGGCGGCGCAGACGCTGATCTTCGACGAGGTCGATGCGGGTGTCGGCGGCGCCGTGGCCGAGACGGTGGGGCGCCTGATGAAGCAGCTCGGCCGCGACCGGCAGGTGCTGGCCGTCACTCACCTGCCGCAAGTGGCCGCCTGTGCGGATCACCACCTCGTCGTGGCAAAGCGCCAGACGACGGTCAAGGGCCAGGCAGGGCCCCGCACCGAAAGCGGCGTGTCCGTGCTGGACGGGGAAGCGCGCGCGCAGGAAATCGCGCGCATGCTGGGCGGCGAGCGCGTCTCGGCCACGTCGCTGGCGCATGCGCGCGAAATGCTGGGCGCGAAGACGGCGGAGACCTCTCCATGAGTCTGGAGCTGGTGCTCATCACCGGCATGTCGGGCTCCGGCAAGTCCGTGGCGCTTCATGCGCTCGAAGATGCCGGCTACTACTGCGTCGACAACCTGCCGCCCGAGCTGCTGGCACCCTTCGTCGCCCTGCAACAGCAGCAGAGCGCCAAGCGCGTCGCCATTGCGATGGACGTGCGAAGCGGTGTCTCCCTGCCCCTGGTGCCCCAGCAGCTCGAGGGCCTTCGGCGTGAAGGCGTTTCGTTGCGATCGCTGTTTCTTGACTCCACCACCGATGCACTGGTGCGCCGCTTCTCGGAAACCCGGCGTCGCCATCCCCTGTCGCGGCAGGAAGGTCGCACCGACGCGCCCGAACAGCAACGCGTGCTGGTCCAGGCCATCGAACTCGAGCGCGAACTGCTCGCGGACCTGCGCGATGGCGCGGACGTCATCGACACGAGCATCATCCGCCCCTCGCAGTTGCAGAGCTATGTCAAGGCGTTGATTTCGGCGCCGGAGAGCGCCCTCACGCTGGTCTTCGAATCCTTCGCGTTCAAGCGCGGCGTGCCGCTGGACGCCGACTATGTGTTCGACGTGCGGATGCTGCCCAACCCGCACTATGTTCCCGCCTTGCGTCCGTTGACCGGCCGCGATGCGCCTGTGATCGACTGGCTGCGCGAACACGACGACGTCGCCCGCATGTACGGCGACATCAAACAGTTTCTCGGCCGCTGGCTGGATGCACTTGCACGAGACCATCGCAGCTACGTGACCGTGGCGATCGGTTGCACAGGTGGCCAGCATCGCTCGGTCTTCCTTGTGGAGCAACTGGCGCGCGGCTTTGGCGCGCAATGGGCGGCGCTGAAGCGCCATCGGGAACTCGACGGGGCCTGAAGCCCGCGGTAAAGGCTCAGCCGCCGTGGGCCAGCAGCTTCCGCACGGGAGCGGGCAGGCCGAGGGCGGGCCATTCATCCGCACCGTACCAGCGTCCGTCTTCACTGGCCGGGCGGACGGCCTGGGAGACCACCGACACCGGATGCAGGTGGAGGTCCTTGTGCGTGAGCACGTGGAGAAAGGCTGCTTCGTCGCGGGCGCCTTCGCGATCTTCGGTCGACAGCGCTTCAATCAAAGCCGCCCGCGTCTCGAAGATGGGCAGGCAATAGAGACCTGCCCAGATGCCGCGGGACGGACGCTTCGCGAGCCACACGTGGCCTTCAGCGTCGCGAGCCAGCAGCATCCAGAGGGATTGGGCGCTGCGCCGCAGCTTGCGGGTCTTGACGGGATAGCTCTCGGGCGTGCCCTCCTGGCGTGCGACGCACACGTCGTTCACCGGGCAGATGATGCAACTCGGCTTCCGCGGCAAGCAGACCGTCGCGCCCAGATCCATCAGCCCCTGCGTGTAGCGCGCGATCGCCTTGGGCTGCGTCGGGGGCGGCAACAATTCGGTCGCCTCGTTCCACAAGATCCGCTCCTGCGCGGCAGAAGAAAGATCGCCATCGAAACCGAGCACGCGCGTCAGCACCCGCTTCACATTGCCGTCGAGAATTGCGACGCGCTCGCCGAAGCAGAACGCTGCGATCGCGGCAGCGGTGGATCGGCCGATGCCGGGCAAAGTCTGCAGTTCCGCCGCCGTACGCGGAAACGCGCCGCCAAAGCGCGCGACGATGTCCTGCGCACATCGGTGCATGTTTCGCGCGCGGCTGTAGTAGCCGAGGCCGCTCCAGAGTGCGAACACCTCGTCTTCTGTACCGGCAGCAAGGTCCAGCACCGTGGGAAAGCGGTCGAGAAAGCGCGCGAAATAACCGAGCACGGTCGAGACCTGGGTCTGCTGGAGCATGACTTCCGACAGCCAGACCCGATACGGGTCCTGCGTGTTCTGCCACGGCAGTTTGCTGCGCCCGTGGCTGCGCTGCCATCCGACGACGCGCCCGGCGAACACCGGCGCCAATGCCTGAGCGGCTTCGACGCCCTCGCGGTTTGAAATCTTGGCGCTCAAGAACAGAAGTGATCGGCGGCTACAGGCAGTGACCCGACTCGGGCGGCCGCTTTACGCCGCACTGAGTTCGCTGCGCGCCGCGGAAGCATTCGGCGCCTCGTTGCCCGCGAGCACCGATGTGAGTTCGTCCAGGCGCCTGTGGAGTTCGGCCAGGTTGCTCTCCTGTGCGGAAAGTTCCGCCAGTCGTTCGTCGAGGTTGCCCGCGGCGCCCTGGATGCGCTCGACGGCCTCGATGCGCTTCGTGAAAGTCTTGCGCCGTTCCTTGAGCTGCGCATCCAGCTGCGCACCCGCGCCCTTGCTCCAGCGCTCGACCTCGGTCATGGCAGCCTCGTTGACCACACGCAGCCGACTCGCCAGCGCGCGCACGAGCTTGTCGCAGAAGTCGGGCTGGGCGAGCTTAAGCAGATTGCCGACACCGAGATAGTGGACGTGGCTGTGTTCGATCTGCGTCAGCTGCTGCTCGAAATCCGACAGGTCGGGCTCGGCCGGCGCCTGCAAGGTAAAGCCGTGCTCCGCATTGAGCTGCCGGAAGGTCGCGTGCAGCATCGACTGGATCTCGGCGGTGGTCGCCTGGACCTCACGCAGGTTGTTGCGCAGCGAGTCGAAGGTTTCGCCGTACACCTTGCGCACGTTGAACTTGATGCCTCGGCGCTTCAGGGCAGCGGCGAGGCGACCCATGTCCGCCTTGAGGGCCGTGCTGCCCAGCACCGCGTAAACCTCGCGCAACAGCTTGCCCTGCACCGACCGCAGGGCCAGGATGCGGGTGTTGCTGCCTTCGAATTCGGTTTGCTCCTGCTCTATGCGCGATCGCATGTGGCGGATGACGGAACCGTTCTTGCCACGCAGGCCCTGCAGTTCCAGCGCCTGTTCGGAGAGGTCGCGCTGCCGCACGTTGAGGATGCGCGCCGCTTCGGTCCGCAGCGACGCGATGCCGGCGTCCACGGCCAGGCGAAGCATCGTCTCGCGTTTGCCGAGCAGGCCCTCCCCGAGGACGGCTTCCAGCGCCGGAAGGCGGCTCGCCTGCAGGAGGGGAACGTCACGACGGATCTTGGCCTGCAGGCCCTTCTGCGCCGAGACCGGCAATACCTGCGACAGCGGCACGCCGAGCAGGTCCGCCGCGCCCTTGCGCTGACGCTGGATCTGCGCATCGACCTGCGCGGGCGTGCTGAGGATGTCCCACATCGTGTCGATCTTGTTCAGCACCACGATGCGGGTCTCGCTGACGTCGCCTTCGGTGATGAGGTGCTCCCGCCAGATCGAGAGGTCGGACCGCGTCACGCCGGTGTCCGCACCCAGGATGAACACCACGGCGTGGGCCTGCGGGATCAGGCTCACCGTGAGTTCGGGCTCGGCGCCGATCGCGTTGAGGCCGGGCGTGTCGAGAATCACCAGGCCCTGCTCGAGCAGAGGGTGCGGCATGTTCAGCACCGCATGGCGCCAGCGGGGAATCTCGACGCGCCCGTCGGAATCGGGCACCGGGTTGTCGTCCGGCGCGTCGTCGCTCCAGAAGCCCAGCGCGCGGGCATCGTCCTTGGGTACCCACCGCACCTCGGCGACCTTGCTCATCGCCAGGGACAGTTGCTCGGCGTTTTCGACGTCGATCTCGATCTCGGTCCAGCGCCCGGGTTCGTCGCGCCAGTGCGCGAGCGAATGGGGTTCGAGCCGCGTTTCGATGGGGAGCAGGCGCAGGCTGGGCGGATGTGCAGCGTCGTAGCCCAACTCGGTCGGACACATCGTGGTGCGCCCCGCGCTTGCCGGCATGATGCGGCGACCGTAGCCGGCGAAGAAGATCGCGTTGATCAGCTCGGACTTGCCGCGCGAGAACTCCGCGACGAAGGCCACCATGACCTTGCTGGTGCGAAGTTGCGACTCCACATCCCGCAAACGCTCGGCGACGCTCTGATTCAGCAGCTCGTTCTCATCCAGCCAGCGCGAAAGCCACTTGAGACGGTGCGCGAAGTTGCGCCGCCAAGTACCGTGCTGGTCGAACTGCTGGTTGAAAGAGGCGGTCAATGGGCTAAATGTAAGAGCGACTTACAAAATATAGCATCGGCATGGCGTTGCGTCGTCATTCGCCCGATGGGTTTCAGTACTTTTGGCAATTTGGGCAGAAATACGTCGATCGTTGGCCTTGGCGCATCTGCCGAATGGGTGTTTTGCACACTCTACAGGGCTCGCCGGCACGACCATAGACCGTGGCCTCCAATTGGAAATAGCCACTTTGCCCGTCGATATTCGAGAAATCACGAAGAGTGCTTCCGCCGCGCTCGACTGCCCTCGCCAGGATGCCGCGCACGGCCGCGTGAAGGCGTGCCGCGCGCGGTCGGCTGATGCGGGAAGCCGACAGCGTCGGCCGGATTCCAGCGAGAAACAGCGCTTCGGAGGCGTAGATGTTGCCCACGCCGACCACCACATCGCCGGCCAGCAAGACCTGTTTGATGGGGGCAGAGCGCCGCCGCAGGCCGGCCTGGAACGCATCGAGATCGAAGGTATCCCCGAGCGGCTCCATGCCCAGGCCGCCAAGCAGCTTGATGGCCTGGGGCGATGCCTCGTCCTCGACATAAACCACCGCGCCAAAGCGGCGGGGATCATTCAGGCGCAGCGTGCCGCGGCTCGTGACCAGATCGAAATGGTCGTGCGCAGCCGGCGCGGGCAGTGCCGCGTCGAAGCGGAGGCTGCCCGACATCCCCAGGTGCATCAGCAGCAAGCCGGCATCCAGGTCGACCAGGAGATATTTGCCACGGCGTCGCACCGTTCGAACGACGCGCCCGACGAGCGCGTCAGGTTCGACTGCGAGCGCCCACCGCAATGGCTTGCCCACGCGCACCGCGTCGATGCGGGCGCCGGCGATTCGGTCGGCAAAACCGCGGCGGGTGACTTCGACTTCAGGGAGTTCGGGCATGGGAGAAGACTGACACGAAAAACCCGCCGGCGCCGTAGCCCCACGCGACCATCATGCAAAAGCCTTGGATTATTATGGTCCGATGACTTTTCCGCTCCGCCGATCCCGCCTTGCGGCGGCCGCGTTCGTGGCTCTGACGGGGCTTGCCGCCCAGGCGCAGACTGAACCGCCCGCTCCCGCAGCCCCCACGAGCCCCGCGCCCCTGATTGAACCGGGCGAACCGGTCGTATCTCCGGCCGCTGCGTCTTCAGACGCAGACAAGAACCCGGCGCAGCCCTCCGCGATGACGGCCGAGCTCTTCTATGAGGTTCTCATGGGCGAGCTCACCGTGCGCGAGGGCGACCCCGGCTCGGGCTACGGAATGGTCCTCGACGCCGCCCGGCGCTCGCGAGACGGCAAACTCTTTCAGCGAGCGGTCGAGATCGCCCTCCAGTCGCGATCAGGCGACGCCGCGCTGGCGGCTGCGCGCGCCTGGAAAGAGAGCGTGCCCGACTCGCGGGAGGCGCGGCGTTTCGAACTGCAGATCCTGATCGCGATGAACCGCATCGGCGAAACCACCGAACTCCTTCGCGCAGAAGTGGCAGCGACGCCGCAGGTCGAGCGCCCCTTCCTGATGGCCGTGATCGCGCGCAACTACGGCAGGGCCACCGACAAGAAGCTCGCGGCTTCGGTCGTCGAACAGGCGCTGTCCGATGAACTCAAGAACCCGGCGACCGCTGGTGCCGCGTGGGGGACCGTAGGGCGGCTTCGACTCGCAGCGGGTGATACCGCGGGGGCGCTCGATGCGGCCATCAAGGGGCAGGAGATGGATCCTTCATCGGATGGCCCGGCCCTGCTGGCGCTCGAGTTGATGGATCCCAGCCAACCCCAGGCAGAGGTCATCGTCAAACGCTACTTGGCGGGGCCGAAAGTGCAGCCGGAAATGCGCATGGCGTACGCGCGGGTGCTGGTGGAGGGACGACGCTACGCCGATGCGTCCGCCGAACTCACAGCACTCACGGCGGCCCGCCCCGAGCTGCCCGAACCCTGGCTGCTGCTCGGAAGCCTTCAGGTCCAGGCTCGACAGGACGCGGCGGCCGAAGCGTCGCTCAGGCGCTACATGTCGCTTGCCAGCTCGCAGCGCGATCCGGATGCGCAGGAGCGTGGCTTGACACAGGCTTATCTGCTGATGTCCCAGCTTTCGGAACGGCGCAAGGACTTCGCGGGCGCCGACAGCTGGCTGGCGCGCATCGACAACACCGAAGACCTGGTCGGCGCGCAAGTGCGCCGGGCTGCCCTCCTCGCCCGCCAAGGCAAGCTGCCGCAGGCGCGCGAACTCGTCCGCAGCCTGCCCGAGCGGACAGCCGACGAAAAGAAGCAGAAATTCCTGGCCGAAGTCCAGCTGCTCCGCGACGCGAAGCAGTATCAGGCGGCTTTCGACATGCTGGCCCAGGCGAGCGCGGCAGCCCCCACCGACACGGACCTGATCTACGACCAGGCAATGGTCGCCGAGAAGCTCAATCGTTTGGACGAAATGGAACGCCTGCTGCGACGCCTGATCGAGCTAAAGCCCGACAACCAGAACGCCTACAACGCACTCGGCTACTCGTTCGCCGATCGCAAGGTGCGGCTGGAAGAGGCGCGCACGTTGATCCAGAAAGCCGTGCAACTCGCGCCGGATGATCCGTTCATCGCGGACAGCCTGGGCTGGGTCGAATATCGGCTCGGCAATACTGGCGACGCCATGCGCATCCTGGAAGACGCGTACAAGCGTCGCCCCGATCCCGAGATTGGTGCGCACCTCGGTGAAGTGCTGTGGGCCACGGGTCAACGCGATCGCGCGCTGACCATCTGGAAGGAAGCCTCCCTGGCCGATGCAGACAATGAGACGCTGCAGGAAACGCTCAAGCGCCTGCGCGTGAAACTTTGAATCGACGACTGTTGCTGGCGGCCGGCTGTGCCGGCATGTTGGTGGTTGCAGGTTGTGCGAGCCCGGGCGGTCCGGCGAGACCGTACGACGGATCCGTCGTCCAAGCGTGGAGCGGACGTCTTTCGCTGAGGGTCGACGGTCAACCTGCGCAGACCTTTTCAGCGCTTTTCGAGCTCCGCGGAGCGGCGCAGGCGGGCGAGCTCACGCTGACGAGCCCGATCGGCAGCACGCTCGCCCAACTCCACTGGGCCCCAGGGGAAGCATTGCTCAAGAACGGCAGCGAGACGCGGCGCTACGGGTCCGTGGATGCCTTGATCGAGGCCGCGACGGGTGCTGCCATACCCGTCGGTGCCCTGTTTGCCTGGCTGGCGGGTCGCGACGAGCGCGTACCCGGGTGGCGGCCAGACCTTTCCCAGGTCGGCACGGGACGGCTGCAAGCAACCCGCGAATCGCCCGAGCCTCGCGCCGACCTGCGTATCGTGTTCGAACGCGCATGAACGCGATTTACGACCTTCCGGCGCCGGCCAAGCTCAACCTCTTTCTGCACATCACTGGCCGGCGTGCGGACGGGTACCACCTGCTCCAGTCGGTGTTCATGCTGATCGACTGGTGCGACACGCTGCATGTCGAACGACGTCACGACGGGATCATCACCCGCGAGGACCTCACGACAGAATTGCCCGTCGACGACCTGACCGTGCGCGCCGCCAAGGCGCTGCAAGCCTTCGTGCAACCGAGGCAGGGTGCCCACATCGGGATCGCCAAGCACGTGCCGGCTCAGGCGGGGATGGGCGGCGGCTCCTCCGACGCGGCGACTTGCCTGCTGGCGCTGAATCGGCTCTGGGGTTTGAATCTGCCACTGTCGAAACTCGAGGAGATCGGGCTCCAGCTTGGCGCGGACGTTCCTTTCTTCCTGCGAGGACGCAACGCCTGGGTCGAAGGCATCGGCGAGACAATCACGCCCATCGCGCTGCCCGCAGGCCACTTCGTCGTCGTGAAACCACCGGCCGGATTGGATACCCGACTCATTTTTGCAGCACCAGACCTCCAACGCTCAACTCCCGCTGCTATAATCTCGGGCTTTGCTGCACACAGCGAAGCGGGAGTTTCAGATTTCCGCTTTGACTTCGGTCATAACGACCTGCAGCCGGTTGCACAGCGGCTCTGCCCCGCGGTCACCGAAGCCATCGAATGGCTCGGTCGCCAAGGATTAAAAGGCCGCATGACCGGTTCGGGAAGTTCGGTGTTTGCGACAATGCCGCATGAAGCGGAACTCGCCGAAGCGCCTCAGGGCTGGCAGGTTCGCAAGTGCAGCAACTTGGCCGTTCATCCCCTCGAGGGCTGGGCGGTCTAGAAAATCAGAGCGCTCTGCGGTCTGATGCGACATATATCGGTTGATGACGTTGGTCATCGACCCGTGTAGGGGAGTCGCCAAGCTGGTTAAGGCACTGGATTTTGATTCCAGCATGCAAAGGTTCGAATCCTTTCTCCCCTGCCAAATCTTCTTTCACGAGATTTTTGGCGGCTCCTTCAAGAGCCATTTCGCATTTGCCGGATGCACTTTGCCGGGACGCTCATGCAGGCTGCTCACAACCCTGACTTCATGGTTTTCACCGGCAACGCCAATCCTGGCCTTGCCGCGGAAATTTCGCAGCATCTGGGCACTTCGCTCGGTGCAGCCCGCGTTGGTCGCTTCTCGGACGGTGAAGTCACCGTCGAGATCAACCAGAACGTTCGGGCGCGCGATGTGTTCGTCGTGCAATCCACCTGCGCACCCACCAACGAAAACCTGATGGAACTGCTCATCATGGTCGACGCTCTCAAGCGCGCGTCGGCCGAGCGCATCAGTGCAGTGATCCCCTATTTCGGTTATGCGCGCCAGGATCGCCGTCCTCGCTCGAGCCGCGTGCCGATCTCCGCCAAGGTTGTCGCCAATCTTCTCGAGACCGTAGGTGTGGCCCGCGTGTTGACGATGGACCTGCACGCCGATCAGATCCAGGGCTTCTTCGACATTCCGGTAGACAACATCTATGCTTCCCCGGTGTTGCTCGGCGATCTGCGCCAGAAGAATTACGAAGACCTGATCGTCGTTTCGCCCGACGTCGGCGGCGTGGTTCGCGCCCGTGCGCTGGCAAAGCAATTGAACTGCGACCTCGCGATCATCGACAAGCGCCGTCCACGCGCCAATGTGAGCGAAGTCATGCACGTGATCGGCGAGATCGACGGCCGCAACTGCGTGATCATGGATGACATGATCGACACGGCCGGCACGCTGGTCAAAGCCGCCGAAGTGCTCAAGGAGCGTGGCGCCAAGAAGGTGTACGCGTACTGCACGCACCCGATCTTCTCGGGCCCCGCCATTGAGCGGATCGCCAAGGGCACCGCCCTCGACGAAGTGGTCGTCACCAACACGATCCCGCTTTCCGACGTCGCGACGGGCTGCGGAAAGATCCGCCAGCTCTCCGTGGCGCCGCTGATCGCCGAAACGATCCAGCGCATCGCCAAGGGCGAGTCGGTCATGAGTTTGTTCTCGGACCAGGAAAACCTCTTCTGAGGATTTCCTGGCGAGCAAAAAGCCGGGCTTCCTTCGGGAAGCCCATTTTGAAACCGGAGTCGCACTGGTCGCGGTCGACTTCCACAGGAGCCAGTTATGAAATTCGTCGCTTTTGAGCGCGCAAAGCAGGGCACGGGTGCGAGCCGCCGTCTCCGCATCTCGGGCAAGACGCCCGGTATCGTCTACGGTGGTGAAGGCCAGCCCCAGCTGATCGAAATCGATCACAACGCGCTGTGGCACGCCCTCAAGAAGGAAGCCTTCCACTCGTCCATCCTCGAGATGGAACTCGCCGGCAACAGCACCAAGGTGCTGCTCCGTGACGTGCAGTACCACCCGTTCCGTCAGCTCGTGCAGCACATCGACTTCCAACGCGTCGATGCCCGCACCCGCATGACTGTCAAGGTGCCGCTGCACTTCAAGGGTGAAGAAGAGTCCGTGGCCGTCAAGCTCGACCACAACCTCGTGAACCACGTGATGAACGAACTCGAAGTCAGCTGCCTGCCGGCCGACCTGCCCGAGTTCATCGAAGTCGACCTCTCCGGCCTGACGAAGAACGCCACCGTCCACGTCAACGACATCAAGCTGCCGAAGGGCGTGAAGTTCGTGAGCCACGGCAAGGTCAACCCCGTGGTCGTGTCGGCCGTGCCGCCGCTGGTTGCGGAAGAGCCCGCTGCCGGCGCCGAAGGCGCTGCTGCTGAAGGTGCTGCCCCCGCAGCCGCAAAGGCGGACGCCAAGGCCCCCGCAAAGAAGAAGTAATCAACTTCGCCCAGCCAAGAACGGCCCGCCAAGTGCGGGCCTTTTTTTTGGCGGGGCCGCCGCGCCCGGCCGCCCGAAGCGGCCGGCCCGCCCCCGGCAGGGGGTAGGCGTACCGACACGAAGTGCGGGCAGCCTGGGGGCGAGCAACCGCTCTCCACAATATCATTCCGTCATGATCAAGTTGTTCGTAGGCTTGGGCAATCCAGGCCCGGAGTACGAAGCCACGCGGCACAACGCGGGCTTCTGGTGGATCGATGCCCTCGCGCGCGATCTCAAGCTCACCCTTTCGCCGGAGCGGTCCTATCACGGACTTGTCGCGCGCGCGCAGGTCGGCGGCAAGCCGCTGTGGCTGCTTGAGCCGCAGACCTTCATGAACCTTTCGGGCAAGTCGGTCGCGGCACTGGCGCGATTCTTCAAGATCGAGCCGGGCGAGATCCTGGTCGCCCACGATGAACTCGATGTGGTTCCCGGTCAGGCCAAACTGAAGCTGGGCGGAAGCCATGCGGGCCACAACGGTTTGCGCGACATCCACGCCCAACTTGGCACAGCCGACTATTGGCGTCTGAGACTGGGCATCGGCCACCCCGGCGTGAAGTCGGAGGTCGTCAACTGGGTGCTGAAAAAACCGCTCAAGGAACAACGCGAGGCAATCGACGACGCGATCGTCCGCACGCTGCATGCTTTCCCGGCTCTGGTGGCCGGCGAGATGGACAAGGCGACATTGCTCATCCACACGAGCAAGCCGCCTCGCCCCAAACCACCGAGGCGAGAGCCCGATGGCGGGGGCGAACCCGCCGCGGGCTAGCGGAAGAGAGAAGAGAAAAGGGAGCAATAAAAAATGAAACTGTCACACCATCGGATCGCCAGGCAAGGCGCCGTCTTCCTCGCGGGAGCATGCCTTCAATGGGCCGCCCTCGCAGCGGATGGCGTCAATGGAACCTGGCGCTGCGGCAACACCTACACGGACCAACCTTGCCAGGGCGGCAAGGCGCTGGACATCGAAGACACGCGCGATGCCGCTCAGAAGCGCGCCGCCGACCAGACGACGCGTGATGCCCAAGCCGCGGCCGATCGCCTGGAACGGGATCGTCTGCGCCTGGAGTCGACAAGTGCACGCGCATCACTGATCGACAACAAGCCTCGGTCGACCGCGAAATCGTCCCGCCAGGACAAGAATGGCGCGCAAAAGCCGAAGAAGGCCAAGAAGGACCCGGTCTTTGTGAGCGGCCCGGCCTCGCCGCCGACGAAGAAGGCCTCGAAGTCCGCGAAGAAGAGCTAGGAAGCGGACGCGGCTGCAGGCGGCGGCATGCCGCCTGCAGCGCCACCCTGATCAGCCTGTTTCGCAGCCGTGAGGCGCTGGAACTTCTGCCAGAGCGTCTCACGCGATTCGACGTGCTCGGGGTTGGTCGGGATGCAGGCGACCGGGCACACCTGAACGCACTGCGGTTCGTCGAAGTGGCCAACGCATTCGGTGCACTTGTGCGGATCGATCTCGTAGATCGCCTCGCCCATGTAGATGGCGTCGTTCGGGCACTCCGGCTCGCACACATCGCAGTTGATGCATTCGTCGGTGATCATGAGAGCCATGGCTGCATTATCGATGGGCCGTCGCCCGGGCCGTCCCGGCTCGGCCGAAGCCCCCACATGGGACAGTGAGGACGCAAGCGCCGAACCCGGGGACTGACATGGTCGGGCATGGTCGTTGCGTCAATCGGGTTATGCTGCGCCCCGCCCCATGAGCCTGTTTCTTTTCAAGCGCCTCGTGACGCTGATCGCCACCCTGATCGGCGCCTCCATCATTGTCTTTCTCGTCCTCGAGATCCTGCCCGGCAACGCCGCGCAGATGCTCATGGGCCCCGACGCGTCGCCCGACGCCGTCGCCGCCCTCGCGGCCAAGCTCGGGCTCGACCAGCCAGCCTGGACCCGCTACTGGCACTGGATCGGCGGCTTGCTCACGGGCCAGCTTGGCGACAGCTATGCCTACAGCTCGCCGGTGCTCGACCTGATCCTCGAACGGCTCGCGTTGACCGTCCCGCTGGCCCTGCTCGCGATGACCATCACGACCTTGCTGGCGCTGTTCGTCGGCGTGACTGCCGCAGCCCGACACAACAAGCTCGGCGACGTCGGGCTGATGGGCCTGACGCAGGTGGGCATCGCCATTCCCAACTTCTGGTTCGCGATCCTGCTCATCCTCGTGTTCTCGGTGCAGCTGCAATGGTTTTCGGCCGGTGGCTTCGAGGGCTGGGACGAAGGCATCCTCCCCGGTCTGAAGGCGTTGCTGCTGCCCGCGCTATCGCTCGCCGTGGTGCAGGCGGCGATCCTCGCGCGCATCACGCGCTCCGCGGTACTGGAGGTGATGCGCGAGGACTTCGTCCGCACCGCCCGCGCCAAGGGCGTGTCGCAGCGTGCGGTGCTCTGGCGCCATGTGCTTCGCAATGCGCTCATTCCCGTCATCACGGTGATGGGGATGCAGTTTTCCGAACTTCTGGCCGGCACCATCGTGGTCGAGAACGTCTTCTACCTGCCCGGCCTCGGGCGGCTGATCTTCCAGGCCATCAGCAATCGGGACCTGATCGTGGTGCGCAATTGCGTGATGCTGCTGGCTGCCATGGTCGTGATCGTCAACTTTGTCGTCGACGTGCTCTACGCAGTCATCGACCCTCGCATCAAAGCATCAGATATATGAAGCCCCCCGGCTTTTCACTGCGCTTCGCTTTGTGTAGCTCCACCCCCCAAGGGGGAGGCGCGGCTCGCCTTGGGGCGCCCCGGCGGCGGCCGCTGGGTACGAAGCCCCCCGGCTTTTCACTGCGCTTCGCTTTGTGTAACTCCACCCCCCAAGGGGGAGGCGCGGCTCGCCTTGGGGCGGCCCGGCGGCGGCCGCTGGGTACGAAGCCCCCAGGCTTTTCACTGCGCTTCGCTTCGTGTAACTCCGCCCCCCGAGGGGGAGGCGCGGCTCGCCTTGGGGCGGCCCGGCGGCGGCCGCTATGAGCGCGCTTCCCGCTTCGGCGCCCAACTCTGCGGCCCTCAAGGTGCCGGGCTTCTGGCGTCGCGCGCTGCATCACCGCAGCTTCGCGATCGGCGCGGCGCTCACGTTGCTGCTGCTATTGGCTGCGGCAGTCTCGCTGGTCTGGACGCCCTGGTCGCCCTACGAGATGGACCTGGCCAGCAAGTTGCAGCGACCCAGCGCCGCGCACTGGCTGGGTACGGACACCTTCGGGCGCGACGTCGCATCGCTGCTGCTGGTCGGCGCGCGCGCGTCCATCCTGGTCGGCGTGATCGCGGTGGGCATCGGCCTCACCATCGGGACCGCCCTCGGACTGCTCGCCGCGGCCAGACGGGGCTGGGTCGAGGAAGCGATCATGCGCTTCACCGACTTCTCGATGGCCTTCCCGGCCATCCTCTCGGCGATCATGATGACGGCCGTGTTCGGTGCCGGCATCGTCAACGCCATCATCGCCATCGGCATCTACAACATCCCGACCTTCGCGCGCATCACGCGCGCATCGGCCAACGCCATCTGGTCGCGCGAATACATCGCGGCGGCACGTGCCTGCGGCAAGGGCTCGTTCGCGATCACGATGCAGCATGTGCTGCCGAACATCTCGGCGGTGCTGATCGTCCAGATCACGATCCGCTTCGCTGTCGCGATCCTTGCCGAGGCCGCGCTTTCCTACCTTGGCCTCGGCACGCAGCCGCCGCAGCCGTCCTGGGGCCGCATGCTGAGCGAGGCACAGACCATGATGTTCCAGGCGCCCCTGCTCGCCGTGTTCCCGGGCATGGCGATCGCCCTGGCGGTTCTCGGCCTTAATCTCCTCGGCGACGGACTTCGCGACCTGCTCGACCCGCGCCTTGCGCGCGCCCGCTGAATCCGACATGCCCCTACTCGAAGTCAACAATCTCCACGTGCAGTTGCAGACGCAGCGCGGTCCGGCCGAGGCGGTGCGCGGCATCGACTTCACGCTCGAGCGCGGCGAGACGCTCGGCATCGTCGGTGAATCCGGCTGCGGCAAGTCGATCACGGTCCAGTCGTTGATGGGGCTGCTGCCCTCCAGTGCCCGGGTGAGCGGCAGCATCCGCTTCGACGGCACGGAACTCGTCGGCCTGCCCGAAGCCGACATGTGCGCCTTGCGCGGCGACCGTATCGGCATGATCTTCCAGGAGCCGATGACGGCGCTGAATCCGGTTCATACCATCGCGCGGCAGGTCGGCGAGCCCCTGCGGCTGCACCGCGGCCTGTCGAAAGCAGATGCCCGCAAGGAAGCGCTCGCGCTCCTGGAACGCGTGGGCATTCCCGATGCCGCATCGCGTCTCGACGCCTATCCGCACCAGTTCTCCGGCGGCCAGCGGCAGCGGATCGGCATCGCGATGGCGCTGGCCTGCGGACCCGATCTGCTGATTGCGGACGAACCGACGACCGCCCTCGACGTCACGATCCAGAAGCAGATCCTCGAACTCATCCGCGGCCTGGTCGCCGAACGCGGCATGGCGCTGATCCTGATCTCGCACGACCTCGGCGTCATCGCGCAGAGCGTCTCGAAGATGCTCGTCATGTACGGCGGCAGCGTGGTCGAAAGCGGGCCGACCGCGGCCGTCTTCGCCGAGCGCGCCCACCCGTACACGCAAGGCCTGTTCGCGGCCCGGCCTGCGCTCGGCGCGCCGCGCGGCGTGAAGCTCGCCACGATCAGGGGCAGCGTGCCTGAACTGTTCGACCTGCCTGCAGGATGCCCTTTCGCGGGGCGCTGCAGCTACACGGTCGATGCCTGTCTCTCGACGCGCCCGCCGCCGGTCCTGCTGCCGCACGACCATCGCGTGCGCTGCATCCGTCTCGACGAGATTGCCGCCGAAGAAGGCGTGGCCGCATGACCGACCGCTTCGATCCCGACCCGCACTCGGCCGCGCTGCTCGAGGTCACCGACCTCGTGCGCCACTACACCCTGCCGCGCGAGCGCCTCTTCGGCTCGCCGCCAATGGTGAAGGCGCTCAACGGCGTGAGCTTCAGCATCCGACCCGGACAGAGCCTGGGCATCGTCGGCGAATCGGGTTCGGGCAAGTCGACCATCGCACGGCTGGTGATGGCGCTCGACCGGCCGACATCGGGCAGCGTGAAGCTGCTCGGCCGCGATCTCCACACCTTGCCCAAGGACCAGCTGCGCGCGGCGCGGCGCGATGTGCAGATGGTGTTCCAGGATCCGTACGGCTCGCTCGACCCGCGCCAGACCGTGGCACGCATCGTCGCCGAACCGCTCGAAGCGCTCGCCGAAACCAGCCGCGCCGAGCAGCGCGAGCGGGCCGGCGAATCGCTGGCCGCCGTGGGGCTGCGCGCGAGCGACCTCCACAAGTACCCGCACGAATTTTCCGGCGGGCAGCGGCAACGCATCGCGATCGCACGCGCGCTGATCACGCGGCCCAGGCTCATCGTGGCCGACGAGCCGGTGAGCGCGCTCGACGTCTCGGTGCAGGCCCAGGTGCTCAACCTGATGCAGGACCTTCAGCAGCAGTTCGGCATCAGCTACCTGCTCATCAGCCATGACCTGGCGGTCGTCAACCATCTGTGCGACGAAGTCTGCGTGCTGCACCGTGGCCTGGTGGTCGAACGCGGCGCGCCGCAGCGGCTCTTCGCGCATGCGGAACACCCCTACACCCAGGCGTTGCTGGCCGCAGTGCCGCGCGCCGAGCCGGTGATCGCGTCATGAGCAAATGCTTGCCCAGCGGCCGGCAGCTCGCGATGATGTAACGTTGTATTTCCACACCCTCAGCTTTTCCCTGGAGCCCTGACCATGTTGAATCGCCGCACCCTCCTGACCACTGCCGCACTCGCCACCGTGCCGCTCGCGCTGCCGCAGGCCGCGCTCGCGCAGGGGCGCAAGGATTCGATGGTGCTGGGAATGACGCTTGAACCGCCGGGGCTGGATCCGACGGCCGGCGCCGCATCCGCCATTGCCGAGATCGTCCAGTACAACATCCTGGAGACGCTCACCAAGATCAACGCCGACGGCAGCGTCTCCCCGCTCCTCGCCGAAAGCTGGGAGGTCTCGCCCGACCTGCGCACCTACACCTTCAAGCTCCGGCGCGGCGTCAAGTTCCAGAACGGCGAGCCCTTCAACGCCCAGGCAGTCAAGTTCTCGTTCGACCGCGCCGGCGGCGAGAAGAGCACGAACAAGGACAAGCGCACCTTCGCCAACATCAGCACGCAGGTCGTCGACGAAAACACCGTGGTGCTGATCAACAAGGAGATCGACCCCGACCTGCCCTTCCTGCTGGGCCAGGCCACCGCGGTCATCGTCGAACCGAAGAGCGCCGACGGCAACGCCATCAAGCCCATCGGCACCGGCCCCTACAAGCTCGACAGCTGGAACAAGGGCAGCTCGCTGGTGCTGAGCAAATGGGACGGCTTCCGCAACCCCGGCGCCGCGAAGCTGAACAAGGTCACCTTCCGGTTCATTTCCGATCCAGCCGCGCAGGCCGCCTCGCTGCTGGCCGGTGACGTGGATGCCTTCCCGCGCGTCGCCACGCGCATCGTGCCGCAGTTCAAGAACAACCCTCAGTTCCAGGTGATCCTTGGCGGCTCGCGGGCCAAGACCATCCTGGCCATCAACAACAAGCGCAAGCCGCTGGACGACCCGCGGGTTCGCAAGGCGATCTCCATGGCCATCGACCGCAAGGCCGTGATCGAGGGCGCGGCCGACGGTTTCGGCGTGCCGATCGGCAGCCACTACGTGCCAGGTGCCGCGGGTTACGTCGACACCACCGGCGTCAACCCCTTCAACATCGAGAAGGCCAAGCAGCTGCTGGCCGAGGCTGGCGTCAAGACGCCGCTCGAACTCACGATGACACTGCCGCCACCGCCCTACGCCCGCCAGGGCGGCGAGGTGATCGCGGCGCAGCTCGCCAAGATCGGCATCAACGTGAAGATCCAGAACGTCGAATGGGCCCAGTGGCTCAGCGGCACCTACGGGAACAAGGAATACGACCTCAGCATCGTTTCGCACGTCGAGCCCTTCGACCTGGGCAACTACGCCAAGTCGGACTACTACTGGGGCTACCAGTCGAAGGAATTCAACGCGCTGTACGACAAGATCAAGTCGACAGGCAACGCTGCCGAGCGCAACAAACTGCTGGGCGAGGCGCAGAAGGTCCTGGCCAATGACGCGGCCAATGCCTTCCTGTTCCAGCCCCAGTTCCCGGTCATCGCGAAGAAGAACGTCAAGGGCCTCTGGAAGGAGATGCCAGTGTTCGTCAACGACCTGTCCGCGCTGTCGTGGTCGTGAGCACGACGCTGCACGACCTGTCCGCGCAGGAACTGATCGACGCGTACCGCGACCGCAGCGTCTCGCCCGTCGAGGTCACGCAGGCCGTGCTCGACCACATCGAGCGCTGGGAACCGCACCTGCAGGCGACGTGGCTGCTGCGGCCCGAGGCCGCGCTCGAGCAGGCGCGTGCCTCCGAAGCGCGCTGGCGGCGCGGCGAGCCCTTGGGACCGCTCGATGGCCTGCCCACGACGATCAAGGAAAACATCGCGACGCGCGGTGACCCGATGCCGGCGGGCACCGCCGCCGTCGAGCTGCGGCCCGCCGCGGACGATGCCCCGCCGGCGGCACGCCTGAAGGAAGCCGGCGCGGTCATCGTCAGCAAGACGACGATGCCCGACTACGGGATGTTGTCTTCAGGACTGTCGAGTTTCCACAAGCTGGCGCGCAACCCCTGGGACTTGTCGAAGACACCCGGCGGCTCCAGCGCCGGCGCAGGCGCCGCGGCAGCCGCGGGCTACGGCCCGCTGCACATCGGCACCGACATCGGCGGCTCCCTGCGCCTGCCGGCCGGCTGGTGCGGCATCTTCACCCTCAAGCCCAGCCTGGGCCGCATCCCCATCGATCCGCCCTACATGGGGCGCGCCGCAGGGCCAATGACGCGCACGGTCGGCGATGCCGCACTGATGATGCAGACGCTCGCGCAGGCCGATGAACGCGACAGCATGAGCCTGCCCGCGCAGGACATCACGTGGTCGTCGTTCGACGTGGGCGCCGATCACCTGCGCGGACTCCGTATCGGCCTGCTGCTGGACGCCGGCTGCGGCTTGCCGGTCGACCCGGAGATCCGGTCCGCCGTCGAACACGCAGCGCGCCTTTTCGAACGCGCCGGTGCCATCGTCGAACCCATGCAGCCCTTCATGTCGCAGGCGATGCTCGATGGCATGGACCATCTGTGGCGCATGCGTTCGCTCGTCGACATGAATGCGTTGAAGCCGGCGCAGCGGGCCAAGGTCCTGCCCTACATCCGGGAATGGGCGGAGAGCGCGGCCGGTTTCGGCGGCGAGCATGTGTTCCGCGCGTTCAGCCAGTTCCACACGACGCGCGTCGCGACGGTCGCGGCCTGCGCGAACTACGACTATGTGATCTCGCCGACCTCGCCCAACCTGCCGGCGGGCGCCGAGATGCCCTCACCGACGAACGATCCGTTGCGGCCGCTGGAGCACATCGGCTTCACGGTGCCGTTCAACATGTCGGAGCAGCCGGCGGCGTCGATCAATTGCGGCTATTCCCAGGGTGGCCTGCCGATCGGCCTGCAGATTGCCGGAAAGCGCTTCGACGACCTGGGCGTGCTGCAGGTCTCGCGGGCGTTCGAGTTGATCCGCGAACCCCAGAGGCCCTGGCCGCAGCCGCCGGCCAACTGAGGCAGAAGCCCGCTTCCCGGCGCACGCCGAACCGAGAGCGTGGCAACATGAGCGGACCCTCCGAGCCACCCCAGGAGATGCCTTGAGTTCAGCCGCCCGCTTGACCGACACCCTCGGCAATCCTCTCAGCCTGACCGACCCGGCGAGCGTCGACGCGGTCGACGCCTTCGTCGAAGGCTTCATTTCGTGCGAGGCCCGCGCAGTCGACGTGCTCGCGGCCGCGCATGACCCGAGCCCCATCGTGCAGGCCTACTGCGCCACCCTTCACCTGTTCGCCGAATCGCGCGATGCAGTCGCCAACGCACGCCCGTTCATCGGGCGCGCGCAAGCCTCGGCGTCCGCCGCCACGCCGCGCGAGCAGCGCTACATCGCCGCCATCGCCGCCTGGGCGGACGGCGACATCGACCGGGCGATCGCCTTGCACCAGGAGCAGGCGCGCGAGCATCCGCGCGACCTCGCCTCGCTCAAGCTCGGCCAGTACCACTGCTTCAACACGGGCGACTGTCCCGGCATGCTGCGGCTTGCACTGGCCGCGATGCCCGCCGCGGGCGACGTGCCGTACCTGCACGGCATGGCCGCCTTCGGCTACGAGCAATGCCATCTGATGCGCGAGGCGGAGTCCAGCGCACGCCGGGCCATCTCGATGGAACGCAAGGAGCCGTGGGCGCACCATGCACTCGGCCATGTGATGCTGACGGAGGGGCGGCTGACAGAAGGCCTGGCGTTCATGCGCAGCGTGAGCGATACCTGGGTCGGACTCAACTCCTTCATGGTCACCCACAACTGGTGGCACGTGGCCCTTTTCCTGATCGATCTCGGGCGCGATGCGGAAGCGCTGGAGATCTACGACCAACAGGTGTGGGGTGTGGTCAAGGACTATTCGCAGGATCAGATCGGCGCCGTCTCGTTGCTGGCGCGCTTCGAACTGGCTGGCATCGATGTCGGCGATCGTTGGAAGGACCTCGTCACCTACCTCGCGCCCCGGCTCGACGACCACGTGTTGCCGTTTCTCGATCTTCAATACCTCTATGGTCTTGCGCGTGCCGGACGCTCCGAGGCGGATGCGCTGCTGCGCCACATCGAGGATTTCGCACCGAACGCGCCCTTGTCCACGCGCAGCGCATGGCAACGTGTCTGCATTCCCGCCGCGCACGGCCTGCGCGCGCATGCCCGCGGCGATTTCGCGTCAGCGATCGAGGGGCTGGGCCTCGCCCTGCCGCGTCTCATCGAGATCGGCGGCAGCCATGCGCAACGGGACCTGTTCGAGCAGGTGTATCTCGATGCCCTGGTCCGAAGCGGTACCGAGGCTACGCTGACCGCGGCGCAGGGCATCCTGCAGCGCCAGGTCAATGGACAGCCCGAATCGACACGGCTGCGCCGACAGGCCGACGCGGTCTATGCGCGCCTCGGCTTGCCGACCTACGGTTCCCGGAACGACGTGTCAGTCTGACGCGACTTCGTGCGCAGCCATCTGCTCCAGCGCCTTGACGAGCGCCGAGTGGTCGAGCTGGTCCCACCCATGGGCGGCGCACGACTGCATGAGTTGCGCGGCCGATGCGGTCTGCGGCAGCGCCACGCCCATCGACTTGGCGCCGGCCAGTGCCAGGCTCAGGTCCTTCTGATGCAGCGCGATGCGGAAGCCGGGGTTGAAGGTGCGCTTGATCATGCGCTCGCCATGCACTTCGAGGATGCGGCTGGCCGCGAAGCCGCCCATCAGTGCCTGTCGGACCTTGGCCGGATCGGCGCCGGCCTTGCTGGCGAACAGCAGCGCCTCGCCCACGGCGGCGATGTTGAGCGCCACGATGATCTGGTTGGCGACCTTGGTGGTCTGGCCATCGCCGTTGCCGCCGACCAGCGTGATGTTCTTGCCCATGGCCTCGAACAGCGGCCTGGCGCGTTCGAACACTGCGTCGTCGCCGCCGACCATGATCGTCAGGCTCGCCGCCTTGGCACCGACCTCGCCACCGGAGACTGGCGCATCGAGGTAGTCGCAGCCGAGTTCGTTGATCTTCTTCGCGAAGCGCTTGGTCTCGATCGGCGCGATCGAACTCATGTCGATCACGAGCTTGCCCTTGGAGAGGCCGGAAGCGACACCGTCCTCACCGAACAGGACCTGCTCGACGTCGGGCGTGTCGGGCAGCATCAGGATCACGACATCGGCCGCGCGCGCGACATCGGCATTGGAGGCACAGGCGGTGGCCGTCTTCAGCGCATCCGGCACCTTGCTGCGCGTGCGCACGAACATCTCGTGGCCCGCCTGCAGGAGGTTCTGCGCCATCGGCGCGCCCATGATGCCGAGGCCGATGAATCCGATTTTCATGTTGGAGTCCCTTTCAGTTTTCAGTAGGAGGAGGAGCCTGCGGCGGCCGGCTTGGCGCGCATCTTCGAGAGCACCTGCTGCGCACCCGCGGCGATGAGGCGGGCGTCGGAGCTGACGGTGACGAACTGGAAGCCCTTGGCAACGCGTGCAAGCGCGCCTTCGGCGGTGCCGTTGTGAATGCCGGCGACGAGGCCGTGCGCCTTGGCGCGTTCGAGGACGTGGTCGATGGCCTGCTGCGCCGGTGGGTCGACGTCGTCGAACACCGGCCTGCATCCGAGCGCGAGGGACAGGTCCGAAGGTCCGATGTAGACCGCATCGAGCCCCTCGACCGACATGATCGCGTCGAGGTTCTCGAGCGCCTGCGCGGTCTCGATCATCGCGAAGGTGACGATGGTGTCGTTGGCATGCTGCGGGTAGTCGGCGCCGCCGTAGAGCAGCGCCCGCACCGGGCCGAAGCTGCGTGTGCCACGCGGCGCGTAGTGGGTGTAGGCGACGAGTCGCGCGGCCTCGTCGGCCGTGCTGATCATCGGGCAGATGACGCCGTAGGCGCCGGCATCCAGCGCCTTCATCAACGCACTCGGCTCCAGCCAGGGCACGCGCACGACCGGCACGGTGTCGGTGGTGGAAATGGCCTGCAGCATCGGGATCATGGCCTGGTAGTCGACGACGCCGTGCTGCAGGTCGATGGTCAGCGAATCCCAGCCCTGGTGGGCCATGGTCTCGGCCGAGAAGCCGTTCGGGATTGCCAGCCAGCCATTGACGGCGGCCCCTCCGGATTTCCACAGCGTTCGCAGGCGGTTTTCTCTCATGGGGCGCTCCTTGGTGTTGTCACTGTGCGACCCCGTGCTCAGCGGTCGAAGGCGGGACGCTTGGGGTTGAAGGTCCAGCCGGGAATCAGGCTCTGCATGGCGACGGCGTCGTCCCGCGCGCCGAGGCCATGCTGCTTGTAAAGCTGGTGCGCCTTCTCGACCTCGGCTATGTCGAGCTCGACGCCGAGGCCGGGCTTTTTCGGCACCTGCACCAGTCCGCCTTCAATGCGCAGGGGCTCCTTGGTCAGGCGTTGCCCGTCCTGCCAGATCCAGTGCGTGTCGATCGCGGTCACGCGGCCCGGCGCAGCAGCGCCCACCTGCGTGAACATGGCGAGCGATACGTCGAAGTGGTTGTTGGAATGCGAGCCCCAGGTCAGGCCCCAGTCGCGGCAGGTCTGCGCCACGCGCACCGAGCCGGCCATGGTCCAGAAATGCGGATCGGCCAACGGGATGTCGACCGACTGCAGGGCCAGTGCGTGGCTCATCTGGCGCCAGTCGGTGGCGATCATGTTGGTGGCCGTCGGCAGGCCGGTCGCGCGCCGGAATTCGGCCATCACCTCACGGCCCGAGAAGCCCTCCTCGGCGCCGCATGGGTCCTCGGCATAGGCGACGACGCCGCGCATGTCGCGCATCAGGCGGATCGCATCCTTCAGGAGCCAGCCGCCGTTCGGATCGAGGGTGACGCGCGCCGCCGGAAAGCGCTCGTGCAGCGCCGTCATGGCTTCGATCTCTTCTTCGCCGCGCAGCACGCCGCCCTTGAGCTTGAAATCGTTGAAGCCGTAACGCGCGTGAGCCGCTTCGGCGAGCCGCACGACGGCTTCGGGCGTCATGGCCTTCTCGTGGCGCAACCGGAACCAGTCGTTGTCGGCTTTCGGCTCTCGCGCATAAGGCAGATCGGACTTGTCGCGGTCGCCGACGAAGAAGAGGTAGCCGAGCATCTCGACCGCATCGCGTTGCTGCCCTTCGCCGAGCAGGGCCGCGACCGGGACTTCCAGATGCTGCCCAAGCAGGTCGAGCAATGCGGACTCGATGGCCGTCACGGCATGGATGGTGGTGCGCAGGTCGAAGGTCTGCAGTCCGCGGCCGCCTGCATCGCGGTCGGCGAACTTCTTCTGCACCTGCTGGAGCACGCGCTGGCATGCGCCGATGGGCTGGCCGACCACGAGGTCGCGTGCATCGTCGAGCGTCTGGCGGATCTTCTCGCCGCCCGGCACTTCGCCTACGCCCGTGCGTCCCGCGTTGTCGGTGAGGATCAGCAGGTTGCGCGTGAAGAACGGACCGTGGGCGCCGCTGAGGTTGAGCAGCATGCTGTCGCGGCCGGCGACGGGGATCACGCGCAGTTCGGTGATGACTGGAGTGGAAGTGGGCATCGGAATCGCTCTGGACGTGTTTCTGTCAATCGATCGTGATCTTGCCGGTCTCGATCACCTTCTTCCAGCGCGCGAACTCCTGCTGCTGGAAAGCCGCGAACTGGGCCGGCGTGTTGGCGACCACTTCCAGGCCGATCGCCACGAATTGCTGCTTGACCGACGGGTCGTTGAGCGCCGCGGCCATCGCGTCGTGCGCCTTGCTGCGCACCGCCGGCGGCAAGCCCTTGGGCGCAACGATCGCCTGCCATGAATACACCTCGACGTTCTTGACGCCCGCTTCGGCGATGGTAGGCACATCGGGCAATACAGGCGAGCGTTTTTCTCCGGTGACGGCCAGCGCGCGGAGCTTGCCGGCGTTGATGTTCTGGACCACCGCGTTCACGTTCTGGAAGGACGCGTCCACCTGGCCGCCGAGCAGGTCGGTGATGGCCGGCGCGCCGCCCTTGTACGGGACGTGAAGTCCGCTGGTGCCGGTCTGTTGCCAGAACAGCTCGGCGGTGAGGTGGTCGCTGGAGCCGTTGCCCGAGGAGGCGAAGGTCATCTTCCCGGGGTTCGCCTTGAGATAGGCGATGACGTCCGCGACGGTCTTGTACGGCGACTTGGCCGGCACCACCAGCACGTTGGGCGCCTGCACCGCCACGGTGATGAGATCGAAGTCCTTCAGCGCGTCGTACTGCATGCCCTTGATGAGGTGCGGCGCTATCACGAGCGGACCGAGCGAGGTCACGAGAAAGGTGGACCCGTCGGGTGCCGACCGCTTGACCTGCGTGGCGCCGATGGTGCCGGTCGCGCCCGCCCTGTTGTCGACCAGGAAAGGCTGTCCGAGCTTGTTCGTGAGTTGCGGGCCGATGGCGCGGGCGACCATGTCGGTGGAACCGCCAGCCGGGAACGGCACGACCAGCGTCACTGGCTTCTGCGGCCAATCCTGGGCCTGGACCGAGGTGACCATGGCCAGGCCGGCAACGAGAAAGGTCAACAACGACTTCATGAACTTGCCTCTTTGGATGGTAGCGCTACGCAAAATCGAATGGTAGCGCTACCGTTTTCAGCCATCAAGCAGCGTGTCCTAGGGGTTTACACGGATCACGCGCTGTCGCGTTCGACGATCGAAAAGCCGACGTCGACGACCCGCGGGCCGGTCTGTCGACCTTCCGCGCGATCGACGATGAACTGCGCGGCATGGCGGCCGATGGCCGTGCCGTCGATCCGCACCGTGGTCAATGCGGGATGCAGGTCGGCGGAGAACTCGAGATCGCCGAAGCCGACGACAGACAGCCGCCCGGGCACATCGATGCCTCGCGATTGCGCCTCGACCAGCACGCCGAGGGCGAGCAGGTCCGAGCTGCAGAACACCGCATCGACCTCCGGCTGGTCCCTCAGCAGTTCGGCCAGCGCGGCGCGCCCGCTCTTCAGCGTGGTCGGCGCGGGCAGCTGGAGGATGGGCACATCGGGCAGACCGGCAGCCAGCGCGGCCTCGCGGAACGCCTGGTGGCGCCGCCGCGAACGCTCGTCGTCGCCCGCCACGACAGCGAGGCGCCGTCGCCCTTTCCGGCGCAGAAAGTCGACCACGGCACGCCCCACGTCCGGGTGGGAAAAGCCCACGAGCATGTCGAGCGGCGTCGGCGTGAGATCCCAGGTCTCGACCACCGGAATCCCGGCGGCCACCAGGCGCCTGCGGCCCTCGGGCGAATGGATGATGCCGGTCAGCACGATGCCGTCGGGCCGTCGGCCGATGATGGCCTCGAGCAATGCGTCCTCGCGCGAATCCACATAGCCGCTCTGGCCCAGCATCAGCTGATAGCCGCGCTCGGCGAGCGCCTCTGTCAGCGATTGCACCGTCTGCAGGAAGACGGGCCCGGAGATCGTCGGAACCACCGCCGCGACCAGCCGGCTGCGCGTGGACGCCAGACCGCCTGCGAGCACGTTGCGGACGTAACCGGTCCGCCCGACGGCGTCGGTCACCCGCCTGAGAACGTCGGCCGAGACCTGCGTGGGCGAACTCAGCGCGCGCGATGCGGTGATGGGCGCCACGCCGGCGAGCTTCGCCACGTCGTGCAGGGTGACCGCCCCGCTGCCCCGGCGGGTGCGGCGAGCGGGAGTGCCGTCTTTGCTCATCGGCACATTCTAGGCGTGACGGTAGCGCTACCGTCGATGGCCGATTTCGAAGTCGTTCCGGCCGCTTCGGTCGACGCCCTTCAGCAGCCAGAGGGGACGCTGCGCAAAATTGACCGCCACGCCGGTCTTGCCGTCGGCAGGCCGCAAATCGCGCTCGAACACCGAGGTCGACGGCATGTAGCGCAGCGCCACGCCGGTGCGGCGCTTGGCGGACGTATTGGCCCGGGCGCCATGGATCATGTAGACGTCGTGCAGCGACATCTGGCCCGGTTGCAGTTCGAGGTCGACGGCGGCCGCTTCGTCGAAAGTGCCCTCGGCCATGCGCTGGTTCAGGGTGAGGTCGGTGCGGTCCTCATGCAGGTGCTCGTGCAGTTCCTGCGCACGGTGGGACCGAGGGATGACCCGCAGGCATCCGTTCTCGGCCGTCGACTCCTCCAGCGCGACCCAGACGGTGCAGTTGGCCAGCGGACGGATCGGCCAGTAGTGGCCGTCCTGATGCCAGGGTGTCTCGTACCCTTCTTCCGGCGGCTTGCAGAAGACATGGCAACCCCAGAGGATCACGTCGTCCCCGACCACACCGGAAACGAGTTCGACGATCTCCGGATCCTTTGCCAGTTCAAGAAACTGACGGCTGCCGCGGACGCCCTCGCCGTTGTCGCCCTCGATGTGGGCTGAAACGAGCTTTTCCGGACGCACGCCTGGGTTGTCGCGGATCAGTGCATCCAGCGCGTCGCGCATCGCCGCCACGCGTGCAGGCGGGAGCTGGAATCTCGGAATCACCCAGCCTTCGGCCCGGTAGTGCTCGACCTCTTGCGCGGACATCTGTGCCATCGATGCGTCTCCTGTGGGACGCTCATTATGGGGAGATCAGTCGCGGAACGCCGGCGGCACCACGAAGCCGCCGAACGCTTGCTCCATGGCCTGCGCGAAGGCAAGGGGCGTGCGGTCTTCGAGCCGCGGCCCGATGACCTGCATGCCGATCGGCAGCCCCTCGTCACTGAGCCCGATCGGCATGGCGGTCGAGGGCAGTCCGGTGAGTGTGGCGATGCTGGACCACGCAGATTGATCCTTGTACGGAATCTCCCGGTCGTCGACGCGCAGCCGACGGGCCTCCATGTCCCCATGGTCGTGCAGGAAGGCGGGCGTCGGCATGACGGGGCACAGGATCACGTCCCACGACTCGAAGAACGCCCGCCACTGATGCGCGATGCCCATGCGCGCACGGTCCGCCTGGATCCATGCACGATGGTCGACCCCGGGCACGCCCGGCATGTCGGCGCTGATCAGCGCCCACATCAACTGCCCCCAGAGCGTTGCCACGCGTTCGAGGTCCGGCAAGAGCGGGCTCGCATCTTCGACCCGGCAGCCCAAGCGCGCCAGGTCGTCGCCCACGCGGCGCAACGACCCGCGCACGGCTTTGGACGTGGGCACCATCGGATGCGTGTCGAGCACCAGCACCCGGAACGCTTCCAGCGCTGTCTGCCGCGCGGGCGGCAGGACGAGCCTGTACGCGACCGCGACCGCGTCCGCATCGTCCGGCCCCGCGACGATATCGAGTGCAAGCGCCAGGTCGGCGGCACTGCGTGCCATCGGGCCCGCCACCGCAAGGTCGACCTGCGCCGCGACGGACAGCTCCGGTGTGCCCGGTGGCGCGCAACCGCGCATCGGAACCAGACCATGCGATGGCTTGTGCGCGAAGATGCCGCAGCAATGCGCCGGCACGCGCAACGAGCCGCCGAGGTCCGTGCCGAACTCCAGCGGCACGTAGCCCGCCGCCAGCGCGGCCGCACTGCCGCCGGACGAACCGCCCGGCGTGCGGGCCAGGTCCCAGGGGTTGTTCGTCGTGCCGAACACCGGGTTCGCGCTCTGCCAGTCCGCCAGATGCATCGCGACATTGGTCTTGCCGATCACGATGGCGCCCGCCGCTTTCAGGCGACGAACCACGACGGCATCCTGGGTAGCGCGCGCGTTTTCCGTCCCTGGGATGCCCCAGGTCGTCGGCAGTCCGGCCACGTTGAAGGCGTCCTTCACGGTCACGGGCACGCCTAGGAGCGGCCGTCGCTCGCCACGCGCCAGCGCCGCATCGGCTACCGCGGCGGCCGACCGCGCACGCTCGAAATCGCGCGTAACCACGGCGTTAATCTGCGGATCGAACTTCTCGATACGCTCGATCGAGCGCCTCAGCAGTTCGACGGAGGAGACTCGCCCTTCACGGAGATGGGCGGCGAGATCGGTGGCAGTCGCGTAATCCATCGGCATCCCTCGGCTGTCATGCACGTGCCGATGATGCAGCCGCCGGTGCGTGCGCGCTTGATCTTCATTGCTGCGCGCTTGATGAATCTTGCGATTCGCGCCGGCTATTTCCTGAGATGCCGTCGCTGGTCGTAGGTCGGTTGCGCCGGCAGGTCGGCCAGATGGCGGATGTCGGCCCAGTCGAGTATCTCGATCACCGAAGGCGACGCCGAATCGGCAACGCGGATGCGGTTGAAGCCCGCGTTCGGGATGTCGCTCTGCCGGGGTCCGTTGAGGCCGAGGCCGTGAACCGTGCGCCACACCATGTCGAGGACGCCGCCGTGCGTCACCACCAGCACGGTCTGCCCTGCATGCGCGACGGCGATGCGGCCGAGCGCCTCGATGATCCGGGTGTGGAACTCGCGCGGCGATTCGCCCTCGGGCATCGCGTGGTCCTCGCGGAACTGGAGCCAGTCCTCCCATGCGCGCGGATGCAGGTCCTGGATCTCGTCGGCGCGCATGCCGTCGACCACGCCGAAGTTCTGCTCCCGCAGCGCGGCGGAGGTGACGATCTCCAGTTCGAGCTGCCTCGAAGCCGGCGCGGCGGTCTGTTGCGCGCGCATGAGGTCGCTGCTGACGAGGTGCTGCACAGACTCGCCCGCCATCCGGAGCCCGAGCCGGCGCGCCTGCTCGTGGCCCAGGTCATTGAGAGGAACGTCGATGTGGCCCTGGAAGCGCAGTTCCCGGTTCCAGTCGGTTTCGCCGTGGCGGATCAGGATCAATTCGGTAGCCATGCCCTCGATTGTCGCCCCCGACGTTGACAACTTCGTGTGGCCGGCGCTTCGACGAGAATCCGCCGATGCCTACGCTTGTCCTGCTGCCCGGCCTCGCCTGCGACGAGCGCCTCTGGGAGGCGCAATTGCCCGCCCTCCCCTCCGCCCTCGAAGTCCGCGTGAGCGATGTCCATATGCGGCATGACTGCATCGAGGCCATGGCCACCGCCCTGCTGCACGAACACGACGGACCGCTGATCCTGTGCGGTGCGTCGATGGGCGGAATGATCGCGATGGAAGCCGCGCGGCAGGCGCCCGAACGCGTCGTCGGCCTGGCCCTGCTCGGCACCAATGCCCGCCCGGAAACGCCCGACATGTACGAGCTGCGCGAATCGGCGATCGAGCTTTTCGAGCGCGGCGAGGCGCGCGACGTGATCGAACTCAACGCCGGATTCGCCTTCCATCCTGCCCAGGCGGGCGATGCGGCGTTGATCAAGCGCTACGTCGACCTGGTGCTCGACGCCGGCGCGGCGCAACTGATCCGTCAGAACCGTGCCCTCATGGAGCGGCCCGATGCAAGGCCGCACCTGGCCCGCCTGAACTGCCCCGTGCTCGTGATGTGCGGCGAAGGCGACCGCCTCACGCCACCGGAATGCTCGCGCGAGATCGCGACGCTGATGCCGCATGCCGAACTCGTGTGGGTCGCCCAGTGCGGTCACATGCTCACGATGGAAAAGCCCGAACCCGTCAACACCACGCTCGCCGATTGGCTGAAGCGTTTTCCGGCGGCCGCATGACCCTGCGCCGGGTCAGTGCAGTTGGCCGCCCACTTCACGCACGTCCTCGCGAACGGTCAGCGACGTCCTGATGGCAATGCGCAGCGCGGCAACCACCGTCTCCAGCGCCATGCTCGGCATGCCCGGAAGGCGAGCCACCTGCTCGGGCAGATAGGGAATGTGGATGAAGCCACCGCGCATGCCCGGCACCGGCCGCGTCGCGATGCGGTGCATCAGGCCGAAGAAAATGTGATTGCACACGAAGGTGCCGGCCGTGTTCGACACGGAAGCCGGAATGCCAGCGGCGCGCAGGTCGCGCACCATGGCCTTGATCGGCAGGCTGGCAAAGTAGGCGGCCGGCGCGCCGGCCACCACGGGCTCGTCGATCGGCTGGCGGCCGGCGTTGTCGCAGATGCGGCCGTCGTCGATGTTGATCGCCACCCGCTCGGGCGTGATCTCGCTGCGCCCGCCGGCCTGGCCGATGGCCAGCACCAGTTGCGGCTGCAGCTCGTCGATCGCCGCATCGAGCTCGCGCAGCGCGGCGCCGAACACGCAGGACACGCGCCGCGCATGGACGAATGCGCCGTCGCAGCGCCAGCCGTCGAGCGCACGCACGGCCTCCCAGGAGGGATTGATCGCCTCCTTGTCGAAGGGCTCGAAACCCGTCAGCAGGACATTCATGATCCGACGGCGTTCTTCATGCCATCGCCGCCACGGCGATTCCTTCGGCCGCGAGGCGCTCGCGGATGCGGCGCGCAAAGGCCAGTGCATGCGCGCCGTCGCCGTGAAGGCACACGGTCTGCGCGTTGACGGCGACCACGCTGCCATCGATCGCAGTCACCTTGTGATCGCGCACCAGCGACAGCGTCTGCGCCAGCGACTGTTCCTCGTCCTCGATCAGTGCGCCGGGCTGGCTGCGCGGCACGAGGCTGCCGTCGGGCTGATAGCCGCGATCGGCGAACACTTCCTCGACCGGCTTGAGTCCCGCGCGCTCGGCGGCGCCGATCATGCCGCTGCCGGCGAGGCCGAAGAGGCGGAGCCCGGGGTCGAAGCGGCGCACCGCCTCGCAGATGGCTTCAGCAAGCACCGGGTCCTTCACGGCCTGGTTGTAGAGCGCGCCATGGGGCTTGACGTGGGCGAGCGTGCCGCCTTCTGCCTTGACGATCGCCGCGAGCGCGCCGACCTGGTAGAGCACGCCCGAAACAATCTCCTCGGGCGGCAGGTTCATCGTGCTGCGGCCGAAGTTCTCGCGATCGGGGAAGCTCGGGTGCGCGCCGATCGCCACGCCGTTGTCGATGGCCCAGCGCACGCACTGGCGCATGGTGTTCGCGTCGCCGGCATGCCAGCCGCAGGCGATGTTAGCCGAGCTCACGAGGCCGAGCAGGGCCTCGTCGTTGTCGCAGCCTTCGCCGAGGTCGGCGTTGAGGTCAATCTGCATGGGTTTCTCCTTCCGCGGCATTCTGCGCCGGTGCGATCCATCCTGCGGACGCAAGGCCTTGTGCCACCTGCCCGAGGTAGCGCCGCTGCCCGGCCCACGCCGCGATCGCCGCCGCGGCATCGACCTGCTCGAGGCGCAACAGGCCGTTGAGCGGTGCCTGCGCGAGCTTCCAGAGATCGGCCCGGATGACCACGCCGATGCGGGGATAGCCGCCGGTGGTCTGCGCGTCGCCCATCAGGATGATCGGCTGGCCCGAAGGCGGCACCTGGATCGTGCCGGGGATCACGGCCGACGAGAGCATGTCCACGCTGCGCCTGCGCTTGAGTTCGGGGCCTTCCAGCCGGCTGCCCATGCGGTTGCTCCGCGGCGTGATGCGCCAGGGTTCGCGCCACAGGAGCTCGCGCGACGCCACCGTGAACTGCTCGAACTCGGGGCCGGGCATGACCCGCAGGACGATCGCCCGGTCGGACGGATGGAAACGCCACTCGGGCATCCGCAAGCCGAACGGCCCGCGCGACAGCTGGGTGGTGCTCAGCATGGAAGGCCCCAGCATCAACGAATCGCCCGCTTTCAGGGCTCGGCCCGCATGTCCGCCGAAGCCGGCCTTCAGGTCCGTGCTGCGTGAGCCGAGGATCACGGGAACATCGATGCCTCCGGCGATCGCCAGCCAGGTGCGCAATCCCACCTTGGTCTTCGAGCGATTGGCACGCCCCAGCTTGAGCGTCTGCCCGGCACGCACCGGCACGCTCCAGCAGGGCCACAGCGGCACGCCGTCCAGGCGCGCATCGAAGTCGTCGCCGGCGAAGGCGATGCGCGTGTCAGCTTCGAAACGAAGCTCGCACGCCCCCATGGTGAGTTCCAGGCCGGCCGCGCCGTCGGCGTTGCCCACGAGCCGGTTGGCCAGCGCCAGTGCCAGCGTATCGAGCGCGCCGCCCGGGCAGATGCCGAGTTGGCGGTGGCCGTAGCGCCCCGCGTCCTGCACCGAGGCCATCATGCCCGGTCGCAGCACCGTCAGGCTCGCGCGACCCGCCATCACAGTTCCATGCTTTCCACGACGAAGCGCACGTGATCGCCCGGACGCAACAAGGTTGGCTCCGCCGCGCCCGGGTCGAACAATTCCAGCGAGGTGCGCCCGATCAGCTGCCAACCGCCCGGCGAAACCAGCGGATAGATGCCCGTCTGCTCGCCGCCGATCCCCACAGAGCGCGCGGGCACCGCCACGCGCGGCTCGGCGCGCCGGGGCGTCGCCAGTTCCGGGGGCAGGCCGCCCATGAAAGCGAAGCCGGGCAGGAAGCCCAGCAGGTAGACCACGTAGTCGCCCTCGCTGTGGCGCCGGACCACTTCGGCCGGCGTCAGGCCCGTGTGGGCGGCGACATCGGCAAGGTCGGGGCCGGCCTCGCCGCCGTACGCCACCGGAATCTCAATGTGGCGACCCTGGATCGGCGCTGCCGCAAGCTGGGGCCATGCGGAGAGCACCTGCATCTCGAGTTCGACGCCATCGATCTGCGAGGGGTCGAAAAGCAGGGTCAGGTTGTTCATGCCCGGCAGCACTTCCTGGATGCCGCGCCATTGCAGGGCTTCGGTCGCGAGCGCCCAGACCTGTTGCTGCTGCGCCAGAGTCGCCGGCGCGGGCAGTTCGCACAGGAGGGCGGCCTCGCCGAGGGAATGGAGGCGGGGCGACGAGCCTGCGACCGTCATTCCCTGCCGAGGCTGCGCACTTTGGTCATCAGGCTGTCCTGCACCTTCGGCGAGACGAACTTGTCGACTTCGCCGCCCAGCATCGCGATTTCACGGACGAAGGTGCTGGAGATGAACTGGTACTTGTCGCTGGGCGTGAGAAAGACGGTTTCGACATCCGGCATCAGCGATCGATTCATGCCGGCCAGCTGGAATTCGTAGTCGAAGTCGGTCACGGCGCGCAGGCCGCGCACCATGGCCTTGCCACCACGCGCCACGACGAAGTCGCGCAGCAGGCCCGAGAAGCTCTCGACCGTGACCTGGTCGCTGAAGGGCTTGACAGCATCCCGCGCCATCTCGATCCGCTCCTGGAGCGTGAAGAGCGCCTTCTTGTGATGGCCCGCCGCCACGGCGACGATTACCCGTGAGAACAGCTGGGTCGCACGCCGCACCACGTCTTCGTGACCCAGCGTGATGGGGTCGAAGGTGCCGGGATAAACCGCGATCACGTTGCTGGACATGGTGCTTTCTCCTGGTTCAGTCGCTGCGGTCAAGTTCGGCGGATTATGCAGCCGCCTCCGGCGCGCGTTGGAGAAGATGCGCATGCACGGCGCCCGCCTTCAGGTAGCGGTAGCCGATCAGGCCCAGTGTGGCCAGTTCGTCATCGCTCCACAGGCGCGCAGCTTCGAGGTAGACCACGCCGTCGGGTCGCAGGGCACGCGCGGCGGCGCGCAGCGCGGGCACATACAGCGCGGTGTTCTCGAAGGGCGGGTCGAGAAAGACGGCATGCAGGCTGCCTGCCGGTGTGCGATCCAGCGCGGTGACGCCATTGCCGCGCTCCACGCGCACGGCGTCGGCGGCGAGCTTGGTCTTGAGCGACTGCAATTGCGCGACGAGGGCCGGATCCTGCTCGCACAGCAGGACCGATGCGGCCCCGCGTGACGCGGCTTCGAGCCCGAGCGCGCCCGTGCCCGCGAAGGCATCGACGCAGTGCCAGGCCGGGATTTCACCGCCGCCGGCACCCGCCAGGCTCGCCAGCCAATTGAACAGCGTTTCGCGCACACGGTCCGGCGTGGGGCGCAAGCCGGGCTTGTCGGCGACGGCCAGGCGGGTGCGCTTCCATTGGCCGCCGATGATCCGTACGAAATGGGGCGCCTTGGCCAGCTTGGCCGGTGCGGAGGTGGCAGGTTTGCGGGGCGTTGGTTTCACGCCCCGAGCTTAACGGCACCTGCGCGGGGTTCAGGGCTTCGGCTTGTCGCCGACCACGACAGTCACCATGCGGTCCGGCTGCAGCTTGCGCCCGTATGCGGCCTTGATGTCGGCCGCCGTGACAGCGTTCATGCGGGCGGTCCAGGTGTCGAGGTAGTCGAGCGGCAGGTCGTTCCAGGCGATGTTGGCGACGTTGCCCAGCAGCTTGCGATTGCTGTCGAGCAGGAGCGGAAAGCCGCCGATGAGGTTGTCCTTGGCCGCCTTCAGCTCGGCATCGGTCGGGCCCTCGGCGACGAACTTCGCGAGCACTTCGCGCGACACCTTCACCGCGTCGTCGGCCTGGTCCGGACGCGTCTGGAAGCCGATGCGGAACGCACCCGCATGCAGGCCCGGGGAGAACGTGCTGTAGACGCTGTAGGCCAGCCCGCGCTTCTCGCGCACCTGTTCCGTCAGCCGCGATACGAAGCCGCCGCCGCCGAGGACGTAGTTGCCGAGGTTGAGCGCGAAGTGGTCCGGATCGGCGCGGCGGTAGCCGGGCTGGCCGATGATCACGTGCGCCTGCGCGGAATCGTGCGGAATCCGCTCTTCCTTCGCGGCGGTGAGCGGCGCGACCTCTGGCACCGGCGGCAGCGCCGCGCATGCGGAGGGCGATGAAGGCAGCCGGGACAGCAGGGCCGTCGCGATCTCGTCGGCCCGCTCGCGCGTCACCGCGCCGACGATGCTCACCTTGGCGCGGCACGGAACGATGAGCCGCTCGTAACGCTGGCGCATCGTGGCGACGTCGATCTGCGCCAGGGTCGCTTCAGTGGTGTCCATGCCGTAGGGATGCGTTCCGTAGACCGCCTTGGAGAACGCTTTTTCCGCGATCGTGGCCGGCTTCGTGTTGGCTTCCCGGATGGCCGCGTTCAGGCGTTCCCGTTCCCGCTTCCAGACGTCCTCGGGAAAGGCCGGCTCGCCGATCTCGCGCGCTGCGAGCCGGACTGCCTTGTCGAGCAGCACCGGGTCGGCGAGCGTGCGCAAGGTGAAGCTGGTGCGCTCGGCCCCGCCGCTCACGTCGAAGTTCGCGCCGAGATCGGCCCAGGCTTCGCCAAGGGCGTTCTGGTCCATGGCCGGGTCGCTGCCGCTGGCGCGGATGCCTTTTTCGACCATGCCCGCGGTCACGCCGGCCAGGCCCGCCTGGGCGGGGGGATCGCGCCGGGCGCCCGCGTCGAAGTCGATCTGCACATCGACGATGGGAAGCGCATTGGTGATGGCGAGATAGACGTTGGCGCCGCTCGGCTGCGTCCAATGCTGGATCGGGATGCCCGCATGGGCGAAGGCGCCGAAAACCACCGTGGCTACGGCGAGGATGGCGCGACGCGCGGTGCGTCGGATGTGGAATGGGGTGGACATGGAACTTCAGCCTTCGTTCAGCGCAGGTCGCCGGCGGGCGCTGCGAAGCCGCGCGGACGGCGGGTGGTGTCAGGTGGCAGGGGATGCAGCGCGGCGGCGGTCAACTGGTCATCGCCGAAGTACCTGGCGGCCACGGCCTGAACCTGTGCCGCCGTCACGCCCTGGAGCCGGTCGATGATGCGGGCGCTCGCGTCGAGCGGCAGGCCCTGCACCCAGTTGGCTCCGAGTTCGCGCGCCTGCGCCATCACGGAATCGAGCTTGTAAGTCTCGCTGGCAACCCATTGCGTCTTCACGCGGGCCAGTTCGGCTTCGCCGATGCCGTCGCGGGCAATCTTCGCCACCTCGGCGCGCAGCGCGGCTTCGACCGCAGCGGAGCTCTTGCCGGCCGCGGGGACGCCCTCGAGCACGAACAATTGCGGGCCGCGACCGACGAAGCCCGAGTAGGCGCCCGCCGAATCGGCCACGCGATCGGGGCCCTGCGTCAAGGCGCGATCGAGCCGTGCGCCCGGATAGCCGTCGAGCACCGCAGCCAGCACCACCAGCGCGTAGGGGTCGATATCGCCGCCGAACTTGTCCGCGGGATCGATCTGGGGCACGCGGTACGCGAGCGAGACATAGGCTTGCTCCGCCGGGGCCTTGAACTCGACGCGGCGGATGCCGCGCTGCGCCGGTTCAATACGCGGCTTGCGCTCCGGGACGGCGCGCGCAGGGATGGAACCGTAATACTTCTCGGCCCAAGCCCGCACCTTGGCGACATCGACATCGCCCGCGACGACGAGTGCCGCATTGGCTGGCGCATACCAGCGCTTGAAGAAGGCGCGGGCGTCGTCCGGCGTCATCGCATCGAGATCGCTCATCCAGCCGACCACCGGGCGGTGATAGGGCGAGGCGGTGAAGACGGCGGCGTTCTGCTGTTCGCCGAGCAAGGCGCGCGGCTGGTCGTCGGTGCGCATGCGGCGCTCTTCCTTGACCACCTCGATCTCGCGCTTGAACTCGTCGTCGGCCCACTGGTTGTTGGCGAAGCGGTCGGATTCGAGCTTCATCACCTGCTCCAGCTTGTCCGCGGGGATCTGCTGGTAGTAACCGGTGTAGTCGCGCGTGGTGAAGGCGTTTTCGCGCCCGCCCAATGCGGCAACGCGGCGGGAGAACTCGCCCGGCTTCAGGTCCTTGGTGCCCTTGAACATCATGTGCTCCAGCACGTGGGCGACGCCCGAGGTGCCGTCGACCTCGTCCATTGAGCCGACGCGAACCCAGAGCATCTGGACCGCGGTCGGCGCGCGGCGGTCGGGCTTCACGATCAGGGTCATCCCGTTGGCGAGCGTGAACTGTTCGGCGGGGACCGGGGCGGTTGCTGCAGCCGCGGAAAGGGGCGGCGACGAGGGAGGAGTTTGTGCAAGGGCGGGCAGGGCCCAGGGCGCGAACAGCACCGAGGCCAGCACCGCACCAGACGCAGCGCGGCGTGGCGAGGGGTGTTTCATAGAATGGCTCGGATTGTAAAAACCACGCAATGTTCAGTTTCTTCAAGAAAAAACCGCCTTCCGAAGGGCAGGTGCCGCTTCCGTCACCCGCGGTTCCGGCGGCCGAGGCGCCTGCGGAGACGCCGCCCGCGCAGGCCAAGTCGGTCTTTTCACCCTCCACCTGGTTCGGCACCAAACCGACGGTTGCAGAGCCGCCGCCGGCCCCGGCGAGCCCGCCCCTCTCACCTCAGGCGCCTGTGGCCGCGCCTGCGACATTCGCGCCGGCAGCGGCAGCCACGCCGGCGCCGGAACCGGTAGCTGCACCCGCCCCGGTGGTGGCGCCCGCTTCAGCCCTCGTCCAGCCGCCCGTGCCCGAACGCAGCGGCTGGCTCGGCAAGCTCAAGAACGGCCTGCGCAAGACCGGCAACAGCATCACCGCCGTCTTCGTCAACGCCCAGATCGACGATGCTCTGTATGAAGAGCTCGAAGAAGCCCTCCTGATGGCCGATACGGGCGTCAAGGCGACGGAACAGCTCCTCGACGACCTCCGTCGTCGAGTCAAGAGCAACATGGCCACCGATGCCGCGCAAGTGAAGGTGCTGCTCGTCGACGCGATCGCGGACCTGCTTCGCCCGCTGGAAAAGTCGCTCGTGATCGGGCAACACACACCGACCGTGATCATGGTGGCCGGCGTCAACGGCGCGGGCAAGACGACTTCGATCGGCAAGCTTACCAAGCACCTGGCAAACGAAGGCGCCTCCGTGCTCCTGGCGGCCGCCGACACCTTCCGGGCGGCTGCGCGCGAGCAGTTGCTGGTCTGGGCTGATCGCAATACCGTGGAAATCGTCAGCCAGGAAGGCGGCGATCCGGCCGCCGTGAGCTTCGACGCAGTCAACGCAGGCAAGGCGCGCGGCAAGGACGTCGTGCTCGTCGACACGGCCGGCAGATTGCCGACGCAGATCCACCTGATGGACGAACTCAAGAAGATCAAGCGCGTCGTCACGCGGGCGGATGCGACGGCGCCGCATGAGGTCCTGCTGGTGATCGACGGCAATACGGGGCAGAACGCGCTGGCGCAGGTCAGGTCCTTCGACGAAGCCCTGGGGTTGACGGGCCTGGTCGTCACCAAGCTCGACGGCACGGCCAAGGGCGGCGTGCTGTGCGCCATTGCCCGCGAGCGGCCGGTTCCCGTCTATTTCATCGGCGTGGGTGAGAAGCTCGAGGATCTCGAGACCTTCAACGCCCGGGAGTTTGCGCAGGCCCTGTTGGGGTAGTCGATCCGCGCGACGCGCCCACGGCGATCTGGCATCATCTTCGGCGCCAAAACAAGCCGAGGAGACAAGATGAACACGACGGCCGCACCGCTGGCTGGCAGCGACAGGAAGGTGGATCGCCTGCTTGCGCACTACGGCGAAAGCCACCGGAATCCCACCAACGAGGCGATCCACATGGTGGCGATCCCGGCGATCATGCTCAGCATCGTCGGGCTGCTTTTCGCCCTGCACCCATGGGCGGCCTATGCATTCGTGGCGGCGAGCCTCGTGTACTACGCGACGCTGCATTCGCCCGCCTTCCTGATCACCATGCTCGTGGGAACGGTCGCGCTCCTGGCGGCGGTGCATGCGCTGGGCGACCTTGTTTTTCCGGTTTCAGCCGCTATTTTTGTGGTGGCATGGGTATTCCAGTTCATCGGCCACAAGATCGAAGGGAAGAAACCTTCGTTCTTCGAGGACATCCAATACCTGTGGGTCGGGCCGCTGTTCGTCCTGTCCAGAATCTTCCTGCGGCTCGGCATGAGGTGGTAGCAGGCGGTGCCGCCTTTCGCGGCGCCGACCCATGTACTGCGCCTATCAACCCGATAGAAATAGGTGGGAACCCTTACCTTAGCACTCGCTCTAACCGAGTGCTAATATGGCCAAGAACGAAGGAGTTTCCCGAATGACAACACTGTCTGGAGCCTCTGCCAACCAGTTGGCCGTCGCCAATCCCTGGTCGATGGTCCCCCCGCTGGGTAACCTGGACGCCTACATCTCGGCAGCCAACCGGTTGCCACTGCTGACGCTCGAGGAAGAGCAGGGTTTCGCGCGCAAGTTGCGCGACAACAATGACCTTGAAGCCGCCAGTGCGCTGATCCTCTCGCACCTGCGGCTCGTCGTATCCATCTCCCGCCAATACCTGGGCTACGGGCTCCCGCATGGCGACCTCATCCAGGAGGGCAATGTCGGCCTGATGAAGGCCGTGAAACGTTTCGACCCCGACCAGGGCGTGCGGCTGGTGAGCTACGCCATGCACTGGATCAAGGCCGAGATCCACGAGTACATCCTCAAGAACTGGCGGATGGTCAAGGTCGCGACGACCAAGGCCCAGCGCAAGCTCTTCTTCAACCTGCGCTCGATGAAGCAGGGCTTCAAGGCCGATTCGGCCGCAGCCGACGGCGGCACGCACCGCGACACACTGAGCCCGGACGAGGTATCGCAGATGGCGACCCGGCTGAACGTGAAGCCCGAAGAAGTGCTGGAGATGGAAACACGCCTCTCCGGCGGCGACGTGCTGCTCGACCCCAGCCCGTCCGACGACGGCGACGAAGGCTTCGGGCCCATCGCCTACTTGGCGGACGCCACCCAAGAGCCGACCGCGCAACTCGAATCGCAGCAGCGCGATCGTCTCTCGACGGACGGCATCTCGACCGCCCTGGAGGCGTTGGACGATCGCAGCCGTCGCATCGTCGAAGAGCGTTGGCTCAAGGTCAATGACGATGGCTCGGGCGGCATGACGCTTCACGACCTGGCTGCGGTCTACGGTGTGAGCGCCGAACGCATCCGCCAGATCGAAGTGGCGGCAATGAAGAAGATGAAAAAGGCACTGGCCGAATACGCTTGAGTCGCCTCCGCACCCGAACAGCCCGGCCTCGTGCCGGGCTTTTTGTTTTCAGGGCGCCTCCGCCGTCTGCTTCGACAGCGTTCGCAGTGCCCGCCGCACGATGTAGCGTGTCTCGGGGGCGCTGCTCTCCGCCAGCCAGCGATCGCACGTCGCTTCGACCCAGACTGGCTGGGTCCGGCTCGCATCGTTGAGCCAGTTGGCCACCGAGTTCTGGACATACCGGCTGGGGTCCGCACGCAAGGGTTCCAACAATCCCACGGCCCGCCACGGCTCGGCCTTCAGTTGCTCGATCTGCGCGCACCACACGCCCCGCGGGCGCGTGAGTTCACTGGCAAAGCGGCGGATGTTCGGATCCGGATCCAGCACCCACGGGCCGAGAAGCGCCAACGCGTCGTCGAGCGAGCGCATCGTCGCGTCCCGCACGGCCATCCAGGCCATCTCACGCACGCCGAAATGCGGATCCGCGGCAAATCGGCGGACCGCGGCAAGTTGCGCGGGCAGGGCAAGGCCCGACATGGCGATCCAGTGCGTCGCCCAGCAGCGCGCGACGTCGCTGGGATGGGTGGCCAGGCGATGGGCCACGGCGTCGCGTTCGGGATGCTGCGCGGTCAGGTCGTAGAGGGCACGGGCGATGTGGCCGTGGCGTTGCATTGGCTTGAACGCCGTGAGCATCGCGAAGGTATCGATCAGTCGCTCGCTGTCCGGGTCGAGCCCGATATGCGAGGCCACGCTGCGCGCAAGACGCGGCAATTCGAGCGCGAGGAACTCGTTGAGATTCACGGTGTCGAGCAACCCGTCGTTCAGCGCATTCAGCACTTCCGGAGGAATGAGCGCCATGCGGAATGCGCCCTTGCGCTGTCTCAGGTGGTCGACGCTGCCCACGGCACCCGGCTCAGGACTTCAGCAGCGCCTTGATGTCCGACACCATCGCCGGCACCCCGCCGCCGTAGCGCGCATAGAGCCGCACGCGACCCTGCGGGTCGTAGACAAAGCTGGCCGCGGAGTGGTCCATCGAATAGCTTGTGGGCGTCTTGCCGTCGACCTTCTTGTAATAGACCTTGAAGTCCTTCGCCAGCGCCGCGAGTTGGTCGGACGTGGGGATCAGCGCGACGAACGACGGGTCGAACGCCCCCATGTAGGCCTTCATCACTTCCGGCGTGTCGCGCGCCGGGTCGACGGTGACGAACAGGACCTGCAACTTGTCGGCGTCCGCGCCCAGTTGCTGCTTGACCTGCGCCATTTCGGACATGGTCGTCGGGCAGACGTCGGGGCACTGCGCATAGCCGAAGAACAGCACGACGGCCTTGCCCTTGAAGTCGGCCATCGTGCGCACGCGACCGTCTGCATCGGTCAGCGAGAAGTCCCTGGCGTAGTCCGCCCCCGTGATGTCGACCGCATTGAAGCTCGGCTTGGACTCGGAGCAGCCCGCGAGATTCACGCCCGCAGCGGCTGCAACGCCAGCCCAGGCCGCGACCTTCACCATTCGCCGGAGCGCTTGCCGCTTGTTCATCAATTGCTTCATCGGAGGTAGTGATCGACCAGCAGGGCCGCGAACAGCACGCTCAGGTGGATCAGTGAAAAACGGAAAGTCTTGCGCGCCAGGGCGTCGGAATAGTTTCTCCACAGCGCGAAGGCATAGCCGGTGAAGCCGATGCTCACGCCGATGGCGACGACAAGATAGAGCCAGCCGCTCATGCCGTAGATGAAGGGCATCAGGCAGGCGGCGAACAGGATGAAGGTGTAGAGCAACACCTGCAGCCGCGTGAATTCATTGCCGTGCGTCACCGGCAACATCGGAAGACCCGCCTTGCGGTAGTCCTCGACCCGATAGAGCGCCAGCGCCCAGAAATGCGGCGGCGTCCATAGGAAGATGATGAGGAAAAGAATCAGCGCCTCGGGGCCGACGTCGCCCGTCATCGCCGCCCAGCCCAGCACCGGGGGCATCGCGCCGGACGCACCGCCGATGACGATGTTCTGGGGCGTGAGCGGCTTCAGGATCACGGTGTAGACCACCGCGTAGCCGACAAAGGTGGCGAAGGTCAGCCACATGGTCAGCGGGTTCACCGCGAACCACAGCACCGCCGAACCGACCGCGCAGAGCGCCGCCGAGAAGATCAGCGCCTGCCGGTCGCTCAGTTGCCCGCGGGCCGTCGGGCGCCAGGCGGTCCGCTTCATCTTGGCGTCGATGCCCTTTTCGACCAGGCAGTTGAACGCCGCGGCCGCACCCGCGACCAGCCAGATGCCGACGCAGGCCAGCGCGCCCTGCTGCAGGTCGGCCAGCGTCGGCACGCCGGGCACCGCCAGCACCATGCCGATCAAAGCGCAGAAGACGATCAGTTGGACCACCCGCGGCTTGGTCAGCGCGTAGAACTGGCGCAGGACGCTGGCGGTCGTCGGGTTGTGGACGGAAGCGGGTGCGCTCATGCGGCCTCCATCCGGTTGTTGCGCACGGCGGTGGCGGCGATCGCCGGAACGCGCTCACGCCGGCTTTCGCAGATCGTCCAGACAAGGACCACGGCAAGCGCTGCGGCGCCGCCGGTGTGCAGCACCGCCGCCGCGAGCGGCCAACCCAGGAGGACGTTGCCCAGTCCGGTCGCAAGCTGGAGCAATGCGAGGCTGCCGAGCCATCGTGCCTGCGCGCGCAGGGCCGCGACGCCGCGCAGGCGCCAGGCCAGCGCGCCGATGGCGACGAATACGACATACGCCATCAGCCGATGCGCGTAGTGGATGGCGGTCAGCGCCGCGAAATCGATGGGCGCACCGCCCGCCGTCTCGCCGAGTTGCCGCCAGATCTCAAAGCCCTGCGAGAAGTTCATGGGAGGCCACCAGCTGCCCTGGCAGGTCGGGAATTGCGTGCAGGCCAGCACCGCATAGTTGGTGCTGACCCAGCCGCCGAGCGCAATCTGCAGCGCGAGAAGCGCTGTCGTCGCCAGCAGGAGGGCACGCAGCGCGGAAGGCACGGCCGCGGCGACGCGTTGTGCCGCCGCTTGCTGATACCGCACGGCCTGGATGCACAGCAGCGCCAGCAGCACGACGGCACCCATCAGATGCAGGGTGACGATCGCGGGGTACAGCCTCCAGGTCACCGTCATGGCACCGAACGCGCCTTGCAGGCAAACCCACACCAGCGTGGCGGCAGGCCACCACGCGCTGAGAGGCTTCTCGCCCACGTGATCGGCAGTGCGCTGGCGACGCCGTGCGATCAACGTCGCAATGGCCAGTGCGAGGATGAGGACACCCACGCCGGTCGCCAGGTAGCGATGAACCATTTCGACCCACGCCTTGCTGTGCGTGACTGGGCCGGTCGGCTGCGCGGCCTGGGCCATCGCGATGTCGTGGCGCGCGCCGAGCGGGCTGGCGTTGCCGTAGCAGCCAGGCCAGTCGGGACAGCCGAGCCCCGAATCGGTCAGGCGCGTGAAGGCGCCGAACAAGGTCAGGTCGAAGGTCAGGAAAAGCGTGAGCACCGTCAGTGCATGCAGCCGACGCGCCGCGCCGCTGCCGGCATTGCGCCGCCAGACCCAGAGCAGCGGCCCCAGGGCAATCAGCACGCCGACCGCCATCAGCCAGGCGATCGGCGTGAGGTCGTAGAGCGATGTCGTATCCATGGCGATGTCAGCGGCCCGGCTCGTCCCAGGAGGCGGACGCGCGCAGCAGGCGATCGAGATCGCGCTTGGCGCGACTTGCGCCGGCGGTGTCCATGCGGGCAGGGAAACGCATCATCCAGTTGCCCATGGGGTCGACCACGAAGAGGTGTTCGGCCAATGCATGTCCCGCGCTCGGCGCCAGCCACTGCTCGATCTGCGCTGCCGGCACCCGCACCACCGTGGCGCCGCGAAGGCCGTTGTCGAGGCGCTCCGGCACCGACGCGGCATCGCTGACGATCCAGACGCGGTCGATCCGGTCCTTTTCGCGCCCCAGGCTTTCACGAAGCTGGCGCTGCAGATAGAGCTGTTGCTCGCAGAGGGTGTCGCAACCCGCGTTTCCCACGGTGACCAGCAGCCACTGCCCCTTGAGGGACGAGAGCTGGATGGGCTTGCCGTCGCGCAGCGCCCCGGTGATGTTCGGCACCGGACGCTGCGGATCGATGAGTTCCCCGTAGACGCTGCGGCCCTCGGGGCGGATCACGTAGTAGGTGAAGTAGGAGGCGATCACCGGTGCGGCGCAACACAGCAGCACGATGATCATTTTCCAGCGGCCCGTCACCGTCCGCCGGCCTTCGGACCCCGCCATCGCCTGGCGCGGCGACGGCATCGAGTGCACGGTCAGCCCGAGCGGCTCGTCAGCCACGGCGTGCAGCGCGTGCGCGGCGGTAGGGGGCGATGAGTTGGAACCAGACATAGAGGATGAGGACGAGGGCCGACAGCCCGAACCACTGGAATGCATAGCCGTAGTGCTTTTCGACACCCAGCGCGGGAGCCGGCCAGTCTCGCTGCAGGCCCTCCGAGGCCGGACCGGTCTGCTGCAAGGAGACTTCGGTCCGCAGTGGCAGACCAGTCTCGGCGCGAAACGCTTCAAGGTCGAGATTCTGCCGGATGAGCGAAGACCCCGCGGGCGCCGGCGTTGACGCTGCGGCATCCGCCTTGCCCAATTCCAGCAGGTGCGCGGGTGGCGGGGCGATCCGCCCGGTCACTTCGACGAGGCCGGAAGGCGTCTCGACAGGCTGCAGTTGCGTCCGCTCGGTGAAATTCCGCTGGATCCAGCCGCGCTGGATCAGCACGGTCTGGTTGGTGCCTTCGAGGGCGAAGGGGGTCAGCACATAGAAGCCCGGCACTCCGTGCATCTGCCGGTTGTCGAGATAGACCGTATGCGGCTTCAGCCAGAGCCCGCGGAGACGCACCGGTCGATGCAGGGTGGCTTCGGGCTTGTCCAGCGCCAGGAAAGCCTTCTGGTCGAGCGGCGGCAGGTTCTTCTGCGCGTCGATCTCGGCCTGGATGGCCTCCTTCTGCGCCGCCCGCGAGAGTTGCCAGCGGCCAAGCGAAATGGTCGCCGCGACAGTGATCAAGGCCACCGCGGTGACGAGCCAGAAGCGCCCGCCGCGCGAGCCCCGCGAAACGGCCATGGCGTCGGCGTTCAAACCAAGTTGCGGCCCTGGCGGCCGATAATGTGGGTCATGAAATACTTTGTCGCCCTCGCCTTCCTGGGCATCCTGGCGAGTCTCGGGTTTGCGCTGTTCTTCATGCTGAAGGACGGGCGCAACGGCCGCGCCAAAAGTGGCGGCATGGTGCGCGCGCTCACTGTTCGGATTGGCCTCTCGGTGATTTTGTTCCTGTGCGTTCTGGTGGCGTGGAAGCTCGGCTACATCCAGCCAGGGGGCCTGCCGGTCGGCAAGTAGGTGGTGCTCGTTCCACGAGATCGATGAAAAAAGCGCCTTGCGGCGCTTTTTTGTTTTGCCGTCGCTGAGGGTCAAAGCCAATAGACCGTGAAGTAGAGGCCAAGCCACACCACGTCGACGAAGTGCCAGTACCAGGCCGCACCTTCGAAGCCGAAATGACGCTCCGGCGTGAAGTGGCCCTTGCGAATCCGCAGCGTGATGAAGAACAGCATCAGCATGCCGATGAACACGTGCAGGCCGTGAAAACCGGTCAGCATGAAGAAGGTCGAGCCGTAGGTGCCGGAGCTGAGCTTGAGGTTCAGCTCGGTGTACAGGTGGTGGTACTCGTAGCCCTGCACGAACAGGAAGGTCAGGCCGAGCAGCACGGTGAGCCACATGAAGCGCACGGTCTGCGCACGATGGCCTGCACGCAGCGCGTGGTGCGCGATCGTGAGGGTGACGCCGGAGCTTAGCAGCAGCGCGGTGTTGATCGTCGGCAGCCAGAACGGTCCGACCGTCTGGAAAGGCTCGACGATGTCGGCCGGCGAACCGGTCACCCCGGCAGCCACCGTCGGCCACACGGCCTTGAAATCGGGCCAGAGGATCGCGTTGTCGAGGCTCCCCAGCGCCGGAAGCGCATGGGTGCGTGCCCACCACAGCGCGGTGAAGAACGCGCCGAAGAACATGACTTCCGAGAAGATGAACCAGCTCATGCTCCAGCGGAACGAGAGGTCGACCTTGTGTCCGTACTGGCCGCTTTCGCTTTCGCCGATCGACTGGCGGAACCAGACGAACAGCGTGCCGAGCCAAACCACCATGCCCAGCAGCAGCGACCAGGCGCCCCACTGATGGCCGTTGATCCACTGGGCCGCTCCGAAGATGACGAAAAGCAGGCCGGTCGCCGCCATGACCGGGTAGGCCGATGGCCCGGGCACGAAGTAGTAAGGCGTTGTGCCGTGGGTCGTTGAACTCATATCAGGTCCTGGTTTTCTTCTCGATTCAAATTCTATGCAACGTTCTTCAGGGCGCGACGACCCAGCGCACGAGCAGGATCAGGCCGACGACGAAGATGACCACCGCCACGAACGCGACCGCAATGATGTGCAGCGGGTTGAGCTTGGAGACATCGTCCTGAAAGGCGCTGTTCTTGCGCACGCCGAAAAACGACCAGCCGACGGCCCTCACCGTCCGCCAGAGCGATCCCTTGTTCGGTGCTTCGCGCGCGTTCACGAGCGCGGCTCCGTCGCAGCCGGCACTACGGCCGAATTGGCAGCCACCGGTGCCGGGGGCGTCTTGCCGCCCACCTCGAAGAAGGTGTAGGACAGCGTGATCGTCTTGACGTCCTTCGAGATCTTCGGATCGATCACGAACGCGACCGGCCACTGCTTCTTCTCGCCCGGGTCCAGGGTGTACTGGTTGAAGCAGAAGCATTCGAGCTTGTTGAAGTACGGCGCGGCCTGCTGCGGCGCGTAGCTCGGGATCGCCTGCGCGGCCATCCGGCGGTTCTGCACGTTCTGGAACTCGTACATCACCGTGTTGAGCTGGCCTGGATGCACCTGCATCGACCGCTGCTCGGGCTTGAAGTCCCAGAGCCCGCGCACGTTCGCGTCGAACTCGACGGTGATCGTGCGGCTCATGTCCACCTGCGTGTTGTCGGGCAGCCGGACGTTCTTGCCGCCCGACGCGCCACCGGGCACCTCGAGTTCCGACAGGGCGAGGATGTTGATGCCGGTCATCTCGCAGATCGCGCGGTACATCGGCACCAGGGCATAGCCGAAGCCGAACATCCCGGCCGCAACGACGGCCAGCTTGCCGACCATGCGGACGTTCTCGCGACGGATGCGTTGACCGATGCCCATGGTGTGCCTATCGCCCGAACCAGACCATGCGAATGATGAAGCCAATGAAGAACAGCAGCGCGATGGAGGCCAGCGTGAGCCCCATGCGCCGATTGTTCCTTTTCTGTTCGGGTGTCATGGCGTGATGCGCTTCAGCCGATCACCTTGGTGGCGGTGGCATCCAGCTTCGGCGGCGTCTCGAAAGTGTGGAACGGCGCCGGCGAAGGCACTTCCCATTCGAGCCCTTCCGCGGCTTCCCACGGCTTCTGCGAGGCCTTTTCGCCCTTGCCCATCATGGTGGGGAGAACGATGAAGAAGAAGAAGTAGACCTGTGCGAGACCGAAGGCGAAGGCGCCCACCGTGGCAATGGCGTTGAAGTCCGCGAACTGCATCGGGTAGTCGGCATAGCGACGCGGCATGCCGGCCAGGCCCAGGAAGTGCATCGGGAAGAAGGTCACGTTGAAGGCGATCAGCGACCACCAGAAGTGCACCTTGCCGCGCGTCTCGTTGTACATCACGCCGGTCCATTTCGGCGACCAGTAGTAGTACCCGGCGAACATGGCGTACAGCGAACCCGCCACGAGCACATAGTGGAAGTGGGCCACCACGTAGTAGGTGTCCTGCAGCTGCGTGTCGATCGGCGCGACCGCCAGGATCAGGCCGGTGAAGCCGCCCATGGTGAACACGAAGATGAAGCCCACGGCGAACAGCATCGGCGTCTCGAAGGTCATCGAGCCCTGCCACATGGTCGCGATCCAGTTGAAGATCTTCACGGCCGTCGGCACGGCGATCAGCATCGTCGCGTACATGAAGAACAGCTGGCCAGTGAGCGGCATGCCGGTCGTGAACATGTGGTGCGCCCACACGATGAAGGACAGGATCGCGATCGACGAGGTCGCATACACCATCGAGGCGTAGCCGAAGAGCTTCTTGCGCGCGAAGGCCGGGACGATCTGGCTGATGATGCCGAAGGCCGGCAAGATCATGATGTAGACCTCGGGGTGGCCGAAGAACCAGAAGATGTGTTGGTACATCACCGGGTCGCCGCCGCCGGCCGGGTTGAAGAAGCTGGTGCCGAAATGGCGGTCGGTCAGCGTCATCGTGATGGCGCCTGCGAGCACCGGCATCACGGCGATCAGCAGGTAGGCGGTGATGAGCCAGGTCCAGCAGAACATCGGCATCTTCATCAGCGTCATGCCGGGGGCGCGCATGTTGAGGATGGTGACGATGATGTTGATCGAGCCCATGATCGACGACGCGCCCATGATGTGCATCGCGAAGATGCCGGCGTCCATCGAGGGGCCCATCTGCAGCGTGAGCGGCGCGTAGAGCGTCCAGCCCGCGGCGGGCGCGCCGCCGGGCATGAAGAACGAACCCACCAGCATCAGCGCCGCCGGGATCAGCAGCCAGAAGCTGAAGTTGTTCATGCGCGCGAAGGCCATGTCGGATGCGCCGATCTGCATCGGGATCATCCAGTTCGCGAAGCCCACGAAGGCCGGCATGATCGCGCCAAACACCATGATCAGGCCGTGCATGGTCGTGAACTGGTTGAACAGTTCGGGGTTGACCAGTTGGAGTCCGGGCTGGAACAGCTCGGCGCGGATCAGCAGCGCCAGAACGCCGCCAACCATCAGCATGGTGAAGGAGAACAGCAAGTACAGCGTACCGATGTCCTTGTGGTTGGTCGCGAACACCCAGCGACGCCAGCCGGTCGGCGCGTGATGGTGGTCGTCGTGGGCATGGTCGCCGTGGCCGTGTGCGGTGCCGTGGGGGTCGAGGACTGCGCTCATCTTGATATTCCTTGCAAACTCTTCGTCGTGGGGCGCGCCGGCTTACTTGCCGCGCTCCGCCAGCACCTCGGCCGGCTGCACCAGTTGGCCCGTCTTGTTCGACCAGCTGTTCTTGGTGAAGGTCACCACGGCGGCGATGTCGGTGTCGCTCAGTTGCTTCCAGGAAGGCATGGCGCCGTTGTTCTGGCCATTGAGCACCACGTGGAGCTGCAGCTTGTGGTCTGCGTTGAGCACGGTCGCCGAGCCGTCGAGCGGCTTGATCGGGCCCGCGCCCTTGCCGTTGGCCTGGTGGCAGGCCGCGCAGTTGGCCGCGTAGACCTTCTCGCCGCGCGCCAGGATTTCCGGCAGCGTCCAGACCTTGTTCGGATCGTCCTGCTTGGCGGCCGCCTCCTTGCGCTTGCCATCCACCCAGGCGGTGTAGTCGGCCTTGGAGACCACCTTCACGTGGATCGGCATGAAGGCGTGTTCCTTGCCGCAGAGCTCCTGGCACTGGCCGTAGTAGTCGCCCACCTTTTCGGCGCGGAACCAGGTGTCGCGGACGAAGCCGGGGATCGCGTCCTGCTTGACGCCGAGTTGCGGCACGGCAAAGGCGTGGATCACGTCGTTGGCCGTGGTGATGATCCGGACCTTGGTGTCGACCGGCACGACCAGCGGGTTGTCGACCTTGAGCAGGTAGTCGTCGGGCACGTTGCCGTGGGCGCCGGCATCGGACATCGCGCGGTGGGAGCTGTCGAGCGTAGAGATGAAGGAAAGGCCCTCGCCTTCGCCCTTCAGGTAGTCGTAGCCCCACTTCCACTGGTAGCCGGTGGTCTTGATCGTCAGGTCGGAGTTGGTGGTGTCCTTCTGGGCCACCAGCACCCGGGTGGCCGGGAGGGCCATCAGGATGACGATGATGAAAGGCACGATGGTCCAGATGACCTCGACCACCACCGATTCGTGGAAGTTGGCCGCCTTGTGGCCGACCGACTTGCGGTGCTTCCAGATCGAATAGAACATGACGGCGAACACCGCGACGAAGATCACCGTGCACAGCACGAGCATCACGGTGTGCAGGAAATGCTGCTCCTGCGAGATCTTGGTGACACCGATGGGAAGATTCAACTGACGCACGGACGGCCCGCCGGGCAGGTCATTGACTGCGTGTGCCGCGCCGCTGAACGCCGCGCCGGCAGCCAGCAGCAGATTCGCCGGCCAGATCTTGTTGCGCCAATTGCTCTTCATCGTGTTCACTTCTTCATTTTCCTGTTAACCCACCGGTCCCCACGGTGACACATTGCGCCTGCCCCCTCAGGCACTGCGCAATGCCATGCGAATCTCGCGCGCCAGCGCCGCGCGCAACTCCGGGCGCACATAGCGCCCCACCCTGACCGAACGACCCTGACCCGAGACCTCGATCAGCGAGCGATCGCTGTCCTGTGGCTCGACCCGCACCTGGTGCGGCAAGAATTCCGTGCGTTCATAGTGCCCGCCGTTCTCGAGCTCGACCACCAATCGCCCACCCTGCAGGGCGATCTTTTCGCCGTCGGTCGCATGCCGTGCATAGAGCACGAATGCGAACCCCACCCCGGCGAGTTCGAGCCAGGCAAACGGCAGCACGAGTCGTGCGCCGTTCAGCCAGAAGACGGTTCCGATGCCAAGAGAAACGACGCAGAGCGACGCGTAGAGCCAGCCAAGCTGGCTCGGCGTGACCGAGCAGTTGCGCTTCAGGAACCAATGGATGCTCTGGCCTGAAACGGTGGCAAAACGAAACACGGAATTCGACACGGGCGAGTTCAGCAAATCGGTGCGTCGATCGCTGTCAAACCCATGTCCGACAGGCCTCGATCACGGGACAATACCCGGGAGTTCACGCAGCGCCGGATTGTAGCGGGTCATGCAACACCGACTCATGCGCCCGGGCGGCCCCGCTGAAGCATTGATCGCATCTCGCGCAGGGACACGGCGCTTTCGGCGGAAAGGGCCACCCGCGGGGTCGGCTTGAAGGCATGGCCATAGATCACCTCGAAGGTCAGCCCGATGCGGCCGCCGCCCTCCTCGGCCGGCGCAAGCTCGGGAAGCGCCTTGGCGAGCGCGCGGCCCCAACCCCTGCCGCGCAGCGCCGGAAATCGACCGGGATGGAGGTTGCGACCGAGGCTGCGCAACTCGGCAAGGGCGGCGTCGGCATCGGCCCAGGTGAGCACGATGCGTTCCATGTCCATCACCGGCTCCGCGAAGCCGGCATGGACCAGCATGTCGCCCCAGTCGTGCATGTCGGTGAACTCGTGGCTGGCCGGCGTCCAGCCGAGGCGCCGGTACAGCGCCCGGAGTTCCATCAGGGTGTCGGGGCCGAAGCACGAGAACATCAGGAAGCCATCGGTCGCGACCCGCCGGTGCCACTGCCCGATCAGCGCCTCCGGGTCGGCGGCCATGTGGAGTGCCATATTGGCCCAGAGCAGGTCAACGCCGTCTTCTGGCGGCGCGTCGAAGCTCGGCTGCGGGCCCTGCCATCGCCGGGCCGACCACCATGGCGCCGCGAGCGCCTTGCCGGTCGGGGGGACCAAGGCGGCCTCCGTCTCGATCACGAACGAGGCGGCATCGCGGTAGCGCCGCGCGACCAGCGCGTGGGCTTCCAGGCCGCCCCGCAGCGGCGACCAATCGGCCCAATGGCGCGGCTTGGCCTTGATCCATTGCAACCGGTCCTCCATCCGGCGGCCGATTTCCTCGTGCAGCCAGGGGGAAGCCGATTCCGGCGCAAGGCGCCCCCAGCGCGCAGCCGCCGTTGCGTCGATGGTCGGCGGGCGGTGTGAAGGCGCGGTGGACATGGGCCGCTCAGTATATTGAGGGATGTTCAGCCGCTGGATCGAACGGCCTTTCACCGGCCTCCTCAACCGCCTGCCGAGCCAGTGCGTCGTCTGCCGGGCCTGGCCCGCGCAGCCGGTGTGCGACGCCTGCGTGGCGCGCTTTGCACCGCCGACGTCGCGCTGCAAGACCTGCGCGTTGCAGATACCCGACGGCGTCTCGCGCTGCGGCGAGTGCGTGCGGAATCCGCCGCCGCTCGATGCCTGCCTCGCGGCATGCGCCTACGTCTGGCCATGGCCGGAATGCATCGCCGAGTTCAAGTTCCGCGGTGACGCAGGCCGGGCCGGGCCTCTCGCGACCCTGCTGCGCAGCGCGCCCTGGGTCGAGCCTGCGATCGAGCAGGCGGACCTCGTCCTGCCAATGCCCCTGTCGTCGGCCCGGCTGCGCGAACGGGGCTTCAACCAGGCGCACGAACTCGCAAGACGACTGGCGCCCGGGAAAATCGATGCCACCCTGCTGCTGAGAATCCGGGAAACCACGGCGCAAAGCGGACTCACCCGCGCCGAACGGCTGCGCAACCTTCGGGGAGCATTTGCCCTCGAGCCGCTGCGCGTCGCGGACGTCCGCCAGCGTCGCATCGTGCTGGTCGACGACGTGATGACGAGCGGCGCTTCCCTTTTCACTGTGGCCGACGTCCTGCGCGCCGGCGGCGCAGCGCACGTCACGGCGATCGTGCTCGCGCGTACCGAGGCACCCGCCTGAGGTCGTCGACAGGTCGACAATCGGCGCCATGTTTCACATCGTCCTCGTCGAACCCGAGATCCCGCCCAACACCGGCAACGTCATCCGGCTGGCCGCCAACACGGGCTGCACCCTGCATCTGGTCGAGCCCCTCGGCTTCTCGATGGACGACCGCCTCCTGCGCCGGGCGGGCTTGGACTATCACGAATACGCCCAAGTCCTGCGCCACCCCGACTGGCCCACCCTGCTCGCCACCCAGCACCCACCGCCCGACCGGATGTTCGCGCTCACCACACGCGGCACACGGGCCGTCCACGACGTCACCTTCAAAGCCGGCGACTGGCTCGTCTTCGGCTCGGAAACGAGAGGCTTGGCGCCCGAACTTCGGGAAAGCTTCGATCCACCCCAACGCCTCCGGCTGCCCATGCGCGAAGGCCAACGCAGTCTCAACCTCTCGAACGCCGTAGCCGTCACCGTCTTCGAAGCCTGGCGCCAAAACGCCTTCCGCTAACGACAGACAGCAGCCCTTCGCAAACCACCGAGGATCCGGCTCCGCCGGTCCACCGGTGGTGCCCCCGGCAGGGGGTAGGCGGAGCGACACGAAGTGCGCGAAGCCTGGGGGCGAGCTACCTGAACCTGCGGACGACCGATTCGGCGACACAGGCCGGCTTGGGCGAACCTTCGAGTTCGATCGTGGTCTCCCAGGTCATCTGGAAGCCTTCGTTGGGAATCGTCTCCGAGGTCAGCAGCTTCATGCGCCCACGCACACGCCCACCGACCGGCACCGGCGCCATGAACCGGACCCGGTTCAACCCGTAGTTCACCCCCATGCGCGACTCGACGACGCTCATGGCCGTTTCGTAGATCCGCGGCAACAGCGACAAGGTCAGGAAGCCATGGGCGATCGGCGCGCCGAAAGGGCCGGCCTTCGCCTTTTCGACATCCACGTGAATCCACTGGTGATCGCCGGTCGCCTCGGCGAACTGGTTGACCTGCTCCTGCGTGATGGTGATCCAGTCGCTCACCGCGACTTCCTGGCCGACGCATGCGGCCAGATCCTGGAGGGTCTGGAAGGTCTTTTTCATGCGATTCACTTTATCGACGCGCCGTCACGGCACCTGTCGACGCCGCGACATGCGGCCTAGGGGAAAACCTAGGCGTCGAGCCACTGGCGGATCGGCTCCCATTGCTCCAGATCGCGCTGCACGCGGCCGGGCGCGATGTCGAACAGCGTGAGCCCCCGGGCGGCGAGCTGAACGTAGTTCTGCGTGTCCCGAAGCTCCCCCAGTACCGGCACGTCGAGGCCGGAGACGAATTCGCGCAGGCGGTCGGCTGCCAGCGTGCGGGCGTCGACGCGCATGCCGACAAGGGCCACCTGCGTCTTGTCGGCATGGCGGTGCGACAGCAGCTTGTCGAGGAAATCGCGCGTCGCATAGATGTCGAAGATGCTGGGCTGCAAGGGCACGAGCACCTTGTCGGCCAGCGCGACCACGTCCTTGAAGCGCGAGCCGTGCAGGCCGGCCGGCGTGTCGATGACCGCGTGGGTCGTTCCGCGCGGCGGCCGCACGACGTTGCCGTCCTCGGAGGCATCCCAGGTCCGGATCGCGCGCGCCTGGGGCGTTCGCAGGTTGAGCCACAACCGCGACGACTGCTGGCGGTCGACGTCGCCCAGCATCACCGCATGACCGCGGCTCGCGAAATAGCCCGCGATGTTGGTTGCAAGCGTGGATTTTCCGACTCCGCCCTTGGGGTTGGCGACCAGGACCACCGGCATGTGAGGCTCCTCGAGGCTGAAAACAGCCGCCATGGTAGCCGCGCGCGGAGTGCGCTATGTTCGCAGCATGCCGACAACAACAAGCACGGAAAGCGCCCCTCGGATCTACCTCGTCGCCGCGCATCCGCACTGGCGGGACTCGCGCGTCAACGCCCAGTTGCTGAAAGCGGCACAGGCGGTGTCCCGCGTCGACGTGAACGACCTCTACGACACGTATCCCGACTACGCGATCGACGTCGAGGCAGAGCAGAAGCGCCTGGCCCGCGCCGACCTGCTCGTCCTGCTGCACCCGATCCAGTGGTACTCGATGCCGGCGCTGCAGAAGCTCTGGATCGACGAGGTGCTCGGTTATGGATGGGCCTACGGCACCGGGGGAAGCGCCCTGGAGGGCAAGGATTTCTGGCTGGCCGCCACCACCGGCGGGCCCGAGGCGAGCTACCACCCGCAGGGCTACAACCGGTATTTCTTCGACGCTTTCCTTCCGCCCTACGAGCAAACGGCCGCGCTCTGCGGCATGCGCTTTCTCCCGCCACTGCTGTTCCATGGTGCGCGCAGCGCCCCTGCCAGCGAAGTCACGGCGCACGTCGACGTCTTCAAGGACCGGCTCTCCACCTACCCGAACTGGCCCGAACTCGAAGACCTGGACACCTGCGTCAGTTGCGAAGTCCCCAAGGTGGACAGGCCGCTCACCCACGAGGAGGCCTGACCATGTCACACGCGCCGGCCTGGCTCGTCAATTCCCTGATCTATCTCGGCGCGGCGGTGCTGGTGGTGCCGCTGTCGAAGGCGCTCGGGCTCGGCTCGATCATCGGGTATCTCGCTGCCGGCATTGCCATCGGGCCGTGGGGGCTCGGGCTGGTCACCAACGTCGAGGACATCCTGCACTTCGCCGAGTTCGGCGTGGTGCTCATGCTGTTCCTGGTCGGCCTCGAACTGGAACCCAAGCGACTGTGGAGCCTGCGCCAGCCGATCTTCGGCTGGGGTTCCGCGCAGGTGCTGGCCTGTGCCGCGGTGCTGTTTCTGGTCGGCTGGGTGGCGGGTGCGGACTGGCGCGTCGCGTTGGTCGCCGCGCTGGGACTGGCGCTGTCGTCGACGGCGATCGCGCTGCAGGTGCTCGGCGAACGCAACCTGCTCCTCACATCCACCGGCCAGGCCGGCTTCTCGATCCTGCTGTTCCAGGACGTGGCGGCGATTCCGATCCTGGCGCTGCTGCCGCTGCTGGCAATCGGCGGCGACGCGGGCGCCGAGATGAGCGGCGCCGCGCGTGCGTTCGAGGGCCTGAAGATCGTCGCTGTCATCGGTGGCATCGTGCTCGGCGGGCGACTTGCCCTTCGCCCCGTATTCCGCTGGATCGCACGCAGCAACACGCCCGAGATATTCACCGCTGCCGCCCTCTTGCTGGTCGTCGCCATTGCCGCGCTGATGCAGTTCATCGGGCTGTCGATGGCGCTGGGGGCCTTTCTTGCCGGAGTGCTGCTGGCCGAGAGCGAATACCGGCGCGAACTCGAGACCGACATCGAACCCTTCAAGGGCCTGCTGCTCGGGCTCTTCTTCATCGCCGTCGGGATGAGCATCGATTTCGGCGTGCTGCTTGCCCAGCCCCTGTTGATGGCGATGGTCGTCATCGGCTTCATGGTCTTCAAGTTCATCGTGATCTACGCCCTGGCGAAGGCGATGGGGATTCCCTACCAGCAGCGACCGGTGTTCACGCTGCTCCTGGCGCAGGGCGGCGAGTTCGCGTTCGTCGTGTTCCAGGCTGCCGGGCCGAATGTGCTGCCGCACGGCGTCGCGTCCTTCCTGATCGGGGCAGTCGCGTTGTCGATGCTGATCTCGCCATTGCTGCTGGTCGCCATCGACAAGTGGGTCCTCCCGCGCTACAGCGCAGACGAGCCCACGACCATGGAAGAAATCTCCGAACAGCAGGATGCCAAGGTCGTCATCTGCGGCTTCGGGCGCTACGGGCAGATCATCGGTCGCATGCTGAGCGCGCAGGGCCTCAAGATCACCGTTCTGGACCACGATCCGGACACCATCGAGAGCCTGCGCGAGTTCGGCTTCCGGGTCTTCTATGGCGATGCGACGCGGCTCGACCTCCTGCGCACCGCCGGCGCCGGGACTGCCAAGGTGCTGGTGATCGCGGTCGACGACATGGAGCAATCGCTCGAGATCGTGGACCTGGCGCGCGTGCACTTCCCGAACGCCAGGATCGTCGCGCGCGCACGCAACGTGGCGCACCTTTTCCAGTTGCTCGATCGCAAGGTCGAGTTCATCGAGCGCGAGGTGTTTGAATCCTCGCTGCGCAGCGGCCGCTCGGTGCTCGAAGGGCTCGGCTGGTCCGCGCACGAGGCGCGCGAAACGGCGATGCGCTTCCGGCGTCGCAACATCGAGCTGATGTACGAGACCTATCCGCACTACAAGGACCGCGCCAAGCTGATCGCGGTCGCCAAGGAAGGCCGGCAGCAGTTCCAGGAACAGATCGCGCGCGAGCGCGAGGAGCGGCGCCTGCGCTCCCGCCTGGAATGGGATCGGGTCGAGGAGGAAAAGACGCCGTAGCGCGCCGGCGCGGACCTATTGGTCGAGCTTCAGCAGGCGCACCGCGTTGCCCTTGAGGATGCCAGGCACCACATCGGGCTTGAAGCCCGCATCCTCGAAATCCTTGAGCCAGCGGTCGGGCGTGATCAGCGGGTAGTCGCTCGCGAACAGCACGCGGTCCTTCAGCAAGGTGTTGGCGTACTGCACGAGCTGCTTCGGAAAGTACTTGGGGCTCCAGCCCGACAGGTCGATCCAGACATTGGGCTTGTGCGTCGCCACGCTCAGCGCCTCGTCCTGCCACGGAAAGCTCGGATGCGCCATCACGATCTGCATGTCGGGGAAGTCGATGGCGACGTCGTCCAGGTGCATCGGGTTGCTGTATTCGAGACGCAGGCCGCCGCCGCAGCGCATGCCCGAGCCGATGCCGCTATGGCCGGTGTGGAACACGGCCGGAAGCCCGTATTCGTTGATCACCTCGTAGATGGGCCACGCCATCTTGTCGTAGGGGTGGAAGCCCTGCACCGTCGGGTGGAACTTGAAGCCCTTGACGCCGTGCTCCTCGATCAGCCGCCGCGCCTCGCGCGCGCCCATCTTGCCCTTGTGCGGGTCGATGCTTGCAAAGGCGATCATGATGTCGGGGTTCTTCTGCGCGGCCTCGGCGATCTCCTCGTTGGGGATGCGGCGACGGCCCATGTTCGACTCGGCATCGACCATGAACATCACCAGGCCGATCTTGCGCTCGCGGTAGTAGTCGATGCTTTCCTGGATCGTCGGGCGGCGGCTGGACCGGAAGTACTTGTCGGCAGCACGGTCGTATTCCTCGCCGTAGTTGTCGAAGGGGTTCCAGCAGCTCACCTCCGCATGCGTGTGGGTGTCGATCGCGATCAGGTTCTGGTGGTCCATGGCATTTGTCTCCGGGCGGTTTGTGGCTTAGGGTAAGTCCTCATGCCGCATCCTGTCGCGCGGCTTGAATTGATTATTTTCTATAACCATAATCGATCGTACTCCGGAATGCAATCATGACCCATACCGACCTCCAGCTCGAACTCCAGGGCGACATCGCCATCATCCGCCTCACACGCGGCGCCAAGCGCAACGCGTTGTCGGATGCGTTGATCCTCGCGCTGCGCAACACCTTCGAAAACCTGCCCTCGACGGTGCGGGCCGCGGTGATCGACGGCGAGGGCCCGCACTTCTGCGCCGGCCTGGACCTTTCCGAACTCCAGGAGCGCGACGCCGGCCAGGGCCTGCAGCATTCGCGCATGTGGCACGCGGCGCTCGACCTCGTCCAGTACGGCCCGGTACCGGTGATTGCCGCGCTCCACGGCGCGGTGGTCGGCGGCGGCCTGGAACTCGCCAGCGCCTGCCACATCCGGGTGGCCGATGCGACCACGTTCTACGCGCTGCCGGAAGGCTCCCGCGGCATCTTCGTCGGCGGCGGCGGTTCGGTCCGCATTCCCAAGCTCATCGGCGCCGCCCGCATGACCGACATGATGATGACCGGCCGCGTCTACAACGCCGAAGACGGTGAACGCGCCGGGTTCGCGCAATACCTGGTCCCCGAAGGCAGCGCGTTCGACAAGGCGGTCGAACTCGCCAAGCGCGTGGCGACCAACGCACCGCTGACCAACTACGCGCTGATGCATGCCCTGCCACGCATCGCCGAACAGCCGGCCGATCACGGCTTCTTCACGGAAGCGCTCATGGCCGGCATTGCACAAAGCGCTCCCGACGCCAAGGAACGCGTTCGCGCGTTCCTCGAGGGCAAGGCCGCCAAGGTTCAGAAATCCTGACCCTTCCGACATCCGAGGACCCCATGCAAGCCATCCGCACCGACGCCGCGCCCCGCTATCGCCCCCTGGACTTCGGCGTGCGTCACGTCGACCTGCGCGAAGGCGCGTCCGGCGTCCGCTACCTGCAAGCCACCTTGCCGATGGGCGACTACGCCGAGCGCATCACCGACCGCCTGATGCACTGGGCGCAGGTCGCGCCGGACCGGAGCTTCATGGCGCGCCGCGAGCAATTGCCGGACGGCAGCACGGGCGACTGGCAGCACCTCACTTACTCGGAGGCGTTGCAGGGCGCACGCCGCATCGGCCAAGCGCTGCTCGACCGCGGCCTGAGCGCCGAGCGTCCGGTGATGATCCTGAGCGAAAACAGCCTCGAGCATGCGCTGCTGTCGCTCGGCTGCATCTATGCCGGCGTTCCCTATTGCCCGGCATCGCCCGCCTACTCCACCGTCAGCCAGGACTACGACAAGCTGCGCCACGTCTTCGACACCCTGACGCCGGGGCTCGTGTTCGCCAGCGACGCCGCACGCTTCGGCCGTGCCATTGCCGCCGTCGTGCCGGACGATGTCGAGGTGGTCGTGCAGCGTGGCCACGGTGGCGAAGGCGATACGGGGACGACCTCGCCCGATCTCGCGGGGCGCACGCTCACCGCGTTCGACCGCCTCCTCGCCACGCCAGCGACGCCTGCGGTCGATGCCGCCATGGCGGCGACCGGCCCCGACACGATCACCAAGTTCCTGTTCACCTCGGGCTCCACCAAGATGCCCAAGGCGGTCATCAACACGCAGCGCATGTGGTGCGCCAACCAGGTGCAGATCGCCCAGTCGCTGCCCGCCCTGGCCGAGGAGCCGCCGGTGCTCATCGACTGGCTGCCGTGGAATCACACCTTCGGCAGCAACCACAACGTCGGCATCACGATCTACCACGGCGGCACGCTCTACATCGACGACGGCAAGCCGACGCCGGGCGGCATGGCGGAAACCTTGCGCAACCTGCGCGAGATCGCGCCCACCGTCTACTTCAACGTGCCGACCGGCTTCGAAGCGATCGCGCAAGCGATGCAGACCGACGCGCAATTGCGCAAGACGCTGCTCTCACGCGTCCGCATGTTCTTCTACTCGGGCGCCGGCCTGGCCCAGCCCATCTGGGACCTGCTGCATTCCATCCAGGAAGCCGAGATCGGCGAGCGCATCGTCATGGCGACCGGCCTGGGCATGACGGAATCGGGCCCCTCCGCGATGTTCATCAACAGCCCGAACGTGCGCGCCGGGGATGTCGGCGTTCCGACGCCGGGCATGACGTTGAAGCTGGTCGACGTCGACGGCAAGACCGAGGTGCGCTATCGCGGCCCCAACGTCACGCCCGGATACTGGCGCGCACCCGAAGCCACGCGCGAGGCCTTCGACGAGGAAGGCTTTCTCTGCACCGGCGATGCGGTGCAGTGGATCGACGACAAGGACATCCACCGGGGCCTGCGCTTCGATGGCCGCATCGCGGAAGACTTCAAACTGGCAACCGGCACCTTCGTGAGCGTGGGTCCGCTGCGTGCGAAGATCATCGCGGCCGGCGCGCCCTACGTGCAGGACGTGGTCCTGACCGGCATCAACCTCAAGGAAGTCGGCGCGCTGATCTTCCCGACGCAGGCCGTGCGCTCGCTCGCCGGCCTCGGACCCGATGCGGCGATGAAGGACGTGGTGGAGAGCCCGCCCGTGCAGGCGCAGATCCAGCAAATGCTCGACACGCTCGCAACATCGAGCACCGGCAGCGCCAACCGCATCGCGCGCGCACACATCGTTTCCGAGCCGCCCTCGATCGACAAGGGCGAAGTGACGGACAAGGGATCCATCAACCAGCGCGCCGTGCTCAAGCACCGTGCCGCGCTGGCCGACGCTCTGCACGCCGACGCGCTTCCCTTCACGCTGAAGCCCCGATAACCCACCCCAGGAGACACAAGCCATGAACATCCAAGGACAAGCCGCACTCGTCACCGGCGGCGCATCCGGCCTCGGCGAAGCGACGGCGCGAGAACTCGCGCGGCTGGGCGCCAAGGTCACCGTGCTCGACGTCAATGCCTCGCTGGCCGAAAAGGTCGCCGCGGACATCGGCGGCATCGCCTGCATCTGCGACATCACGCAGGCCGACAGCGTCACGGCGGCGCTCGACAAGGCGGAAGCCGCACACGGCCCCGCGCGCATCCTGATGAACGTCGCCGGCATCGGCAGCGCCAAGCGCATCGTCGGCAAGGACGGCAACCCCGCGCCGCTGGAAGACTTCGTGCGCGTGGTCAACGTCAACCTCATCGGCGCCTACAACATCAGTCGCCTCTATGCGGCGCGCTGCGCGAAGCTCGATCCAAACGAAGGCGGCGAGCGCGGCGTGATGATGTTCACCGCGTCGGTGGCGGCCTTCGATGGCCAGGTCGGCCAGCAGGCCTACAGCGCTTCGAAGGGCGGCTTGGTCGGCATGACATTGCCGATGGCGCGCGACCTCGCGCAGCACGGCATCCGCGTGTGCACCATCGCGCCGGGCCTGTTCGCCACGCCGCTGCTCAAGGAACTGCCGGAGCCCATCCAGCAGTCGCTGGCCGCGTCGATCCCCTTCCCGCCACGCCTGGGCAAGCCTTCGGAATTCGCCGAACTGGCCTGCCACATCGTGACCAACGGCCACCTCAACGGCGAGGTGATCCGGCTCGACGGCGCACTGCGCATGGCGCCGCGCTGAGCCCCCGCATCCATTCAATGACGACCTGAGGAGACAAGACATGACCACCCGACGACATTTCGTCCAGACCCTTGGCGCCGCTGCCGCCCTCGGTGCGCTGCATCCGCTCGCCGCCCTCGCGGAAGCGCTCAACCAGGTGAAGATCCTGTACGGCTTCCCGGCCGGAAGCGCGGGCGACAGCGTCGCACGGCGTGTCGGCGACAAGCTCGGCAACACGGCGTTCACCAAGAACGCGGCAGTGGTCGACAACCGACCCGGCGCGGGCGGCCGCATCGCCCTCGAAGCGCTCAAGGGCTCGCCCGCCGATGGATCGGTCCTCGCGGTCTGCCAGGCCTCGGCCCTGTCGACCTATCCGCACATTTACACCAAGCTCAACTACGCGATCAGCGACTTCGCGCCGGTCTCGATCGGCGCCGTCATGACGCACGGCCTGGCCGTCGGCCCGATGGTTCCGGCGGAAGTGAAGACGCTGAAGGACTACATCGCGTGGGCCAAGGCCAATCCCAAGGATGCCAGCTACGGTTCGCCGGGCGCGGGCTCGACACCGCACTTCCTGGGCGCGCTGCTGGGCATCAACAGCGGCACGGAACTCAAGCACGTCCCCTATCGCGGTTCGCTGCCGGCGGTCAACGACGTGGTCGGCGGCCAGATTGCTTCGAGCATGACGACGTCCGGCGACTATCTCCCCTTCGCGAAGGCGGGCAAGCTGCGCGTGCTCGCCACGTCGGGCAACAAGCGGCCGCCCTACTTCCCCGATGTGCCGACGTTTGCAGAGCAAGGCTTCCCCGAGATCGTCGCCGAGGAATGGTTCGGATTCGTCGCGCCTGCGAAGACGCCCGCCAGCGTGGTCAGCGCCGCCAACGCGGCGATCACCACGGCACTGAAGGACCCGGCCATCATCGAAGGCCTCCTCGCCGTCGGGCTGGTCGCGAGCGGCTCGACGCCCGAGGAAATGAAGAAGTCGATCCAGAGCGAGTACGAGCGCTGGGGCCCCCTGGTCAAGAAGATCGGCTTCACGGCCGAGTCCTGACACGCGCCCGTTCGCGATGAACTACCAGCCCCGCCCCGATGACGTGCGCTTCGTGTTGAACACGGTGCTCGGCGTCGTCCCGCGCCTGCAGGCCCTGCCGCCGTTCGCGGAGGTCGACGAGGCGCTGCAGGCGCAGGTCTTCGACGAGGCGGCCAGGTTCGTCGGCGAAGTGATCGCGCCGGTCAATCGGGCCGGCGACGAGGTCGGCTGCCGCTTCGCCGACGGCAAGGTCGTCACGCCGCCGGGCTTTCGGGAGGCCTACCGTGCCTTCGTCGACGGCGGCTGGCCCGCGCTCTCCGCCGCCACCGAAGACGGCGGCCAAGGTCTGCCCGCCATGCTCGAAGCCGTTCTCTTCGAATGGCTCAGCGCGGCGAATCACGGACTCACCATGGCGCCGGGGCTGCTGCATGGCGCCTACGAATGCCTCAGGCATCACGGCAGCGACGAACTGAAACAGCGCTACCTGTCGAAGATCGCCACCGGCGAATGGCTGGCGACCATGTGCCTGACCGAAGCCCATGCCGGCAGCGACCTGGGCCAGGTGCGCACCCGGGCCGTCGCACAGGCCGACGGCAGCTTCCGTGTCGCCGGCGGCAAGATCTTCATCTCGGGCGGCGAGCACGACCTCACCGACAACATCGTTCACCTGGTCCTCTGCCGGCTGCCGGACGCGCCGGCCGGCCCCAAGGGCCTGTCGCTGGTCCTCGTGCCCAAGGTACTGCCCGACGGATCGCGCAATGCGGTGCATTGCGAGCGCATCGAGGAGAAGATGGGCCTGCATGGCAGCCCGACCTGCGTGATGCGCTTCGACGACGCCAGCGGCTGGCTGGTCGGCGAACCGAACCGCGGCCTCGCCGCAATGTTCGTGATGATGAACGCGGCGCGCCTGCATGTCGCGCTGCAAGGCATCGGCCTGCTCGACGCGGCCTGGCAGAAGGCCGACGCCTATGCGCACGAGCGGCGCCAGATGCGTGCGCCCGGCCCGACTCCTGAAAGCCGGGGCGCTGAAACTTCCGACCTCGTCGCCGAGCACCCGGCCATCCGCCGGATCCTGGATACGCAACGTGCGTGGATCGATGGTTCCCGGGTCATCGCCTACCGCACCGCCGTCCAGCTCGACGTCGCACGGCATGATCCCGACGCGAAGGTGCGCGAGCGCGCCCAGCGGTGGTGTGCGCTCATCACGCCCGTGTTGAAGGCCGCCTGCTCGCAGCAGGCTTTCCTGGGTGCGAGCGAGTGCTTGCAGGTCTTCGGCGGCCATGGGTACGTGCGCGAATCGGGCATCGAGCAGGTCGTGCGCGATTCGCGCGTGACGATGATCTACGAGGGCACGAACGAGATCCAGGCCATCGACCTGCTGGTGCGCAAGGTGCTGGCCGATGGCGGCGCCGGCATGTCGGGCGTGCTGATCGAGCTGCGGGACGAACTCGACGCCTCGCGCGACATCGACGCCGACGTGCAGCGCCGACTGGCGCAACTGCGCTATCTCACCACCACGATCGCCGTGGCCGCGCAAGCCGATACGGCGCTGCCGTATGAGGTCGCCGACGACTACCTGCGCGTGGTGATGATCACCCTGCTCGCCTGGGCCTGGGCGCGCATCGAACACGCGGCGCCCGGAAACCCGCGATGGTCGGTGCCCGCCGCGGCCTTCCGGCGCTGGGCCTTGCCGGAGTTCGAGATGCGGCTCGGCATCGTCAAGCGGGCCTGCGAGGCCGTCGTCGCGCAATCCTCCGTTTGAGGGGCTGCCGGCGCGCCCGAACACAGTTACGCTCGGGGGCATGGCAGTTTCCCGCAAGAAGACCATTCCCGCCGCCCATGCACAGGCGCCCCGTTCCGAGCGGCTCGACACCCGAGTGCTCGAAACGCTGGTCGGCTACAACGCCCGCAGGGCCTGGCTGATCATCAGCGAGGTGTTCTCGGAACGCATGGCCGCGTACGGCCTCAAGCAGGTCGACTTCTCGGTGCTGTCGCTGCTGGCGCACAACCCGGGCGCCACGTCCCGCCAACTCTGCTCCACGCTGGACATCCTGCCGCCCAACCTCGTGAGCCTGATCGCCGCCATGGACGGACGCGGACTGATCGAGCGCCGCCCCCACCCGCATGACGGTCGCGCGATCGGCCTGCACCTGACGCCGGCCGGAGAGGAACTGGTGCGCGAGGCGGAGCTGACAGTGGTGCAACTCGAAGCGGATGCCAGCGCGCGGCTCACCTCACGCGAGCGCGAAACGCTGATCCGCCTGCTGCAGAAGATCTATCACTAGCGACAGGATTGGCGAACGAGCTAGAAGCGCTCGGTCAGCACCAGCACTTCGTGCGCAGCGCCGACGATGAGGTTCGGGTCCGGGTAGTAGAGCTCGCCGTTGAAGTCGTGGCGCGAGAACGCGTTGCGCGCCTCGTTGTAGCGGGCGCGCGCGGCATCGAAGCCCTTGCGGCGCCAGTTGGGCTGCGCGGCCTCCAGACGGGCCCAGTGTTCGGGACGGAGCGTGGGACACAGCGGAACCGGCGCCGCGCGCTCCCGCAACAGGAGGTCCCGCGCCTCGCGCGTGAGCGGATCGAACTCGCGGGCCTTGTCGCGTCGACGTGCCAGCAGGTTGGAAAGAAAAGTCGCGCCGAAGAGACTCAGCAGGGCCAGGCCGATCCCGAAATCGATGGAAATCACGTTCACCAAAACTTCCACCATGGCGAGGGTCCCGGCGAAGCTGCCGGTGCAAGGGTCTGCAAGCCGGTGTCGCGGATGCGGCGGCGCTGCTCCGCTTCGAGCGCCTGGGCCATGCGATGGGCGAGTTGGTCACCCCGCATGGCGCGAATGCGCCACTCCGACGCGAGGCTTTGGAGCTCTTCGTCCTCGAGAGTTGCGGGTGTCGTCGACGGTACGGACATGCCGAAATTCTGCACACCCGCAAGGGGCACGGCAATCGTAGATATTTGCATTACATCGCCCCGAGCTCAGGCAACGAATCCATCCCAGCTGAGCTTGAGGCCCGTCAACAGCATGCCGAGGTAGACGAAACGATAGAACCAGACGGGATCGATGCGACGAGCGATGCGGATGCCGACCCATACGCCCAGCGGCGCAATCGGCAGGAGCACGAGGGACGTCGCCATGTTCCGCCAGTCCAGCAGGCCCAGCCACGCATACGGCACCCACTTGCTCAGGTTCACCACGAAGAAGAAGTACGCCATCGTCGCCGTGTAGGGGACGGGTGCGAGCCGCAGCGGAATGACGTAGGCATTGACCGGCGGCCCGCCCGCATGCGCGATGAAGCTGGTGAAGCCGCTGATCGTCGTCAGCACGGCGCCGGTCGCCTTCGACGGCAGCGGGCCGTCGGGCTTTGGGGGAAACAGCAGCCGCTGCGCAAGAAAGGCCAGCGTGAACACGCCGACGATCCCTGCCACCGTGTGCGCCGGCAGCGCCCTGAACAACAAGGTGCCGATCACCGTACCGACAAGACCACAGGGAATGAGAAACAGGAGAAGCCGGCGATCGAAGTCGCGCCGGAACGCGGCGAGCCCCAGCAGGTCCATCAGCAGCAGCACCGGCATCAGGATCGCCGCCGCTTGCGGCACGGTGACGGCCAACGCGAGCAGCGGAACGGCGAGGGAGCCGAAGCCGGCGCCGAAACCACTTTTGCTGACGCCGAGCATGAGCACGGCAGGGATGGCGACCGCATAGAAGTGCGGGTCGGTGATGATGGGGAGATTCAAAACGGAGCGGGATGCGGCTGCGGGAGAGCTACATTGTCCACGCATGAAGATCTTCGACGCAGACCAGACCCGCGCGCACCTGAAATTCGAGCGTCTCGTGCCGGCCCTGCGCGAGGCCTTTGCGGGCGAAGCGACCGTGCCGCCGCGCCACGTCCATTCCGTCGAATCCGGCAAAGACCGGGGCACCGTGCTGATCATGCCCGCGTGGAGCGATGCCGGTTACCTCGGCATCAAGACCATCAACATCTTCCCGGGCAACGGCGCTCGCGGCCTGCCCGGGTTGCACGCGACCTATGTGCTCTACGACGCTCACACTGGCGTGCCGCTGGCCCAGTGCGATGGCAACGAGATCACCGCGTGGCGTACCGCGGCGGCTTCGGCGCTGGGTGCGTCGTTCCTGGCGCACCCGGATGCGAAGCGGCTGTTGGTGCTGGGCACAGGACGCATCGCACGGCTGTTGCCTGCCGCACATGCGAGCGTGCGGGCGATCCGCAAAGTCCACGTCTGGAACCACAGGCCCGAAGGCGCGCGGGTGCTGGCAACCCAATGGCAACACGCGGGTTGGGATGCGGAGGCCGTAGAAGACTTGGCCGCAGCCGTGCGTACCGCCGACATCGTGAGTTGCGCCACGCTCGCCACCGCACCGCTGGTTCGCGGCGAGTGGCTCGCACCGGGATCGCATCTCGACTTGATCGGCAGCTTCACTCCTGCGATGAAGGAGGCTCATCCCTCCTGTTTCGCCGATGCGCGTGTGTTTGTCGACACCGAAGAGGCGCCGACCAAAGCAGGAGACCTGCTCGATGCATTCGCCGCGAATGCGCTCACGCCGGACGGTATTCAGGCGACGCTGGCGCAGCTCTGCCGGGGCGATCGATCCGGCAGGCTCTCGCCTTCGGAACGCACCGTCTTCAAGGCCGTCGGCAGTGCGCTCGAAGACCTCGCCGCAGCGACCCTCGTGTGGCAAGGTGCCACATCGGAAGCAAGATAAAGCTCACTCCACGGTGGCACCGGAGGCCTTGATGATCTCGGCCCACTGGGCGCTCTCCTTGCGGATCAGCGCCGCGTACTCGGCGCTCCCGCCCAGGAGAGGTACTGCGCCTTCGACGCCGAGCCTCGACTGGAACTCTTCGGTCGCCGCGACCTTGAGCATCTGGCCCGACAGCTCCTTGACGAACGCTTCGGGCGTACCGCGCGGCGCGAGGATGCCGTAGGTCAAGGTGCTCTCGAACTTCGCGAGGCCCGGCACGCCGGATTCGGCCACGGTCGGCACGTCCGGCAACGACGGCAGCCGCGTGCTGCCAGTGACAGCCACCGCCCGGAGGCGCCCGCTCTTGACCAGCGCCAACGCGGGCGGGATGACGCTGAACATCATCTGTACCTGGCCGCCCACCAGATCGGTCAACGCAGGCGCCGTGCCCTTGTAGGGAATGTGGTTGATCTTCACGCCGCTCCTCTGGCCCAGCATCTCGCCGGTGAGATGACCGCCGGTGCCGCTCCCGCTGGATGCGTAGTTGAAGGTTCCGGACGCCGCCTTCGCGGCGGCCACGAGATCGGCCACCGTCTTCACCGGCGAGCTTGCCGGGACGACCAGCAGCAAGGCCGACGACGCGAACATTGCCACCGGCACGAGGTCCTTCTGCGTGTCGTACTTGAGGTGGCTGTAGAGCGCGGGGTTGATAGACACAGTGCCCGAATGCCCCAGCAGCAACGTCGTGCCGTCCGGCGCGCTTCTCACCACGTACTCGGTGCCGAGATTGCCGCCCGCACCGGGCTTGTTCTCGACCACGACGCCCTGCTTGCGAAGCTCGCCGAGGCTCTTGGCCATCTGGCGCGCGAACACGTCGTTGCCCCCACCGGGGGTGAACGGCACGACGATGCGGATCGGCTTGGTCGGGAATTGCTGTGCGCTGGCCGTGACCGGCAGCAAGACACTGGCCGCCAGTGCAAAGGCGGAAAGACCGAGTTGGCGACGCGACGATAGCGATCTGAAAGTCATTGAGATCAGACGCGCTCGAGGATGACCGCGATGCCCTGCCCCACGCCGATGCACATCGTGCACAGCGCATAGCGACCGCCGCCCTTGTGCAGCTGGTTGATGGCCGTGGTCGCAAGACGCGCGCCGCTGGCACCCAGCGGGTGGCCCAGCGCGATCGCGCCCCCATTGATGTTGACGCGCGCGTCGTCGTCCTTCAGGCCGAGCAGGCGCAGCACGGCGAGGCCCTGTGCCGCGAAGGCTTCGTTCAGTTCGATCACGTCGATCTGGTCGAGCTTGAGACCGGTGAGTTTCAGCACCTTCTCGGTCGCGGGTGCCGGGCCGATGCCCATGATGCGCGGCGGCACGCCGGCCGTCGCCATGCCCACCACACGGGCGCGCGGCGTCAGGCCGTGCCGGGCCGCGCTGGCCTCGTCGGCCAGCAGCAGCGCAGCGGCACCGTCGTTCACGCCGCTGGCGTTGCCCGCCGTCACCGTGCCGTCGGGACGGACCACGCCCTTGAGCTTGGCGAGCGCTTCGAGGCTGGTGTCGCGGGGATGCTCGTCCTTGGAGACGACGATCGGATCGCCCTTCTTCTGCGCCACCGTGACGGGCACGATCTCGGCATCGAAGAAGCCCGACTTCTGCGCGGCCACGGCGCGCTGCTGCGAAGCGAGCGCCATGCGGTCCTGCGCCTCGCGCTCGATCTTGTAGTCGGTCGCGACGTTCTCGGCCGTCTCCGGCATCGAGTCGACACCGTACTGCGCCTTCATGAGCTTGTTGACGAAGCGCCAGCCGATGGTGGTGTCGTACACCGCGTTGTTGCGGCTGAAGGCGCTTTCGGCCTTGGGCATCACGAAGGGCGCGCGGCTCATGCTTTCGACGCCGCCGGCGATCATCAGGCCGCTCTCGCCCGCCTTGATGGCGCGTGCCGCGGTGCCGACCGCATCCAGGCCCGAACCGCACAGGCGGTTGATGGTGCCGCCGCCGACTTCGAGCGGAAGGCCTGCGAGCAGTGCGGACATGCGGGCCACGTTGCGGTTGTCTTCGCCGGCCTGGTTGGCGCAGCCGAAGAGCACATCGGTGACGGCCTGCCAGTCGACCTTCTTGTTGCGTTCCATGAGCGCCTTGAGCGGCACCGCGCCTAGGTCGTCGGCGCGCACGCTGGAGAGCGAACCGCCGTAGCGGCCGAAGGGAGTGCGAACGGCGTCGCAGATGAAGGCTTCGTTGGTCATGGTGTGTGTCTCGGTTCCGTTGTCAGATGGCGATCGGCAGGCCGACCAGTTTTTCGAGTTCGGCGTGTTCGAGGCCCTCGACCTTGTCGATGAGCTTCAGGCCCGAAGGCGTGCATTCGATGGTCGCGAGATCGGAATACACCCGCTTCACGCAGCCGATGCCGGTCAGCGGATAGGTGCATTCGGCGACGATCTTGCTTTCGCCCTTCTTGGTGAGCAGATCCATCATGACCCAGGTCTGCTTGGCGCCGATGGCCAGGTCCATCGCACCGCCGACGGCGGGAATCGCGCCTGCCTCACCCGTGCTCCAGTTGGCGAGGTCGCCCGTGGCGGAAACCTGGAAGGCGCCGAGCACGCAGATGTCGAGGTGGCCGCCGCGCATCATCGCGAAGCTGTCGGCATGGTGGAAGAACGCGCCGCCGGGCAGCAGCGTGACCGGCTGCTTGCCGGCGTTGATGAGGTCGTAGTCCTCCTGGCCTTCGGCCGGCGCGGGGCCCATGCCGAGAATGCCGTTCTCGCTGTGCAGGATCACTTCGCGGCCGGCCGGCAGGTGGTTGGCCACCAGCGTGGGCTGGCCGATTCCGAGATTGACGACGGCCCCGTCGAAGATGTCCTGCGCGACGCGTGCGGCGAGCTGGTCCTTGGTGCGGCGTTGGTAGTTGCTCATGGTCATGCTGCCTTCTTGAAGCCGCCGGCCTGCGTGGCGACGCGCTCGATCTTGACGATCCTGTTGACGAAGATGCCGGGGGTCACGATGGTCTCGGGGTCCATGTCGCCGAGTTCGACGATCTCGTGCACGGTGGCGATCGTGCGGTCGGACGCCATCGCCATCACCGGACCGAAGTTGCGCGCCGCCTTGCGGTAGGTGAGGTTGCCCCAGCGGTCGCCCTTCTCGGCCTTGATCAGCGCGACGTCGCCGCGGATCGGGTACTCCAGCACGTACTGCTTGCCGTCGATCTCGCGCGTTTCGCGATCGCCCGCCAGCTGCGTGCCGAAGCCGGTCGGGCAGAAGAAGGCGCCGACGCCGGCACCCGCCGCGCGGATGCGCTCGGCCAGGTTGCCCTGGGGCACCAGCTCGAGCTCGAGCTTGCCGGTGCGATACAGCTCGTCGAACACATAGCTGTCGGCCTGGCGCGGAAAGCTGCAGATGATCTTGCGCACGCGTCCGGCCTTGAGAAGCGCCGCGAGGCCCGCCTCCGCATTGCCCGCGTTGTTGTTGACAACGGTGAGGTCCTTGGCGCCCTGTTCGATCAGGCCGTCGATGAGTTCGTTGGGAATACCGGCGGTGCCGAAGCCGCCGATCAGCACCGTGGCGCCATCCTGGATGCCGGCCATGGCATCTGCGACCGAACGAGCGATCTTGTTGATCATGAAATCTGTCTCCGGGAAGGAAAGAAAAGCCGAACGCCTTGGCTCGCAGATTGTCCGACTGAAATGTTGCTTGCGATTTTGTTCGCATGCCGAACAGTTGTTCGTATAATGAATTCTAGAGAAGATCACCCCCCATGGCAACCCACAGGAAACAACACGTTTCACCCGCGCCCGGCGACAGCTACGTCCAGTCCTTCGCGCGCGGCCTGCAAGTGATCCGGTCGTTCAGCGCGAGCGCCCCGCGACAGACCCTCAGCGAGGTCGCGGTCGCCAGCGACCTCACGCGGGCCGGCGCTCGCCGCATCCTGCTCACGCTCCAGACTTTGGGCTATGTCGAGAGCGACGGCAAGCATTTCAGCCTGACCCCGCGCATCCTCGACCTGGGCTTCGCCTATCTCTCGTCGATGCCGATCTGGAACCGTGCCGAGCCGGTCATGGAAGCGCTCGTGCAGCAGGTGCAAGAGTCCTGCTCCGCCGCGGTCCTCGACGCCACGGACATCGTCTACGTACTGCGTGTACCGACCCACAAGATCATGCGCATCAGCCTCGGCGTGGGCTCGCGCCTTCCGGCGTACTGCACGTCGATGGGCCGCCTGCTGCTGTCCGACCTGAAGGACGACGAGATCCGCGCACGACTCGCCGCGTCGCCGCGCGAAGCCCTCACCAAGCACACGGTGACCGATCTGGACGTCCTCTTCGCCAAGGTGACGCAGGCGCGGCGGCAAGGCTGGTGCCTCGTCAACCAGGAACTGGAAGAAGGACTCGTCTCCATCGCCGCCCCGATCGTCGACCGCTCCGGCCGCGCCGTCGCCGCGCTCAACATCAGCGGCCAGGCCAACCGGACCAGCGCCAAGGTGATGCAGGAAACCATGCTCCCGGCATTGCTCGCCTCAGCCAACGAAATCTCACGCCTGCTCTAGCGGGGGCTCAAGACGCGGTCGTCGCCGGCCGGGGCGCTATGCGGATGCGGCCGCCGCCGGGCCGCCCCAAGGCGCGCCGCGCCTCCCCCTCGGGGGCTGGAGTTACACGCAGCGAAGCGAAGTGAAAAGCCGGGGGGCTCAAACTGCCGAGCGGATACCGCGCATGAGGATCACGCCGCCGAGTTGCGACGTGTCATTGCGCATGCGATAGCCCAGCGCCTGCGGCGTTCCGGCCTGCGCCTGCCAACCGGCCGCCAGCAGGCTCTGTTGAACCTCCGCGAGGCGAACCACTTCCCCCAACGCAGCATTGAGCCGGACCACCGCCGCCGGAGGCAAGCTCGAAGGCGCAGCCAGCGCCGTCCAGATCTCCAGGTCGGCGCCCCGCACATTCGCTTCGCGCAGCGTCGGCAGTTCGTCGAACAAGGGACTGCGCATCGGCGAAGTCACGCCCACCGCCTTCAACTTGCCCGATTTCACATGCGGCTTCGCGAGACCTGGTGGCAACAGCGCAAGCTGGATCTGCCCGGCGAGCATGGCGTTGATGACCTGCGGGTTGCCCGGAAACGGCACATGCCGCGCGGTGATGTTGGTGCGGCTCTTGAGCAGTTCCATGCCGAGATGGCCGACGGTCCCCACGCCTGGCGTCCCGTACTTGCCCGCGTCGTTGAGGTTGCGCGCCCAAAGCAGCAGTTCGGCCGGATTGGCGCCCGCGGCGTCGCCCGACACCGCCAACACGAGCGGCGCCGTGCCGATGAGACTGATGGGCGCGAAGTCCTTCTCCGGATCGAAAGGCGTGTTGGGATTGAGCAGCTTCGCAATCGTGAGATTGCCGTTGATCAGCGCGCCGATGGTGTGATCGTCCTGCGCCTTCGCGACCTGGTCCGCGGCGAGGTTGCCGCTGGCGCCGGGCCGGTTCTCGACGACAACCGGCTGGCCCAGCAGCTTGGCGAGCGGCCCCGCAATGGCCCGCGCAGCGAGATCCGGCGATGCGCCCGCCGGGAATCCGACGAGCATGCGAACGGGTTGGGTGGGCCAGGACCCCTGCGCCGACGTATTACGCGGAGCCCGGGCGCGCGATGCATCCTGCGCCCAGGCACCCGACGCGCAGAGCGTGGCAGCGATGGACTGGATGAAGCGGCGTGTGGTGATCATGAAGACGGCGTCGAGAAGCGAACGTGAAGTTACAGGACGTTACGCGACCGATCGATGCCGTGCAAGTCAGACCAAATGCTTCGTTCGAAGCACGCGCCTGACTTACCAGCGCAGTGCCGCCGTATGCACAGGCGCGTCCCACAAGGTCTTCAGCTCGTCGTCGAGCAAGGTCACCGTCAGCGACGCGCCGGCCATGTCGAGCGAGGTCGTGTAGTTGCCGACCAGCGATCGCACCGGCACCAGCCCGTCTGTCTTCAACCGCGCGCTGGCCGCGTGATGCACCAGGTAGAGCTCCATCAGCGGCGTTCCACCGAAGCCGTTGACGTGCAGCAGCACCTCGCGACCCGACTTCGGCTTCAGGTCGCCCAGGATCGCATCCATCAGCAGCCGCACGATGTCGTTGGCCGGCATGTGCGTCGCACGGCGGCGGCCGGGCTCGCCGTGGATGCCGACGCCGATCTCGATCTCGTCGGGGCCGATGTCGAAGGTCGGGCGTCCCGCCGCCGGCACCGTGCAGCTCGTGAAGGCCACGCCCATCGACGCTGTCGCCGCGTTCACGCGATCGCCCAGCAGCTTGCATTCGGCGAGCGTTGCGCCTTGCTCGGCGGCGGCGCCGACCGCCTTCTCGACCACCAGCGTCCCCGCGACGCCGCGTCGGCCCGTCGTGTGCGTGGAGTTCTCGACGGCCACGTCGTCGTTGACGAGCACGGTGGCGTTCTCCGTCTCCAGCATCTCGCTCGCCATCTGGAAGTTCATGCCATCGCCGGCGTAGTTCTTCACGATGAACAGCACGCCCTTGCCCGATTCGGTCGCGGCCGCGGCGGCCAGCATCTGGTCGGGCGTAGGGCTGGTGAAGACCTGCCCCGGACAGGCCGCATCGAGCATCCCGCGCCCGACGAAGCCCGCATGCAGGGGCTCATGGCCGGAGCCGCCCCCGGAGATCAAGGCCACCTTGCCCGCAGCGGCTTCGTACCGCGCGACGAAGGTCGGCTCGAACTCGACGCGCAGCAACTGCGGATGCGCCTCCACCATGCCGCCGAGCGACTCGCGCAGCATGGCATCCACGTCATTGACGAACTTCTTCATGCGGTCTCCTTGAGCGTCTCGCACACCGCGGTGATGGCGACTTCGCAGGTCTTCGATCCAGGGTCGATGTGGCCGAGCGCACGTTCGCCCAGAAAGGACGCGCGGCCCTTGGTGGCCGTCATGTCGCGCGTGGCGAGCATGTTCCGGTGCGCTTCCGCGGTGAGCTGCTCGCACAGCTCGGGCAGCGGAGCGCCCTCCTCGGCCAGCCGCAGCAGCAGCCTCGATACGGGGATCAGCACATCGAGCATCGTCTTCTCGCCCACGTCGGCCTTGCCACGGCTCTTGATCGCCTCCACGCCGGCCGCGAATGCGACGGCGAACTGCTGGCGATCGGGCTCCGCGACCCCGTTCAAGTTCTTTCCCATGGCGATGAAGAAGCTCGATATCAGCGGGCCGGACGCGCCACCGATGGTCGACAGCAGCTTCATGCCGATCTTCGTGAAGGCCATCGCCGGCGGCAGCGGCGTCAGTTCGTCGCGCATCGCCATCAGCACGTCGCAGCCGCGGCGCACGTTGATGAAGTGGTCGCCGTCGCCGATGGCGCGGTCCAGCGACTCGATCTGGCTTTCGTTGGCGAGGATGGACGCCTGCACGGCCTCCAGCGCCCCGATGATGTGTTGCGTGTTCATGGCATTCCAATGCGGCGTCCCGCCGCGTCGAAGAAAAGACAGTGCTCGGCCGGAAAGCCGAAGCGCGCCTGCGAGCCCGGCGCGAGCGGCTCGTCGAGCATCACGCGGGCGTGCACCTCCACGCCCTGCCGCTCGGCCACGAGCTGGTGCTTGACGAGCGAGCACTCGATGACCTGGAAGCCCGGCGCTTCGCCGTCGGGCGACAGCCGCACGTCCTCCGGCCGGATCGCGACATGCGCGGTACCGGCGGGCGCGCGACCGGCAAACCATTGCGCCGGCAGCACGTTGATGGCGGGTGAGCCCAAACGCTGCGCCACCGGCAAGGTGCGCGGATCGCCGTACACCTCCAGCGGCGTCCCCACCTGCTGCAGCACGCCGCGCTCCAGGATGCCGATCCGGTCGGCCATGGTGGTGGCTTCGACGTGGTCGTGGGTCACGTAGACGACGGTCGCACCGGTACTGCGCTGCAGGCGACGCAACTCGACCCTCAGTTCTTCGCGAAGCTGGGCGTCGAGGGACGACAGCGGCTCGTCCATCAGGAAGACGCGCGGGCGCCGCACCAGCGCGCGGCCGATCGCCACGCGCTGCATCTCGCCACCGGAGAGCTCGGTCGCACGGCGCGTCAGCTTGCCCTCGATATGCAGCATCGCGGCGACCTCGTTCACGCGGCGCCTGACCTCCTCCGGCTCGCTGCGCCGCAACGGCGAACGCAGCGGGAACGCAAGGTTGTCGAACACCGTGAGGTGCGGATAGAGCGAGTACTGCTGGAAGACGAAGGCGCAGTCGCGGCTGGCCGGCAGGCTGTCGGTGATGTCGCGCCCGTCCATGCGGATGCGCCCCGCATCGGGCCGCTCCAGCCCCGCGATGAGCCGCAGCGTGGTGGTCTTGCCCGCGCCGCTCGGCCCGAGCAGCACGAGGAATTCGCCGTCCGCAACGTCAAGGCTCAGGTCCGCGACCGCCCTGACGTCGCCGAAGGAGCGGCTGATGCCCGCAAGCTCAATGCTGGCCATGGCGCTTCGCCTCCTGGTGCAGGCGCGTCGTCGCGCTGGGGAGCAGTTGTTCGGTCGCGGCATCGAAGAGCACCAGCCGCTCGGCGTTGAACCCGATCGCCACGCGGTCGCCGGGCACCAGGCGCTGCGACTTGTCGATCACCGCTTTCAGCACGCCTGCTGCGGTCGCCAACTCGGCAACCCAGTGCGAGCCGAAGTACTCCACGTGCCTCACCTCGGCCGGGAGCCCGTCGCCTTCCACGCCGACGCTGACGTGTTCCGGCCGCACGCCCAGCACCGCCCCGGCAGCCTCGGCTTCGACGCGCGGCACCGCCACCGAGGCGCCGGCCAGTGACACCGATCGGTCGCCCGCCTTCACCGCGCCATCGATGCGCACAAAGTTCATCGGCGGCCGCCCGATGAAGCGCGCAACGAACATGCAGCTCGGAAAGTTGTAGATCGCGCCGGGCTCGTCGGCCTGCAGGATCTCTCCCTGGTTCATCACGACGATGTGATCGGCCAGTGCCATCGCCTCGTTCTGGTCGTGGGTGACGAAGACGGTGGTGGTCTTCAGGCGCTCGTGCAGCTTGCGCAGTTCCACGCACATCAGTTCGCGGAACTCGGCGTCGAGCGTGCCCAGCGGCTCATCCATCAGGAAGGCCTGCGGCTGGCGCACGATGGCGCGGCCGAGCGCAACGCGCTGGCGATCGCCCCCGGAGAGCCCGCCGACGCGCGCGCCGAGCAGATGCTCGATGCGCAGGATCGACGCCGCATCGGCCACGCGCCGGTCGATCTCGGCACGCTTCAGCCCTTCGTTGCGCAGCGGGAACTCCAGGTTGCCGCGCACCCCCAGGTGCGGGTAGAGCGCGAAAAGCTGGAACACCATCGCGATGTCGCGCTCGCGCGGGCGCAGGTAGGTCACGTCCTGGCCCGCCAGCGTGATCGACCCCGAGGTCGGGAACTCGAGCCCCGCCAGCATGCGCAGCGTGGTCGTCTTGCCGCAGCCCGAGGGGCCGAGCAGCACGACGAACCTGCCGTCCTCCAGCGTCAGCGTCGAATCGCGCACGGCGACGAAATCGCTGAAGCGCTTGTGCAGTTTCTCGATGCGGATCTCGGCCATGCGCTTCTCTCAGGGCAGCTTGCCGGCGACGGTGTAGCCCGCCACCCCGGCGAGCAGCACGGCGAAGGAGTAGCTGTAGACATCGAGCGACCACGGCTGCATCAGCATGAACAGGCCGAGCCCGATGAGCACCATGCTCGCGGGTTCCCAGCGCGAGCGGCGCAGCCAGCTTCTTGTCGACGGCTTCATTTGCGGATCGCTCCGAAGGTGATGCCGCGCAGCAGGTGCTTGCGCAGCAGGATGGTGAAGACCAGCACCGGCAGCAGGAACAGCGTGGTGCCGGCCGCCATCGCCGGCCAGTCGAGCCCGCCCTCGCCGATGATGGTCGGGATGAAGGGCGGCGATGTCTGCGCGGTGCCGCTGGTGAGGAGCAGCGCGAAGGCATATTCGTTCCACGCGAAGATCAGGCAGAAGATCGCCGTGGTCGCGATGCCGGTGGCCGCCTGCGGCAGCACCACCTTGATGAAGGCCTGGAAGCGCGTGTAGCCGTCGACCATGGCCGCCTCCTCGTACTCGCGCGGGATCTCGTCCATGAAGCCCTTGAGCAGCCACACCGCGAGCGACAGGTTGACGACCGTGTAGAGCAGGATCAACCCCAGGTGCGTGTCGGAGAAGCCGACCGCGCGGTACATCAGGTAGATCGGTATCGCCACCGCGATGGGCGGCATCATCCGCGTCGAGAGGATGAAGAAGAGCAGGTCGTCCTTGCCCGGCACCCTGAAGCGCGAGAAGGCATAGGCCGCCAGCGTGCCCAGCACCACCGACAGCAGCGTCGATCCGAAGCCGATCAGCACCGAGTTCAGGTAGCGGTCCGAGAAGCGCGAAGGCCCCGCGAGGATCATCTGCTGCTCGCGCACCAGGCCTTCGTACCAGGTCGCGGGCGGCGGCAGTGCGGCCAGTTCCTGCGAACTCACGCGCGAGCGCGTGGTGAACAGGTTGACGTAGCCGATCAGCGAGGGCTGCGTGATGACGCGGGGCGGATAGGCGATCGAGTCCTGCGGCGTGCGGAAGCTGGTCATGAGAATCCACACCAGCGGGATCAGCGAGATCAAGGCGTAGGCGACGACAACGAAACCGGCGAACGCCTTCGCGCGCGGCGTCGGGTCGAGCGGTGAGTGGACGGCGCTTTTCATCTCTGCTTCACCCGGTCGAGGAATCGCACCGTCACGAGCGAGAGCCCGTAGATCGACACGAAGAGGATGATGGCCAGCGCCGAGCTGTAGCCCGTGCGCCACTTCTCGAAAGCCTCGCGCTTGAGCTTGATCGATGCGAGCTCGGTGACGGAACCCGGGCCGCCATTGGTGAGGTTGTCCACGAGGTCGAACATCTTGAAGTTCTCGATCACGCGGAACAGCACCGCGAGGATGATGAAGGGCATCACCATCGGCAAGGTGATGCGCCAGAACTTGGTCCATTCGCTCGCGCGATCGATCTCGGCGGCCTCGTACAGATAGGGCGGGATGGACCGCAGCCCGGCCAGCAGCAACAGCATCACGTAGGGCGTCCACATCCAGGTGTCGACCAGCACGATGGCCCACGGCGAAAGCGTCGTGTCCCCCAGCATCGTGAAGCTGCCCGCCAGCCCGAGGGGCGCGCGGAAGAAGTTGACGATGTAGTTGAAGATGCCGTACTGCGGCTCGAAGAAGTACTTCCAGAAGGTGCCGACCACGGCCGGCGCCAGCATCATCGGCAGCAGGATCGCGGTGCTCCAGAAGCTGTGCGTGCGAAAGCGCCGGTTCAGCATCAGCGCCAGGCCGAAGCCCAGCAGGAGCTGCAGCGTGATCGACCAGGTGAGGAAATGCGCGGTGGCGCGCATGTTCTCCCAGATCGATTCGTCGTTGAGCACCCGCGAGTAGTTGCTGATGCCCACCCACAGCAGGTCCGCGCCCGGCCGGTTGGCGCGGAAGTTGGTGAACGACAGCCAGATCGTCCAGATCAGCGGAAAGATGTTGAACGCCAGCAGCAGCAGGATCGTCGGGCCGACGAAGAGCCATGCCAGCGCGCGGTCAGAGAGCCCCTGGCCGGGCAGCCGGCGGCTCTCGCTCTCCGCACCGCGCATCACGGTGTTGTCGACGTGGACGAAGGACATGGCACGGCGCCGCGCATCAGGGCTTGATCTTCCCGTCTTCCTTGAACACTTCGGTCCAGTCCTTGAGCAGGCCGTCGAGCGCTTCCTGCGGCGTGCCCTTGCCGGCCACGACGTAGTCATGCGTGCGCTTCTGCATCGCCAGCAGCAACTGCGCGTAGCTCGGTTCCTGCCAGAAGTCCTTGACGATCTTCATCGAGTCGAGGAACACCGGCGCGTACGAGGTGCTCTTGTCGAAGCCGGGCTTGGAGAGCACCGCGTTGTGGCACGAGAAGCCGCCCGCGTCCCACCACTTCTGCTGCACCGCCGGCTGCGCGAACCACTTGATGTATTCGAGCGCGAGGTCCTTCTTGTCGGAGTACTTCACGACCGAGATGCCCTGCCCGCCGAGCTGCGCCGCCGCGATCTTGGCCTTGGGCATGGTGAAGAAGCCGGTCTTGTCGCCGCCGACGTTCGGGTCCTTGGCAATGCCCGGGAAGAAGGCGATGAAGTTCATCTGCATCGCGACCTGGCCCGACTTGTAGGAGTCGAGGTCCTCGGTCATGTAGGCATTGGAGTGCCCGGGCGGCGTGCAGCAGTCGAAGAGTTCCTTGTAGAACTTGAGCCCGGCCACGGCCTCCGGCCCGTTGATGTAGCCCTTCATGTCATACGGCTTCTTCGGGTTGTCGTACTCCATGCCGTAGGCGTACATGGTGTTGGTCACGCCCATGGTGATGCCTTCGGAACCGCGCTCGGTGTAGATGGCCGCGCCGTAGACCTTCTTGCCGTCGATGGTGCGGTTCTGGAAGAACTGGCCGATCTCCTTGAGTTCGTCCCAGGTCTTCGGCGGCGCGAGTTCGCGGTTGTACTTGGCCTTGAACTCGGCCTGCAGCTCGGGTTTGGCGAACCAGTCCTTGCGGTAGGTGAAGGCCACCGCGTCGCCCATGGCGGGCAGCGCCCAGTAGTTCTTCGTGCCCTTCGGCCAGGTCGAGTAGCCCTCCACGGTGGCCGGCATGAAGTCGCTCATCTTGATGCCGTTCTTGTCGAAGAACTCGTTGAGCTGGATGTAGTGGCCCTCGGTCGCGGCCGAGCCGATCCACTGGCTGTCGCCGATCAGCAGGTCGCAGAGCTTGCCCTTGGAGTTGAGCTCGTTGAGCATGCGCTGCGCGAAATTGGGCCAGGGCACGAACTCGTACTTCATCTGCACGCCGGTCTGCGCGGTGAAGTCCTTCGACAGCTCGACCAGCGCATTGGCCGGATCCCAAGCCGCCCAGCACAGCGTGAGCTGCTTGGCCTGGGCCTGCGCGGCACCCGAAGCCAGGGCCAGCGCCGCGACGAGCGCAGTGCCGACAGTCGATCGCTTGTTCAACCACTTCATTTGCTCATCTCCTGTGTGTGAGGACAGGCGGCTTGCGCCGCGGAGAGGGATGCGCCATTCGTCGGTCTGGCGCTTACCGGCCTGCGCCCGCCCCACCTCTCGGCGACAGCGGTTCGGCTTGATGGAAGAATAAAAAGCGCAATAAATAAATCAATCAATGCAAACCCTATGACATCAGGCGGCGCCCGGCCGCGCGCGGCGCCCGTGCGGGATAGCCCGAGGAAAGCCTGGACGAGACTTCGGCGACACTCCTGATTGATTTATTGAGGCTCTTTTCCGGTTTGGCCACTTCCGTCACCATCACCCAGATCGCCGAAACGGCCGGCGTCAGCACCGCCACCGTCGACCGCGTGCTGAACAACCGCCCCGGCGTCAACCCCGCGACCGTGCAACGCGTGCGCGAAGCGATGAAGGGCCTCGGCGCCGCCGCGCCGATGCGCGGGCGGCCACGCTCCACCGACAGCTACCGCTTCGCCTTCGTGCTGCCCTCCGCGCGACGCGGCTTCTTCGACCTGGTGGACCGGGTCATCGCCCAGGCCGCCGGCGATTTCCGCCACCAGCACATCACCGAGGTCACGCGCCGCCTGCCGGCCAGCGAACCCAACGCGTTCGCCGACGAGCTCGCACGCCTCTCCGACATGGACGGCGTCGCCCTGCTGGCGCCTGACACACCGTCGGTGAAGCTCGCCGTCAACGAGCTGGTGCGCTCGGGCGTGCATGTCGTCACGTTGTTCTCCGACGTCGCGGGCTCGATGCGCGAGACCTTCATCGGCGCAGACAATCGCGCCGCCGGCCGCACCGCCGGCCTGCTCCTGGGGCGCGAGGCGCCCGCCGGCCAGGGCCATTGCGCCCTGCTCTCACCCGCGACGCGCTACGCCGCGGAAATCGACCGCGGCATCGGCTTCGCGCAGGTGCTGGAGGAGCGCTTCGAAGGTGCCGGCCTCCTGCGGGTGGACGACATGCCCGAATCGGAAGACGAGGCGTACCGGCGCGCTCGCGAGGCGCTCGATCCGCAGGTGACGGGCGGTCGCCTCACGGCGGTCTACAACGTCGGCCCCGGCAGCCACGGCGTGCACCGCGCGCTGGCCGAACATGGTTACGATGCGTCGCTCGGCATGGTCGCGCACGACCTGCTCGACGTGCACCGATCGATGCTGATCTCCGGCGCGCTGACCTTCGTGCTGCACCAGGACGTGCACTACGCCGTCACCACCGCTGCGCGGGTGCTGCGTGCGCTGTGCGAAGGCGTGCGCGGGGCGCTGGCGGTGAGCAACCCCCGGGTCGACATCCTGACTGCGGAGAACCTCGCATGACAGCCGGGCGCGATGGGCCCACGATGCCTCACCCTGACCGGGATTTCCTCGAGGACACACGATGAAGAAATTCATCAACTACGTCGACGACGCCATTGCCGAAAGCCTGTCGGGCCTGGCCTCGGCGCACGCGGATCTGCTGCGCGTCGAGTTCGACCCGACCTTCGTGGCGCGGCGCGTGCCCAAGCGCGACGCGGTGGCGGTGGTGTCCGGCGGCGGCTCCGGCCATGAGCCTCTGCACACGGGCTACGTGGGCCTCGGCATGCTCGATGCCGCCTGCCCGGGCCAGGTCTTCACCTCGCCGACACCCGACCAGTGGCTCGCCGCGGCGCACAGCGTGGACGCGGGACGCGGCGTGCTCTTCATCGTCAAGAACTACGCCGGCGACCGCCTCAACTTCCAGATGGCGAGCGACATGCTGGTCGACACCGATCACCTGATGGTCGTGGTCGACGACGACGTGGCGATCGAACATTCGATGCACGCCAGCGGCCGCCGCGGCGTGGCCGGCACGGTGATCGTCGAAAAGATGGTCGGCGCTGCCGCCGAGGCCGGCGCGGACCTGTTCGACTGCAAGGCACTCGGCGACCGCATCAACGGCGGCACGGCGTCGATGGGCGTGGCCTTCAACAGCTGCATCGTGCCTGCCTCGGGCGTGGCGACCTTCGAGATCGGCGAGCAGGAGATGGAACTGGGCGTGGGCATCCACGGCGAGCCGGGCCGGCAGCGCATGCCCTTCGCGCCCGCGGCCGGCATCGTCGACCTGCTGCTCGATCCGATCCTCAAGGATCTTTCGCTCGCGCGGGGTCGCGAGGTGCTGCTGCTCGTCAACGGCCTTGGCGGCACGCCCTTGATGGAGCTCTATCTGCTGCACCACCATGCGCGCCTGCGGCTTGCCGCCGAAGGCCTGGAAGTCGTGCGCATGCTGGTCGGTAACCACACGACCTCGCTGGAAATGGCCGGTGCCTCGCTGACCGTCACCGCGCTGGACGACGAAGCCAAGCGCCTGTGGGATGCGCCGGTGCACACCACCGCGTTGCGTTGGTAGAACCCGGGGCCATCCATGGCAGAGATCGTCGTATTCGGCAGCCTCAACATGGACCTGGTGGTCCGTGTGCCGCGCGTGCCCAGCGCGGGCGAAACCCTGCAGGCCCACTCGTTCATGAGCAATCCGGGCGGCAAGGGCGCCAACCAGGCCGTGGCCTGTGCGCGCCAGGGTGCCTCGGTCGCGATGATTGGCCGCGTCGGCGACGACGCGTTCGGGCTGTCGCTGAAGGCATCGCTTGCAGCCGATGGCGTCGAGGTCGGGCACGTTGCCACCGCGGCGGGGTCGACCGGCGTGGCGCTGATCATGGTCGACGACAGCGCGCAGAACCGCATCGCGCTGATCCCGGGCGCCAACGGACTGGTCGGCGCCGACGACACGCAGCGCCTGGAACAAGACCTGGCAACGGCACGCCTGCTCCTCTTGCAACTCGAAGTCCCCATGCAGGCCGTCGTCGATGCGGCCGCACTGGCGCACCCACGCGGCTGCACCGTGGTGATGAACCCCGCGCCTGCCGAGCCGCTCCCCGACGCGCTGTGGAAACTCGTCGACATCCTCGTGCTGAACGAGACCGAGGCGGCGATGCTGTGCGGCATCGCCGTGCATGACGCAGCCGGCGCGGCGCGCGCCGCGAACGCACTGCGCCTTCTCGGCCCGGCGCACGTGATCCTGACGATGGGCAGCGAAGGCGTGATGGCCTGCGATGCCGGGGGCTGCCGCCACTTCAACGCATTGAAGGTGAAGGCCATCGACACCACCGCCGCCGGCGACACCTTCATCGGTGCGCTGTGCGCCGCGCTCGCGAGAGGCGAGTCGATCGACGACGGCATCGCACTCGGCATCCAGGCCGCCGCGGTGTGCGTCACGCGCGCGGGCGCCCAGGCATCGATCCCGCGCCGCGAAGAACTGCTCGCGATGCCGGCCGTGGACTGTCCCAGTGTTGTGACATTGGCCTGAAGCGCGCCGGAGGTCTAGACTTTTGGCCCCCGGCTTGCCAAGCCGCAACGAGGGCCATGCCATGTCCACCTATATCTCTCTCGTCAGCTTCACCGAACAAGGCATCCGCAGCGTCAAGGAGTCGCCCAACCGGGCGGAAGCCTTCACCGCGGTGGCGACCAAGCTGGGCCTGACCATCAAGAGCATGCACTGGACTTCCGGCGCCTACGACCTGGTGATCGTTACCGAAGGCGGCGACGAAGCGACGATGGCCGCGCTGCTCAGCGTCGGCTCGATGGGCAATGTTCGCTCGGAGACGCTGCGCGCCTATTCCAAGGACGAGTTCAAGAAGATCATCGCCCTGATGCCCTGATGCCCTGATCTCAGGCTGGCTTGACGGCCGTGTACTCCGAGAAGATGCCGAGTTCGACGTGGCGCTGAACCTTGTCGAAGCCGGCGGCGCGCAAGGCACTCACGACCGACTCCGGCGGAATGCAGGCCTCGATCGTGTCCCAGTAGAAGCGCCACAACTCGGAGGTGTCGTGATTCCGCGCCACGACCTTCGCGATCACCGGCACCACGCTGCGCATGTAGGCCTTGAGCACGGCGGTGCCCACGCGTCCGGCTGGCTTGCTGATCTCGAGCACCAGGAGGCGCCCGCCCGGGCGGAGCACCCGGAAGAACTCCGCGAACGCCGCGTTCACGTCGGCGATGTGGCGCAGCGCGTAGCCCATGCTGATGAAGTCGCTGCTGGCGTCGGGCCGCGGCAGCGCCTCGGCCCGCCCGCGGACCAGTTCGACACCGGGCAGGCCGACTTCGCTCATCATCCCCGGGCTCGGATCGACGCCGACCAGATGGCCGCCGGAACCGATGAGCTTCAGCGCCTCGCGCGCGACCAGGCCGGTGCCGATGCCGACGTCGAGCACGTGCGCGCCCGCCACGAGCCCCGCACGCTGCAGCGCGGAGCGCCGATACCACGGCCCCGATCCGAGTGCGAGCACTCGCTCGATGCGGTTGTAGTCGGGTGCGGTGTCATCGAAGATGCGGCGCAGGAAGCTCTCGTGTTCGACCTCGTCACCGTAGTAGGCCGGCAGCGGTGTGTGCGGCGCGAGCACGGAGGGCGGCGTGATGGACGAGCGGGGTTCCTGCATCGAGCCATTATGACCACCTCGACCCGGCATCAAGCGGCGGATTCAGGCTCGAGCACGAAGTCGAACTTCAGCGTGTGGAACGGCGTGGCCTGCACGCTGCCGTCCGGCGCGACGCCATCACGGTGCGACACGAAGTCGCCGATGAGCGAACTCCGCACGCCGAAGACCGCATCGCTGTCGAGGTACTGGTCCCCGTCGCGGAACACGTGGGTGATGAGCGTCTCGTAGCCCGGCGCCTTGATCATGAAATGGACGTGCGCGGGCCGCCACGGATGGCGCTTGGTCGCCCGCAGCATGACGCCCACCGGCCCGTCCGTCGGGATAGGGTAGGCGACCGGCATCACGCCACGGAACCAGAGCCGGCCCTCGGCATCCGTGCGGAAGACGGCGCGCCCCTCCGGGTGATCCAGCCCGACGCGCTGCACGTCGTAGAAGCCCTCGGCGTCGGCTTCCCACACATCGACTTCGGCATCGGCCACCGGCTCGCCGTCGCGCCCTCGAACCGTGGCGTTGACGAACAACGGCTCGCCCTTCGCCCCGCCCGAGATGTCGCCGCCGAGCGCGAGCTTCGGCGCGCCGTGCACGTGGAAGGGACCGAACACCGTGGCCTCGGTCGCCTGGGCGCTCTTCGCGTGATTGAGTGCCACGGTGAGCATCGACAGCCCCAGCGTGTCCGACAGCAGGATGAACTCCTGCCGCTTGTCGCTGCACTTCTGGCCCGTCGCGGTCAGGAAGTCGATGCCGGCGGCCCATTCGGCCTCGGTCAGTTTCACTTCGCGTGCGAAGTCGTGCATGTGGCGCACCAGCGCCGACATGATCTCCTTCAGCCGCGGGTCTTCGCACTGCGCCATGCGGTCGAGCACGGCGGCGGTGATGGTGTGTTCATTGATGTTTCGCATGGGGATGGAACTCCAGGTCGGTAGGAAGGGCGGAGGACACGGGTCGCTTGAGTGTCGCCGTCTGGCCGGTCACCAGGCGCCGCTGCGTCGGGAACAGCGACCAGCCCCAGCGCTGCTGCACGAATCCCCACAGGCCCTGCTTGAAGAAGATGGTGACGACGATCGCGAGCACGCCCAGGCCGAGCAGGTACCAGGTGCCGTAGTCGCTCAGGAACTTGTTGAGCGCCCAGAAGATGAGCGCGCCCACCAGCGGCCCTTCGATGCGGCCGATACCGCCGATGACCACCATGAAGATCGCGAAGGCGGTCCAGTTGACGCTGAAGGCGGCATCCGGGCTGATGCGCAGGTTGCCCACGAAGTACAGCGCCCCCGCGAGGCCCGCCCCGAAGGCCGCGACGACGTACACGGCGAGCTTCATGCGGGCCACCGGGATGCCCTGCGATTCCGCCGCCACCTCGTTGTCACGGATCGCGAGCAGCGCCAGCCCGCGCTTGCTGCGCAGGAACAGGTACACCAGCGCGATCGCGGCCACCACGCAGGCCAGCGCCATCCAGTAGGTCACGCTTTCGCGCGTCGCCTTCTCGATGCCGCGCAACGCGGTCAGCGTGGTGCCCGAGCCCCCGCCCACCGCCGACACATTGGCGAAGCTGAGCCGGAACACTTCCGCGATCACCCAGGTGCCGATCGCGAAGTAGCCGCCCGACAGCCGGAATGCCACGAAGGACACCGGCACCGCGATCGCGCCCGCCGCCAGCGCGCCGAGCGGAATGGCGATGAAGGGATTGAGTCCCGCAAAGTTGCCGAGCATCAGCATCACGTAGCCGCCGAAGCCGAAGAAGGCCTGCTGCCCGATGCTCACCATGCCGCCGTAGCCCGCGAGCAGGTTCCACATCATCGCGAAGATGAAGTAACAGGCGATCTCCACGAACTCGCGCATCCAGCTTGACTCGCCCCAGAAGGGCAGGCTCGCCGCGAGCACGACGAGCGCGATCGCGATCCACAGCGCCGAGCGGCTCGCCGCCGTGCTGCGGACCACGTTGAAAGTCGGAAGGTTTGTCATCTCGTCATCCGCGAGTCTTGGGGAAAAGGCCTTGGGGACGCAGTACCAGTACCAGCAGGAAAACCAGGTGGCCCACCCAGATGCCCCATCCGGGATCGAGCCTGAAGCCGATCTGCTGCGTGATGCCGAGGATCATCGCCCCGGCCAGCGTGCCCCAGAACGAGCCCATGCCGCCGATGATCACCGCCTCGAAGGCGAAGAGCAGCAGCAGTGGTCCGTCCGATGGCGATACGGTCGTGCGCATCCCCTGCAAGGCACCCGCCACTGCGATCAGCACGAAGGCGATGGCGGTCGCCAGCGCATAGACCTTCTTCGCGTTCAGCCCCATGAGTTCGGCGATCTCGCGGTCGTCCGACACCGCGCGGAAGGAGCGCCCGAGCGCCGTGTTTGCGAACAGCCATTGCAGCGCGCCGGTCGCCACCAGCGCGATCGCCAGCACGATCAGCGGCAGCACACCGATCGACAGCAAGTCGCCGATGCGCAGCCCCTGCGTGTTGAGGCCGCCGGTCTCGATCGACCGCGGGTCGGCGGAGAACACTTCGAGCAGCAGGTTCTGAATCACGATCGAAAGGCCGAAGGTGACGACCAGCGACGGCAGCGGGTCCTTGCCCAGCGTGCCGTTGAGCACGTAGCGCTGCAGCGCATAGCCGAAGCCGAAGGCGACGGGCAGCACCGCCAGCGTGATGAGAAGCGGCGCGTCGCCGAAGAGCGTGGTTCCCGCGATCACCGCGAAGGCGCCCAGGATGATGAAGTCGCCCTGGGCCGTGTTGGTGAGGCGCATGACGCCGAACATCAGCGACTGCCCGAGTGCGAACAGCGTGTAGAGGCCACCGAGCAGCACGCCCTGGAGGATGGTTTCGAGCAAGGGATGTCTCCTCGTGTGTCCGGGCTCACAGCCCGAAATAGGCCTGCGAGATCTGCTCGCGCGTGAGCGCGTTGGAGCGGCCCTGCAGCGACACGCGCCCTTCCTGCAGGCAGTAGATGCGCTGCGACACGCGCTGCGCCATCGTCACGTCCTGCTCGACGATCACCACCGTCATGCCTTCGCGCGTGATGTCGGGCATCGCGGCGTAGATCTCGCGGATGACGATCGGCGCAAGCCCCAGCGACAGTTCGTCGCACAGGAGCACCTCGGGATTGCTCATGAGCGCCCGGCCGAGCGCCACCATCTGCTGCTGCCCGCCCGAGAGCGCAGTGCCCGGGTTGTGGCGCTTTTCGGCGAGGATGGGAAACAGCGCGTAGAGGCGATCCAGGTTCCACGGGCCCTTGCGGCCGGTGAGCCCGCCGATCTGCAGGTTCTCCTCGACGCTGAGGCTCGGGAACAGGCGGCGCCCTTCCGGCACCATCGCCAGCCCGCGCTTCACGATCTCGCCCGGCGGCAGGCCGCCGATCGCCTCGCCCTTGAAATGCACGGCCTCGCGTGGCGCGCGGACCAGGCCGGTCAGGCACTTGAGCAACGTCGACTTGCCTGCGCCGTTCGATCCGATGACCGCGACGAGTTCGCCCTGCGACAACGAGAAGTCGACACCGAAGAGCGCCTGCGCATCGCCGTAGAAGGCCTCGAGGCCGCGGGCTTCCAGCAAGGCAGTCATGCTTCCATCCCCATGTACACCCGGCGCACCTCGGGATCGTTCATCACCGCGCGCGGCTCGCCTTCCGCCAGCTTCTGCCCGAAGTTGATGACGAACAGCCGGTCGGCGAGCGACAGCAGCGCATGCACGACGTGCTCGATCCAGATCATGGTCACGCCGCGCGCCTTGATCTGCTGAAGCTCCTCGACCAGTTGCCGCGCCTCGGGCTCGGTCAGCCCGCCCGCGATCTCGTCGAGCAGCAGCAGCTTCGGACGCGTCGCCAGCGCACGCGCGAGTTCGAGGCGCTTGCGGTCCAGCAAAGTGAGCCCGCCGGCCGGCTTGTTCGCATGCGGCATCAGGCCCGTCTGCGCCAGCACTTCATGTGCCGTCTGCCAGGCCTCCTGCTCGCGCTCCTGCGCGCCGAAGCAGGCGGCGGTCACGAGGTTCTCGAACACGCTCATGTTGCCGAAGGGCTGCGGCACCTGGTAGCTGCGGCCGATGCCGGCATGGCAGCGCTGGTGCGGCTTGAGCGCGGTCACGTCCTTGCCCTCGTACTCGACGCGGCCCGCGTCCACATGCACGTCGCCCGAGATCAGGTTGAACAGCGTGGTCTTGCCCGCGCCGTTCGGCCCGAGGATGCCCAGCGTCTCGCCTTCGGTCACCGAGAGCGTGATGTCGTCGGTGACCTTGAGCGCGCCGTAGGCCTTGCTCACGGCATGGAGTGCAAGCAGCGTCATGGCGTTCAGCTCGGCATCGGGCGGAGGCTGCCGCCGACCGGGATGTTGCTCGCGGCCTCGTTGCTCACGATGGTCAGCTCGTACTTGTATTTCTTGCCCTTGCCCCACTGCCCGAGCACGAGCGGCGTCTTGCTGACGTTCTTGAACGGACCCTGCCCGCCCCATTTCACCGGACCCACCACCGTCGCCAGCGAACTCGCGGCGACCGCGTCGCGTACGTCGGAAGCCTTCACCGACTTGGAGCGCGACAGCGCATCGGACGCGACCTCGAACAAGGCGTGCGCGAAGCCGATTGGCTGCGTCCACTGCTTCTTCGTCCCCGCCTCGTAGGCCTCGGCCAGCGACTTGGCGCTCTGCTTGGTCAGGCTCGACGTGAAGGGATGCGACGGGCTCCACCACACCTCGGTCGACAAGCCGTCGCCCAGGTCGCCCAAGGCGTCGATCGCACCGGGGAAGAGCAGCGCCTTGCCGAGCGTGATGATCTTCGGCTTGAAGTTCTGCTGACGCGCCTGCGTGAGGAAGGTCTTGGCATCGGGTGGGATCACCACGCCGGTGACGATCTCCACGCCGTCCTTCTTGAAGGCCGCGATCTGCGCGCTGAAGTCCTGCGTACCGTTCTGGAAGCGGCCCGGATCGACGAGGGTGAAGCCCATCTGCGAGAGCGGCTTCGGGAATCCCAGTTCCTTGTCGCCCCACGCATTGCCGTCGCCGTCGTTGGGGAAGAGACCGCCGACCTTCTTGTTGGTCGGGATCGACTTCCAGCCGTTGGTGAAGTTGGCGATGACGTCTTCCAGGCCCCAGAACAGGTGGTAGGTCCAGTTGAAGCCCTTCGCCGGATCGCCCTTGCGGCCGAAGAACCACGGCTGCCACGGCACCACGCTGGAGATGCAGGGCACCTCATTCAGCTCGCAGGCATCGCTCACCGGATTGGCCGTCTCGGGCGTACCGGCCGTGAGCACGAGCGCCACCTTGTCCTTGAGGATCAGGTCGTTCGCGACTTCGCCCGCCCGGTTGGGATTGGACTGGCTGTCCTTCAGCACGATCTGCACGTCGTACTTCTTGCCACCCACCGTGATGCCGTCCTTGAAGACCGTCTTCATCTGGTCGATGACCCACTTGTCCGCCTCGCCGAAGGGCGCGAGCGGCCCGGTCTGCGGCGACACGTAGCCGATCTTGAGCGTGTCCGCCGCAAAGACCAGCGGCGTGGCGCCCGTGGCCGCCAACGCTGCCGCGGCCTGGGTGAACTGTCTGCGATTCAATGTCATGGTTGTCTCCTTCTTTCTTTCTTACTTTCTCTTCCTGCACAAGATCGCCTGCGGCTTCAGCGCGGCGGGTCGCCGTCGAAAGCCCGCTGCAGCAGCGCGCGGATCGCGTCGCGTTCGGCGGGCCCGAAGGGCCGCGGATTCCAGTAGGGGTTGCTCACGGCGATGTCGGCCGCGCGGTCGAGGTCCTCGGCACGCATGCCGATGTCCTTGAGCGCGACGGGCGCGCCGTTGTCGCGTGCGAGCGCGTAGAGCCCGGCGGCGGCCGATTCCGTGCCGAGCGCCTGCGCGATGCGGTCCATCGCGCGCGGCGCCGCTTCGGCATTGAAGGCAATGGCATGCGGCAGCACCACGGTGTGCACTTCCGCATGCGGCAGGTTGAAGCTGCCGCCCAGCGTGTGGCACAGCTTGTGATGCAGCGCCATGCCGACATTGCCGAGCACGCTGCCGCACAGCCACGCGCCGTAGAGCGCATCGGACCGCGCCTCGATGTCGTCGGGCTGCAGCCGGATCAGCGGCAGTGCCCGCGCGATCGCGGCGATGCCTTCGCGCGCCATCAGGTCCATCACCGGGTTGCTGTCCTGCGCATAGAGGCCTTCCGCCGCGTGGGCGATCGCGTTGATGCCGCTTGTCACGCTGAGACCCACCGGCAAGGTGCGGGAGAGTTCGGGGTCGTAGATCACCGTGCGCGGCAGCACCCGCGGGTCCTTGCCGGTCTTCTTGAGGCCCGCCTCGGTGAGGCCGTAGATCGGCGTCATCTCGCTGCCGGCGTAGGTCGTCGGGATGGCGAGGATCGGCAATCCCGAGTCGAGCGCAATGGCCTTGCCGAGGCCGGTGGTCGAGCCGCCGCCGATGGCCACGGCGCAATCGGCATCGAGCTTGCGCGCGACTTCACGCGCCTCGCGCGCCGTCTCGATCGGCACATGCATCACCGCGCGGTCGAAGATGCCGGCCGATTGCGCGCCGAGCATGTCGGCCACGCGCTCGGCCTGGCCGCGCTGCTCGGGCGTGGAGAGCACGAGCGCGCGGCGCGCCCCCAGCGCGTCGATTTCTCGCGCCAGGTGCTGGAGCGAACCGGCGCCGAAGACGACGCGTTGGGGATGGCTGGTGTAGATGAAGGCGCGCATGATGGTCAGCGTTCGAAGTGAGGAGGGATCTGGGCGTCGATATTGACCCAAACGCTCTTCACCTGCGTGTATTCGCGCATCGCGTCGAAACCCATCTCGCGGCCATACCCGCTCTGCCCCACGCCGCCGAAGGGCGAACCCGGGTTCACGCGCTTGTAGCTGTTGATCCAGACCATGCCGGCGTGCAGGTCGCGCGCGACGCGGTGGGCGCGCTGCAGGTTGCTGGTCCAGAGGCCGCTGCCGAGGCCGTAGTCGGTGCCATTGGCGATCTCCATCGCCTCTTCGTCGGTCTTGAAGGTCAGCACGGTGACAAAGGGGCCGAACACCTCTTCCTGCGCCACGCGGTCGCGGTAGGACTTCGCGCGCACCACCGTGGGCTCGACATAGCAGCCGCGCGCCAGGTCGCCGCCGGGCGATCTGCCGCCCACGAGCACTTCCCCGCCTTCGCCCTTCGCCACCTCGACGTAGTTCAGCACCCGCTCGCGATGCTGCGCGCTCGTCAGCGGCCCCATCTCGGTCGCGTCGTCGAGCGGGTTGCCCAGCCGGATCGACTGCGCGAGCGGAATGAACTTGTCGAGGAAGGCGTCGGCGATCTTCTCGTGCAGCATCAGCCGCGAACCCGCGATGCAGGCCTGCCCCTGGTTGTGGAAGATGGCCCAGGCGCTGCCATTGACCGCGGCGGGGAGGAAGGCGTCCTCGAACACGATGTTCGGCCCCTTGCCGCCGAGTTCGAGCTGCACCTTCTTCAGGTTGCCCGCGCTGGCCTGCACCACCTTCCGGCCGGTCGCGGTGCTGCCGGTGAAGGCGACCTTCGCGATCTCCGGATGTTCTGCGATGTACTGGCCCACGACGTGGCCCAGCCCCGGCACCATGTTGACCACGCCGTCCGGCATGCCGGCCTCGGCCATCAGCTCGACGATCTTGAGCGAGCTGAGCGGCGTGATCTCCGCCGGCTTCATCACGATGCAGTTGCCCGCGGCGAGCGCGGGCGCCATCTTCCAGCTCGTGAACATCAGCGGGAAGTTCCACGGCACCACCTGGCCCACGACGCCCACCGGCTCGCGCAGGGTGTAGTTGAGGAAGCCGGCCTCGACCGGAATGGTCTCGCCCTGGAACTTGTCGGCCATGCCGCCGAAATAGCGGAAGCAGGCCGCCGTGCGCGGCACGTCGAGCTTGCGCGAGTCGCGCACCGGATGGCCGGTGTCCAGCGATTCGAGGCGCGCCAGTTCCTCGCTGTTGGCCTCGATGAGATCCGCGAGCCTGAGCAGGATGCGTCCGCGGTCGGCCGCCGCCATGCGGCTCCACGCCGGAAAGGCGCGCTTCGCGGCCGCTACGGCCCTGTCGACGTCCGCCTTGCCGGCGAGCGCCACGTCGGCGATGGTCGAGTTGTCGTGCGGGTTCAGCGTCGCGAGCGTCTCGCCCGATTCCGCGTCGACGAAGCGCCCGTCGATGAAGAGCTGGTGCCGGATGGGCGTCTTGAGGCCGGCGGCCAGCTGGATGTCTGCGAGGTTCATACAAAGTTCTCTAGGCTGTCACTGCGAAAAGCGGGGAACACCGCGGAACCGGCTTCGCCGGGCCGCAGGTGTTGCCCCCTGCAAGGGGGTGGAGAGCGACACGAAGTGCGCGAGCCTGGGGGTGTGTCATTGCCCAAGCCAGGGATAGCGGGCGGTGTCCTTCGAGGCGTAGTCGGGGTCCAGATAAATGAAGCAGCGCTGGATCAGGAAGTCACGGACCTCGAACACGTCGCACCACCTGCCCGCGCCCCATTCGGGAACACCGGCGCGCCAGGGCCCATCCGCGTGCTCGCCATAGCTCGTGCCTTCGCACGCGAACAGGTCGGTGCCCGAGAAGATCCAGTTGAAGCCCGCGTAGTCGTGCCGGATCGACTTGCCCCGGCTGCCGACCTCGCCGAACAGCTTGCCGATCTGCTCCTTGCCGTTCGCCAGGCCCCACTTGGGGAAATACACCTGCGCGTCGTCCGCGAACAGGTCCAGGATCGAGCCGCCGGTGGAAGTGACGCCGCCGTTGTCGTAGGCCTTGAGGTATTCGAGCGCCACGGACTTGCGTTGCTCGTCGGTCATGGTTTGACGGGTGAGTGCCATGGTGAGTCTCCTTCTTTCACTTGAGTGATTGCATGTACTCGATGAGCGCCGCGCGCTTCTTCGGGTCGTCCTGGAAATAGACCATCGTGTTGCCCGGCGCAACGGCCTGGGTGTCGGTGAGCCAGCGTTCGAGCAGCGCGCGATCCCAGGTCTTGCCCTTCATCGCGTCGATGTACTGCTTCGAATAGGTGAAGCCCGGGCTGCTGGCGGCCTGCCGGCCGAGCAGTCCGAACAGGTTCGGTCCCACGCCGTTGGGCTCGCCCTTGCCGAAGGTGTGGCATTGCGTGCAGCTGTTCTGGGCGAGGCGCTCGCCCGGCGACTGGGCGTGCACGGATACCGCGCCGAGCAGGAGCAGGCCGAACGCCACAGCGTTGGCGAGTCCGGCTTTCATGCCGCGCTCCCTGACTCGGCATGCGCCGCGTTCGCAGCACGGTACGAGAACGCGATGATCGGCCCCAGCGTCGCGCCGCCGGCCCAGTAGGCGCGGCCCGATGCCGATGCGACGCAGTTGCCGACGCCGTAGAGGCCCGGGATCGGCTGGTCGCGGGCGTCCAGCACGCGGCCGTGCGTGTCGGTCTTCGGTCCGCCCTTGGTGTCCAGGGTGCCGGAGACGACCAGCGCGGCGTAGTACGGACCCGTGTCGGACAGCGGCCACATGGTCGGATTGGCGCGCCCCGGCTCCTGCTTCACGTCGCCATTGAAGAGCAGTTCGACGACCCGCTCGCCGCGCTTGAAGTCGAGGTCCTTGCCGGTCTTCGCGAAGCCGTTGAAGCGCGCGATCGATGCCTGGAGGTTCGGCAGGAAATCCGGCGACAGCCGGGCCCCGCCGATCACGCCGGCGTACTTGACGAATCGCTCGTCGATCGCGCGGGCCAGGTCCTGCAGGGTTGCGCCCTTGATCACGTGGCGGTCGTCGGTGCCCGGCGGCACGATCAGCCGGCCGTACTCCGCGCTCGCCGAGTTCTGCTGCGAACGCTGGTCCCACACGGCGATGCGGACCAGGTTGGGGTACTCGGCCTTGGCGCCATCCCATTCGAAGAAGGTCTGCGCCAGCTCGTTGTACTGGAGCTTTTCGTTGACGGTGCGCCGGCCGTACTTGTTGACGAAGAGCATCGAGTCGCCGGCGACCGAGAACATGCCGGACATCGAGCCGTCGCGCGCCACGGCCTTCTCCAGCGGCACCGGGCAGCTCCACGCGTAGTTCATGTTGCGCAACTGGGCGCCGAGCGGGCCGGCCATCTTCACGAAGTCGCCCTCGTTGCTGGGTGCGGCGCAGCCGCCGTAGATCGGGCCGTTGAGGAAGTTCTTGCGCAGTTCCACGTTGTGCGTGAAGCCACCGGTCGCGAAGATCACCGCCTTCTTGGCGCGAAGGCGCACCGTCGCGCCGAGTTCGTCCTCGGCCTCGACGCCGATCACGCGTCCATTCGGGTTCTGGAGGATCTTCGTCACGCGCATGCCGGTGCGGATCGGGATGCCTTCCTGGCGCGCCTTGGTGGACATGGTGCGCACGGCGACCAAGCCGCCGTCGGCCATGCTCGGGATGGCGTCCGCCGGCACCAGCACGCGGCCCTTGGGTGCCTTGTCTTCGGGCAACTCCGCGAAGTAGTCCGGCACGTCGGGCACATGGCGATACGGCAGTGCGCCCTTGGCGGCCAGCAGTTCGGCGGCCGGCGAGGCGCTGTCGTAGATGGCTTCGCACATGTCGTACTCCCACTGCGTGAGGCCGAAGCGTGGATGCGCCGGATCGAAGCCCTGCGGGTTCGACAGCCGCGCCACGTACTTCAGGAAGTCGGGCTTCGGATCGGAGATGCCGGCTTTCTTCATGGCCTCGTTGTTCGGCACCCAGTACCAGAACGCCGCCTTCGAGGTGGTGCCGCCGATGGCGCCGGCCTTCTCGAGGATCACCGCGCTGTTGCCTTGCCACCGCGCGAACAGGGCGGAGGCAAGGCCGCCGCAACCGCTGCCGCAGACCACGACGTCATAGGTGCCGTCGAAGGCCTGGGCCGCCTCGGCCGGCGCCGCGGCCAGGCCCAGGGTGGCCGCCGCCACCGCGGCGGTGCCCGCGCCGGCGTGCTGGATGAATTGCCGGCGCGAAGCTGCGCCGGCACCGGACCGGATGCGGTCTGCCATGAGAGTCTCCTTGTCGTGAAGCTGCGCAGCCCTGCCGCGCAGCGTCGCCAATACGGGCTAGAACTGGACCGGGATCTCCGGGCTCTCGCCCTTCTGGATCTCGTAGACGAGGCTGGGCGAGCCGTTCTCCCAGACCAGCAGCATCGACCGCTTCGGGCTGAAGCCCTGATGGCGGCAGTAGGCGGGCATGGCGGCCATGTCGCCGGCCTTCATGATCACGCGGGCCATCGGCTTGCCCGTGTTCTTGTCGCCGCAGTCCCAGTGGATCTCGTCAGTCATCTGGAAGAACCACTCGACGCGGTCGTTGCCGTGGATGATCGGCAGGATGTGCTCCTCGGTGGTCGGGCACATGTAGCTGTGCTTGACGACCGACGTGAAGCTCGGGTTCCACGTGACCTGCGAACGGCTCAGGAAGCCGAACAGATTGAAGGCATGCACGTCGTTCTCGAAGCCGGGCTCGGGGTGCAGTTCGGGCTGCGCCTGCGGCACGTCGGCGAAGGCGCGGTTGACGGGCGCGCCGCGCTCGTCGCTGCGCAGGTCGAGATCGCCCTTGAGGCCGACGCAGCGCTTGGCCAGTTCGCGGGCCCGGGTGATCTTGGCCGTGTTGTTGCCCTGCTTGCGGCCGTAGGGCGAGCCGGTTTCCTGCGGTGCCGAGAAGGGGTCGAAGCTTTCGTTGGTCCAGTCGTCGAGCATGGCCTCGAAGGTGGCGCGGATCTGCGCGGTCGGGAAGTTCTCCAGCAGGTCGATGCCGGCTTCCTTCATGGTGCCGTTGAAGCTGCCTGCGTAGAGGTCGACCGACTGGTAGTGGTTGACCGTGCCGACCACGTCGTCGAAATTGACCCATCCATAGAAGAAGCCCCAGGCCACGTCGCGCATCAGCGCGCGCAGGTAGTTGCCGATGTCCAGCGTGTGGCTCATCGGCCGGCCGTCTCGGGTCTTCCAGGTGATGTGGGCGAAGTATTCGTCGCGGCGGAAACCGAAGCTGCCGAGCGAGAAGTCCTTGTAGCCGAGCGTGGCGTCGGGCTGCGACGCGATGACCTTGGCGAGTTCAGCGGGTGCGTTCATGGTGTGGCTCCTTCTGGCTCAGTGCGTCTGGCAGATGTCTGCCCATTTCTCTACCGACAGGTCGCCCTTGCAGGTTTGCAGGACGATCACGCCGGGCGAGCCCGCGGTGCGGAACTGGTAGGCGGTGTTCTTCGGCAGCAGGCCCTGGTGGCCGCGCGAGAGCTTCATCCAGCCCATCTTCGCGCCCTTGGGTTCGCCCTTCACGAGCACGGCGCCGTTCTTCTCTTCGTCCTGAACGGTCTGGCTGGCGTCGAGCTTGACGAGATGCACCTCGACGTCGCCGTCCATCACCAGCGCGAATTCGTCGTGCGCGCTGGTGTACCAGGGCGAGGTGCCCTCGGCGCGCAGCGTCTCCAGCACGTAGATCTGGTTCTGGCCGAAGACGACCTTCTCGTACGGCTTGCTCTTGCTCGCGATGTCGAAGCAGTTGGAGAAAGCGTAGTGGCGCACGTCGTCGTCGATGGGCTCCACGTGGCCCTTCTCGTAGTGCTTGAGGGACCCGAAGCGGGTCTGGTAGGCGGCAGTCATGGTGTGTCTCCTCTGGGTGCCAACAAGGCAGCGGTGGGCTGCGGTGACTGCACTTTAGGAAACGAGGGGCGGCTCCGGTAGGCCTCAAATCCGGGCCGCATTGTTCGCGGAATCCGGTCAATCCGCAGGGTTTACCCCTGTCTTCCGAGGCCGCGCACCGGCGATCAGAGGCCGTTCAGTGTCCGCCGGAGAGCACCACCGCCGCCAGCGCCACGGCCACCAGCATCCCGCACACGGAGCCGATGAACCAGCGCACGGTGATGCCGTAGGTGGCCTCGTCGTCGTCCGCGACGAGCAGCGCGCGGTAGAGCGTGTAGATCTCCGCGACGATCGGAACGAGCAGCGCGAGGAGCGCGATCACCGAGCGCGAAGTCCACTCGCCGGGCGCCTCGAAGGCCCAGTACCGCACGAAGGAAAGCGAGAAGCCGATGATCACCGTGACGGCGGTGATCATGCCCTCGCGATAGCCCGGTGGCAGCGGCGCGCGCGGACGAGGCGCCTGCGGCGGAATGCGGGTGGGTTCAGGCGATGTCTGTGGATCGCTCATGGGGCGGGCGCGCCGATCGCCCGGCGCAGGGGGATGGGATGGGCGCGATGGTAGCGCCGTACGGCGGTTCCGCCTTCATGCGTCCGCGATGAGCCCCGTCGGCAGCAGCCCGCGATCGATCATGGCCGCATCCCACGGCGGGACACGCGTGAACGCCGCCGTGAGGTGCTCGATGAACAGCCTGAGCTTGAAGGCGTTGCGCGAGGTCTCCGCGTAGACAGCACTCAGCGAGAACGACGACAGCAGGTGGTCCGGCAGCACGACCTGCAGGTCGCCGCGCAGGATCGAATCGCCCGCGACCAGCGTCGGCAGGCAGACGATGCCGGCGTGCTCCATCGCGTACTCGCGCAGCAGGTGCACGCTATTGGTCAGCAAGGCGGCGCTCATGTACAGCGTCACCTGCTCGCTGGCGTGATGAAAGGTCCAGCGGTCGCGCGTCGGATACCCCGAATAGAGGCCGAGCGTGTGCTTGTGCAGGTCGCGCGGACTTTCCGGCGCGCCGTGCGTGCGCAGGTATTCGGGCGTGGCGCAGAACACGCGACGCACCGGAAAGAGCGGACGTGACACCAGTTCGGTCGAAGCCGCCGGGAAAATCTGCAAGGCGCAGTCGACACCGGCCTTGACCGGATCCACCACCGCATCGCTCACGATCAGTTCGAGATGGATGTCCGGAAAGCTGACCTGGAACGCCCGCAGCAGCGTCGCGAAATGCCCGAGCACGAAGCCGGTCAAGGCATGGATGCGCAGCGTGCCGGTGGGCCCGGCCCGCGCGTCGCGCATCTGGTCCATGATGTCGTTGGCCCGCCCGACGAGTTCGGTGCAGTCGCGCAGGAAGGCCTGCCCCACGTCGCTGAGCCGCACCACGCGCGTGCTGCGATGGAAGAGCGGCGCGCCGACATGGTCTTCGAGCTGCTTCACGCGGCTGGTGACCACCGACTTCGCCACGCGCATCTGCCGCGCGGCTTCCGCGAAGCTCTGGGTCTGCGCGACGCGAACGAATGTCTCAATGTTTTCGAGGCGGTCCATGGCTTGGCAATGTACGGCGGCGGGCCGAATACGTTCTGAGGGTCGGTGCTAACCTCTGCGCATGTTCAATCCCTCCCAAGAGGAAGTGCGTCGTTTCTTCTGCGACGTCTTCGCCAAGAGCCGCCGGGGCGAGCCGATGGAAGCGCTCGAGATCATCGCCAGCCGCTGGATCGACGAGCACCCTGAATACCACGCCGACCTGTCCGACGCCGATGCCGCCGTGGCGCGCGTCTACGACGGCAAGGACGGGCGCGAGAACCCCTTCCTGCACCTCTCGATGCACCTGTCGATCAGCGAGCAGTGCTCCATCGACCAGCCGCGGGGCATCCGGCAGGCGGTCGAACTGCTCGCTGCGCGCCGCGACTCGCTGCTCGATGCGCACCACGAGGCGATGGAGTGCCTGGGCCAGATGATGTGGGAAAGCCAGCGCGCCGGCCGGCCGCCGGATGGCGAGGCCTACGTGGCCTGCGTCCAGCGGCGCGCGACACGCGACTGAGCCACGCCGGTCTCGCGCAGCAGGGTGATCAGTGTCTGGCGGGCGGCCGAAGGCTCGGCGTCGATGCGCAGGAGGAGGCCGACCGGTTCCTCGGTGCCTGTGGTGTCGATGGCCAGCCGTATCAGGTGGCCCGACTCCAGGTCGTCCCACGCCGCGCCGACGGGCGTGAACCAGACGGCATCCGAGCGGACCACCAGGGCCCGCGCCACCGAGAGGTCCAGGGTCTGGGTGACATGGGCCGGCAGGCGCAGTCCCAGCCCGGACAGGAAGCTCTCGGTGTGGTGCCGCGGAATCGTGCCTTCGCCGTACACCAAGAGCGGATGGCGCAGCACGTCCTGCACCGACGGCGCGCCGCCGGCCAGGGGGTGGCAGGGCCGGGCGACGATCGCCAGCGGTTCGGTGTAGAGCAGTTCGAAGGTCAGCCCCGTCATCAACTGCGGATCGCTCATGCGACCTGCGACGAGATCGAGTTCGCCCGCACGCAGGTCGTCGAGCAGCGGCGCGTTGGCGCCGGTGTGCACCTGCACCTGCAGATCCGGCAGGCGTTCGCGCAACGCGGCCAATGCGGGCGGCAGCAGGGAGGGCGCGACGCTGGGGAGCGCGCCGACGCGGAGGCGCTGGAGCCGCGCGCCGGATGCCGGCATCACCGCCTCGGCACTGGCATCGAGCGCCTCCAGCACACGCAGCGCATGCGCGAGCAGATGCTCGCCCGCCGCGGTGAAGCCCTGGATGCCGCGCCGGCCGGCGCTGCCACGTTCCACCAGGCGCGCGCCGGCCAGTTCCTCGAGTTCAGCCAGGGTCTTGGAGACGGCCGGCTGGCTGAGCGCCAGTCGCTCGGCCGCCCGTGCCAGATGGCGTTCCTGGGCGACGGCCACCAGGCAGCGCAAATGCCGCAGTTGAACGCCACGGACGAAGGCTTCGGAGCTGGCTGGCATCGTATTACCGCTGGTTATGAAAAATCGTCAAGCCGTCAATTTACATCAGCATTGCGCATGAATAGAGTCTCGGGCATCCCCACGATCCGGAGACAAATCGAATGCCTTCTTCACCGACCGCCGCCAAGCTGCCCCAGCTTTCACCGCGCGACTGGCCCAGCCACCCCTCGTACGTCTATTCAGGCTATCGCTCGACCGCCAAGCGCGGCCCCACGCAGGCGTTGATCCCGCTCAAGACATCGCTCGGCGAGCTGCGCCAGCCGGTCTATGGCCACAGCAGCATCGGCGAGCTGGACCATGACCTCACGCGCAACGCCCGCCGCAATGGCGAGCCGCTCGGCGAACGCATGATCCTGACCGGCCAGGTGCTCGACGAGCGCCGCCGCCCGGTGCGCAACACGCTGGTCGAGTTGTGGCAGGCCAACGCCGCCGGCCGCTACGTGCACAAGGTCGACCAGCACGACGCCCCGCTCGACCCCAACTTCCTCGGCGCAGGCCGCTGCCTGACCGACAGCGAGGGCCGCTACCGCTTCCTCACCATCAAGCCGGGCGCCTATCCCTGGGGCAACCACCCGAACGCCTGGCGGCCGCAGCACATCCATCTCTCGCTGTTCGGCGAGCACTTCGGAAGCCGGCTGGTGACGCAGATGTACTTCCCGGGCGACCCGCTCCTGCAGTACGACCCGATGATCACCGGCACACCCGAGAAGGTGCGCAATCGCCTGATCTCCGACTTCAGCCTCGACGTCACGGAAGACGGCTATGCGCTCGGCTACGTGTTCGACATCGTGCTGCGCGGCGCCGACGAGACGCCTTTCGAAAACCGCTGAGGAGACACCGAATCATGATGAGCGCACTCGAAACCAACTTCGGCCAAACCCCTTCGCAGACGGTCGGCCCCTACTTCGCCTACGGTCTCACGGCGACGCAATACGGCTATGACTTCGACCAGCCCTTCGACGCGGTCCTCGCGCTCGACGGCGCGCGCGGCGAGCGCATCCGCATCGAAGGGCGTGTGATCGACGGCGACGGCAATCCGATCAACGACGCCCTGGTCGAGATCAGCCAGCCCGACGGCACGGGCGAATACCCGCAATCGGTCGACGATGCGCGCGACACCGGCTTCCGGGCCTTCGGTCGCGTGGGCACGGGCACCGACGCGCAGAACCGCTTCGTCTTCCATACCGTCAAGCCCGGTGCGGAAACGGCCGGCGAAGCACCACACATCAATGTGATCGTGCTGATGCGCGGGATGCTGCTGCACGCCTTCACGCGCGTCTACTTCAGCGACGAGGCCGAGGCCAATGCCAAGGACGCCGTGCTGAACAGCGTGCCGGCCGAACGTCGCGGCACCTTGGTCGCGCAACGCAGCGAAGCCGGCGGCTCGGTGACCTATCGTCTCGACATCCACATGCAAGGTCCGAACGAGACGGTGTTCTTCGACGTCTGAAGTCCGAACGCTGAAACGACAAAGCCCGCTGCAAGCGGGCTTTGTTTTTGGGGAATCGAGGACGATCGGGGCGATTACTTCGGGTCGTGGATCATCGACTCCGGCACCGTCTTCAGCTCGCCGGGCAGCGAGCTGATGTAGCTGGCCAACTCCTTGATCTCGGTGTTGGTGTACTTCTTGGCCTGCCCGCTCATCACGCCGTTCGAGCGGCCGAGCTGGTGCTGGTTCTGCACCTTGTACGACTTGAGCGCGACGTAGAGGTAGTCCGCATGCTGGCCGGCGAGCTTCGGTACCGTGCCGTCGTTCGGCGTGTTGAAGTTGGCGCCGTGGCACTTGGTGCAGGCGTTGTCCTTGTCGCGCGCGATCAGGGCCTGTACTGTTTCGCTCGGATGGCTGGCGAGGGTCAGCGGCGGTGCGCCGCCTTCCTTCACGCCAAGCTGGCTGTAGTAGGCGGCGAGGTCGGCGATGTCCTGCTCGCTCAGCGAGTCGGCGATGGCGCGCATGGTCGGATGCTTGCGATCGCCGCCCTTGTACTGGGTGAGTGCCGAGACGATGTACGTCGCGCTCTGGCCCGCGATCATCGGGACCTTGTGAATCTCGGGGAAGCTGGCCTGGTAGCCGATGATGCCGTGGCAACCCACGCACATCGCCGTCTTCTTCGCACCGGCTTCAGCATTGCCCGTGATCTTCTGGGCCTGGGCCGAGACCGTCACGCAAGCGACAGCAAGGGCAAACATCGTGGTCAACAACTTGTTCATTTTGCGCGCACAATCTCGTGGAGAAACAGGTTTCAAATCAACATTTGATTATATGGGGGCTCCTTGTGGCCCCCATGGGCGAGGCAGTCGGAACGCTCGGCAGCGCTGGCCAATGTTGTGTTCTTTCAACCACCCTGCACCACGCCATCCATGAAATTCAAGGGTTCAGACAACTACGTCGCCACACAGGATCTGATGCTCGCCGTCAACGCGGCCATCACGCTCAAACGACCTCTGCTCGTCAAGGGCGAGCCCGGCACCGGCAAGACGATGCTCGCGGAAGAAGTGGCCCAGGCGCTCGACCTGCCGCTGCTCCAGTGGCACATCAAGTCGACCACCAAGGCCCAGCAGGGTCTCTATGAATATGACGCGGTGAGCCGCCTGCGCGATTCGCAGCTGGGCGACGAGCGCGTGAAGGACATCCACAACTACATCGTCAAGGGCGTGTTGTGGCAGGCCTTCACTTCCGACGAGCCGGTGGCGCTGCTGATCGACGAGATCGACAAGGCCGACATCGAATTCCCGAACGATCTCTTGCGCGAGATCGATCGCATGGAGTTCTATTGCTACGAGACGCGCGAGCTGATCCGCGCGAAGCACCGCCCGGTGGTGTTCATCACCTCCAACAACGAGAAGGAACTGCCGGACGCCTTCCTGCGCCGCTGCTTCTTCCACTACATCAAGTTCCCCGATGCCGATACGATGAAGAGCATCGTCGCGGTGCACTTCCCCGGACTGAAGCAGGAGCTGCTCACCTCGGCGATGAAGACCTTCTACGACGTGCGCAACCTGCCCGGCCTGAAGAAGAAGCCGTCGACCTCCGAGCTGCTCGACTGGCTCAAGCTGCTGGTTGCCGAGGACATTCCGCTGGAAGCGCTGCAGAGCAAGGACGACAAGGTCGCCGTGCCGCCGCTGGTCGGCGCGTTGCTCAAGAATGAGCAGGACGTGACCCTGTTCGAGAAGCTCGTCTTCATGCAACGGAATAATCGATGACCCCCAGGCTTCGCGCACTCCGTGTCGCTTCGCCTACCCTCTTCCAGGGGGCAACACCGGCGGCCCGGCGAAGCCGGTTCCGCGGTGTTCCTGGCATGTCGCCTTTGCCTTTGAGAGGATGACGGGATGGCGTTCGTCGAACCTGTCACGCTGACGGCGCGCGGGATCGCGCTGGTGCCGTTGTCGCTGGATCACGAGGAAGGCCTTCGCGCCGCGGCGGCCGATGGCGAGTTGTGGAACATCCGCGTGACCTCGGTGCCCGAACCGAAGGACACGCGCAGCTACATCGAAAGCGCGCTTCAGATGCGCGAGGCCGGCAACCGCTTCGCTTTCGCCGTGACCGACGAGGCCAGCGGCGAGGTGCTCGGCAGCACGAGCTTCCACGACATCCTGCCCGCGGTGAAGCGGGTCGAGATCGGCTACACGTGGTATGCCCGCCGCTGCCAGCGCACGCACGTCAACACCACCTGCAAGTACCTGATGCTCAGCCATGCGTTCGATGCGCTCGGCTGCCACGTGGTGGGCTGGCGCACGGACAACTTCAACCACGCGTCGCAGCGTGCCATCGAGCGCCTCGGCGCGAGGAAGGACGGCGTGATCCGCGGCCATGCGCTGCGCCGCGACGGCACCATCCGCGACACCGTCATGTACAGCCTGCGCTCGGGGGAGTGGCCCGAGGTGCGGGCCCAGTTGCTCTACCTGCTGGACAAGCCCCACACGAGCCCTTCGCCTCAGGAGTGATTCGCCATGCTGATCGACTTCTTCTACACCCTGCGTTCCGCCAAGCTGCCGGTTTCGGTCAAGGAATACCTCACCCTGCTCGAAGCCTTGCAGGCCGACGTCGTCGGCCCGAATTCCGAGGACGCCTTCAGCCTCGACGATTTCTATTACCTGTCGCGTACCGCGCTGGTAAAGGACGAGAAGCACTACGACAAGTTCGATCGCGCCTTCGCCGCCTACTTCAAGGGCGTCGAGATGCTGGCCGACTTCACCAAGGAGATTCCGCTCGACTGGCTGCGCAAGACGCTAGAGCGCGAGTTCACCGCCGAGGAAAAGGCCAAGATCGAGAAGATGGGCTGGGACGAGCTCATGGAAACGCTCAAGAAGCGCTTCGAAGAGCAGAAGGAACGGCACGAAGGCGGCAACCGATGGATCGGGACGGGCGGCACCTCACCCTTCGGCCACGGCGGCTACAACCCGCAGGGCGTACGGATCGGCGGCGCCGGCAAGAACAAGAGCGCGGTCAAGGTGTGGGATCAGCGGGCCTACAAGGACTACGACGACAGCCAGGAACTCGGCACGCGCAACATCAAGATGGCCTTGCGCAAGCTTCGCAAGTTTGCGCGTGAAGGCCACGAGGAAGAACTGGACCTCGACGAGACCATCCACAAGACCGCCGCCAATGCGGGCTATCTCGACATCAAGATGCGGCCCGAGCGTCACAACAACGTGAAGGTGCTGCTGCTGATGGATGTCGGCGGCACGATGGACGAGCACATCCAGCGTGTCGAGGAGCTCTTCTCGGCGGTCAAGACCGAGTTCAAGCACCTGGAGTTCTATTACTTCCACAACTGCGTGTACGACTTCATGTGGAAGAACAACCGCCGCCGCTATTCCGAGAAGTTCGCGACCTGGGACATCATCCGCAAGTACAACAAGGACTACAAGCTGATCTTCGTGGGCGACGCGACGATGAGCCCCTACGAGATCCTGCAGCCGGGCGGCAGCGTCGAATACAACAACGAGGAAGCGGGCGCCGAGTGGATCCAGCGCCTCACGCACGCCTTCCCGAAGTTCGCCTGGGTCAATCCGGAGCCTCAGGGCGTCTGGCAATACCGCCAGAGCATCGCCGTGATGCAGCAGCTGGTTTCGCACCGCATGTATCCGCTCACTCTCCGGGGGCTGGAGGATGCGATGCGGCTGTTGTCAAAATAAAGTAACGGTTCCGTCACTCTCCCTTGTCGGGGGTAGAAACTGTCAACTAATCGACACGCGGCGGAAAACTTTTGTCACACACAGCTTGAGTGTCCGCTACATTTAACACTTAAGGATTCAGAAAAACTCTTCCACCCGAATCCGAGGAGGTGCTGCCGTGTCTGCCCTGCTGTCATTCCCCGAGTCCTCGGTGCATGAACGAACCCTCGCGGTCGATTCGGCCAAGGCGGCCTTCAGGACACCGCCCGACTATCTCAGTATTCGCGGCGTGCGATTGCCTGTCGACGAACTCGTCGACCAGTCGCTGTTCGTTCCCGAGCATCGACAGCGCCTCCGGCACAGGCTCCTCGACGCCAGCCCCTTCCCGCATCTCGTGCTCGATGGCATCTTCAACCCGGATCTGCTGGATCTGGTCGCGGAAGAGTTCGACATGGTTCCGGAATCCGCCTGGGCCGAAATCAGGAGCAAGTACGAGTGCACGCGGCGTTCGGTCCTCGGGGTGGCGCTGGGTCCCGCACAGCAGGTCTACTTCGACATCGTCAATTCGGGCTGGTTCACCGAATGGCTCTCGTCCCTTACCGACGTCGCCTATCTGCTGCCCGACCCCAAACTCTTCGGCGGCGGGCTGCACGAGAGCCGCAACGGAGCGAGCTTTGCGGTGCACCGCGACTTCAACCACCACCGGCATCTTGGGTTGAAGAACGAGATGGTCTTCATCACCTACCTCAACAAGGGCTGGGATCCGGAATGGGGTTCGGCGCTCGAGCTCTGGGACAAGAAGGCGAATCACATCGTGTCGACCGTCCAGCCTGAATTCGGGCGGACCATTCTGTTGCCGCACGGCCAGAAGAGCTACCACGGGCATACCAAGGTCCTTCAGACGCCCGATGGCCGCCCGCGCCGTTCGGTCGCGGCCTACTACTACACCAGTCCGCTTGCCGGCAAGCTGCACGGCGACGAGTCCGCTTCGGTCTTCATGCGGCCCGCGCGTGTCGACAAGGTCAAGACCTTCGCCCGCATGATCGTGCCGCCCGTTGTCTGGGCACTGGGACGAAAAATCACCGGGCGCTGATCGCCGCTGGGCGTTCGACTGGCCGGGGTGACCCGGAAGCGGGTTCGCATGCTGTCAAAATGCCCGCATGCTTGGGTTGGTCCCTCTACTCACGCCGGCTTGGATGCCGGCGTTGTTATTTGCAGGCATCCTACTTTTGCAGGGTTGCAGCCTTCTGCCGTCCAAAGAGGGCGCAGAGACGGGCTCGGCCGCGAGCCCGGTCGCCGGTGAGACCCGCGGGACCAAGGGCCGCGATGCGTTCACCGTCGACGTACGCGCCCCGGACGCCGTGCACGACTACCTGGTGAACAACCTGGAAATCCAGCGCTACCGCCAGGTCGACGACCTCGGTGCCATCGAGCTGTCGCGCCTGATGGTCGCGGCCGAGGGCAACGCGCGCGAACTCCTGAACACCCTCGGCTACTTCACGCCGAGCCTGACGCTCGAACTGCTGGAAACGCCCGACGGCAAGGCCCCGCGCGAGGTGAGGATCACGGTCGAGCCGGGCGAACTCACGCGCGTGAGCAACGTGAAGATCGATTTCAGCGGCCCCATCGCGGACGATCAGGCGTCCGAATCGCGGCGCGACGCCATCCGCGTCGATTGGCCGATGCGCGCGGGCCAGCCGTTCAACCAACAGGCCTGGGACAACGCCAAGGCCGCCGCCGTCCGCAGCCTGACGGCACGGCGCTATCCGACCGGCAGCATCCTCACGAGCCGCGCCGAGATAGACGCCGATCGGAGCGAGGCCAAGCTGGGCGTCACGCTCGCGTCAGGCCCCGCCTATCGCTTCGGCCCGCTGGTGGTGCAGGGCAATCAGCGGTACGACGCCGACAGCATCCGCCGGATCGCGCGCGTCCCTTTCGGATCCGACTACGACCGCCAGCAGCTCCTGGACGCGCAGCAGCGGCTGGCCGCCAGCGGCTATTTCGAGTCCGTGTTCCTCACGCTCGACACGCAGGACACCGATCCACAGACGGCACCCGTGATCGCGCAGGTGCGCGAAGCGCAACTGCAGAAAGTCGTGGCCGGCGTCGGCTTCACGACCGACAGCGGGTTTCGCGTGTCGCTCGACCACATCCACAACAGCATGCCCCTGCTGGGCTGGCGGGCCGTGACCGGCCTCTATTACGACAAGGACAAAAAATCGCTCGGCACCGAGTGGAGCGCGATCCCGGGCGACGACGGATGGCGTTCGTTCGGATCGGCGCAGCTCAAGAACGAAGTCTCCGGCAGCTACACGGTCGACAGCGGGCGCCTGCGCGGCGGCCGCAGCCAGGCCAGCGACCATATCGACCGCAGCTACTTCCTGCAGTACGACTATGCGCAGAACCATGGCTTTCTCCCTCCGCCATCCGCTTCGGCGTTGAGCGTCAACTGGGGCTGGACCGGCCGCTATTTCGACAACGCCGCGGCGCCGTCCCGCGGCCAGGGAATCGCGCTGGAACTCGCCGCGGGCTACACGCTGACCGGCGAGCGCTTTCCCTTCACGCGCACCTATGCACGCTGGGTCGGGATCGTTCCGGTCGGCTCGGTGGAAAGCGCAGACCGGTCGCAGGCCCGGAGCAGCCGCATCCAGCTGCGGTCCGAACTCGGCGCGGTGGTCGCCAACGACAACGCGCAGATTCCCGCCACGCTGAACTTCCTGACCGGTGGCGACACCACGGTGCGCGGCTACGCCTATCGTTCCATCGGCGCCATCCGGCCCGACACCGCCGTCGTTGCCGGGCGCTACCTCGGCCTTGCCAGCGTCGAATGGCAACGGCCCATCGTGTACGACGGAAAAATGACCGAGTGGGAGAGCGCAGTCTTCGTCGACGTCGGCGCGGTGGCCGACCATCCCAGCGACATGAAGGCCCAGGTGGGCGTCGGCGTCGGCGCCCGCTGGCGCAGCCCGATCGGGCCGGTGCAGATCGATGTGGCTTATGGCGTGCAGGTGCAGCAGTTCAGGCTTCACTTCCGGCTCGGCTTCACCTTCTGAGATCAGCAGACCCATGGCGACCGAAACCTCCGAACAAGCCACGCCGCCGCCGCCGCCGGCGCGCCGTTCGTTCGGGCGTCGCGCGCTCCGCGCATTCGCGTGGACCGTGACCGGGCTGGTTCTCCTTGTGCTGGCAGTCGCGGCCGGCGCGTGGTGGTGGCTCGGCACGAGCCAATCCCTCGCCTTCGCCCTTGCGCAGACGGCACGCTACCTTCCCTCCGACCAGACGCTGCAAAGCCGTGACGTCACCGGTTCGCTCCGTGCAGGCGGACGGATTGCCTGGCTACGATGGGAAAGCCCGAGCCTGGCCGTGGAGGTGACGGACGCCCGTATCGGCTGGGAACTCATGCCCTTGCTCCGACGCCGAGTCCAGCTGGGCGAGGTGCACGCCGGCCAGGTGCTGATCGAACAACGCGGCCCGCGCGACGACAAGCCCGTCGAGCCGCTGCAGCAGATCGTGCTGCCCGTGGAGATCGAGCTACCGTTCCGCGTCGACGATCTGCGCTGGGCCGGTCCGCCGGCGCTCCAGGCCACGATGCTTGCAGGCCGCTACCGCTATGTCGATTCGCACCATCTGCTCGATGTGGAAGGCGTCGACGTCGCCGACGGCCACTACGGCGCGCAAGTCAAGCTGCAGGGTCCGGCGCCGATGGCGATCGATGCGACGCTCAAGGGCCGCGTGCGCGCCGCGCTCGCCGCGGACCGGAGCATCGACGTGCTGGCCGAAGCCAGCGCGAAGGGCACGCTGGCCGGCGCCGACGCGCGCCTCGCCGTGGCAGCGAATCTGCAACCGGTCGAGGAAGGTGCGGAGCCGCCGATGCGGGCGCAGGTGCAGGCCAACATCGCGCCCTGGCAAACGCAGCCCGTGATCGACGCCAAGGCGCAGCTCGAGAACGTCGATCTCGCCCGCCTGTGGCCAGAAGCGCCCGCCACCCAGCTCACCGGCGAGATCGAGGCCGGGCCCGACGCGACGCTCGGCGCCCTGGGCTGGCAGGCCAGCGCCGACATCCGCAACGCGGCGCCCGGCCCCTGGGACACCGGCAAGCTACCCGCCGAGCAGGCCAGGGCGCGCGCCACCTTCGACGGCACCAATTGGACATTGCCCGAAGCCACGATCCAGACCGGCGGCGGCCAGATCCAGGCCGACGGCAACTGGAGCCCTGCGCCAGCGCCCTGGAAGGCGAACGCCACCATCCGCGGCGTGCAGCTCGGCGCGCTCCACACGCAACTCGCCGGCGCACCCCTCACGGGTACCGTGAAAGCCGACCAGCAGGGCGAAGCGCTGCGCTTCGACGTCGCGCTCCGGGCCGACGGCGGCGCGGGCAGCAGGGATGCGGACGGCCTGCGGCTCGAGCGCGCCCAAGCGCAGGGCCAGTGGAAGGACAGGGTTCTCGATTTGCGCACCCTGCGCGTCGAAGCCCGGCGCGCCAGCCTCGACGGTCGGCTGCAACTGCTTGTCGACGAGCAGGCCGGCAACGGCAACCTGAACCTCGTCGTGCCGGGCGGCAGCGTGCAGGTGCAGGGCCGCATCGCGCCCGCCACGGGCAGTGGGCAGGTCACGGCCCAGGTCGAAGATGCCGGTGCATTGCAGGGTTGGATCGAGGGGCTGCCCGAACTGAACAACCCGTTCGGCGGCGTGTCCGTCCAGGGCAACGCACGCCTCGACGCCACCTGGCAAGGCGGATGGCAGGCCATGCAGCGTCGCTTCCAGAACGCGAACGAACCCGCACCGCGCGGTGTCGGCGAGCCGACCCTGCAGGCGACCCTGACGGCGCCCAAGCTCGATCTGCGCCTTCCGCCCGCCACCCCGGCGGACCCCGCAACGGCCATCGCCTTCAGCGGCGTGCGTGCGGAGGTGGGGGGCAGCCTGGCCCAGGCCACGCTGGCGCTCAAGGGCGAAGCGATGAGCGGCACGCAGAAGGTCACCCTCGACGCCCGCGGCAGCGGCGGCATCGAACGCGCGAACCAGTGGCGCGCCGCGCTCGCCAGCCTGCGCGTCCAGGCGCAGGACAGCACCCGTCCCGGTCCGTGGACGGTGGAACTGAGCCGCGCCGTCAGCGCCACGATCCGTAACGTCGCGGGCACCAATGCGCGGCTGGAGGTCGAGGCGTCCGCCGCGGCGGCCACGCTGCGCGGTCCCCTGCCCGGCACGGTGCAGATCGACTGGGAGCCCCTGCGCGTCAGCCGCTCCGGCGCGGAATCCAGCCGCGCGTTCCGCGTCCAGTCCAAGGGCCGGATGCAGGGCCTGCCGATGGCATGGGCGGAAGCCTTCGGTCAAGGTGCAACCCTCTCGACGGTCGGCTTCAGCGGCGACCTCGTGTTCGACGGCGACTGGGACATCGATGCCGGCGACAAGCTGGGCGCCCACGCCCGACTGATCCGCAAGAGCGGCGACCTTCGCGTGCAAGCCGGCGAGGCCGCGATGGTCACGCGCATCACCAGCCACGGCACCGGCACGCCCAGCGAAACCACCATGGACGCGGCCGGCCCTGGCGCCAGCACACCCGCGGGCCTTCGCCTGGCCGAACTGAAAGTCGACGCCGAAGGCGACACGGTGCGTGGCAATCTCGCGTGGGAAAGCGAACGCGCCGGCGAGATCCGCATCGAGGCCAGCACGCGCGTGCAGCAACGCCAGGGCGGCTGGCAATGGGCCGCCGACGCACCGCTGACCGGCCGCGTCACGGCGCGGATGCCCAACCTCGGCGTCTGGTCGATGCTGGCGCCGCCCGGTTGGCGCATGGCCGGCACGCTGCAGACCGACGCCACGCTCTCGGGCACCCGCGCCGACCCGCGCTGGAGCGGCACACTGGGCGCCGACCAGCTCGCGCTGCGCGCGCTGGTCGAAGGCCTGGACCTTCGCGACGGACGCCTGCGGGCGAAGCTCGAGGGCAATCGCGTCGAGATCACCGAGTTCACGCTCAAGGGCGGTGCTGGCAGCCAGACCCGCATTGCAGGCCAGAGCGGCAACCTGAGCACCGCCGCGAGCGAGGCCTCGCGCGACGGCGGCACGGTTTCCGCGCGCGGCGAACTGTCGTGGGGCCCTTCGCCCGCCGCGGGTGCCGGCACGGGCATCCGAATGTCGATGCAGGCCCAGGTTCGCGCCTTGCGCGTGCTGGTTCGCGCCGATCGGCAGGTCACTCTCTCGGGCGATGTGCAGACAAAGCTGGAAGGCGGCCAGTTCACCGTGCGGGGCGATCTCCGCACCGATCGCGCCGTCATCATCCTGCCCGAACAGACCGCGCCCAGCCTCGGCAGCGACGTCGTGATCCGCTCGGCCGCCATCGACCGCGAGGCCGCGATCGAAGCCGAGCGCCGCGCGGCGGCCAACCAGGCGGAAGTGGCCAAGGCCCAGACCGCCAAGCCGCCGGACATCGCGGTGACCTTCGACCTCGGCGAAGACTTCGCGGTCCAGGGGCGCGGCGTCACCACCCGGCTCGCGGGCAAGCTCGACATCCGCAGCAACGCCGTCGGCGCGCCACCACGCATCACGGGCGAGGTCCGGACGGTCAACGGCCAATATCGCGCCTATGGGCAGCAGCTCAACATCGAAACCGGCATCGCGCGCTTCAACGGCCCGTTCGACAACCCGCAACTCGACGTCCTGGCCATCCGCCCGAACATCTCCCAGCGGGCCGGCGTCGCCATCACCGGCACCGCGCAGTCGCCGCGCGTGCGCCTGTACTCGTCGCCGCAGCTTTCGGACCAGGAGACGCTCTCATGGCTCATGCTGGGCCGCGCCTCGGCCACCAGCGGCGGCGAATCGGTGATCCTGCAGCAGGCCGCGCTGGCGGTGCTGGGCGGCCTCGGCACCGGCAACACCGGCGGAGGCCTCGCGAGCCGCTTCGGACTCGACGAGATCGGCTTCAAGGGACCGGGCGAGAGCGGCGAAGTGCGCGACTCGGCGGTCACCGTCGGCAAACGACTGGCACGGGATTTCTACGTCACCTACGAGCGCAGCCTCGCGGGGACGCTGGGGACGCTGTTCATCTTCTACGACCTGACCACCCGGCTCACCCTGCGCGCCCAGGCGGGGCAGCCAAGCGGGATGGACCTGATCTACACCTTGCACTTCGATTGAACTGGTAAAGTTGCGGCCGCTTTCGTCCTCGTAGTTCAATGGATAGAACGGGGTCCTCCTAAGACTCAGATACAGGTTCGATTCCTGTCGAGGGCACCACGGAATACCGTCGCCTCGGACCATGAGGCACGCGCGACCAGCCCCCTGAAACGGAGACACCTTGCCTGCGGATTCCGAAGACTCATTGAACCCCGCCCTTCTCGCCCGCCGTCGGCTCCTCCAGGCCACGGGCGCCCTCGGTCTCGGCGGTCTTCTCCCATCGATGGCGATGGCCCAGGCCGCGTGGCCTACCAAGTCCGTGCGCTTCGTGGTCCCGTTCGCGCCCGGCGGGAGTTCGGAAATCGTGGCCCGCTCGACTGCCGCCGAGCTCTCCAACACCCTCGGGCAGAGCGTCTTCGTCGACAACAAGCCCGGCGCCGCAGGCAACATCGCCATGGCCGAGGTCGCGCGCAGTGACGACCAGCACACGATCATCCTCGGCCACATCGGCACGCTGGCGGTCAATCCGTACATCTTCGACAAGCTGCCCTACGACCCCAACAAGGATTTCAAGCCCGTCAGCCTGCTGGCGAAAGTGCCCAGCCTGTACGTGCTGCATCCGGATGTGCCGGCAAAGAACCTCACCGAGTTCATCGCCTATGCCAAGTCCAAGCCGGGCAAGCTCAGCTATGGCTCCGCGGGCAACGGCAGCGCAGGCCACCTCGCCTTCGAATACCTGAAGATGACTTCGGGCGTCTTCATGCTGCACGTGCCCTATCGCGGCACCGGTCCGATGCTGACCGACCTGCTGGCTGGCCGGCTCGACGCGTCGGCGATCGGCGCGGCTGCGATCATTCCCTTCATCAAGTCCGGCAAGGTGCGGTGCATCGCGACCGGTTCGGCGAAGCGGCTGCCCCAGTTGCCCGATGTGCCCACGGTCGCGGAACAGGGCTTCCCGGGCTTCGAGATGACGCAGTGGTACGGCATGCTTGCCCCGGCGAGCATGGCGCCCGCCAACGTGGCGAAGCTTTCGGCCGAAACCATGAAGGCCGTTCGCTCGCCCGCCGCCTCGGAGCGTCTTCGCGGCGACGCCGCCGAAGCCGTCGGCGGCACGCCGGAGCAGTTTGCCCAGTTCATCGCATCCGAACAGGCGCGCTGGACGAAGGTGATCGCGCGGGCCAACATCAAGCCGGACTGACGCCCAAGGCACGGAAGACCCGGGGTTCGCCGACGGACGGGCCATGCCCTAAAATCAGCGCACATGCCCCGCTGGCTCGTCGCTTCTCTCATCGCCTTCATGCTGTCCTGCTTCGGCTTCGCGGCCGCCGCGCACGGCTCGGCGAGCGCGCCCGATCGCGACGGGGCCGTGCCGACCCACGTTGTTCAGCACGATCTGTCCGCCAGCGACGCTTCCGGGCATGACACCGAGGATGCCTCCGCCCTCCAGGACGATGTCGGATCCAACTGCGCCGAGGCGGCGACGGGTGAATTTCGTGCCTTCCTCGCCGTGTCCGCATCCCAGCCGGTCCCGCAACCGGCGATGACTGCCACGCCTTCGCCCTTCCTCGCGCAGCCCAAGCGGCCACCGCGCGACCGCGCCTAGTCCCCCAAGGCTCGCCGCCTCGAGAGCCCTTCGGCTCCTGCCTCTCGATGCGAGCGCATTGCATCGCCGCGTCCGCGCGCCCCGATGCGCCCACCCCCTCTGAAAGAATCACCGATGCGTCTAACCACCAAGGGTCGCTTCGCCGTCACCGCCATGATCGACGTGGCACTCCGGGGCCGTACGGGTCCCGTCAATCTCTCTTCCATCAGCCAGCGGCAGCGCATTTCGCTGTCGCACCTGGAGCAGCTTTTCGCCAAGCTGCGCCGTCATCAACTGGTCGAATCCACACGCGGCCCCGGCGGCGGCTATTCGCTGGGCCGCAAGCCGGCCGAGATCACTGTGGCGCACATCATCCTGGCCATCGATGGCGACGCCGACTACGAGGCGAGGCAGTCGCCGGACGAAGTGCCGGGCGCAGTGAAGCGCTGCACGACGGACGAGCTCTGGGCTTCCGCCAGTCGGCGGGCCCTGGAGTTCCTGGATTCGGTCACGCTCCAGAGCCTCGTCGACGAACAGATCGCCAGGGGCGTGCTGCTCGAACGCGAACGACCGTTGCGCGAGCCGGTCGCCGCCGCGACCAGCCGGCCTCCTCTCCGGATCAACGCGCCGAACTCCGTCTTCGCGCTGGGCGCGATGCTGGCAAAACGTTCCTGACCTACCAGGATCCGGGCGATCCGGGGCGTATCGTGTGGACTTGAACATCCGCACGACACGTCCCCCGCATGATCGCCCGTCCGCTCTCGCCTCTGCATGACATCGCTGTCCTCATCGGCCGCTTCCAGCCCTTCCACGACGGCCATCTGTCGTTGTTGAAGCTGGCGCTCGACACGGCGCAGCAGGTCGTCGTGGTGGTCGGGTCGGCCTTCCAGGCCCTCTCGCCCAAGCATCCTTTCACCTGGCAGGAACGGGCAGAGATGATCCGCCAGTCCGTCCCAGAGGCTGAACGCCAGCGACTGCACTGCGTGCCCGTCCGCGACTATTTCGACGAGTCGCGCTGGATCCAGGCCGTGCGGCAAACCGTCGGGCAGGCCCTGAGCGGCAGCAGCGCATCGGCGTCACCCTCGATCGCTCTCGTCGGCCATTTCAGAGATGCAACCCGCGAATACCTCCTGGCCTTTCCGGACTGGACATTGCACGCCGCCGACGGCGTACCGGTGCGGCGCGCGAGCGCCATGCGGGACGCCCTCTTCGCCGCGCCGGAAGCGGCGCTGTCGGCGCTCGCTGGCGATATGCCGGCCAGCAGCATCGACGTCCTGCGTGCCTGGTGCGCACAGCCGCATTTCGAGGCGCTCGCGGAGGAAGCGGAGTTGCTCAGGCAGTACGAGGCGTCGTGGGCGGCGGCGCCTTACCCGCCGGTGCTGGTCACGGTCGATTGCGTCGTCAAGTGCCGGGACAAGGTTCTCCTGATCCGGCGTGGACAAGCGCCAGGCAAGGGCTTGTTTGCGGTGCCGGGCGGGTTCCTGGAACAACGCGAAACAACGCTGCAGGCCGCTCTCCGCGAGCTCGACGAGGAAACGCATCTGGACCTGCCCCCCGACGCCCTGCGCGCGTGCCTGAAGGCCACGGACGTGTTCGACCAGCCCGACAGGAGCCAGCGCGGCCGCACGATCACGCACGGCCACTTCTTCGACCTGGGCGAGCGCGAACCGCCCGCACTGCGCGCCGACGACGATGCCGCCGCAGCCGAATGGACGCCGATTGCCGAACTCTGCGCGCGCGAGGATCGCTTTCTGGACGATCACTTCCAGATGCTCGATCACTACCTCGAACTGCTTCAGCGCTGAGACAGCCTGTAGGCACGGGACCACGCAGTCCCATTGTCTTTTCCGGCATCCGGCGGCCCGGCGCTTGACTAAGGTGAGTTCACACACACCAACCGGAGACCGTTATGAAAAGCATCATCCTTTGGCTCTGCGGCGTCCCGCTCGTGGTCATCATCGGACTGAAGGTCTTCGGCGTCCTGTGAACGATTCCTCCTCCCGGCGCTACCCGGCGCCGTTACACAGCGCCTTTCGGGGCGCTGTTTTTTTGGGCGTCGCTATTTGAGTTCTCGGCGCAAGGCCTGAACGTCGGCGTGCAGGGACTTCGCCCAGGCGCGGCGATCGCGTCCGACCGACGACTGTGGCTCGCCGAAACGCACGATCGCCAGCAGCGGCGGCGCCTTGAGGGTGTTCCATACCGAGACGAGCAGGTTGTCGTCGTCGATGTAGCGCGGCGCGTAGCTGGTCTCCCCGCTTTCGGCGTCCGCGAATCGCAGCGCTGCGGGCTGGACCGGCACACCTGAGGAAATGGCCGCCTGCAGCAGGTTGGCATGGAACGGCAGCAGCCCGTGTCCGTCGCTGGTCGTGCCTTCGGGAAAGACCGCGATCACGTCGCCGCTGCGCAGTGCTTCCGTCATGTGATGTACCACGCGCACCGCGTCGCGTCGCCTTTCGCGCTCGATGTAGAGGGAGCCGGCGCCTGTCGACAGAGTGCCGATCACCGGCCAGTGCCGCACCACCGACTTGGACACGAATCGCACGTGCCGTGCCGCGTGGATCGTGAGGATGTCCAGCCATGACAGGTGGTTGCAAACCAGCAGGACCGGGCCGTGCGGAGGCGGCGTGCCCTGCACCGTCAGGCTGATACCCATGAGGTTCAACATCCGCTCGGCCCATTGCTGCACAAGCAGTTCACGCTCGGCGGGCGACAGGCGCGGAAATCGCGCGCGAATGGTCCACCAGCCCGTTGCAATGTGCGCAATGGCGCGCAGCAGCCTGAGGCTCGCGGAGAGGGCGTGCATCCGGGCGGCTTCTTCGGGTCAGCCGTGGACGATGCGTCCGCCGACCAGCGTGAAGCGCGCGCGGCCATGCATGGCATAGCCGCTGAAAGGCGTGTGCTTGCCCTGGCTCCTGAGCGCGTCGGGCTGCACCTGCCATTCGAGTGCCGGGTCGACCACGCAAAGGTCCGCCACGCCGCCCTTCGCCAGCCGGCCCACCCCTTCCGCGCCCAACAGCCTGGCGGGGGCGGCGCTGACGACTTCGATCGCGCGCATCAATCCCGCCCCACTTTGTTCGGCCCACTGCAACGCAAGCGGCAGCAGGAGTTCGAGACCTGTCGCACCGGCTTCGCTTTCGGCGAAGGGAAGGGTCTTGGCATCGGCTTCGACCGGCGTGTGATCGGACACCAGGGCGTCGATCGTGCCGTCGGCGAGGCCGGCCGACAGCGCATCGCGGTCGCGCTGCTGGCGCAACGGCGGATTCAGGCGCGCGCGGCTGTCGAAATAGCCGATGTCCGTGTCCACCAGGTGCAGCGAGTTGATGCTGACGTCGCAAGTCAGCGGCAAACCTTCGGCCTTGGCCGCCCGCACTTGCGCCACGCCGGCCGCACTCGACAGGCGGCACAGGTGCACCCGCGCGCCGGTGCTGCGCATGAGCTCGATGATCGTGAAGATCGCGATCGTCTCGGCCGCCGAAGGTATGCCTGCGAGGCCGAGCCGGGTGGCAAGAGGACCGCTCGCGGCAACGCCCTTGCCCAGGTCGCGCTCCTGCGGGCGCAGCCACACGGTGTAGCCGAAGGTGCTGGCGTAAAGCAGCGCGCGCTGCAGCACCTGCGTGTTGCCCAGTGGGATGTCGGCCTGTCCGAAGCCGATGCAGCCGGCCTCCGTGAGTTCGGCCATTTCGGTGAGCACCTCGCCGGCGAGGTTGCGCGTGAGCGCGCCGAGCGGGAAGAGGCGTGCGCGCTGCATCTTCTCGGCACGGAACTTGAGCATCTCGACCAGACCGGGTTCGTCGAGCACCGGGTCGGTGTCCGGCGGGCAGACGAGGCTGGTCACGCCGCCGGCGACGGCCGCGCCCATTTCGCTTTCGAGCATGCCTTCGTGCTCGTAGCCGGGCTCGCGCAATCGCGCGGCGAGGTCGACCAGGCCGGGCACGACGAGGCAGCCCTCGGCATCGAGCGTGCGCTCGGCGCGGAACTCGCTGGAGACGTCGCCGATGGCGAAGACCTGTCCGTCGGCAATGGCGACATCGGCCTTCCGGTCGAGGCCCGATGCGGGGTCGACGACGCGACCGTTGGTGATCAGTAGCTTGCTCATGCTTCGTTCCCGGCGACGATGCTCATCACGGCCATGCGGACCGCGATGCCGAAAGTGACCTGCGGCAGGATCACGCTCTGCCTGCCGTCGACGACGGCGGAGTCGATCTCCACCCCGCGATTGATCGGCCCCGGATGCATGACGATGGCGTCCGGCTTGGCCAGTTGCAGCTTCTCGGGCGTGAGGCCGAAGGTCTTAAAGAACTCCTGCGACGACGGCAGCAGGGCGCCGCTCATGCGCTCGTTCTGCAGGCGCAGCATGATGATCACGTCGCAGTCCTTGATGCCCTCTTCCAGCGTGTGGCACACGCGCACGCCCATCTGCGCCATGTCGGTCGGCACCAGGGTCTTGGGGCCGACCACGCGCACTTCGGCGCAGCCCAGCGTGGTGAGCCCGTGGATGTCCGAGCGCGCGACGCGCGAATGCAGAACGTCGCCGACGATCGCGACGGTGAGGTTCGCGAAGTCCTTCTTGTAGTGGCGGATCGTGTACATGTCGAGCAGGCCCTGCGTCGGGTGCGCATGCCGGCCATCCCCCGCATTCACCACGTGCACGTGCGGCGCGACGTGCTGCGCGATGAGATAAGGCGCGCCGGACTCGCTGTGGCGCACCACGAACAGGTCGGCCGCCATCGCGCTGAGGTTCGCGATCGTGTCGAGCAGCGATTCGCCCTTGGTCGCGGACGAGCGGGCGATGTCGAGGTTGATCACGTCGGCCGACAGCCGCTTGGCCGCGATCTCGAAGGTGGTGCGGGTGCGCGTCGAGTTCTCGAAGAACAGGTTGAACACGCTCTTGCCGCGCAGCAGCGGCACTTTCTTCACTTCGCGGTCGCTCACGCTCGTGAAGTTGGCGGCGGTGTCGAGGATGTGGGTGACGATGTCCTTCGGCAGGCCTTCGATGGACAGCAGGTGGATCAATTCGCCATGCTTGTTGAGCTGGGGATTTCGTTTGTAGAGCATCAGGTGTTTTCCTCGACCTTGAAGCTGAAGGCGCCTTTCTCGCTGCGTGCGAGCGCGAGCAGTTGCGTCGCGGGCAGTTCGAGACGCTGGGCCGAGAAATCGGCCGCCATCGGCAGCTCGCGACCGCCGCGGTCGATCAGCACCGCCAGGCGCACGCGTGCAGGCCGGCCGAAATCGAACAGTTCGTTGAGCACGGCGCGGATCGTCCTGCCGGTGTAGAGCACGTCGTCGAGCAGCAGCACGTCGGCCCCGTTCACGTCGAAGGGCAAGGTGGTCTGCGCGCTCGCGGCCAGCCCGCGGCGCGCGAAGTCGTCGCGGTGCATGGCCGAGGAGATCACGCCCGGCGCGCCGGGCAGGCCCAGGTCCTTCTGCAGGCGCTCGACCAGCCAGGCACCGCCGGAGGTGATGCCGACCAGGCGCGTGTCCGGGCGCATCAGGGATTTCACGCCGCTCAGCAGCTCGACGTAGAGCGCTTCGGCGTCAGGGATGGAGTTCACGGAAGGCTCCTCAGGAACTGTTCAAGGATGATGCAGGCCGACGCGGCGTCGGCGTCGCGCGCGCCCGAGGCGAGCGCCTCGGTCGTGCTGTAGCGCTCGTCGACCTCGTACACGGGCAGCTTGAAGCGTCCGTGCAGCTGGCGGGCGAAGCGCTGGGCGGCGCGGGTGTTGTCGTGCGGCGCGCCGTCGGGGTGCCAGGGTACGCCAACGACGAGGGCGTCGGGCTGCCACTCGCGGATGCGGGCCTCGACCTGCGCGAAGCGCGCGTCGCCTTCGGCCTTGATCGTGGCTTGCGGGGTCGCAGTCCCGAGCAGGCGATTGCCGCTGGCGACGCCGGTGCGTTTCTGGCCGAAATCGAAGGCCAGGAAGCTTTGGAAATGGGAGGGAACGGAAACCGGAGCGTCAGGCATCGCCACAACGCTCATGCGTGCCCCGCGTCAGGTGACAAGGTCCACGCTTCCAGGCCCAACAACGACAACGCCTTGTCGTAGCGCTGCTCGATCGGCGTATCGAAGATCACGGCAGGGTCGGCACCGACGGTCAGCCAGCTGTTCTCGGCGAGTTCGGATTCGAGCTGGCCCTCGCCCCAGGCCGCGTAGCCGAGAGAGACCAGCACCTTGCGCGGGCCGGCGCCGGTCGCGAGGGCTTCGAGCACGTCCTTGGAAGTGGTCATTTCCAGGCCGCCGGGAATGGTCATGGTCGACGCATAGACGGATTCATTCGGCTTGTCCGCCTGGGCGAACACCGGCTCATGCAGGACGAAGCCGCGCTCGGTCTGGACGGGGCCGCCCTGGAACACCGGCGCCTTGCCGAGTTCGGGACTGGAGAGATGCAGTTCGATCTTCTCGAAAAGCACCTTCAGGTTGATATCGCTGGGTTTGTTGATCACCAGGCCGAGCGCGCCGCGCTCGCTGTGCTCGCACAGGTAGACGACGCTGCGGCTGAAGGATTTGTCTTCCAGCCCCGGCATCGCGATCAGAAAATGATGCGTGAGGTTCATCGGGGCAGAATCGGAAGCCATGCCGCCGATTTTACTGGCCGTCGACAAGATCTATCCCAAGGGCCTGATGTGGTTTCGCCGCGACCTGCGCGTGGACGACAACGCGGCGCTCTACCAGGCCCTGCGCGCTTGCCGGCAGGTGGTCTGCGTGTTCGTTTTCGACCGGGCGATCCTCGATCCGCTGCCCCGCGTGGACCGGCGCGTCGAATTCATCCGCGAATCGCTGGTCGAGCTCGATGCGGACCTCCGAGCCCTGGGAGGCGGACTTATCGTTCGCCATGCCGTCGCGGAAGACGAGATCGCGCCCTTGGCGCGCGCGCTGGACGTCCAGGCCGTCTTCGCCAACCGCGATGACGAACCGGACGCGCTGACACGCGACGCCAAGGTGCTCGGCGCGCTCGCCAATGCCGGCGTCTCCTTCCATACCTACAAAGACCATACGGTCTTCGAGCGCGACGAGGTCCTGACCCAGGCGGGCGCACCCTACACCGTCTTCACGCCCTACAAGCGCGCCTGGCTGTCGAAGGTCGATCCCTTCTACCTGAAGCCCTATCCCGTGCGCACCTACGCGGACGCGCTGGCGCGCATGGCGGAGAAGTACGACGCGCCGGTGCCGGCGCTGGCGGAGATCGGGTTCGAGAAAAGCAACCTGGCCGAGCTGGACATCCCGACCGGCAGCCAGGGCGGCGCCGCACTGTTCGACGACTTTTTCCAGCGCATCGACCGCTACCACCAGGCACGCGACTTCCCGTCGGTGCGCGGACCCAGCTACCTCAGCGTGCACCTGCGTTTCGGCACCGTCTCGATCCGGCAGCTCGCAGGCGTCGCGCACCAGCTTTCGCTGCAGGGCGACCAAGGCGCAGCGACCTGGCTCAGCGAACTCATCTGGCGGGATTTCTATTTCCAGATCCTTGCGCACCATCCCCACGTGGCGGAGGGCGGCGAGTCCCGCAGCTTCAGGCCCGAGTACGACAAGATCCAGTGGCACCACGGCAAGCACGCGGACAGCCTCTTCGACGCCTGGTGCAACGGACAGACCGGCTATCCCTTGGTTGACGCCGCCATGGCGCAAATCAACCAGACCGGCTACATGCACAACCGCCTCCGCATGATCGTGGCGAGCTTCCTCTGCAAGGACCTCGGCATCGACTGGCGCCGCGGCGAACGCTACTTCGCCGTGCATCTCAACGATTTCGAGCTGTCATCGAACAACGGCGGCTGGCAATGGGCAAGCTCCAGCGGCTGCGACGCTCAGCCCTACTTCCGGATCTTCAACCCCGTGACGCAAAGCGAACGCTTCGACCCCGAAGGCAAGTTCATCCGCCGCTACCTGCCGCAGTTGGCCGGACTGTCAAACGCACAAATCCACTCGCCCTGGACCGCCAAGCCCGTCGAACTCGTGGCCGCAGGCGTCAAGCTCGGCGAAACCTACCCCAAGCCCATCGTCGACCACGCCGAAGCACGCGACCGCACCCTGCAGCGCTACGCCGTGGTGAAAAAGTAGCCGCAGCGCGACGCCACTCTTGGTGGGCAGCCACGGAACCGGCTCCGCCGGGCCGTGGGCTGCGCCCCCTGGAAGGGGGTAGGCGGCTACACGAAGTGAGCAAGCCTGGGGGTGAGCCTGGTCAAGCCACCAAGGCCACTGGCACTTCGACGCCGGTGTAGCTTCGCACCAGACGCAGCAGCTCCTCTTCCGAGTAGGGCTTGCCCAGGTAGTGGTTGACGCCCAGCGCACGCGCGTGGTCGTGGTGCTTCTCCGCGATCCGCGACGTGATCATGATGATCGGCAGGTCGGCCAGCGACTCGTCCGCGCGGATGTTGCGCGCGAGGTCGAAGCCGTCCATGCGAGGCATCTCGATGTCCGACAGCACGACCGCCGGGCGCTCCTGCTGGAGCCGTTCGAGCGCCTGCAAGCCATCGGCCGCCAGCGACACGCGATAGCCTTCGCGCTGAAGCAGGCGCTGCGTGACGCGCCGGACCGTGATCGAATCGTCCACCACCAGGATCAGCGGAACCTGCGGCACCGTTGCCGGCACGTGCTGCGTGGGCTCCGCGCTGCCGACATCCTTGCTCGCTCCCTGACGACTGCGCGATGCCTGGAGCTCGCGGGCCTGTTCGCCATGCACCGCGGCCAGTGCGACCGGGTTGTAGATGAGCGCCACCGCGCCGGAGGCCAGCACCGAGATGGCGGCCATGCCCGGCAGCCGGGAAAGCTGCGGCCCGAGGTTCTTGACCACGACTTCCTGGTTGCCCAGGACTTCGTCGACGTGCAGGGCGATCCGCTGCGCGGCGCTTCGCACGATGACGATCGTGTTGGCCTTGCCCGGCGCACGTTCGCTGCCAGCGGAGGACTGGAGCAGCGCACCGGCCCAGTAGAACGGGACCTGTTCGCCGCCGAAGGCGTAGCGCTGGTTGAGGTAGGCCAGTTCGAGATCCGAGGCACCGGCACGCAACACCAGTTCGACCAGGCTCGAAGGCACGCCGATCGACGTCGAACCCGCGCGCATCAACACGACGTGCGTCACGGCGGTCGTCAGCGGCAGCACCAGCTTGAAGACCGTGCCCTGCCCCGACTGGCTGTTCGTTTCGATGCGCCCGCCGAGTGCCGCGACTTCCGCGCGCACCACGTCCATGCCGATGCCGCGACCGGCCAGTTCGGAAACCTGCTCCGCCGTGGAGAAGCCGGGCTGGAAGATCAGTTCGGCCGCTTCCTCGTTGCTGAGTTGCTTGCCCTGCGGGATCAGGCCGAGCGACAAGGCCCTGGCGGCAATGCGATCGAAGTTCAGACCGGCGCCGTCGTCGCGGAAGCTGACCGAGACGTCGTTTCCTTCGTGATGCAGCTCGATGACGATGAGGCCGCTCGGATCCTTGCCGGCCTTCTCGCGCACCGAGGCGTCCTCGATGCCGTGCGCGACGCAATTGCGCAGCAGATGCTCGAAAGCCGGCGTCATGCGGTCGAGCACGCCCCGGTCCATCTCGATCGAGCCGCCGACGATGTCCAGGCGCACCTGCTTGCCGGTGTCTTTCGAGGCCTGGCGAATGACGCGGTACAGACGTTCGGAGATGCCTTCGAACTCGACCATGCGCGTGCGCAACAGGCCGCGCTGAAGCTCGCGGGTCTGCCGCGCCTGGGCGCTCAGGTCGTCTTCCGTGGCCTGCACCGTCCGCTGGAGCGTGCGCTGCACGGTCGCCACGTCGTTGACCGACTCGGCCATCATGCGGGTGAGTTCCTGCACGCGCGTGAAGCGGTCGAACTCGAGCGGGTCGAAGCCTTGCTGCGAATCCTTCGCCTGCGCCAGGCGCGACTGCATCTGGCTTTCGGCCTGGACCTCGATGTCGCGCAACTGCTGGCGCAGGCGGTCGAGGTTGCCGGTCAGGTCGCCGAGCGAACTGCGCAACTGGCCCAGTTCGGCCTCGAGGCGCGAACGCGTGATGATCACCTCGCCGGCTTGTGCGACGAGCCGGTCGAGCAGGTGCGTGCGGATGCGCACCGCCTGGTTCGAGATGGAACGCAGCGGCGTGAGCGCCGATGGCGACGGCATCGCCACCGTGCCGCGTTCCACGACGGATTCGGGCTCGACAGCAGGGGCCTCTTCTTCCTTCTTCTCGATGGCCGGCAGCTCGACGGCGACCGGCAGTTCGACCGGCTTCGGCGCGGGCGCAGCAGCGACCGCGCGTTGCGCCAGTTCGGTCTGGACCGCGTCATCCGCAGCACGCAGCGCATCGAAGGTGGCCTGCAATGCGTCGAAGCGCGTGAGCAGTTGTTCGATCGACTGACGGTCGGCACCTTCGGAACCGAGCGACTCGATGTCGGACTCCATGCGGTGCGCGCGCTCGCCGAGGCGCATCGCGCCGGCCAGCCGCGCACTGCCCTTGAGGGTGTGCAGCGTGCGCAGGGTGGAGGCGCGCGGCGCGCTGACTTCCGGGTGCTGCGCCCAGTCGCGCAGTGCTGCGCCGAGTTGCGGCAGCAGTTCCGCCGCTTCTTCCTCGAAGATCGGGAAGAGGTCGACGTCGACAGCGTCGGCGACATCGATCGCATCCTCGGAATCGTCGAGCGCCACGTCCGCCATCGCATCGCGCGGCACATGGAAAGTCACCAGGCGGCCTTCGACCGGCTCGACGGGCAGTTGCGAGGCTGCGACTTCGCGCAGTGCCTGCAGTGTTTCCTCGGTGGGATCGCGCAGGAAGCCTGCAGCGAACTGATGCAGCAGGCGACGCAGTTCCTCGGCCGCCACGACCAGCACCACGCCCTGCTCCGGCGTTCCACGGCCCTGCATCTGTAGATGCTGCAGTGCCGCTTCAAACAGGCGCGCCATGTTCGACAGGCTCTGGAAGCCCACGGTCGCCGAACTGCCCGCCAGCGAGTGCGCCAGGCCGATCGTCGAGTCGGCAACCCGCTCGTGCGATTCGAGTGCCCATTCGCCGACTTCGGTGGCCAGTTGCCGCGACCACTCGTCGGCTTCGTTCAGATAGACGTTGTAGAGCGCGATGCCGATGCGCAGCGGGCCGATGACCTTGACTTGTTCCTCGGTGCTCGCTGCCGCGGCGCGCTCTGCGACGGCTTCGACCGGCGCCACCGGAGCGGGCGGCTCGATTGCTTCGGCCATGGGTTCGAGCGGCGCCTCCTGGACCACCTCCTCGATCGGTGCGAGCGCTTCCGGCTCGGGCTCGGCGACGGTCTCGGGTTCGATCGCGGCTTCCGCGACGATCTCGACCTCGGGTTCGGCCACGGCTTCCGGCTCGATCGCGGGCTCGGGTTCGATCACGGCCTCCGGGACGATCTCAGGCTCGGCTTCAAGCGCCGGCGCTGCTTCGATCGCGGGCTCTGCTTCAAGCACGGGCTCCGGTTCTGCCTTGGCTTCTGGCTCGACCTCGAACTCCGGCGTCAACGTCAGCTCGAAGGCCAGATCCTCCACGGGCGCCGGAATCTCTTCGGGCGCCGGTGCGGGCACATCGAACATGGCCTCGATCTCGGCGTCCGAGGCGTGCATCGGCGCCGGGATCGGCTCCGACATCGGCTGCGGCTCCGGCTGCGGTGTACGCATCGGTTCGAGCGACGTGTGCACCGTTTCCAGAAAATCGACATCCTCAAGTTCGCCGAGGACCTCCTCGCTGGCCGGCGGCGCCTCGGGCTTGCCATCGAAATCAAGGAAGTCCGTCGAAGCGAATCCGTCGTCGCTGCCGATTTCTTCCTCGCGCTGCGGCTCCTGTTCGACTTCCTCTTCCCGATGCTTGTCGGCATTGTGGAGACCCGACCAGACGGTGGTCTCCTCGGCCGGCGGCGCGGCAGGCTTCGCCTCCTCCACCGGCGCTTCGAAAACGAGCGGCTCCGAATCCAGTTCCAGATCGGGAAGATCCGGCATCTCGGGGAGCGGCAACGGCTCGATCGGCGCAGGCGGCGCCTCGACGATCGATTCCGCGGCGATGTGACGGGCGGCGGCCACCAGCGCATCGGCGTCGGCGACGGGGGCCGGCGGCGGCGCCAGCGGCTCGCCGGTGCGCAGGGCCTCGGCAATGGCGCGGAAAGGCGCCGACTGCCAGGTGTGCGGCTCGCCGGCGGCGATGGCTTCGACCCACTTCGCAAAGTCCTGCAGCGAACTCTTCGTGCCGGCGAGCAGTTCCGGCGTGGCGGGTCGCTGGTCGGCGAGCCAGGTGTTCAGCACCTGCTCGAAGGACCAGGCGGCTTCGCCGAAGTCCATCAGCCCGACCATGCGGGAGCTTCCCTTGAGGGTGTGGAACGCACGGCGGAGCACGGTCAGTTCGCCGCTGTCGTCCGGGCGCGAACCGAGCGCGGAGACGGCGGCAAGGCCGTTGTGCAGCACTTCGCGGGCTTCGTCCAGGAAGATGTTCTGGAGGTCGTCTTCCTCGAGCTCCGTCACTTCGGTGTCGGGCAGCCCCTCCAGCGGCGCGGGCCCAGTGATCTTCGCGGTCCAGCTGGCCGTGGCGCGGCTGAATTCCTCGATCGGTGACGGCGGCGCCTTGCGGTTTCCCGGCCCCGCCAGCGCGGCGAGCTTGGCTGCGATCTGGGCATCGACTTCTTCGACGCTGAGCACCGTGTCGGTGACCGCGACCGGCCCGGCGGCCGAGGCGAAGGACGCGGGCGCCACCGCCTCGGGCAGGCTGGCATCGCTGGCCTGCCGACCCATGAGCGGCTTCAGTTCGCCGATCTCGGCATCGAACACGAAGAGCCGCTTGGCCAGCGCAGGCTGGTAGCTGAGCATGTCGATCAGGAAGCCGAGCGCGCCCAGGTTGTTGCCCAGCGAATCGAAAGCCTGGATCTCGTTTGCGGAAGATTCGTCGGCCAGCAACTGGTCGACGTTCTCGCGCATGCGCTGCACGGTCTGGGCCGCCTGGTCCAGGCCGAGGACCGAGAACACGCCGCGCATCTGCAGCAGCTGGCTCGGCACGGTGCGGAGCAACCCCTTGTCGGTGGGTCGACGGAAGAACTGGTCCATCGACTTTTCGAGTTCGCTCAGGTGGCTGCGGAGCTCGCCGACGACGGTGCCCATCGTCTGGCGGTCGCTGACGCGACGGTACAGCTCTTCCATCCACGGCTCGAGAGGCTCGGAGCGACCGCCATCGCGCGCGCGCTCGATCCGGCCGGCGAGTTGCACGGTACGGGCCGTGAGCTGGCGGTCGTGCGGATCGAGGTCCTCGAAAGCCGCTTCGAGATAGAGAACCGACGTCGCGACTTCCATCGCCAGCTCCGTCGCCGGCGGCTGGCCGGTACGAAGCGACGCTTCGACCGCGTTGTTCAGCGCCTGCACCATCGGCTGACTCGGCGGATGCAGCTTCTGCAGCGATTCGCCGAGCTGCGCAAAGGTATCCGCCACCTGCCGCGTGCGGTTCACGTCGCCGCCCGAAAGCGCCGACCACATTTCCTTGGCGGCCTCGATGCGCTTGCGCGCCTGCGCGAGCACGACCGGATCGAAGCGGCCGAACTGTTCGATCGTGTAGTCGACCGATTGCTCGTTGGCAACGCCCCACGCAACGCGCACCGCGCGGAGGGTGGCGGCCTCGTCGCGCGCGCCGGGCGAAGCCTGCGCGCAGAAGAACAGCAGATCCTGCCCCAGGCGGTCGGACACGGTGTTGTCGCCGCGTGCCAGGGTGGCGTACTGCAGCAGCACGCGCGAGGCGGCGCGCTTCACGTGGGCGTCGGTCGGGATCAGCGCGAGCGCCAATGCCTCGAAGAAACCGGCGGCGAGCGTCCAGAAACTGGCGACGCGCGGCACCGATGCGCCACGGCCAAGCCCCAGGCACAGGGCCTGCAGGCGGCGGGCGGCGTGATCGTCGCCACTCTTGACGACCTTCAGCACTTCGCGGTCGAGCTTCGAGCGGACGGCAGGGTCGTACACCAGCGCGGTCTGGGTGGGCGCGGGCTTGATCTCGACCCAGCGCCAGGTCATGCTCCACAGATCGGCGGGGTGGACCCGTTCGTTGCCGACGAGTTCGAGCACTTCGCGGTACTGCGGGAAGAGCGCGACCGACGAGACGACCTTCCCTGCGATCAACGCATTCAGGAAGTCGGCGACAGCAAAACCTGCACGGTCGATCTTCTGCACCGCGGCATCGGTGCAGCGAAGCGGCTCCGTGACGAAGCTCTGGACCGCGAACTCCATGGCACCCAGCACCAGGGCCGGCGCCGTGTGGCCCACCATCTGCAATGCGCCGACGGCCTGATGCAGCTGCTGCCGCGCGAGGCGCAGCGGCGCGGTGTCGATCTCGGCACCCGGCAGGGCGGCGGACGCGTCGCGGGCAAAGCGCCGCAACGTCTTGCCCACACCTTCGAGCGATTTCTGGATCTCACCGAGCACCCAGGCCAGCGGCCCAAGGTCCTCGGTCGCCGGCGCGTTGCCGGCTGTGTGGGCGGTGGCTGGGCTTAAGGTCGACACGTTGGGCGCTCGGCGTTCAGGCAATCTTGAAACGAGACACGGACTGACGCAGTTCCTCGGCCATGTGCGAGAGCTCGCGGACCTGTTGCGCGGTGGTGCGGGTACCTTCGCCGGTCTGCTCGGTCACGGCGAAGATGTGCTGGATGTTGGCTGCCACCACGTTGGCCGAATCCGCTTCGCGGGAGGCGGATTGCGAAATCTGTTCGATCAGCTCGGCGAGGCGGCGGGACACGCGGTCGATCTCGGACAGCGCGGTACCGGCGTTGTCGGACAGCTTGGCCCCTTCCACCACACCCTGCGTGGACCGTTCCATGGCGCCGACCGCGTCCTGCGTGTCGGTCTGAATCGCCTTCACCAGCGCCGAGATCTGGCGCGTCGCGTCCGCGGAGCGCTCGGCCAGTCGCTGCACTTCTTCTGCCACCACCGAGAAGCCGCGGCCGGCTTCACCAGCGGACGCTGCCTGGATGGCGGCGTTGAGCGCCAGCACGTTGGTCTGCTCGGTAATGTCCGAGATCAGTTCGGTGATTTCGCCGATCTCCTGCGACGACTCGCCGAGGCGCTTGATCCGCTTGGAGGTTTCCTGGATCTGGTCGCGGATGGAGTTCATGCCGCCGATCGCGTTCTGCACGGCTTGCAGGCCCGACGATGCGGCTTGCAGCGACTGGCGCGCCACAGTGGCGGACTCTTGCGCCTGCGAGGACACGCCGTTGATGCGTTCGGCCATCGTCAGCACCGACTGGCCGGTTTCGCGAATCTCGCGGAGCTGTTCGGTCGATGCGGCGAGCAGTTCGGTCGAGGTGCTTTCCACCTGCGACGTCGTCTGTGCCACGCGGGTTGCCGTGTTCTGCACGTTGCCCACCAGCAGGCGGAGTTCTTCGACCGTGTAGTTCACCGAGTCGGCAATGGCGCCGGTGATGTCCTCGGTCACGGTCGCTTCCTGCGTCAGGTCGCCTTCAGCGACGGTCTGCAGTTCATTCATGAGTCGCAAGATGGCGGCCTGGTTGGCGGCGTTGACGCGGCTGGCGTCCTCGCTGACCCGCTCGGCTTCGACGCGATCGCGTTCGGCGGCAGCCGCACGTTCACGGCCTTCGCGCACCTGCACGAAACCGATCGCGCCGGCGAGTGCCAGGGCGGCCAGCGACAGCACGAAGAGCATCACCACCGTGCCAGCGCCCAGGCCGGTGCGTGCGGAGAGCTTTTCCTGCAGGTCGCCCAGGGACGTGCGCAGGGGTTCGCTGTCGGCCAGGATGGCGGCTTGCGCTTCGCGTGCGGCGACCAGGCCCTGCAGGTTGCCCAGGATGGCGCCGGCTTGCGTGCGGGTCTGTTCGTAGGTCTTCAGGATGGCTTCGAGCTGCTGGCGGGTCTGCGCATCGCGCGTGCCGGGCAGGCGCTGCTGGGCGCTACCGTCGAGCAGGCCTCGCGTGACTTCCTGGAAGGTGTTCAGGTCCTTGCCGAGCAGGAACACGGCATCGGGGCTCACGCCTTCGACGGTGAGGAATTCGTTGGCCGACTTGCCGATGCGCTGCGTCAGCATCACCAGCTGGCCGGCAGCCGAAATCTCCGGCAGCGTCGCGTTCTGCTGCATCTTGAGCGAGGCCACGGTCTCGGTCATTTCGAGCAGGTCCGACGACTGGCGATTGATGTCGCGCAGCGCGTTGCCGACCTGCGTCAGGATCTGCTGCTGGGCCAGCACGGCCTTGGCGCTCTTGTCGGCACGCTCGACCAGCGGCGTGATCTTGCTCAGTTCCATGTCGTACTGGGTGCCGACGCGTTCGAGCTTGAGGGCGTCGTCGCCGTTCGAGAGGCCCTGCACGCGGCGGGTCAGGTCGTCCGAGCTGTCCTTGACTTCCGCAAAAGCCGCGACGTTGCCGACCAGCGCCTGCGACACCGATTTGGCGAGCCGCTGCGACTGCATCAGCGACTGGCCGGTGGCAGCCACCTGCTGCGCGAGGCGTTCGGCGCGAAGGATGGCGGAGCCGGCCACCAGCAGAAGCAGGAGCACCACGCCGGCCAGTGCCATCGCGAGGATCCGCTGCTGGCGCGCCGGACTCGAACGCTGCGAGCGCCTCGTCCGGCTGGCACGCGGCGCGGCGGATTCGGCGACCGACGCCGCCGGCTCGGGCGCCTGCTCCGCGGCCTGTCCCACGGTCGCATCGGTTTCGGCGTCGGCCGGAAGGGCGGTCGATTCGGGAGACGCATCCCTACGTATGAGCACTGTCTTCTCCTCGGGCTGCAAGGTTTCGACATTGTCCAGCGTCAGGGCTGCAGCGCTATCGGCGCCCACTGACACGCTGCTGCCACTCACGGGCAGGAATTTCTTGAACTTGTCGGCGATCGAGCTCACGGTCGGTCCTTCAGGTGGTGGGTCGGTGCAAGGCGGTCCGCTCAGGCGCCGATGCTCAAAAATTGGGGTTGCTGCGAAAGCGCCTGCAGGTTGATTTCCTGCCAGCGCCCTCCCGCCGCGTCGGTGTAGGCATGTCCGTGCCAGGCTGGCGCATCGCTGGCCGGCGGCTGCGATGCGACGAAGGCGTCCACGCCGCGCAGGCCGACCAGCCGGTCGATCAGCAGCGCGCAGTTGACTTCGAGCAATTCGTTGAGCGCAACGAGCCGGGATTGCGCGCGCGTCGTCTCGCTGGCCGCGGGCGCTGTCGCCGCGCCGGAGGCAAAGGTCGAAAGCTGGACGACGCCGTAGAGTCCGCCGCGCAGGTTGGCCACGCCGAGGAACCAGGGCTCGGTGTAAGGCACGTGCTGCGGAGGTGTCCAGGGAAAGATTTCGCCTGCATGCCCGAGCGGGAACAGGTAGTTCGATTCGCCCGCCTCCACGGCGAGCCACGATGCGGAAACGCCCGAGGTGCGGGCCGCCTGGAGGCGACTGGCGAGCCGGGACTGGAAAGCGCGGAGAGCGTCGCGGTTGGCCATGGACGGAGGGCTGCTTGCGCGATCAGGCCAGCGCGCTGATCTTGGCCATCAGCTCGGCCGCGTTGACGGGCTTGACGATGTAGTCGCGGGCGCCTTGCCGCATGCCCCAGACGCGATCGGTCTCCTGGTTCTTGCTCGTGCACAGGATGATCGGCACCGCGGCGTACTGCGGATTGCGTGCAATGGCACGCGTGAGCTGGAAACCGTTCTGACCGGGCATCACGACATCCATGAGGATGAGGTCGGGCTGCTCTTCCTCGAGACGACGCATGGCGTCGTCGGCGTTCTCGGCGGTTTTCACCGAGAAGCCGTTCTTCTGGAGGAGGTCGGTCAGAAAGACCAGTTCGGTCTTCGAGTCATCGACCACGAGCACTTTGCGAATTGGCATTACTGCGCTTCCTGAACAATACCGAACTGCTCCACGGCGTGGAGCAGCTGATCCTTGGTGAAAGGTTTGGTGAGATAGTCCTGCGAGCCGACCATGCGGCCGCGCGCCTTGTCGAAGACGCCGTCCTTGGACGAGAGCATCACGACAGGCACATTGGAGAAATGCGAGTTGCGCTTGATGATGGCGCAGGTCTGATAGCCGTCGAGGCGCGGCATCAGAATGTCGCAAAAAATCAGGTGGGGCTTGTGATCGTTGACCTTGGACAGGGCATCAAAGCCGTCCTCGGCCAGCAGGACTTCATGACCGCCCTGCTTGAGGAAGATCTCGGCACTGCGCCGAATGGTGTTGCTGTCGTCGATGACGAGCACCTTGTAACCGGATCCATTCGCGCTCATTCGCACCGCTCCTCTTGTGACACCTTGATGATCACTGCACTCCCTCGGGAGCGCAGGAAGCGCGGCCCTATGCCATGCTTCAGATCTCAACCATTTCGAAGTCTTCCTTGCGCGCTCCACACTCGGGGCAGGTCCAGTTCATCGGAACATCAGCCCATGCCGTACCGGCTGCAATACCATCTTCCGGCACGCCCACCGATTCGTCATAGATCCACCCACAAATCAGGCACATCCAGGTTTTCGTATTCATCGCAGCTTAAAGTCCCTGTTCATCAAATGCAACGATCGTATCCAGACGTATCCTCAATTCCCGTGAGAATCGTCTCAGATATGCCACCATCCGGTGAGCCCTGATTGGGTATGAACACTTCTTTACTACCAACAGAGCACGATCACAAAGTGAGCGATCTTACCGACCCCTCGAACCCCGAAGACACCGCAGAGAGCGATCTGAATCCGCCGTGCGTGCTGGTCTTCAATGCCAGCGACCCCAGCGGGGCGGGTGGACTGGGCGGCGACGCGCTGGCCATGGCTTCGGTGGGAGCCCACATGCTGGCCGTCGTGACCGGCGCGTACGCGCGCGACACCGCGGAAATCTTCGATCACTTCACATTCGACGAAGAGGCCGTCGCGGAGCAGGCTCGCGCGATCCTCGAAGACGTCGAAGTGCAGCTCATCAAGATCGGCTTCGTCGGTTCGCCGGAGAACCTGAGCACCGTGGCCGAGACCGCCACGGACTACCCCGAGGTGCCTGTCGTCGCTTACATGCCCAACCTCTCGTGGTGGGAAGACGCCCAGATCGAGGCCTACCTCGACGCTTTCCGCGAACTGGTGCTGCCACAGACCACCGTGCTGGTCGGCAACCACAGCACGCTGTGGCGCTGGCTGCTGCCCGACTGGAGCGGTGAGCGCCCTCCCACTGCACGCGACATCGCGAAGGCTGCGGGCGAGTTCGGCGTGCCCTACACGCTGGTCACCGGGCTCGTGCTGCCCGAACAGTTCATCGACAACGTGCTGGCATCGCCGCAATCGGTGCTCGCGAGCGAAAAATACGAAAGGCTCGATGCCGTGTTCGCAGGCGCCGGCGACACGCTGTCCGCCGCGCTGGCTGCGCTGCTGGCCAGTGGCACCGATCTCGTCGCGGCCACCAGCGAGGCGCTGAGCTACATGGACCGGTGCCTCGATGCGGGTTTCCGACCCGGCATGGGACACGTGCTGCCCGACCGCCTGTTCTGGGCGCAGCCCGAAGACGACGAGGACGAAGACAATGGCGACCCCGCCTCCCCGACCGACTTTGCCTTGCCGCCGCACGACACTCGGCATTAAGTGTTGCTCGCCCCCAGGCTGCGCGCACTGCGTGTCGCTTCGCCTACCCCCTACCGGGGGCGGGCCGGCCGCTACGGGCGGCCGGGCGCGGCGGCCCTCGCTTGCTTGAATACCGATTGACGACCGATGAACACTGATCAGAACGACATTCTTTTTGAGCGCGCGCGCGCTGTGATACCGGGGGGCGTGAATTCGCCTGTTCGGGCTTTCAAGGCGGTGGGAGGGACGCCGCGTTTCGTGAAGCGCGCGCAGGGGGCCTGCTTCTGGGACGCGGCGGACAAGCGCTACATCGACTACATCGGGTCGTGGGGGCCGATGATCCTGGGTCACGGGCATCCTGCTGTGGTCGAAGCGGTGCAGCGTGCCGTCACCGAGGGCTTTTCGTTCGGGGCGCCGACGGAGCGCGAGATCGAGTTGGCCGAAGCGATCCTTGCGTTGGTGCCGTCGATGGAGATGGTACGGCTCGTGAGTTCGGGCACCGAGGCGGCGATGAGTGCGCTGCGTCTCGCGCGCGGCGCGACGGGACGAAAGTACATCATCAAGTTCGAGGGCTGCTACCACGGGCATGCGGATGCGCTGCTGGTCAAGGCGGGATCCGGCCTCGCGACTTTCGGCAATCCGACTTCGGCCGGCGTGCCGCCCGAGGTGGTCCAGCACACGCTGGTTCTTGAATACAACAACCTGTCGCAACTCGAGGAAGCGTTCGCGCTCCACGGTCAGGACATCGCGTGCCTGATGATCGAGGCGATCGCGGGCAACATGAACTTCGTGCGCGCCAGCGCCGCTTTCGCGAAGCGTTGCCGCGAGCTTTGCACGCAGCACGGTGCGCTGCTGATCTTCGACGAGGTCATGACCGGCTTCCGGGTCGGGTTGCGCGGCGCGCAGGGCGTGCTGGGCATCACGCCGGACCTGACGGTGCTGGGCAAGGTGATCGGGGGTGGCATGCCGCTCGCTGCGTTTGGCGGCCCCCGCGCCATCATGGAACAGCTTGCCCCCCTGGGGCCGGTCTACCAGGCCGGCACGCTGTCGGGCAACCCGGTGGCAACGGCCTGCGGCCTCGCGACGCTGAAGGAAATCGCCAGACCCGGCTTCTTCGAAGCCCTGTCGAAGAAGACGCGCTCCCTCACCGATGGCCTGAAGGCCGCGGCGGCGGCCGAAGGCGTGGCATTCAGCGCCGACAGCGAAGGCGGCATGTTCGGCTTCTTCCTGCTCGATGCGCTGCCGCAGAACTACACGGCCGTCATGAAGAGCGACGGCGCGAAGTTCAACAAGCTGTTTCATGGCCTGCTGGACCGCGGCGTCTACATCGCGCCGGCCTTGTACGAAGCGGGTTTCGTAAGTTCGGCGCACAGCGAGGACGACATCGCCGCCACGATCGAAGCCGCCCGGCAAATCTTCAAGACGCTGTAGTCCCCATGAAGTTGCCAACGCTCCTGGCAGGCGCGAGCCTGCTCCTGCCCGGCCTTGCCCTGGCCCAGGTCGACATCAGCCAGGTCTGGATCAACCCAGGCTTCTACTCTCTGCACTTCGACCGCGACAAAGGCCTCGAAGACTTCAACCCCGGCCTCGGCATCGAGTGGCCCATCGACAAGACCTTCTCGCTGACCGCCGGCGCCTTCCGCAACAGCGATCGCAAGCACTCGAACTACGCAGGCCTCTACGTCATGCCCTTCGAGTTCTACGGCGTAAAGCTCGGTGCCGTCGTCGGCGGTTTCGACGGCTACCCGATGACCAACAACGGCGGCTGGTTCGCGGCGCTCATCCCGACCGCAGCCATCGAAGGCAAGCACTGGGGACTGAACATCGCGATCATCCCCAGCATCAAGAACCGCCTGTACGGCGCCATCAGCTTCCAGCTGAAATACCGCTTCTCCGACGGCACCAACGAGAACCCCTAGCCGTCCAAGTTCAGAAACACCGCGGATCCGGCTAAGCCGGTCCGCCGGTGTTGCCCCCGGCAGGGGGTAGGCGTAGCGACACGAAGTGCGCGAAGCCTGGGGGTGGGCGACAGAGCCCGCGAAGCCTGGGGGCGAGCAATAGCTAGTGCCGAAAGTGCCGAACGCCTGACAGCACCATCACCACGCCGCGCTCGTCGGCGGCGTCGATCACTTCCTGGTCCCGCATCGAACCACCGGGCTGGATCACCGAGGTCGCACCGGCATCCACCACCACGTCGAGGCCGTCGCGGAACGGGAAGAACGCATCGCTCGCGACGGCCGTTCCCGACAGCGACAGGCCGGCGTGCTGCGCCTTGATGCTCGCGATGCGGGCGGAGTCGAGCCGGCTCATCTGGCCGGCGCCAACGCCCATCGTCATGCCATCCGCACAGAACAAGATCGCGTTGCTCTTCACGAACTTCGCGACCTTCCATGCGAACAGCAGATCCTGCAGTTGCTGCGGCGTCGGCTGCTTCTTGCTGACGATCTTGAGCTCGTCGATCGACAACTCGCGGTTGTCGGCGGTCTGCATGAGCAGGCCCGATCCGATGCGCTTCACGTCCACTGCATTGCGGCCGTTGTCCCAGTCGGTCTTGCCGCCGGGCGGCAGCGCGATCTGGAGGATGCGCACATTGACCTTGCTCTTGAACACCTCGAGCGCCTCAGGCGCATAGCCGGGCGCCATCAGCACCTCGACGAACTGCTTGCTCACCGCCTCCGCCGCCGCGCGGTCGAGCGGCCGGTTGAAGGCGATGATGCCGCCGAAGGCCGAGGTCGGATCGGTCTTGAAGGCCTTGCTGTAGGCCTCCAGCGGGTCCTTGCCGGTCGCGACGCCGCAGGGATTGGCGTGCTTGACGATCACGCAGGCGGGGGTGTCGAAGCTCTTCACGCACTCCCAGGCCGCGTCGGCATCGGCGATGTTGTTGTAGCTGAGCTCCTTGCCCTGGAGCTGCGTCGCCGTCACCAGCGAGCCGGGCGCCGGGTACAGGTCGCGATAGAACGCGGCCTGCTGGTGCGGGTTCTCGCCATAGCGCAGGTCCTGCAGCTTGACGAAGCGGCCGTTGCTCTGCGCCGGGAACAGCGCGTACTTGCCGTCTTCCTGGATGCGCGAGAGATAGTCGCTGATCGCGCCGTCGTACTGGCTGATGCGGTTGAACGCGGCGACCGAGAAGGCGAACTTGGTCTTGTCGCTCAGCTTGCCGTCCGCCTTCAGCTCGGCGAGTGCCTGCGGGTACTGCGACGCATCGGTCAGCACGCCGACGTCCTTCCAGTTCTTGGCCGCGCTGCGAACCATGGCGGGACCGCCGATGTCGATGTTCTCGATGGCGTCTTCCAGCGTGCAGCCGGACTTCGCGACCGTGGCTTCGAACGGATAGAGGTTCACCACCAGCAGGTCGATGGTGTCGATGCCGTGTTCCTCGAGCGCGGCCATGTGGGCCGGCAGGTCGCGGCGCGCCAGCAGGCCGCCATGCACCTTGGGGTGCAGGGTCTTGACGCGGCCGTCGAGCATCTCGGGAAACCCGGTGTGCTCCGCCACTTCCGTCACCGGCAAGCCGGCGTCGGCCAGCAACTTGGCGGTGCCGCCGGTGGAGAGCAGCTTGACGCCCAGGCCATGCAGGGCTTGCGCGAATTCGAGGATGCCGGTCTTGTCGGAAACGGAGATCAGTGCGTTCATCAGGAGTTACTTCAGCAGTTTGTGTTCGACCAGCTTCTTGCGCAGCGTGTTGCGGTTCAGGCCGAGCCATTGCGCGGCCTTGGATTGATTGCCCTCGGCGCGCGTCATCACGACGTCGAGCAGAGGCTTTTCGACGACGCGCACGAGCATGTCGTACATGCCGTCGGGTTCGGTACCGCGGAGGTCGCGGAAATAGCTGTCCAGGCTGCTGCGCACGCAGTCTTCGATGTGTTTCTTGCTCATGGCCTTCTCTTCTTACCCTCTTGTCCTGTTCTTCTCACGCCAGCGCATCGGCGGCCTGCTCGTCCGATGGTTCGAGCGCATCGCCCGCGGCGTGTGGAATGCGGTCCATCCGGGTGGCCAGCATGTCGAAGAAACCGGCCACTGCCTGCAACTGCGCGTCGCAGTCTTCGATGGCGTTCATGGTCGATCGGAATGCTTCGCCGCCCGGCAGTGCGCGCACGTACCAGCCGATGTGCTTGCGCGCGGTGCGGACACCGCTGTAGTCGCCATAGAGGACGTAGTGTTCCTGCAGATGGTCGAGCATCAGGCGTCGCACCTCGGCCACCAGCGGCGGGGCCAGGTGCGTGCCTGTGTCGAGAAAGTGCGCGATCTCGCGGAAGATCCAGGGCCGCCCCTGCGCGGCGCGGCCCACCATCAGCGCGTCGGCGCCAGTGAGCGCCAACACGTCGCGTGCCTTCTCGGGTGTGGTGATGTCGCCGTTGGCGACAACCGGAATTCGCACGGCGGCCTTGACCGCCGCGATCGTGTCGTACTCGGCGTGGCCCTTGTAGCCTTGCTCGCGCGTGCGGCCATGCACGGTGAGCATCTGCACACCGGCCTGTTCGAAGCGGCGCGCGAGTGTCACGGCATTGCGATGGTCCTCGCTCCATCCGGTGCGCATCTTGAGTGTCACTGGCACGTGACGCGGTGCGGCCGCCTTCACCACCGCCTCCACGATCTCGAGGGCGAGCGGCTCGTCGCGCATCAGCGCGGACCCTGCCCACTTGTTGCACACCTTCTTGGCGGGGCAACCCATGTTGATGTCGATGATCTGCGCACCGCGGTCGATGTTGTAGAGCGCGGCCTCGGACATCATGTCCGCATCGGTCCCCGCGATCTGCACCGAAATGGGGCCGGGCTCACCGTCATGATTGGCGCGGCGCGAGGTCTTGAGCGTGCCCCACAACTCCTTGCGCGAAGTCACCATCTCGCTGACCGCATAGCCCGCACCGAGCGCACGGCAGAGCATGCGGTACGGCCGGTCGGTGACGCCTGCCATGGGCGCGACGAACAGGCGGTTTTCCAGCGCGATGTTGCCGATTTGCAGGGTCATGGAGAGAAAGTGGCGAGCGCTGGGCTGCTGAAAAATGAGGCACGATTGTAGCGGCGCGGCGATGTGTCGGCTGCAACGATTTGCACTTGGACCACACGCGAAAGGCAGGTTGGCGACACCCGATGCCCGTACTTGCACCTACACGCCAACAGGTCGGTGCCTTTCTATACTCCGGCGCACATGCAAGCCTGGCTCGACTCACTTCTCGCGCTTCTCGCGCTGCCGCAATACGGGTTGAGCACGGTATTCATCGCCGCCTTCGTGTCGGCGACGCTGCTGCCGGTCGGCTCGGAGCCGGTGCTCTTCGGGCTGCTCAAGCTCAACCCGGACATGTTCTGGCCCGCCATCTTCGTCGCCACAATCGGCAACACCTTGGGGGGCATCGTCGATTGGTGGATGGGCTACGGCGCTCACAAGGTGGCCGACAAGTACTCGCACTCCAAGCACCATCTGCGCGTGCTGACCTGGCTCGAACGCCTGGGACCGAAGGCCTGTCTGCTGAGCTGGCTGCCGATCGTCGGCGACCCGCTCTGCGCCGTCGCGGGATGGCTGCAGTTGCCGTTCTGGCCCTGCGTGTTCTATATGGCGATCGGCAAGTTCGCGCGGTACGTCACGATGACGGTCGCGCTGCTTTACATCTGGCCCAACTAGGCCCGGGTCACTTCAGCAGTCCGTACGGACCACCGCGCTCCAGCGCGCGGCGATAGGCCGGTCGCGCGTGAATGCGCTCGAGGTACGCCATCAACCGGGGGCGCGACGCATCGAGCCCGCCACGCACCGCGGCGGCCTCCACCGGAAAGCTCATCTGGATGTCGGCACCGGTAAAGGCATCGCCGGCGAACCATTCGCTCTTGCCGAGTTCGCCTTCCATGAAGTCGAGATGGCTCTTGATATTCGGCGTGACGAGCCCCGCCTTGGCCTTCGCCGCGATGGAGCGGGCGATCGGCTTGGCGAAGAAAGGCATCTTCGAGTTCTCGATCCGGTCGAACACCAGCTTCATCAGAAGCGGCGGCATGGCCGAACCTTCTGCAAAGTGAAGCCAATAACGATAGCGCAAGGCTTCGGGCGAGCCCGCCGGCGGCGCAAGGCGGCCATTGCCGTAGCGTTCGATCAAGGTCTCGAGGATCGCACCCGATTCCGCGAGCGTTAGCCCATCGTCGGTCGTCACCACCGGCGACTTGCCCAAGGGATGCACCGCGCGCAAGGTGGGGGGCGCGAGCATGGTCTTCGGATCGCGCTGGTAGTGGACGATCTCGTAAGGCAGTTCGAGTTCTTCGAGAAGCCAGAGGACACGCTGCGAGCGCGAGTTGTTCAGGTGATGGACGGTGATCATGCGTGGGTGTGTGGCGGCTCAGGAACTGAACAGGAAGTTCATCACGTCGCCATCCTTGACGACGTACTCCTTGCCTTCCGCACGCATCTTGCCGGCATCCTTCGCGCCCTGCTCGCCCTTGTACGCGATGAAGTCGTTGAAGGCGATGGTCTGGGCGCGGATGTAGCCCTTCTCGAAATCGGTGTGGATCACGCCGGCCGCCTGGGGGCCGGTGTCGCCGATGTGGATGGTCCAGGCGCGCACTTCCTTGACGCCAGCGGTGAAGTAGGTCTGCAGACCGAGCAGCGTGTATGCGGCGCGGATCAGGCGGTTGAGCCCCGGCTCCTCCTGCCCGATCTCGGCGAGGAACATCGTCCGGTCTTCATCGTCCATGTCGGCCAGTTCGGCCTCGATCTTGGCGCAGATGGCGACGACGGGTGCGTTCTGCGCGGCCGCGTATTCGCGCAGGCGATCCAGGAACGGGTTGTTCTCGAAGCCGTCCTCGGCGACGTTGCCGACGAACATCGCCGGCTTGGCGGTGATCAGCGAGAACTGCTTGATCAGCGGCTTGTCTTCCTTGCTGAATTCAACCGCGCGCACCGGCTTGTTCTCATTCAGTGCAGCCTCGCACTTCTCGAGCAGCGCGACCAGCTTGATCGCTTCCTTGTCGCCGGAACGCGCCGTCTTCGTGTGGCGATGCAGGGCCTTTTCGACCGTCGAGAGGTCGGCCAGGCACAGTTCGGTCTGGATCACCTCGATGTCGGAGATCGGGTCGACCTTGCCGGCCACGTGGATGACGTTGTCGTCCTCGAAGCAGCGCACGACATTCACGATTGCATCGGTCTCGCGGATGTGCGCGAGGAATTGGTTGCCCAATCCTTCGCCCTGGCTGGCACCGGCCACCAGGCCCGCGATGTCGACGAACTCGACGATCGCCGGCACGATGCGCTCCGGCTTCACGATCTCGGCCAGTTGCGCAAGGCGCTGGTCCGGGACTTCGACCACGCCGACGTTCGGCTCGATCGTGCAGAAGGGATAGTTCTCGGCCGCGATGCCTGCCTTGGTCAACGCGTTGAAGAGGGTGGACTTGCCGACGTTGGGCAGGCCGACGATGCCGCACTGGAGACTCATGGCGGGGGCTTTCAGAAATCTTGGGGTAACCGGTGATTTTAGGCGCCCGGCCTTTCGCGCCCTAGATCCGGGGCTACGGCCTCATTCGAAGCGCAGGTTGGCGCCCACCGGCTGACCGACCCTGAGCGCATGCTCCACGCCCTGCAGCACGATCGCATTCATGCCGAAGGTGATCGCGCCGTTGACGCGCGGATCGGAGCGATACGTCCGCAGCATGTCCCCGACGACGGGGCTGCCGAGGCCGGTCGCCGGATCGATGTCGGCGATCGGGCAGCGCGCGCAAGGCTTGACGGGGCGCAGGCTGACCTCGCCCTCGGCGGTCTGGACATGCAGCGTTTCGACCCGATCCTCGTCGTGCGCCTCGACGCCGGCCAGCACCACGTTGGGCCTGAAGCGCTCGATGCCGACGGATTCATGCCCGGCGGCCAGCAGCCTCTGGTTGAGTTCGGCGAGCGAGCCCTCGCTGGCCACGAGCAAGGGGAATCCGTCGGCGAACTGATTCGGCGCCTCGACGCCGCCAGTCCATTTCAGGCTCGACAGTCGTGCCTGCTCGGGATCGAAGCGCACCAGCCGGAGCTTGCGGGGCTGCCCTGGCTCCGAAAGGAAATCACTGAACCATTGCGCGGCGATGTCGCCCATGTCGTAGGCGGCGACCTCGTCCTTCCAGACGCGCACGCGCACCGGTCCCTCGACGCGATCGAAGGCAATGTGCAGCGCCAGCATGCCCGGGGCCCGCAGCACCATCTCGGAGTGCTTGAGTTGCGGCCGGATCAGCGCCATGCGTGGCAGTTCGCGCTGGGAGACGAACTCGCCGGCGCTGTCGACCACCATCCAGGCGCGGTCGAATTCCAGTCCGGTTTCGATCAGGAGCGTCTCTTGCAACTCGACGCCGGCGCACGATTTGATCGGATAGACGAACAGGCGCGCGATGGTCGCCTGGAGGTCGAAGTCGGAAACATTCACGGGCAGGTCCTTTTCCAAGAAGCGCGATTGTCCAGCACGGCGCCCTGGTGGGAAGGCTCCTCCTACAATGCCGCGATGGCTCTCCCCCCCGAAGTCTGCATTCGCGGTGCCGGCATCGTCGGACGCACGCTGGCACTCCTGCTGGCGCGCGAACGCGTGCGCGTGGCGCTGGTCGTGCCCGCCAGTGCACCGAACGGGCCGGATGTCCGCGCCTACGCGCTCAATGCCGCCTCCAGGACCCTGCTCGAGTCGTTGCGTGCCTGGCCGGACACGGCTCACGCCACGCCCGTGCGCGAGATGCTGGTGCATGGCGACGAAGGCGGCCGGGTGCAGTTCAACGCGGCGCGCCAGAAGGTCGACGCGCTGGCCTGGATCGTCGACGTGCCGGCACTCGAACGCCAACTGGGCGACGCGGTGCGCTTCCAGCCCCGTATCGAAATCGTGACGGCACCTGTCTCCGCCGCGCTCACGGTGGTCTGCGAAGGCCGCATGAGCGCCACGCGCGAAGCGCTGGGCGTCGACTACGAAGTGACGCGCTACGCCCAGCACGCGATCGCCGCACGCGTCGAAGCCGAATTGCCGCATGACGGCACCGCCCGCCAATGGTTCAGCGACAAGGGCGAAGTGCTGGCGCTGCTGCCGATGGGCGACGCGAATCGCCCCGCGGACGCGCCGGCCAGCCTCGACCGTTCGCTGGCGCTCGTGTGGTCGGTCGACCAGCTTCGCGCGCCCGCCCTCCTCGCGCAAGGCGCCGACGAGTTCAACGCTGCGATGAGCGAGGCGACCCACAGGGCGCTCGGTGGGCTTCGGCTCACCAGCGAGCGCGCCGCCTGGCCGCTGCAGCGTGCCATCGCCAACCGCTGGACGGGCCAGTTCGACGACGGCGCCGCCTGGGCTCTGGCGGGCGACGCGGCGCACACGGTGCACCCGCTCGCAGGGCAAGGCCTGAACCTGGGCCTTGCGGACGCGGCGGTCCTCGCAGACGTGATCAAGTCGCGCGACTACTGGCGCAGCGTCGGCGACGCCCGGCTGCTCCGGCGCTATGAACGGGCGCGCCGCACCGATGTGCTGTCGATGAGCCTCGCGACCGACGGCCTGCAGCAACTCTTCGCCCACAGCGCCGATCCCCTGCCGGCGCTGCGGAACTGGGGCATGCGCGGCTTCGACCGCACACGGCTCGTCAAGAACTGGATCGCGCGACAGGCGATGGGCTTGCAATGAAATCCGGGAACACCACCATGAACAAACTCACCCGTCCCCTCTTTGCCGCGCTGACCGCGCTCACCCTGGGCTACGCACTGAACGCGAGCGCCGGCGAAGCCGACATCCGCAAGAACCTGGCCGCGCGCATCCCGCAATTCGCGAAGATCGACGAAATCAGCAAGTCGCCGATACCCGGCCTCTATGAAGTGCGCGTCAACGGCTTCGAGATCTTCTACACGGACGAACAGGGCAACTACCTGCTGCAAGGCAACCTGATCGACGTGAAGGAACGCAGGAACCTCACCGAGGAGCGGGTGGAGAAGCTCAGCGAGGTCGCCTTCAACAAGCTGCCCGTCAAGGACGCCTTCACGATCGTGCGCGGCAACGGCAAGCGGCAGCTGGCCGTCTTCGCCGATCCGAACTGCGGCTACTGCAAGCAGTTCGAGCGCGACATGACGAAGGTCGACAACATCACCATCCACATGTTCCTCTACCCGGTGCTCGGCCCCGATTCGGTCGTCAAGGCACGCAACATCTGGTGCGCCAAGGACAAGGCCAAGGCGTGGAACGACTGGATGCAGCGCGGCGTCGCACCTGACGCGGGCGACTGCGACACCACCGCCCTCACCCGCAACCGCGAGTTCGGCCAGAAGTACAACATCACCGGCACGCCCACGCTGATCTTCAGCGACGGTTCGCGCGCGCCGGGCGCGCTGCCGGCAGCGCAGGTCGAAAAACAACTCGCTGCTCGCAGTTGATGGCCGCGCCGGCCGTCCACTACCGCGTCGAGTGCGCGGATCGCAAGGCACACCTCTTCGCCGTCACCCTGACCATCGACGCCCCGGCGGCGCTGCAGCGTGTTTCGCTGCCGGTGTGGATTCCGGGCAGCTACCTGGTGCGCGAGTTCTCGAAAAACCTCCAGGACCTGCAGGCGACGCAAGGCCGTCGCAAGGTGGCGGCGCAGCAACTCGACAAGTGCAGCTGGCAGATCGAATGCACGCCGGGCAAGCCGCTGGTGCTGCGCTATGCGGTCTGCGCGTACGACAACTCGGTACGGACCGCCTGGCTGGACGCCGATCGCGGCTTCTTCAACGGCACGAGCCTTTGCCTCCAGGTCGAAGGCCAGGTCGATGCGCCGCACGCGATCGAAGTGGCGGCGCCGCCGACGCTGGCCGATGGTGCCCGCTGGTCGTGCGCCACGGCGTTGAAGCCGGCGAAGGTCGACCGCCAGGGTTTCGGCACCTACATCGCCGCCAACTACGACGAGTTGGCCGACAGTCCCGTCGAAATGGGCGCCTTCTGGAGCGCGGAGTTCGAAGCCTGCGGCGTGCCGCACCGCTTCGTGATCGCCGGCGTGCCCGCCTCCTTCGACGGCGAACGCCTGATCGCCGACACACGGGCAATCTGCGAAGCGCAGATGCGCTTCTGGCATGGCGACAAGGTCGGCAAGCGCAACGGCCCCAAGCCGCCGCACGACCGCTACGTGTTCATGCTGAATGCCGTGGACGACGGCTACGGCGGGCTGGAGCATCGCCACTCGACCGTGCTCATCTGCACCCGCCGCGACCTGCCCCAGATGGGCGCCCGAAAGCAGACCGACGGCTACGTCACGCTGCTCGGCCTCATCAGCCACGAGTACTTCCACACCTGGAACGTGAAGCGCCTGCGACCCGCCGAGTTCGCGCGCTACGACTACGCGCGCGAGAACTACACCCGCCTGCTCTGGCTGTTCGAGGGGTTCACGAGCTACTACGACGACCTTCTGCTGCGCCGAGCCAGCCGCATCGACGACGCGACCTACCTCAAGCTCGTCAACAAGACGATCAACCAGGTGCAGCAGACGCCGGGCCGGCTCGTGCAGTCAGTGGCGGAGGCGAGCTTCGACGCGTGGATCAAGTACTACCGCCAGGACGAGCAGACACCCAACACCACGGTGAGCTACTACACCAAGGGCGCGCTCGTCGCGATGTGCTTCGACCTCACCCTGCGCTCCGAGGGCCAGGGTTCGCTCGACGACGTGATGCGACTGCTCTGGAAGAAAAGCGAAGGCGGCCCCATCGACGAGGCGGACTTCGCGGGCGCGCTCGAAGCTGTTTCGGGGCGATCGTTCGCGAAGGAAATCGCCGGATGGGTCCATTCGACCGATGAACTGCCGTTGTCCGATCTGTTGCGCGCGCACGGCGTCGCCGCGCTCGACGACCCGGCGCAGCGCGCGCAGGAACTCGGCCTGCGCGTGGCCGAAACCAACGGTAGCGTGCAGGTCAAGGTGGTGCTGCGCGGAGGCGCGGCCGAGCAGGCGGGCTTCTCGGCGAACGACGAATGGATCGGCATCGAACTGCCCGCCGCGAAGGGCCGGCCGGCCCAGGGCTGGCGGCTCGCGCGGCTCGACGATCTGGCGCTCTACCTCGGCCCGCTGAAGAAGGCCGTCGCGCTCGTCGCGCGTGACCGTCGCCTGCTACGCCTGCCGCTCACGTTACCCACCGGGGTGACGACCTGGCGCCTCTTTGCGCAGGATCCGGCGAAGCTGGCGAAATGGTTGAATCCGCAGTAGCGGAGCCGGCCCACGGATTGATCGTTTCAAGGAGACCCGCATGAGCTATGAAAACATCCAGGTTCGCGTCGAGGCCGAGAAGGTCGGCATCGTCACGCTCCACCGGCCCAAGGCGCTGAACGCGCTCAACGACGCGCTGATGACCGAACTCGGCCAGGCCCTCAAGGCCTTCGACGCCGACCCGGCCATCGGCTGCATCATCGTCACCGGCAGCGAACGCGCCTTTGCGGCCGGCGCCGACATCGCGGCGATGGCCAGGTACAGCTTTCTCGACGCCTACAAGGGCGACTTCATCACCCGCAACTGGGAAACCATCCGCCAGATCCGCAAGCCGGTGATCGCGGCCGTCAGCGGCTTTGCGCTAGGCGGCGGTTGCGAGCTCGCGATGATGTGCGACTTCATCATCGCGGCGGACAACGCCAAGTTCGGCCAGCCCGAAATCAAGATCGGCGTGATCCCCGGCGCCGGCGGCACGCAACGGTTGCCGCGCGCGGTCGGCAAGTCGAAGGCGATGGACATGGTCCTGACCGCCCGCATGATGGACGCCGCCGAAGCCGAACGCGCCGGTCTGGTGAGCCGCGTCGTGCCGTATGAGAAGCTGGCCGACGAGTCGCTGGGTGCGGCCCTGGTCATCGCGAACTTCTCGCAGATTTCGGTGATGGCGGCGAAGGAATCGGTCAATCGAGCCTTCGAGAGCGGGCTGTCGGACGGCGTCATGTTCGAGCGCCGGCTTTTCCACGCGCTCTTTGCCACCGCGGACCAGAAGGAAGGCATGGACGCCTTCCTGAGCAAGCGCACCCCGGATTTCAAGCACGAGTAGAACGACGCGCCACGGGCGCCACCGGCGCTAGGGGTTGCGTGGCGGGGCAAAGGTCGGCGTCGTCACGGGCTCCTGCTGCACGGTGTCTCGCAGCGCTTCGCGCAGGGCCGCGAGTGCCGGCGCCGACGGCACCCCGGTGGCGGGCGGCGTCTTCCCTTCGCGCCAGCGCACCTGAGTGGGCGCCACCTCGAAGACCGCCAGCACGTTGCCGTTGCGCTCGAGCGTGACGCGGTATTCAGCCGTCGCACGCATCGGCTGCGATCCCACGGCGGAGATGGCCGCCGAGCCCAGCAGCGCGTTCAGATCGCGCGCTTCCTCGCGTTGCACGGTGCGCGTTTCTCCGCCCCGGCGGGCGATCGTCATGCGGGTCCATTGGGAGAGGGCCGAGAACGTGGGTGGCTCGGTGGCCTCTGTGCGCACGTTGGGCGAAGGCGCGGGCGCCGGTGCAGGTGCAGGCGTTGGTACGGCGCGCGCCACCTCGGTCGAAGCTTGCGGTGGGACGGCGGGAATGGTGGGCGGGACAGGTTTCGCGGTGGCCTCCGCGCCTTCACGTTTAGGCGTTGACGCCGGCGGCGTGGTGGGCGAAGGCGTCTTCGGCTGCGATTTGACCGACGGCGCCGGCGCAGCGGATGCCACAGGTGGATTCGGTGCGGCGACGGGCATTGGCGGTGGCTCCGGCAGTGCAGTCGATGGCAGCAAAGCCGACGGCGGCACCGATGGAGACGGCGCCGGCGGCGCGGATTTCGCCACCGAGGGTGGGGCGGATGGAGGCGCCGATGGGGACGACGACGCAGTCCGCGACGCCACTTGGTTGGAGGGTGGTCCCGGTTCCGCCAGACCCGGTATCGGAGGCGCTTGTGGCGCCGGCTCGGCCACCTTCGGCTCGGCGTCACGCTGCGGGGCGATCACAGGATCACGGCGCCAGAGCATCGTCACCAACAGGGCGACGAGCAGCGTGGCGAACAGCGCCACCCACGGCAGGCGCGAACGCTTGCCCTCCGAGGCGCCACCACGCCACCATGGTCGCGCCGCAAGTTCCAGTGCCGCCTCGGCCTCATACGGATCGACCGCGCCAACGGCGTCGCCCGCTTTCTTCAGGATCGCCTTGCGAAGCCGCCAATCGGGCGCGGCGTTCTGGTCCGGCGCGTATTCGAGCGCCTGCCACAGTCGTTCGTCGCGCAGCTCGTCGACCTTGTCCACGGTGGCGGTCATAGGCCGTGCTCCAGCGCCGACAGGTAGCGGTCCATGCACCCGCGCAGTTTCTTCAGCCCCTGGCGCAGTCTGGTCTGGACGGTTTCGACGCCGACGTCGAGCGTGGCGGCCAGCACGTCCACGGTGAAGCCGTCCTCGTAATGCAGCAGGAAGGCAGCACGCTGTTCGATCGGCAACTCGTCGAGGCAACCCACCAGGCGGCGACCCGCGGCGCGCCAGAAAGCGAGTTCTTCCTCCGACGTGCCCACGTCGTCGTTGGCGGCACCGTCTTCCTTCAGCAGGCCCCGGCTGAAGATGAGCGCGGCGTCGAGTCCGTCGCCGTCTTCGTCGTGCGAATAGAACGCGCCCTCGCGGCCGCTGAGGCGAAGCCTGTCCATCGACAGGCTGTGCGCGATGGCGAAGGCCCACGTGCGCCAGCTTGCATCCTGCGGCGAGAAGGTGTCGCGCGTGCTGATGATGCGGGCCCAGGTTTCCTTGAACACTTCGTCGACTTCCGCTGCATACCGGATGCCCAGGAGTCGCCGCACGAAACGGTAGAGCGCGCTCTCATTGCGCGAGTACAGCGACTCGAAGGCGCTGGTGTCGCCGCCGACATAGGCGAGCATTGCCTGATCGTCGTCGGAGAGACCGGGAATCTCGGTGGGCACATGCATCGACAGTTTTTACCTCAGAGCCGACCCACCCCGCCAGAGACCGGGCCCGATGCAGGCGGGGACGACCTGCGCATCGAAACTTGGATGGAAATTCAAAGACGGCCTTGAGCCGCGCTATAATTTCGGGCTCGGCTCTTTAGCTCAGTCGGTTAGAGCGATGGAATCATAATCCACAGGTCCGCGGTTCGAGTCCGTGAAGAGCCACCAAACAGGAAAGCCTGCTATCCCAGTGATAGCAGGCTTTTTTTTGCTTCGAGGCCGGGTCGCGTGGCCGCGGTTCTGTTCCGTTCTATTCCTTGGGTGGGCGCCAGGCGCTGAGAAATTCAGCCGGCTTGTTCGGCGGTTGCCAAGTGACAACGACCGGGGACGAAGAAGTCTGCGCAGCCCCTGACGCCGGGGCTTCCCTGCCACTTCCGTCGCAGCCCGCGAGACAAGCCAGCATCACCGACAGGCCCGTTGCCGCGTAAAAGAATGATTTCTTCACAGTTGCTCCTCGGGAGTTTGCTTTCGACAGCCCTGCTGGACCGTCTAACTGCCGCGAGTGTAACTCGTCTGTAACCTTTAAGTTCTATTTGTTGGGTTTAAGTCAAAAAGGGACCACCCCGCTGACCTCGATGGGCAGATTTCCAGGCCGTGGGACGCCTTCGGATACGGCAAACGAATCTTCGACGATGCCTCGAAGGAAGCGCGGCACTTCGTCGATCGCCTGGTTGCGAATGGCTTGCGTCGCGGCCCGGTAGCGCCCCAAATGCGCGGTCAGTTCGTCGACTGCCTCCGCCACTTTCGCGAAGCTGGTGCAGACCAGCCCGACGCCGCGCTCCCGCACCCATTGGGCGTTGTACCGCTCCTGCGGCAGCGTCCATCGGTTGCGCACGACGATCACCGGCAGATGCATCTGTACCGCCTCGCTCAGGCTTCCGGGACCGGGCTTGCCGATGAAGAAATCCGCCAGTTGCATGGGATGGGCGATGTCGGGCGTGAACTCCAGCACCCGCCGAGGCGCGGTGGACGGCAGGGCACGCAGTGCGCGGGCGAGTTTCGCGTTGTGGCCGCAGGCGAGGATGAGTTGGGTGTCCGGCAGTCGCTTCGCGATGTCGAGCATGGCCTTGGAGCCCTGCCCCCCGAACAGCACGATGCCGGTCGGCCGATCGGGATCCAGCCCCATCGCGATGCGCCCTGCGGCGCGGTCGATCGGCTTCGCGTCATGGAATGCCGAACGGATGAGCATGCCGGAACTTGCATGAATCTGCGCCTCCGCGTAGCCCGCCGCGCGTGCCTGCTGGACCGCCTTGGCCGTACCGCAGACCAGGTGCTGATCCAGGCCCTTCTCGATCCAGAAGTTCGGCGGATGGTCCGCGAGATCGGTCAGCAGCGTCACGTAGGGAACGCCAGGCAAGGTCGAAGCCAGCGCCTCGCACAGCGCACGGTTGAAGTTCGGGATCAGCGAGACCACCATGTCGGGCTCGGTCGCCAGCCAATGCGCCTGAAGTTGACGCAGCAATGTCGCATGGCCCCAGCGGATCATGCCCTGCAGCAGCTTCAGTTCCTGCGTCAGGCCCAACGTCCAGCCGCGCGCCAGGCGCTTGTTGTAGACATCCTCCGGATCCATGCCGGTCAGTTTGCGGAAGCTGTCCTTCGGATCGAGCACTTCGCGCAGGTTGACCAGCCGCACGGTCCATGGCAAGCCCGCCCTGTGGATGGCCGCCTCGAGCGCCAGCGCGGAAGCGCGATGCCCGCCGCCGGCGTTGAAGTAGACGAGATCGACAGTGCGGGCCGATGGACGCAGTGCGGGCAGTTCGGCTCGCGTCATGCGTGTGCCGGCTCTCGCCGCGGTGCGACATGCCCCGAGCGCGCAGCCACCGGCATGTGCTCCGCCCAGTGCAGGATCTCGAGCGATCCGTCCGCATGCTCGGCCAGCGCGGTGAGACTCTCGACCCAGTCGCCGTCATTGGCGTAGAGGATGCCGTCGATGTCGCGAAGCTCCGCATGGTGGATGTGGCCGCACACGACGCCTTGCACACCGCGCCGGCGGGCCTCGCGCGCCACCGCGTTCTCGAAGTCGCCCACGTAGCTGACCGCTCGCTTGACCTTCAGCTTCAGGTACTTGGACAGCGACCAGTAGGGCAGCCCCATGCGCGCACGCAGGGAGTTGAGATGCCGGTTCAGCTTGAGCGTGAACTCGTAGAGCGAATCGCCCACATGGGCCAGCCACTTCGCGCACTGGATGACCCCGTCGAACAGATCGCCATGCATGATCCAGAGCTTGCGGCCGTCCGCGGTCTCGTGAATCCATTCCTCCGCCACGTCGATGCCGCCGAAGTTGTGATGCAGATACTTGCGCGCAAACTCGTCGTGGTTGCCCGGGATGAAGATCACGCGCGTGCCCTTGCGCGCCTTGCGCAGCAGTTTCTGGATCACGTCGTTGTGCGCCTGCGGCCAGTACCAGTGGCGGCGCAGCTGCCAGCCGTCGATGATGTCGCCGACGAGGAACAGCGTCTCGCATTCCGTGTGCTTCAGGAAGTCGAGCAGCGCATGTGCCTGGCACCCGGGCGTGCCCAGGTGCAGGTCGGAGATCCAGAGGGTTCGGTATTTCTGCGGCGGGCGCAGCATGTCCCCGTCTTCCGCGTCGGGAAGTTGGGGGGCGGAATCGCGCCATGCGCGAAGAAAGGCGTCGTCGCGTTGCATGGACGGACACGATCGCGCCGACGCGTGACGCGGCTATGGCACGTGCGTGACTTGCCGATGACAACGGCAGGCTTCTCCGGGCAAACCATGACAAGCCGGCGACGATGCGGCGCGTCGCGCACCGGAAAATCCGGCGCATGCGACCTGGCCAGATCATCGTTCTCGCGACACCCGTCTTCTTTCTTTTGATCGGGATCGAATTCTTCGTGGGCCGGCTGCGCGCCCGGCGCGGAACGGGGCATGACACCTACCGCCTGCCCGACACGATCAACAGCATCGGCCTCGGCATGCTGAGCCAGATCAGCGCGGGAATCACCGGTCTGCTGCGCATCGGCATCTACACGGCGATCTGGTCCACCTTTGCCTTGTTTCGGAACGATGACTTCTGGACGCAGTGGTACGGCTGGGTCCTGGCGCTGGTCGTCTATGACTTCTGCTACTACTGGCTGCATCGCTACGGTCACGAAAGCGCCGTGCTTTGGGCTGCGCACGTCGTGCATCACCAGAGCCAGCACTACAACCTGTCCACGGCGCTGCGCCAGACCTCCAGCGGCGTGCTGCTCGGCTGGATCTTCTATCTGCCGATGGCGCTGGCGGGCGTGCCGCCCCTCGTCTTCGGCGTGGTCGCGCTCATCGACCTGCTCTACCAGTTCTGGGTGCACACCGAGCAGGTCGGCAAGCTGGGCTGGTTCGACCGCTGGTTCTGCTCGCCGTCGAACCACCGCGTGCATCACGCGGTGAATGATCGCTACGTCGATCGCAACTACGGCGGCGTGCTGATCGTGTGGGACCGCGTTTTCAGCACCTTCAAGGAAGAGGACGAGCGCTGCGTGTACGGCACGCGCAGCCCGCTCCAGAGCTGGGATCCGGTGTGGGCGAACGCCGAGGTCTACTGGTCGCTCGCGCGCGATTCCTGGCGCACCCGCCGTTGGCGGGACAAGCTGCGCATCTGGTTCAACCCGCCGGGCTGGCGACCGGCCGACGTCGCGGCGCTGGACCCGAAGCCGCCTTTCGACATCGAACAGGTACGCCGCTACGACCCGCCCGCCTCGCGCGCGGTGCAGGCTTTCGCGGCGGCGCAGTTCATCGCGCTGCTGGGCGGGGCCACGGCCTTTCTCTGGTATTCGGACACGCTTCCGTTCACTTCTTCGCTGACATGGCTCGGCGCGCTGACCGCCGGGCTATGGGCGACGGGGGCGGTGCTTCAGGGCCGGTTGTCGGTGCTCGACGTTCTCTTCGTCGATGCCGCGGCGCTGGCCACTGCGAGCGGCGCCCTGGGGATCACCCAGGTCCACATCGTCTTCAAGCCGCTCGCGCTGATTCTCCTCATCGCCTTTGCAGCGATGCGCACGCGCGCGAACGACATACCGGCCCGATTCGCCCTTCCGCTGATAGCGGGGCTCGTGGCTTCGCTCGCCGGTGATGTGCTCCTGATGTGGCCGCAGTACTTCGTACCGGGACTGGTCTGCTTCCTCCTGGCGCACCTGGCCTACATCGCACTCCTTGCATCGGGCGTCGGGCTTTTTCCGCGTCGGCGCGCACTCGCCGGAACGCTTGCCATCGGCGCGCTGATGTATGCGTTCCTGTGGTCAGGCGGACTGCCTTCAGGCCTGCGGGTGCCGGTGGGCATCTACGTCGTCGTGATCGCCTGCATGGCCGCCCAGGCGCTCGGACGCGCCGCGGTCGTGGGGAACTCGTCGGCACGGAAAGTCGCTGTCGGCGCCTGCCTCTTCATGCTGAGCGATGCCCTGCTGGCGACCAACCGCTTCGTCGTGCCGTTGCCGGTGGCTTCGCTGTGGGTACTCGCCAGCTACTACGCCGCGCAGTGGTTCATCACCGCCCAGGTGCGACCGCCAGCCCGCTGACGCGGGGCGATCTCAGCCGAACATGTCGCCGTCGCGCTGCGGCGGTGCGACTCCCAGGTGCCTGTACGCGGCCAGCGTTGCGATGCGCCCGCGCGGCGTGCGCTGCAGGTAGCCCTGCTGGATCAGATAGGGCTCGATCACGTCCTCGATGGTGCCCGACTCTTCCCCGATGCTGGCGGCGATGTTGTCCAGGCCGACCGGCCCGCCGTCGAAGCGATGGATGACCGCTTCGAGCAGCTTGCGGTCCATCAGGTCGAAGCCTTGCGGGTCGACGTCGAGCATCGCCAAGGCCCTGTGCGCCACGTCGACCGTGATCCGGCCATCGCTCTTCACCTGTGCGTAGTCACGCACGCGCCGCAGCAGGCGGTTGGCGATACGGGGCGTGCCGCGCGAGCGGCGGGCAATCTCCAGGCCGCCTTCATCGTCCATCGGCACGGCCAGCAGGCCGGCGCTGCGGCGGACGATGCGCGCCAGTTCCTCGGCCGTATAGAACTCGAGCCGCGCGACGATGCCGAAGCGGTCGCGCAGCGGATTGGTCAGCATCCCCGCCCGCGTGGTCGCGCCGACCAGCGTGAAGGGCTGGAGGTCGAGCTTGATGCTTCGCGCGGCGGGGCCCTCGCCGATCATGATGTCGATCTGGTAGTCCTCCAGCGCGGGGTAGAGGATTTCCTCGACCACGGGCGAGAGGCGATGGATCTCGTCGATGAAGAGCACGTCGTTGCGCTCCAGGTTGGTGAGCAGCGCCGCGAGATCCTTGGGCTTTTCGAGCACCGGGCCGGACGTCTGGCGTAGGTTCACGCCGAGTTCGGCGGCAATGATGTGCGAGAGCGTGGTCTTGCCCAGACCCGGCGGGCCGAAGAGCAGCACGTGGTCCAGCGCTTCGGCGCGATGCCGGGCCGCACCGATGAAGATCTCGAGCTGCTCGCGCACCTTGGCCTGGCCGACGTACTCGTCGAGCAGCTTGGGCCGCAAGGCGCGCTCGATGGCTTCTTCGTTGGGCGATGCGGGCGCGGCGGACACCACGCGTTGCGGGGCCGGGGCGAAATCGTCGGTCTGGATGGTCATGGGGCGATGGGCTGAGGGCGCAGTTTAGAGCCTGTTCGCGCCGGTGCTGCGGCAGAATGCCCCACCGGAAAAGGACCGATCGCCTCATGAACGACAACGACCGCGCACTGTGCGTCGCCACCGCCGGCCTGCTGCGCGCCAGCGGCGCGCTCGCGGCCTGGGGCCTCGCCCTCGCGTTCATTGCCGGCCTGGTGCTCGCGCTGACCGGGCGCTCGCTGCCTTCGGCCACTTGGTTCGCCTATGCGGTGGTCGGATTGATCGGCTTGCCCGAACGCTACCTGGCGCTGCGCCTGAGCGTGGCCGCTTCGCAGTTCGAAGGATTCGTGCAAGGAGCGATCGCCTCGCCATCCGCACTGGAGAACGGCCTGGAAAAGCTCGGCCTGGCCCGCGGCGCCGACGGGTCTCGCCCGCTGGCCGACCGGGTTGCGGAGGCCCGCAAGTCGATGCAGTGGCACGGCATCGTCGTGGTCGTGCAGACCATCGTGTTCGCGATGGCGCTCGCGATGCAGGACTGGCGCTGACCCGCCGCGCCTATTTCGCCAGCGCCCGCAGCGCCAGCTTGATCCCTTCGCCCACCGCGATGTCCTTGGGCAGCGCCTTCAGCGCCGCCGCGGCCTCCCTGTCGCTGTAGCCCAGCGCGACGAGCGCCTGCAGGATGTCGGCCTGCGAATCGCTCGCTGCATGCGCAGGCAGCGCGATCTCGGCGCCGAGCTTCCCCTTGAGTTCGAGCAGCAGGCGCTCCGCCGTCTTCTTGCCGATGCCGGGAATCTTCACCAGTCGACCGGCTTCCTGCAGCGTGATCGCCTGCGCCAGTTCGCTCACGCTCATCCCGCTTAGCACGCCCAGCGCGGTGCGCGGACCGACCCCGGAGATCTTGATGAGCTGGCGAAAGGCCGCGCGTTCCGCAGCGGTGCCGAAGCCATAGAGAATCTGCGCATCCTCGCGGACGACGAAGTGCGTAAGCAGCGAAACCCGCTCCCCCGCGCCCGGCAGGTTGTAGAAGGTGCTCATCGGCACGTCGACCTCGTAGCCCACGCCATTGCAGTCCACCACCACCTGCGGCGGATTGCGTTCGGCCAGGATGCCGGTGAGTTTGCCTATCATGGGTGCCCTTCTCGATCTTGAAAATGAAATCCGCGTGATTCTGCGACACACCTTCGCCCCGCCCAACAACACGCGCCTGGGGCACCTCTGCGGCCCGCTCGACGCGAACCTGCGCCGCATCGAGGAAGCCCTCAACGTCAAGATCGCGCACCGGCACGAGCAGTTCAAGGTCGACGGGCCCAAGGTCAATGCGGAGCGGGCCATGGACGTGCTGCAGGCGCTCTACGAGATCGCCCAGCGGCCGATCGACGCCGCCGTCGTCCAGCTGACGCTCGCTGGCGACGGCTCGATGACGGAGGCCGAGGACGGTTCCATCACGCTCGCCACGCGGCGCGCCGACTTGCGCGCCCGCACGCCCAACCAGAGCGTCTACCTGCACAACATCGCGAACCACGACATCACGCTGGGCATCGGCCCCGCGGGCACGGGCAAGACCTACCTGGCCGTGGCGTGCGCGGTCGATGCGCTCGAACGCAGCGCCGTGCAGCGCATCGTGCTCACCCGTCCCGCGGTTGAGGCTGGCGAACGCCTGGGCTTCCTGCCCGGCGACCTGACGCAGAAGGTCGACCCCTATCTGCGGCCCCTGTACGACGCGCTCTACGACCTGATGGGCTTCGACCGTGTTCAGAAGGCGTTCGAGCGCAATGCGCTCGAGATCGCGCCGCTCGCCTTCATGCGCGGCCGCACGCTCAACAATGCCTTCGTGATCCTCGACGAGGCGCAGAACACCACGCCCGAGCAGATGAAGATGTTCCTTACGCGGATCGGCTTCGGCGCCAAGGCAGTGGTCACCGGCGACGTGAGCCAGATCGACCTGCCGAAGGCGCAGCTGAGCGGGCTCATCGACGCGGAGCGGGTGCTCAAGCGCGTGAACGGCATCGCGATCACGCACTTCACGAGCGCCGACGTGGTGCGGCATCCGTTGGTGGCCCGCATCGTCGATGCATATGACAACGCGCGCAAGAGAGCACGATGACTAGGCTCCCCCCCAGTCTTCGCGCACTTCGTGTCGCTTCGCCTACCCCCTACCGGGGGTGTCAGTGAACTCGCCCCCAGGCTTGCCCACTTCGTGTGGCCGCCTACCCCCTGACCGGGGGCAATACCGGCGGCCCGGCGGAGCCGGTTCCGCGGTATTCCTGGGATTGGGGGGCTGAGGTGGCGCTGGCTGCACTGTCGCTGTCGCTGCAGTTCGCGCGCTTCAATGGGGTGGAGCGTCACCGCGTTGCGCTGCCTCGGCACAGTGTGGCGAGATGGATTCGCCACGCGTTGGATGCGGACGGGGAATTCACCGTGCGGATCGTCGATGCCGAGGAAGGGCAGCGGCTCAATCGGGAGTTTCGCGGGAAGGACTATGCGACGAATGTGCTGACCTTCGACTATGCGCAGGCGCCGGTCGTGATGGCGGATCTGGTGCTTTGCGCGCCCGTGGTGGCGAAGGAGGCCAAGGAGCAGCGCAAGACGTTGGCGGCGCACTACGCGCACCTGCTGGTCCATGGCACCTTGCACGCGCAGGGCTGGGACCACGAGACGGGCGAGGAAGATGCGGAAGCCATGGAGGCGCGCGAGATCGAGATCCTCGCGGGGCTGGGGATTCGCAACCCTTACTGAAGCGCAGGACTCAGGCCGACATCTGGAGCGGAATGGTCACGGGGCCGTCGTTCACCAGGTGCACCTGCATGTCGGCCGCGAATTCACCGGTCGCCACCATGGGATGCGCGATGCGTGCACGGGTTACGAAGTAGTCGTAGAGCCGTCGGCCTTCTTCGGGCGGTGCGGCCTGGGTGAAGCTGGGGCGGTTGCCGCCGCTCACGTCGGCCGCGAGCGTGAACTGGCTGACCACCAGCAGGCCGCCGCCGATGTCCTGGACGCTGCGATTCATCTTGCCCGCGTCGTCCGAGAAGATCCGCAGTTTCAGGATCTTCGCGAGCATGCGATCGGCGAGTGCGTCGTTGTCGCCATGTTCGGCGCAGAGCAGCACGAGCAGGCCCGCGTCGATGGCGCCGACCGTCTGTCCGGCAATGTCGACGCGTGCGCTGGCGACGCGCTGCAGGACGGCCTTCATGCGACGGGCTCCTTTTGCGTCGCGCGCGCTTCCATGCCGAGGGGCAGCAACTGGATGGTCACGAGCAGACCGGGCACCGCATCCATCAGCGCCTGCTCGAGTGAATCGCGCAAAGCGGCTGCGCGTTCGAGCGACCAGGAGCCGGGGACGTGCATGTGGAGGTCGGCGAACCGCCGCTGGCCGGCGCGGCGGGTGACGATGTCGTCGAATCGGAGCTGCGCGCCTTCAGGCACGCTGGCGGCGAAGCGCTTCAGCGTCGCATCCAGTTGCGCCAGGGATTCGGGATCGAGGGCCTCGTCCATCAGGCCCTGTGACGAGCGCCAGACCAGCTTCACGCCTTCGCGCACGATGTTGAGCGCCACCCCGATGGCAAGCAGCGGGTCGAGCCACAGCCACCCGGTCGCGCTGACCGCCACGATGCCGACCACGACGGCCGCGGAAGTCCAGACGTCTGTCACCAGATGGCGCGCGTCGGCTTCGAGTGCGATGGAACGGTGGGTGCGCGCCGCCCGGAACAGCACGAAGGCCAGCGCTCCGTTGAAGCCCGAACTCAGTACGGACAGCGCCAGGCCCCAGCCGAGTTGCTCGAGCGGCTGCGGCGACAGCAGTCTCAGGATCGCCACCCACATGATGGCGATGGCCGCGCCAATGATCAGGATGCCTTCGAAACCCGACGAGAAATACTCGGCCTTGTGATGACCGTAGGGATGGTCTTCATCGGCCGGTCTCGCCGCGATAGTGACCATCGCCAACGCGAAGGTCGCACTCGCCAGATTCACGAACGACTCCATCGCGTCCGAGATCAGGCCCATGGAGTTGGTGACATACCCGGCCGCGCCCTTGAGCACGATGGTGATGAGCGCGACCGCGATGGAGACGCGGAGCAGTTGCTTGGGGCTCAGTGCAGCGAGGTTCAAAGGACGATGATAGGAGCGGAGACGATTGCCAGCAGACGGGAAAATTGTCGCGAATTATCTGGCACGGTCGGCAGGAATCTCCCTCTCGCGTACCATCGGCCGGCATTTTCGGAAGCATTCGTGAACAAGCGTATTGCCATTGCCCTGACCGGGCTCATCTTTTCCAGTACCGCTGCGCTCGCCCAAACGGCAGCTTCCGGCGACGTCTCCGGCGAACAGCGGGCCGGAACGATGAAGTCCGTGCGCGGCGACGTCCGGTTGCTGAGTTCGGATGGGGCAGCGCGTCCCGCCGCACCCGGTGATCGGGTCTCCCCCATCGACCGCATCGTGACGGGTACCGACTCGGCCGCGAGCGTGGTGCTCCGGGACGGCACTTCGATGGTGGTCGGTCCGTCTTCGCGCTTGGACGTCAAGCAGTTCTATTTCGACTCGACCACCCAGGAAGGCGGGATGCTGGTGTCGCTGCTGAAAGGCTCGCTGCGCATGATCACCGGCTTGATCGGCAAGACGCATCCCGATGCCGTGCGCGTCGAAACGCGGACGGCGGTGATCGGCATCCGCGGGACGGATTTCATCGTCGAGGTGGATGGGCAGCCGTGAACCTTCGTCGCTTCTCCCTTCTCATCGCCCTGCTCACCATCGCGCTGCTGGCGGCCTGCTCCACTCCCGGCACGCGTGTCGTGCTGCTGCCGCAGGCTGACGGCAAGCCGTCGGCAGTGGTCGTGAGCACGGAAGACGGCGAGCAAACGCTCGACCAGCCTTTCGAGCGGGCCACCGCCGATGTCGGAAAACGCGGTGCGCCCGTTGTCGACAAGGCCAATCCCGAACGGGTGAAGGCCGACAACAAGGCACTCTTCGAGTTGATGCCGCCTCCGCCCCAACGCTTTACGGTGTACTTCGAGGCGGGCGGTACCGTCCTCACGACGGCCTCGCAGGCGGCGATGACCGAGGCCCTGGTCGCTGCCCGCGCTCGTACGGGCGGCGAGATCGTGGTGACGGGGCATACCGACACCGTCGGCGCGAGCGCGCGCAACGATGAGCTTTCGCGCAACCGTGCCTTGCAGGTTCGCCTGCTCTTCGTGGAGCGCAACTTTCCGGCGGCGCGGGTCGAAGCGGTCGGCCGCGGCGAACGCGAACTGGCGGTTCAGACCGCCGACGAAGTCGACGAGCCGCGGAATCGGCGGGTGACGATCGAGGTCAGGTAGGGGTTGCTCGCCCCCAGGCTGCGCGCACTTCGTGTCGCTTCGCCTACCCCCTGCCGGGGGCAACACCGGTGGCCTGGCAGAGCCAGTTCCACGGTGTTTCTGGGCTCGCCCCCTGGCTTCTGCCTTCGTGTCGCTTCGCCTGCCCCTGCCGGGAGCGACGCCGGCGGGTTGGGTCAGGTCAGTGTCACGCGGGCGAACTTGCGTTTGCCTACCTGGACGACGTAGCTGCCTGCGGGGAGCTTGAGGGCCTTGTCGCTGATGACGGTGGAGTCGACGCGGACGCCGCCGCCGTCGATCAGGCGGTTGCCTTCGGAGGTCGAAGGGGCCAATCCGGCCTGTTTGAGGAGTTGGGCGATGCCGAGGGGCGCACCGGTGAGGGAGACCTCGGGGATTTCGTCCGGGACGCCGCCCTTGCTTCGGTTGATGAAGTCCTGCTCGGCGGCTTCGGCCGCGGCGGGGCTGTGGAAGCGAGCGGTGATTTCCTTGGCCAGGGCGACCTTGGCATCTTTCGGGTTGCGGCCGGCTTCGATCTCGGCCTTCAGCGCAGCGATCTCGGCCAGCGACTTGAAGCTCAAGAGGGTGTACCAGCGCCACATCAGGGTGTCGGAGATGGACAGCACCTTGGCGAACATGGTGTTGGGCTCTTCGCTGATGCCGATGTAGTTGTTTTTGCTCTTCGACATCTTTTCGACGCCATCGAGCCCTTCCAGGAGCGGCATAGTGAGTATGCACTGCGGCTCCTGGCCATATTCCTGCTGCAGGTGACGACCGACCAGAAGATTGAATTTCTGGTCCGTGCCGCCGAGTTCGAGATCCGACTTGAGGGCGACCGAGTCGTAGCCCTGCATCAGCGGATACAAGAATTCATGCACCGAAATGGACTGGCCTGCCTTGAATCGCTTGCTGAAGTCGTCGCGCTCCATCATCCGCGCCACGGTGTACTTGGCCGCCAGCTGGATCATTCCGCGGGCACCCAGGGGGTCGCTCCATTCGGAGTTGTATCGGATCTCGGTCTTCGAAGGGTCGAGCACCAGGCTGGCCTGTCGGTAGTAGGTCTGGGCGTTCGCCTCGATCTGCTCGCGCGTCAAGGGCGGCCGCGTGCTGTTTCTGCCCGACGGGTCGCCGATGGTGGTGGTGAAGTCGCCGATCAGGAAGATCACGGTGTGCCCGAGATCCTGCAATTGGCGCATCTTGTTGAGCACCACCGTGTGGCCGATGTGGATGTCCGGCGCGGTCGGATCGAGGCCCAGCTTGATCCGCAGCGGGGTTCCGGTCGCTTCGGACCGCTGAAGCTTGCGCACCCATTCCTCCTGGGGGAGCAACTCGTCAGTTCCACGGAGTGAAATTTCGAGGGCTCGTCCTACACCTTCGGACAGACTTGCGGATGTAACAAACTCGGCATTCATTGGGCTTTTGGGCAGTTTTTCCTATAGCCGAAGCTATACTCAGCCCGACTTTTCAAGCGCCGGATTCTAAGCGGCGCTGTATGCCCGCACCGTCCTGCCGCCCGTTCGACACGGTCTTCGCAGCACGGATTTGCAGAACCTGAGTTGGAATTTCGACGTTTTGATCAACGGCATTCTGGCCGCCGAGGAGCTGATTGCTTCGCGCGTGGCTCACACATTCCGGACGTATCCGAAGCAGATCACGGCTGCGATCGCCGCGTTGCTGCTGTCCGCGGGTGGCGGTGCCTTCGCGGTCGCCTCGCTGGGCCCGGATGCGGCAGACATCCCTGTCAAGCAAGTTTTCGAAGCGGTCACTCCGCTGTCATTTGCCGAGCAGGTCGAGGCCCTGGACACCCACACTTTCACCCTCTTCCGCAACGAGACCACCCGTTCGAGCGATACGGCCGAAGCGCTCTTGCAGCGTCTCGGCATTGCCGACCCGGCAGCCGCCGCCTTCGTGCGCGGCAACCCCGAGGCCCGCAACGCTCTGCTGAGCCGCCCCGGCCGTACGGTCACCGCTGAAGCCACGCAGGAAAACACACTGCAAAAGCTCAGCGCCCGCTGGATCCCCGACGGCGATGGCGCCTTCAAGCGCCTGGTGGTCGAGAAGGCCGGCGGCGGTTTCCGTGCCCGTACCGAATCCGATGCACTGACGCCCGGCACCCGCCTTGCGAGCGGTGTCGTGCGCACCTCGCTCTTTGCGGCGACGGATGACGCGGGTATCCCCGATTCCGTGGCAAGCCAGTTGGCCGATGTCTTTTCAAGTGACGTGGATTTCCGCTCGCTTCGCAAGGGCGACCGCTTCGCAGTCGTGTACGAGACCTTCGACGCGGACGGCCAGACGCTTCGCAACGGTCGGGTGCTGTCGGCTGAATTCGAGAGCAACGGCAAGCTGTACCAGGCGCTGTGGTTCCAGGAGCCCGGCCAGAAGGGCGGCTACTACCGCCCCAACGGCGACAGCCTGCGCCGCGCGTACCTGAGCTCGCCCGTGGAATTCACGCGTGTGTCGAGCGGCTTCGCGATGCGTCTTCATCCGATTCTCAACAGCTGGCGCCAGCATCACGGCATCGACTTCGCGGCGCCCAGCGGCACGCCGGTCCGGGCCGTAGGCGACGGCACGGTGGAATTCGCCGGCACGCAGAACGGCTACGGCAACATCGTTGTCCTGAAGCACCGCAACAACCAGGAAACGGCTTACGCGCACCTGAGCCGGGTCGACGTCAAGGTCGGCCAGAGCATCAGCCAGAGCCAAACGCTGGGGGCTGTCGGCTCGACGGGCTGGGCCACCGGTCCTCACCTTCACTTCGAATTCCGCGTGAACGGCGAATACCAGGACCCGTCCACGATCGCGCAGCAGGAAGGCGGCGGTTCGATCACCACGGCATCGCGCCCTGCGTTCGAGCGACTTGCGCTCGCCACACGCACCGAGCTGTCGGCCGCTTTCTCTGTGGCACAAGCCAGCGCGGATTGACCGGCGGGCCGACAGTAGCGGCCCGATTGAATTACCCTTCCGGAACCATGGCTGAACTCTTCATCGGCCTCATGTCGGGGACTTCACTGGATGGCGCCGACGGGGTGCTGGCCGACTTTTCGGACGGCCGCATCGCAGTGCAGGGTTTCGCCGCAGCTCCTTTTCCGGTCAGTCTGCGTGCGGAGTTGATGGCGCTCAACACACCCGGCGGCGACAACGAGTTGCATCGCGCAGCCCTGGCCGGTAACGGATTGGCCCGTGTCTATGCCCGCGTGGTGCAGCAATTGCTGGCTGACGCCAGCGTCACGGCCAGTTCCGTGACGGCCATCGGCGCGCACGGGCAGACCGTCCGGCATCGGCCGGGTGAATTCGACGACGTCGGGTACACCCTGCAGATCAACAACCCTTCCCTGCTGGCCGAGTTGACCGGTATCCCGGTGGTTGCGGACTTCCGCAGTCGCGACCTCGCTGCGGGCGGCCAGGGCGCGCCGCTCGTGCCGGGTTTTCATCGCGCACTCTTCGCGCGGGACGATCAGGCGGTTGCCGTTCTGAATTTGGGCGGCATCTCCAACCTCAGCCTGCTGCCGGCCGGAAGTGGCACGGTGCTGGGCTTCGATTGCGGACCGGGCAACGCGTTGATCGACCATTGGTGCCAGGCGCACATTGGCCAGCCGTTCGACGCGGGCGGCCAATGGGCGGCCAGCGGTCGGGTGCTACCCGATCTGCTGTCGAGACTCCTCGACGATGCCTACTTCGCCAAGGCGCCTCCCAAGAGCACGGGCCGCGACCACTTCAATCCAAACTGGTTGGCGGCCCACCTGGGAACGACCGATGCCGATCCCGCGGATGTCCAGGCGACTTTGACGGACCTCACGGCGCATGCCTGCGCCATGCACCTGAAGCGCCATGGACCGGACAGCCAGTTGTTGATCGTCTGCGGTGGTGGCGCCCTCAACCAGCATCTCCTGTCGCGTCTGCAGGCGCTTCTGCCCGCCATGGAGATTGTCTCTTCCGCCGAACGCGGCTTGCCGCCGCAGGAGGTCGAGGCTGCGGCCTTCGCCTGGCTGGCGCGCAGCACGATGCGCGGCCAGCCGGGCAACCTCGCCAGCGTGACCGGCGCACGCGGCGCGCGCGTCCTTGGCGCGATCTATCCGGCCTGATCGACCTCGTCGGCCGCCTTTCAGCCTTGGCCGGACACCTCTGGCTGCGCTGGCTGCACCGCACGGGCCTCCGGCGGCAAATGCCAGAAGATCAACGCGGAGGCGAGCGTAATCAGCCCCATGCTCGCAAAGGTCGCCTCGAACGCGTGCAGCACCTCGAGCGGCGTGTCGCTGCCGAAGATCCCGGTGTAGCCGCCCAGTACCGCGCTCGCCGCGGCCACGCCCAGGCTCATGGCCAGCATCTGCACCATCGACAGGAGGCTGTTGCCCGCACTCGCCATGCCGCCGTCCAGATCCTTCAAGGTGATGGTGTTCATGGCGGTGAACTGAAGCGAATTGACCGCACCGAAGCTGAGCAACTGGACAAGGTGCAGCACGATGGGCTGGTGGGGAGCCGTCAGTCCGAAGCTCGCCATGGTCAGCCCGACCAGGGCGGTGTTGACGACAAGGACGCGTCGGTAGCCGTAGCGCGTGATCAATGGCGTCGCGAAGCGCTTCATCGCCATGCCGGCCAGCGCGATCGGCAGCATCATCAGGCCGGCATTCAACGGCGAATAGCCCATCGAAACCTGAAGCAGCAGCGGAATCAGGAACGGCATGCACCCGCTTCCGAGGCGCGAGAACAGATTGCCCAGTAAGCCGATGCTCAACGTCGGTATGCCGAACAGCGCGGGCTCGAAGAGCGGATGGGGTCGACGCACCGCGTGCAGCCAATAGGCCGTGATGCTTGCGAACCCGAAAACCAGCAGCACGAGCACACCGACCTGGCGCAACCCCAGCCCCGACACACCGTCTATCGCCAGCGAAATCGACACCATGCCGAAGGCCAGCAAGGCATAGCCGACGCCGTCGAAACGATGCACCAGTTCCGCGCGGATGTCGGGCATCACGCGCAGCGTGGCGAAGCACCCGATCAGGCCCACGGGCACGTTGATCAGGAAAATCCAATGCCACGAGGCGTACTGCACCAGCCAGCCACCGAGCGTCGGGCCGAGCAATGGACCGATCAAGCCAGGGATCGCAACGAAGCTCATGGCCGCCAGGAATTCGGCACGCGGCACCGTGCGCAGCAACGCCAGGCGACCGACAGGCAGCAGCAGCGCTCCTCCCATCCCCTGGATGACGCGCGCCGCCACCAGTTGCCCGATGCCGCGCGACAGGGCGCACAGCACCGAGCCGGCCACGAAGAGGACGATCGCTGCGAAAAAGATGCGTCGGGTGCCAAAGCGATCGGCGATCCATCCGGACGCGGGAATGAGCATCGCCATCGTGAGTGCATAGGCGACCACGACCGACTGCATCCGCAGAGGGCTTTCGCCCAGGCTCGCGGCCATCGCCGGCAGCGCCGTGTTGATGATCGTCGCGTCCAGCGTCTGCATGAAGAAGCCGATGGCGACCAGCCAAAGCAGGCTCTTGCGTGGATATTCCGAAGAAGTCATGAGGGCAGAAAACGACGGACAGCAAAAAGCCGCCCGGAGGCGGCTTCTTGAACTGGCGCGGAAAACCTCGGCACATCAGGCCGAGAAGCTCGATCCGCAGCCGCAGGTGCTGGTGGCGTTGGGGTTCTTGATGACGAACTGGGCGCCTTGCAGATCTTCCTTGTAGTCGATCTCGGCACCGACCAGGTACTGGTAGCTCATGGCGTCGATCAGCAGGGACACGCCGTTCTTGGTCATCGTGGTGTCGTCTTCGTTCGTGATCTCGTCGAAGGTGAAGCCGTACTGGAAGCCGGAGCAACCGCCACCCTGCACGAACACGCGCAGCTTGAGATCGGGGTTGCCTTCTTCGGCGATCAGGTCGGCGACCTTCGCTGCCGCGCTGTCCGTGAAGACGATGGGCTCGGGCATCTGGGTCTGGATGTTGTCTGCGACGGCGCTCATTAAGGGGACTCCTGTGGGGCCGAACGTGCGGCCGATCGACGAATGCTACTTCAAACGACAAAAAACCGCCCGAAGGCGGCTCTTTGACAGTGCAAGCGATAAGCCCAATGGGCGATCAGCGCTTGGAGAACTGCTTGCGGCGGCGTGCGGAGTGCAGACCGACCTTCTTGCGCTCGACTTCACGCGCATCGCGCGTCACGAAGCCGGCCTGGCTCAACACCGGCTTGAGCGTCGCGTCGTAGTCGATCAGGGCGCGGGTGATGCCGTGGCGCGTCGCGCCGGCCTGACCCGACTCACCGCCGCCAGCCACATTGACCATGATGTCGAAGGTTTCGACATTGTTGGTCAAGAAAAGCGGTTGCTTGGCGATCATGATCGAGGTTTCGCGGCCAAAGAAATCCTGGATGTCCTTGCCGTTGACCGTGATCTTGCCGGTGCCTTTTTTCAGAAACACGCGGGCGACGCTCGATTTGCGACGGCCGGTGCCATTGTTCCATTCACCAATCATTCTCAAGGCTCCTTACAGTTCCAGCACTTTGGGCTGTTGGGCGGTATGCGGGTGCTCTGCGCCACCGTACACCTTGAGTTTCTTGATCATCGCGTAGCCGAGCGGACCCTTGGGCAGCATGCCCTTGACGGCCTTTTCCAGGGCGCGGCCCGGATGCTTGGCTTGCATGTCGCGGAAGTTGGTGGCCGTGATGCCGCCCGGATAGCCCGAGTGACGGTAGTACACCTTGTCAAGCGGCTTGGCGCCGGTGACGCGCAGCTGGGCTGCGTTGATGATGACGATGAAGTCACCGGTATCGACGTGAGGCGTGTAAATGGCCTTGTGTTTGCCGCGCAAACGGAGAGCAACTTCGCTGGCTACTCGTCCGAGGACCTTGTCGGTCGCGTCAATCACAAACCACTCGTGCGTCACGTCAGCGGGTTTGGCGCTGAACGTTTTGGTCATGAGTTTTCTCTTTTGAAGAGGGTTTGGCGGGCCCTTTTCCACGGTCGGCGTTCCTCTGGCGGGAATCTCTTAGGTGGGTTCGATCTCTTCGCCGCGGGGCCTCAAATGCGCTGCGAAGCCTTCCATTATACGAAGAATCCTCTTCCACAAGCAATTCGACCCCGTTCCTGTAGGCCGGCGGTTACCATTGGGCCAATGTTCAGCTACCGCCACGCCTTCCACGCCGGCAACCACGCCGACGTGCTCAAGCACACGGTGCTGATTGCCACCCTCGACCATCTGCTCGAGAAGGACGCCGCCCTGACGGTGGTCGATACCCATGCCGGCGCCGGCCTCTACCGGCTCGATGGGGACTACGCCGGCACCAGCGGCGAGGCCGCCGATGGCATCGTTCGCCTGCTTTCGGATCCCCAGCCAGCCGCCCCGGGGGCCAGCCCGGGCAAGGCAACGGCGAAAAAGGCGCCAGCGCAGCCCCCCGAGCCCCTGGCCGATGCGCTGGCCCGCTACCTCGAGGTGATCCGCGATTTCAACCCGAAGGGCAGCGCACGCATCTATCCGGGCTCGCCCTTCATCGCCCACCACCTCCTGCGCGACCAGGACAAGCTCAAGCTGTTCGAGCTGCATCCGACCGACGCCCGCACCCTCGACGCGAACATCGCGCAGCTCGAGGCCGGCCGCCAGATCGCCGTGCTGCGCGACGACGGGTTCGGAAGCGCCACCAAGTTCCTGCCACCGCCCTCGCGCCGCGCGCTGGTGCTGTGCGACCCAAGCTACGAGATCAAGAGCGACTACGCACGCGTGCTGGATTTCGTCGCCGAAGCGCTCAAGCGCTTCGCGACCGGCACGTACGCCGTGTGGTATCCGATCATTCCACGGCCCGAGGCGCACGACCTGCCACGCCGGCTCAAGACGATGGCAACGAAGGCCGGCAAGCCGTGGCTGCATGCCACGCTGACCGTCAAGTCCAGCAAGATCACCACCGACGCGACCGGCGCCACGCACCGGCCCGGACTGCCGGCGAGCGGCATGTTCCTGATCAATCCACCCTACACGCTGAAGCCGTTGCTCGCGGCCGCGCTGCCACAGATGGCCGATCGCCTGGCGCAGGACCGCAACGCCACCTTCTCCCTGGACAGCGGCGGCTAAAAGCGACGCCGGCTGCCCGCCGGCCTCTCACCACCGTTTGCGAGGCGCAACCTGGCGCGTCGGCTTGGGTGCGGAGTCGCCCGACGCGGCCGATGGCGGCGCATCGGACGCTCCGACCGCCGTGCCACCGCAGGTGGCAGTGTCCTTGTCCACGATGGACAGCGCCACCTGCTTGATCCCCAGGCCCAGCAGGCCGATCGATTCGGCCGCAGCGCGACTCAGGTCGATGATGCGGCCTGACGCATAGGGGCCACGGTCGTTGATGCGAACCAGCACTTCCCGGCCGTTCACCAGGCTGCGAACGCAAACGCGCGTATTGAACGGCAAGGTCTTGTGGGCGGCGGTGAATGCGGTCATGTCGAAGCGCTCGCCGTTCGCGGTCTTGCGCTGATGGAACTGGATGCCGTACCAAGATGCACCGCCGCGCTCGAAGATCTCGCGCGAACCCTCGTCACCCGGCAGGCCGTCATCCGGCCCCGCCTCGCCGGCACCAGACACCGCGAGGTCGTAGCGCACGGAAGGCACTTGCGAGCGCGGCGGCGCGCCGGGCGGAAGCGCCGGCTGCTTCGCCAAGGGACGCAATCGGAACTGTGGCGCGCCCTCTGCACCGTCATCTGAAGGTGGCGGCGTGGAGCAGGCCGCCAACAACACCGCCGCGACGAGCGCGGGCAGGCTGACGGCGACACGCCTACCCAAACTCATGCACCCCGGCCGAGGCGCTGCAGCACGCCGAGCGTCGCCACCGACTGGTTCATCGTGTAGAAGTGAAGCGCGGGCGCACCGCCGGTGCACAGGCGCTCGCACAGGTCGGTGACCACGTCGAGGCCGAAGTCCCTGATCGACGCGGTGTCGTCGCCGAAGCTCTGGAGCCGCAGGCGAATCCAGCGCGGGATCTCGGCCCCGCAGGCATCGGAAAAGCGCATCAGCTGCGTAGAACTCGTGATCGGCATGATGCCCGGCACGATCGGCGTGTCGAGGCCCATCGCGCGCGCCTCGTCGACGAAGCGGAAGTACGCCTCGGCGCTGAAGAAGTACTGCGTGATGGCCGAATCCGCCCCCGCGTGCACCTTGGCCGCGAAGGCCTGCAGGTCCGCCTCGGGCGAACGCGCCTGGGGATGCACTTCGGGATAGCACGCCACCTCGATGTGGAAACCGCGGCCGGTTTCCTCGCGGATGAAAGCGACGAGATCGCTCGCATAGAGGAATTCGCCGCCGATGCCATAGCCGCTGGGCAGGTCGCCGCGCAATGCAACGAGGCGATTGACGCCCATGGCCTTCAACTCGGCGAGTTGCTCGCGCACCGTCGCCCTCGTTGCACCGATGCACGAGAAGTGGCAAGCCGCGGCGACGCCTTCGCCGAGGATCTCGCGCACGGTGCCGAAAGTGCCGTCGTGCGTCGAGCCGCCGGCGCCATAGGTCACCGAGCAGAACTCGGGTGCCTGGGCATAGAGCTGCTGCCGCACGGCGCGCAGTTTGGTCGCGCCTTCGGGCGTCTTGGGCGGAAAGAATTCAAAGCTGAGCGGAAGGCGCACGGCCGGCTCCTTGTTCGCCGTCCGCATGAACGGCATGAATGAAAAACTCGCGGTTGCCGTCGCCGCCCGCGATCGGGCTGTCGAGCCAGCGCAGCACACGCAGGCCAAGCGATTCGCATGCATCCCGCAGACGCTGCTCGACGACGGCATACAGGGCAGGATCGCGCACGATGCCGCCCTTGCCGACCTGTCCGGGTTGCAGTTCGAATTGCGGCTTGACCAGCATCAGGAGATCGCCGCCGGGTGCCAGAAAGGGCACCAGGGCCGGGAGGACCAGCGTGAGCGAGATGAAAGAGAGGTCGCCGACGATCAGCCCGAAATCCGCATCGTCCGGCGCCTGGGTCGCCCACGCGTCGGCGCTCAGCACACGGGCATTGATGCCTTCGATTGCAGTGACACGCGCATCGTCGCGCACCCGCGAATGCAATTGCCCGTGCCCCACATCGACGCCCACCACATGCTCGGCGCCTTGCTGGAGCAGGCAGTCGGTGAAGCCGCCCGTCGACTGGCCGACGTCCAGGCATCGCCGCCCGCGCGGATCGATGCCGGTCGCGGCCAGCGCGCCTTCGAGCTTCAACCCGCCACGGGAAACATAGCGCGCCTCGGCGGCATCGAGCAGTTCGAGCTCGGCCGTCTTGGGCACTTCGTCGCGGTTCTTGTTCACCGTGCGCCAGTCCGCCCCGTCGCGCCAGCGCAAGCCGGCGGCAATCAGCCGGACGGCCTGCGAGCGCGACGCGGCGAGGCCGCGTTCGACAAGCAACTGATCGGCGCGCAAAGCGCTACGCCCGCGCGATCAATAGCGGTAGGTGTCCGGCTTGTAAGGGCCGTTCTTGTCGACACCGATGTACGCGGCCTGCGCGTCCGTCAGTTCGGTCAGCATGGCGCCCACCTTCTTCAGGTGCAGGCGCGCGACCTTCTCGTCGAGGTGCTTGGGCAGCACGTAGACCTTGCCGGCCTGGTAGGCATCGGGCTTGGTGAACAGTTCGATCTGCGCGATGGTCTGGTTCGCGAAGGACGATGACATCACGAAGCTCGGGTGGCCCGTGCCGCAGCCGAGGTTCACAAGGCGGCCCTTGGCCAGCAGGATGATCTTCTTGCCGTCCGGGAAGGTGATGTGGTCGACCTGCGGCTTGATCTCTTCCCACTCGTACTTCTCGATCGAGGCAACGGCGATTTCATTGTCGAAGTGACCGATGTTGCAGACGATCGCCTGGTCCTTCATCGCGGCCATGTGCTCGTGGCGGATCACGTCGCGGTTGCCGGTGGTGGTCACGAAGATGTCGGCCTTGTCGGCGGCGTACTCCATGGTCACGACCTTGTAGCCTTCCATCGCGGCTTGCAGCGCGTTGATGGGGTCGATCTCGGTGACCCACACCTGGGCGCTCAGCGCGCGCAGCGCCTGGGCGGAGCCCTTGCCCACGTCGCCGTAGCCGGCCACGCAGGCGACCTTGCCGGCGATCATCACGTCGGTGGCGCGCTTGATGCCGTCGACCAGCGATTCGCGGCACCCGTAGAGGTTGTCGAACTTGCTCTTGGTGACCGAGTCGTTCACGTTGATGGCGCGGAAGAGCAGCGTGCCCTTGGCGCTCATCTCGTTCAGGCGGTGCACGCCGGTGGTGGTCTCTTCGGTCACGCCGATGATTTCGGCCGACTTGCGGGTGTACCAGGTCGAATCGACGGCCAGCTTGGCCTTGATCGCGGCGTAGAGGATGCGCTCTTCATCGCTGGTCGGGTTGGCGAGCACGCTCTGGTCCTTCTCGGCGCGCTGGCCCAGGTGCATCAGCAGCGTGGCGTCGCCGCCGTCGTCCAGGATCATGTTCGGGCCTTCGCCGGCCGAGTCCTTGGCGCCAAAGTCGAAGATGCGGTGTGTGTAGTCCCAGTAGTCTTCCAGCGACTCGCCCTTGATCGCGAACACCGGCGTGCCTTTGGCGGCGATGGCGGCGGCGGCGTGGTCCTGCGTCGAGAAGATGTTGCACGAGGCCCAGCGCACTGTAGCTCCCAGCGCCTGCAGCGTCTCGATCAGCACGGCCGTCTGGATCGTCATGTGCAGCGAGCCGGTGATGCGCGCGCCCTTGAGCGGCTGGCTCTTGGCGAATTCCTCGCGGATGGCCATCAGGCCGGGCATTTCGGTTTCGGCGATGCGGATTTCCTTGCGGCCCCAGGCGGCAAGGCCCAGGTCGGCAATGGCCTGGTCGGCGGTGGAAACAGGGGACGGGGATTTGAGAACGGCGCTCATGTTGGCTCCAAAGCAAGTTTGAAAGATGGCCACTGCGTTCGGGGAAAGGACTCACCGCGAGAACAGCGGGTGAGCGTGGTTGCGATGGTGGTCCGAGCCTCACGCCTGTCGGCGCTGCAACGCTCCTCGGAACGGCCGATTTTAGCGCGCGACGGCCGGATTGCCGTCAGCAGCATTTTTTCGATCGGCCTAGACTGCGCTTCCCTCCTTCCATCGCCCGGTGCGGCGTTACAACATGTTCAAAGCCAGAGCTCTTGCCACATCGTTCCTGATCGCGTCGGCCCTGCTGCCCATGGTGGTCCCGGCGCAAACGCCGGCCGCTGCCGCCGCCCAGACCGTGCGTGTGCGCGGCGTCATCGTGCACGTCGATGCGAACACGCTGACGGTCAAGGACCGCAGCGGCGAAGTCGTGACGATGGCGCGTCCCGCCGACTTGCGGGTGATCGAGGTGCTCCCGGTGACGCCGGCGGCCATCAAGCCGAACAGCTTCGTCGGCGCCGGCTCCCTGCCCCAGCCCGACGGCACCCAGCGCGCGGTCGAGGTCCTGGTGTTCCCCGAAGCCATGCGAGGCACGGGCGAAGGCTTCCGACCCTGGGACTACATGCCCAACGGCACGATGACCAATGCCACGGTCTCCGCATTGTCAGCGGCGCCATCGTCCGTTCCGGGCGGCGGCCAGAAGCTGGTGCTGAAGTACAAGGACGGCGAGAAGACCGTGTTCGTCCCCCGCGGCACGCCGATCGTCACCTTCAAGCCCGGCAAGGACGACCAGGCCGCACTGCTGGTTCAGGGTGCGAAGGTCGTCGTCACCGCCCAGTTGAAGGACGGCCAACCGACCGCTTCGAGCCTGCTGGTCGGCCGCAACGGGTTCACGCCGCCCATGTGAACGCGAAGGTCGCCCGGCAGCCGCAAGGGTCCATCGGTAAAATCGCGGGCTTTGCCTTCAGCTGCCCGCGCCCGTGAGCGCGCACCGCGTTCACTCCCATGACATTCGCTTCCGAAACCCGCCGCCGTCGCACTTTCGCGATCATTTCCCACCCCGACGCCGGCAAGACCACGCTGACGGAAAAGTTGCTGCTGTTCTCCGGCGCGATCCAGATCGCGGGCTCGGTCAAGGCGCGCAAGGCCTCGCGCCATGCGACATCCGACTGGATGGAAATCGAGAAGCAGCGCGGCATCTCGGTGGCCTCGTCGGTGATGCAGATGGTCTACCGCGACCACGTCATCAACCTGCTCGACACGCCCGGCCACAAGGACTTCTCCGAGGACACCTACCGCGTGCTCACCGCAGTCGATTCGGCCCTCATGGTGATCGACGCGGCCAACGGCGTCGAGGCCCAGACGCGCCGCCTGATCGAAGTCTGCCGCCAGCGCGACACGCCCATCATCACCTTCGTCAACAAGATGGACCGCGAGGTGCGCGAGCCACTGGAACTGCTCGACGAGATCGAGCGCGAACTGGGCATGCCCTGCGTGCCGATGACCTGGCCGGTGGGCCAGGGCAAGACCTTCGGCGGCATCGTGAACCTGCGCACCCAGGCGATGACGGTGTTCGAGTCGGGCAGCGAACGCCTGCCGCAGGACTTCGAAGCCATCCCGCTCACCGACCCGGAGACGCTCCAGAAGCGCTTCGGCCGCGAGTTCGACACCGCGATGGAGAGCATGGAGCTCGCCACCGGCGCGTCCCCGACCTGGGACCGTGAAGCTTTCCTCGCCGGCAAGCAGACGCCGGTGTTCTTCGGATCCGGGGTCAACAACTTCGGTGTGATGGAAGTGCTCGACGCCCTCGTCGACCTGGCGCCCCCGCCGCAGCCGCGCGTGAGCACCACGCTCGTCAACCGGCAGCCGGTGGTCAAGGAGATCCAGCCCGAGGACAAGGACTTCGCCGGCGTGGTGTTCAAGGTGCAGGCCAACATGGACGCCAACCATCGCGACCGCATCGCCTTCGTGCGCATGGCCTCGGGACGCTACACGCCGGGCATGAAGCTCAAGGTGCAGCGCACCGCCAAGGAACTGCGGCCGACCAGCGTCGTGACGTTCATGAGCCAGCGGCGCGAAGCGGTCGAGGAAGCCTATGCGGGCGACATCGTCGGCTTCACCACGCACGGCGGCGTCCAGTTGGGCGACACCATCACCGACGGCGCCTCGCTGCAATTCACCGGCCTGCCCTTCTTCGCGCCCGAGCTGTTCATGACGGTGATCCTGAAGAACCCGTTGCGAACCAAGCAACTGCAGCAAGGCCTCGCGCAACTCGGCGAGGAAGGCGCGATCCAGGTGTTCCGCCCCGAGATCGGCGGACCGATGCTTCTCGGCGCGGTCGGCCAACTGCAGTTCGAGGTCGTACAGCATCGCCTGAAGACCGAATACGACGCGGACGTGCGCCTCGAAGGCTGCCAGTACACCGGCGCGCGGTGGATCACCGCCGACACCCCGGCCGAGCTGCGCGCCTTCGTCGACGCCTACCCCGCCCGCATGGCGCGCGACGCGGCCGATACGCTGGCCTACCTGTGCACTTCGCCGTACGACGTGCGGCTCGCGCAGGAGCGCTTCGCGAAGATCCACTTCCATCCGCTGCGCGAGCACGCCGGGCTGGCCCTTCAAACGGCCGGCTGATGCAGGCCCTGACGCAGTGGCCGCTCGAGGCGCGCCGTCAACTGGTCGGCGTGTTCACCGATATCGACGACACGCTGACCACCGACGGCGCCATCACGCCCGATGCGTTGAAGGCGCTGGCGGACATCAAGGCCGAGGGGCTGCACAGTGTCGCCATCACGGGCCGTCCCGTCGGATGGAGCGAACCCTTTGCGAGCGCCTGGCCGCTCGACGCGATCGTCGCCGAAAACGGTGCCGTCGCGCTCGTGCCCTCGCCCGAGGGCCGGCTCGAAAAACGCTACCAGCAGGACGCCGCGACGCGCGCGCGCAACTTCGCGCGCATGCAGGAGGTGCTCGACCGCATCGAGCGCGAGATCCCTGGCGCCCGACGCGCCACCGACTCGGCCGGCCGGGAGTGCGACATCGCGATCGATCACAGCGAATTCACGCACCTCGACGACACGAAGATCGCGGCGGTCGTCGCGCTGATGAAGCGCGAGGGCATGCACGCCACTGTCAGCAGCATTCATGTCAACGGCTGGTTCGGTGAGCACAACAAGCTGGCCGGCGCGCGCTGGATCGTGGGCGAACTGTGGGGCCGTCGGCTCGATGACGAGATGCCGCGCTGGGCGTATGTGGGCGACTCCACCAACGACGCCCTGATGTTCGAGCACTTCGAGCACAGCATCGGCGTCGCGAACGTCCGCCGCTTCGAATCGGCGCTGTCGCACCTGCCGCGCTACGTCGCGCAGGCCGAACGCGGCGCCGGTTTCGCGGAAGTGGCGGCTGCAGTGCTCGACGCCCGCACCGGCGTCAGCGCACGCTGAAGGCGATCGGCTTCGCCCGCGCGGTGATGGCGCCGGGCGAGGTATTGCTCACCAAGTCGAGGCGCACGCTGTAGTCGCCCTTCGGCGGGTTGAGCCACAGCTCCGTCTGGCCACCGTCCAGTTCGATGATCTCGGGCTTCTGGCCGGCGCGTTCCAGGACGAGCCGGAAGTGGCCGGTGTCCGGCACCTTGGGCGCCGCGTGCGACAGGTTGTAGCCGCTGGCGTGCAGTTGCACCCTCAGCGGCAACTGCACGGTAGAGCGATCCGCGGGGCTGAGGATCTCGATGCGCGGCTGCCCGAGCACGCTGGCCGCAGAGACACCCTTGTTCTGCTTGCTGACAGTGAATTTCAACGGCTTGCTGTACACGAAATACGGGATGTGCCCCTGGTCGGCCAGCACCAGCCGCATCGTGTAGGTGCCCGGCGGCAAATCGACCACCGTTTCCATCTGGCCCTTGCCGAAGTGGATGTAGTGCTCGGTGAAGGGCAACGGCTTCTTGAAATCGAGCGGCAGTGGCTGGTCGATGAGCAGGTGATGGTGGCCCGCCGTGCCTGCCGTTTTGCCGGCCGGCACGATCCCGCGCAAGGAGAGCCCGAAGCGGGCGACGAACGGCGCCTCCAGCGTCGCGCCATCCTTCAGGTTGGTGAAGTACGCGTCCGGTGACCAACTGGGGGGCGGTACCACCCACGGATGGACCACCATTTCGCCACCTTCCGCGCCCATGGGTGCTTGCGCGAAAGCCCCGGGGGCCAGCAATGCGAACGCTGCCGCAACCAAGCCCTTTCCCGCCCACATACCGAGACGTGCACCAACGGCCATGCCAACTCCTCCAGATTTCGGAGAATTGTGGCATTAGACCTTTGTGATACACACAATTTTTAACAAGTGCCGCCAGATCAGTAGTGCGGCGGCAACTCGTCGCGAAGGTTGCGCGGGCCGCCTGTCCCGTCCTCAGGCCTTTGCTGCCGCAGCTGCGCGACCTGAAGCGCGAGGCTGTCGATCTGCTGCTGTTGCCTGTAGATCGTCATGTTCAACTGGTCCAACAGGTCTTCGGTGAAGCTGGCCTTGATTTCCAGTTCGTTCAGCCGGCGTTCGGCATCGTGCGAGGTTTCCATTCCGGTATTGGACAGGAATCCGCCACGCGGAGTCAGAATGCCGCGCATGGACTACACGATCCGTGCCCTGCGCCGAGACGAGATGCCCTGGGTCATCGACATGGCCGCGCACGAGGGCTGGAACCCCGGCCTGCACGACGCCGAGTGCTTCCACGCGGCCGACCCGAGCGGCTTTCTCCTCGCCGAACATGAAGGCGAGCCGCTGGGCTGTATCAGCGCCATCTCTTATGGAGGCCGCTTCGGCTTCATCGGCCTCTACATCGTCGACCCCGCCTGGCGCGGAGAAGGCATCGGCATCGCCCTCTGGCGCGAGGGCATCGCCCGGCTGACGGGCCATGTGATCGGACTCGACGGCGTGCCCGCGCAACAGGCCAACTACCGCCGAGGCGGCTTCGAACTGGCCTGGAACAACGTCCGCTACGAAGGCGTTGCAACGGCAGCGGGCCAGCCCATGCCCCAACAGATCGTCCCGCTTTCCACGATCGACTTCGCCACCCTCTGCACCGACGACCAGCGCGTCTTTCCCGCGCCGCGCAAAACATTCCTGCGCCGCTGGATCGCCATGCCCGACGCGACCGGCCTCGCATGGATGCACCAGGGCCGCCTCGAAGGATGGGGCCTGATCCGCCGCTGCCGCAACGGCCACAAGATCGGCCCCCTCGTGGCCGAGAACCTCCCAGTCGCCAGGTCCCTCTACGCCGCACTGAGTGCTAGCGTCCCTCCAGGCGACCCCATCTACCTCGACGTCCCCCTGCCCAACCCCGACGCCGTCACCCTCGCAAAGGAACAAGGCATGCAAAGCGTCTTCGAAACCGCCCGCATGTACCTCGGCGCCCCACCCCCCTGCGAACTCGACCGCCTCTACGGCATCACCACCTTCGAATTAGGCTGAGACTTTTCCAAAAAGGAAAAGCCCCGCAAGCGGGGCTTTTCAATCCCAGAGGTGCCGCAGATCCGGCTACGCCGGTCTGCAGGCACCGCCCCCGGCAGGGGGTAGGCGAAGCGACACGAAGTGCGCGCAGCCTGGGGGCGAGCCTAGTGCGCGAGGATCTTGTTGAGAAAGTCCTTCGTGCGAGGCTGCCGGTTCTCCGGATGCGTGAAGAACTCTTCCTTCGAGCAGTCCTCCAGGATGCGCCCACCCACGTCGATGAAGATCACGCGGCTCGCCACCTTGCGCGCGAAGCCCATTTCGTGCGTGACCACCATCATGGTCATGCCTTCCTTGGCCAGCGCCACCATCACGTCGAGCACTTCACCCACCATCTCGGGGTCCAGCGCGGACGTGGGCTCGTCGAACAGCATCACGATCGGGTCCATGCTCAGCGCGCGCGCGATGGCCACGCGCTGCTGCTGGCCGCCCGAAAGCTGGCCCGGGAACTTGTCCTTGTGAGCCATCAGGCCCACGCGATCGAGCATCTTCAGGCCGCGCGTCTTGGCCTCGTCGGCACTGCGCCCCAACACCTTGATCTGCGCGATCGTCAGGTTCTCGGTCACCGACAGGTGCGGGAAGAGCTCGAAGTGCTGGAACACCATGCCGACCTTCGAGCGAAGCTGCGGCAGGTTGGTCTTCGGGTCATGGAGCGGAATGCCGTTGACCGTGATCTCGCCCTTCTGGAAAGGCTCCAGCGCGTTCACCGTCTTGATCAGCGTGGACTTGCCCGAGCCCGAAGGCCCGCACACCACCACCACATCGCCCTTGGAGATGCTGACCGAGCAGTCGTTGAGCACCTGCACCGGGCCATACCACTTGGATACGTTCTTGATTTCAATCATTTTGTCGGACTCCTTCAGCGGATGATGGCGATCTTCTTGTGCAGGCGCTTCACGAGGTACGAGAGCGAATAGCACAGCACGAAATAGACGACGGCGGCCAGCAGGTAGGCTTCCTCGGGCCGGCCGAAGTTCTTGCCCGCGGTGTCGAAGCCCTTGAACAGGTCGTAGGCGCCGATGGCGTAGACGAGCGAGGTGTCCTGGAACAGGATGATGGTCTGGGTCAGCAGCACCGGCAGCATGTTGCGGAACGCCTGCGGCAGGATCACCAGCTTCATGTTCTGGCTGTAGGTCATCCCAACGGCCATGCCCGCGGAGACCTGCCCGCGCGGGATCGACTGGATGCCCGCGCGCATGATCTCGCTGAAGTAGGCGGCCTCGAACGCGATGAAGGTGATGATGGCCGAGTACTCCGGCCCGATCGGCCTTCCGATGATGTTGGGCACCAGCAGGAAGAACCACAGGATCATCATCACCAGCGGAATGCTGCGCATGCCGTTGACGTAGATGGCCGCGGGCATGTCGAGCCACTTGTTGCCCGACAGCCGCATCAACGCGAGCAGCGTGCCGAAAAAGATGCCGCCCAGGGTGGCCACCACTGTCAGGAACACGCTGAAGTAAAAGCCCTTGAGCAGGAAGCCGCTGATGACTTGCCAGCTGAAGAATGTGAGGTCGAGGTTCATGTCAGTGGCCCCCCGTTCCGCCGGCAACGACGAAGCCCGGCACGCGCACCCTCTTCTCGACCCAGGTCATGAGGCGGTTGATGATCATCGCCGAGATCACGTAGAGGATGGTCACCGCCATGTACATCTCGGTCACGCGCGAGGTCTCCTCGCCGGCCTGCATCGCGAACTGGATCATTTCGGGAATCGATACCGCGAACGCGACCGACGAGTTCTTGAAGATGTTCATCGATTCGCTGGTGAGCGGCGGGATGATGATCCGGTAGGCCATCGGCAGGATGACGTAACGGTAGTACTGGAAGGTGGTGAAGCCCACCGCCATGCCCGCGTAGCGCTGGCCCTTGGGCAGGGCCTGGATGCCGGAGCGAAGCTGTTCGGCGATCCGCGCAGAGGTGAAGAAGCCCAGCGCGAACACCACCAGGATGAAGGGCGGCAGGCCCGCCATGACGGGGAAAATCTTCGGCACCACGTGGTACCACAGGAAGATCTGAACCAGGAGCGGGATGTTGCGGAACAGTTCGACCCAGGCATTGCCGAAGCGCACCAGCCAGGGGCTGTCGGGCAAGGTGCGGATCACGCCGACCAGGGAGCCGAGCACCAGCGCCACGACCAGCGAGCACAAGGACACCGACACGGTCCAGCCCCAGGCGGAGACCAGCCACTGCCAGTAGGTCGGTATCTTTCCCCCCGGGTCCTGCAGGAAGACCTGCCAATCCCAATTTCCCATTTCAACTCCTCGATGATTGTTGGAGGCATCTCACAAAACAAACGCCCGCCGAAAGAGGCGGGCGTTCGTCACGCGTCAGCCCACGTGATTTACTTCTTGGCGTAGTCTTCCATCGGCTTGTCGTTGGGATTGGCCCAGGCGGCCTTGGTGGCTTCCGACAGCGGAAGGCCGACCTTGGTGTTGGTCGGCGGGATCGGCTGCATGAACCACTTGTCATACATCTTGGCCAGCGAACCGTCCTTGATCTGGCTCTTGATGCTGTCGTCCACGGCCTTCTTGAACGCCGGGTCGTCCTTGCGCATCATGCAGGCGATCGGCTCGACCGACAGGGCCTCGCCGACGATCTTGAAGTCGGCAGGCGCCTTCGACTTGGCGATGTTGCCGGCCAGGATTTGGCCATCCATCACGAACGCGTCGGCACGGCCCGATTCGAGCAGCAGGAAGCTGTCGGCGTGGTCCTTGCCCATGACTTCCTTGAAGTCGATGCCCTGGGCGCGCTCGTTCTTGCGCAGGGTCTGCACCGAGGTCGTGCCCGTGGTGGTTGCCACGCTCTTTCCGTTGAGGTCCTTGATGGAGTTGATGCCGGAGTTGGCCTTGACCGCGATGCGCACTTCCTCGACGTAGGTGGTCACTGCGAAGGCGACGTCCTTCTGGCGGGTGGCGTTGTTGGTGGTCGAGCCGCATTCGAGGTCGACGGTGCCGTTCTGCACCAGCGGCACACGGTTCTGCGAAGTGACGAGCTGGCGCTTGATGTCCAGCTTGGGCAGGCCGAGTTGCTTCTGGATGTCGGCCAGGATGCGCTCGGACATTTCCGTATGGAAGCCGACGTACTTGCCGTCACCGATGGTGTAGGCCAGTGCGCCCGAGGAATCGCGCACACCCATCGTGACGCTACCGCTGGACTTGATCTTGGCCAGCGTGTCATTGGCCTGCGCGAAGGCGGACCCTGCGGCGAGCGCCATCACGGCCAGTGCCAATACTTGCTTCTTCATTTGGAAAACTCCTGTGACTGAGAGATACGCGAAATTCTATGCGCCCGCATTCTGCGCCATACCCGGGCCAACCCGGTGCGCGATGCACCAGTCGATGGCGCGCGGTCCGATCGGGCCCGTGCATCGGTGCATCCCTCTTGCAAGGGCCTGCAACCGCCTTTCCTTAAAGCAGCCTTTGTGCCCGAATGAAACAGGCGGTCGCTGCCGGCGCAATTCCTTCAGTCCGAAAAGGGCATCCGGCTGTCGCGCCGCGCGCCCGCGATGTCACGAGACGGGGGGCTGCGTGCCGACCAGATAGGCCCACAGCGCTTCCACCGAACTCTTGGCTCGCGGCGCCGGCGCATCCGTCTTGCCCGGCCGCGTGCCTGCCTTGGCCGGAGCGGTCGGCCGCTCGCGGTAGGCGCGGATTTCCATCGTGGCCTCGAGCCGGTCGATCTCGGGCGGCAGTGCGCTCACGAGCGTCCGCGCACGGATCTCCTTGCGCACCGCGCTTTGCGGGAGGAAGGCGATGCCGTGGCCTTCGAGTGCCATCACCTTGAGGCCCTCGGCCATGTCGGTCTCGTAGACGCGGTCGAGATGAATGGCGGTGCCGGATTCCTTGAGCAACTGGTCGACCACGCGCCCGAGGTAGGCGCCCGGCGCATAGCCGAGATAGGGCAGCGGCTGGCCGGCCCGCCCCGGCAGTCGGAAGCGCGGCTCGCCATCCGCATCCGGCTTGACCCAGGGCGCCACCACCTCCTGGCCGAGGCTCACCATCTCGTAGCGATTGGCGTCCAGCGGCAGCGGTTGCGAGGAATGGTGATAGGCGATCAGCAGGTCGCAGCTGCCCTCCACCAGACGCAGCACGGCGTCATGGACGTTGAGCGCGATGAGCCGGCTCTTCAGCGGTCCGAAGTGTTCGCGCAGGCTCGTGACCCAGGCCGGGAAGAAGGTGAAGGCCAGCGTGTGCGGGATCGCGACCTCGATCACATCCTGCGCTGCCGTCGAATGACCACGCAGCATCGCGCGCGTGCTCTGCAATGCCTGGAGCATCTCGATGGCCTGGCCGTAGAGCGTCTGGCCCGCGGGCGTGAGCCGCGTCGGGTAGGAGCTGCGATCGACGAGGTCGGTGCCGGCCCATCCTTCGAGCGCCTGGATGCGGCGCGAGAAGGCGGGCTGCGTCACATGCCGCAATTGGGCCGAACGGCTGAAGCTGCGCGTCTCGGCAAGGCTGACAAAGTCTTCGAGCCACTTGGTTTCCATGAACCGATTATGCGAGGCTGCGACATACTGCAGAGCCACACGGAGACCCCCTTCAACGATGCAAGCAGCCGATCTTCTCGCCCTCGACGCCACCACGCTTTCCCGCCACATCGCCGCACGCTCGGTGTCCTGCCGCGAACTCATGGACGCGACGCTCGCGCGGATCCATGCGCTCAATCCGCGCTTCAACGCGATCGTGGCGCTGCGCGATTCGCAGCAGCTGCTGGCCGAAGCGGACGAACGCGACGCGCAACTCGCGCGTGGCGAACGGCTGGGATGGATGCATGGATTTCCGCTCGCGGTGAAGGACCTCAGCCATGCGACGGGCCTGCCGACCTCGATGGGATCGCCGATCGCACCCCGCTCGCCGGCACGCAGCGACAGCCTGCACGTGGCGCGCATGCGGCAGGCCGGCGCGATCGTCATCGGCAAGACCAACACGCCCGAATTCGGGCTCGGCTCGCACACCTACAACACGGTCTTCGGCACCACGCTGAATGCCTACCAGCCCGCGCTGAGCGCAGGCGGCAGCAGCGGCGGTGCCGCGGTCGCGCTCGCGCTGGGGATGCTGCCGGTGGCTGACGGAAGCGACATGGGCGGCTCGCTGCGCAACCCTGCGGCATTCAACAACGTCATCGGCTTCCGGCCCTCGCGTGGCCGCGTGCCCGGGTCGCCGGACGAGGAACTCTTCTTCCAGCAACTCGGCTGCGAAGGCCCGATGGCCCGCACGGTCGAGGATGCCGCGCGACTGCTCGCCGTGCAGGCGGGCTTCGACCCTCGCGTGCCCCTGTCGCTGACCGATGCGCTGCCCTCGCCCGACGCGATGGCGCTGGAGGGCGACGTCAGGGGCCTGCGCGTCGGCTGGCTCGGCAGCATCTGGCCGGACCTGCCGCTCGCACCCGGCGTGCGCGAACTCTGCGAGGGCGCGCTGCAGACCTTCCGCGATCTCGGCTGCCGGGTCGAGCCGCATCAGCTCGGTGTCCCCCGCGAACAGAACTGGACGGCCTGGCTGCGGCTGCGTCAGTTGCTGGTCGGCGGCAAGCTTGGCGCCGCCTTCGCCGACCCGTCGCTGCGCGAACAGCTCAAGCCCGAGGCACGCTGGGAAATCGAGCAGAGCCACAAGCTCGACGCCGCTGCGCTCTACCAGGCCTCGGTCTATCGCTCGAACGTCTTCCGCGCCTTCCTGCATGCCTTCGAGTCCTTCGATGTCGTCGTCGCGCCCACGGCGCAGGTCTTTCCCTTCGACGCGAAACTAACCTGGCCTGCGGCGGTCGGCGATGTGGCGAGCGACACCTACCACCGCTGGATGGAAATCGTCACCCCCTTCACGCTGGCCGGATTGCCCACGCTGAATGTGCGCGCCGGCTTCGAAGGCGGCCTGCCGATGGGCCTGCAGATCGCCGGCCCGATCCACCGCGACCTCGACGTGCTGCGTCTCGGCCACGCCTACGACCGCGCCTGCGGCTGGGGACTGGTGCAGCCGTCGGCGCTCGCGAACCTGCCGGCCTAGATGGGGGACACCACGCCGCGACCGGCGAAGTGCCCTTCGGCATTGGCCATGAAGCGGTTCACCGACGCCTGCGTCGCCTCGGGCGACCAGCCCGCCATGTGCGGCGTGAGCAGCACGTTGTCCAGCCCGATCAGGGGCTCGGGCCGCCGGGGTTCGCTCTCGTAGACATCGAGCCCCGCCCCCGCGATCCGGTTCGCCCGCAGCGCGGCGGCGAGCGCCTCCGTGTCGACCACGCTGCCGCGCGAGATGTTGACCAGATAGCCCTGGGGGCCGATCGCATCGAGGATCTCAGCGTTGATCAGGTGCCTCGTTGCAGCACCGCCCGGCGTGGCGACCACCAGCACATCCGCCCATTCCGCGAGCGCCTTCAGGCTGTCGAAATGGCGGTGCGGTGCGCCCTCCTTCGGCTTGCGGTTGTGATAGCCCACTTCCATGTCGAAGGCGCCCGCACGTTTGGCGATCTTCTGGCCGATGGTGCCCAGCCCGAGGATGCCGAGCTTCTTGCCCGACACATTGGGCGGTTGCGGGATTTCCTCGCGCCATACGCCTTCGCGGCATTGGCGGTCGAGCGTGCGGATGCCGCGCACGATGCCGATCAGCAGGCCGAAGGCGTGGTCCGCCACGCAATCGTCATTGGTGCCGGCGCCGTTGGCGACCGCGATGCCGCGTGCGCGCAAGGCGTCGAGCGGAAGGCCCTCGTAGCCCGCGCCCATCGCGCAGACCAGTTCGACCTTGGGCATGGCGGCGATCTCTTCGACCGTGATGCCGATCACGCCGATGGTCAGCACCGCACGGAACTTCGCGCCGTGTGCGCCGATGGCCGCCGCGCGCTCGGCCTGCGTGGGCGCGTAGGTCAGGTCATAGACGGCCGCGATCTGCGCCTGGTGGGCAGGCGACAAACTGTTGAGCACCAAAAGGGGAATCTTCTCGGACATTCAAATTGCTCCTGAACATGAAGGACCGGTTCGCGCGGCCCGAATGCCGCGCGCCGGCAAAGGCCTGGGTTAGAGCACGGGCGCGGCCTCGAGCTTCTGCAGTCGCCACATCTGCGCGTACTTGCCCTGCCGGGCCAGCAGGTCCGCATGCGTTCCGCGCTCGACGATGACACCGCCTTCGAGCACGAGGATCTCGTGCGCGTCGACCACGGTCGAGAGCCGGTGCGCGATCACGAGCGTGGTCTTGTTGCGCGCCGCGCTCTTGAGTTCGGACTGGATCGCGCGCTCGTTCGCCGAGTCGAGCGCCGATGTCGCCTCGTCGAAGATCACGATCGGCGGGTTCTTAAGCAGCGTGCGCGCGATGGCGACGCGCTGCTTCTCGCCGCCGGACAGCTTGAGCCCGCGCTCGCCGACCATCGTCCCGTAGCCCTTCGGCGTGTGCGCGATGAAATCGTGGATGCGCGCGGCACGGGCCGCGGCCTCGACCTCCTCCCGGCTGGCACCGGGCCGTCCGTAGGCAATGTTGTATTCGACCGTGTCGTTGAAGAGCACGGTGTCCTGCGGCACGATGCCGATCGACTGGCGCACGCTCGCCTGCGTCACCTGGCGGATGTCCTCGCCGCCGATCGTGATGCGGCCCTGCTGGACGTCGTAGAAGCGATAGAGCAGCCGTGCCATCGTCGACTTGCCAGAGCCCGAAGGACCGACCACGGCAACCGTCTGGCCGGCCGGGATCTCGAAGCTCACGTTCTTGAGAATCGGCCGTGCCGACTCGTAGGCGAAGCTCACGTTCTCGAAGCGCACCGTGGAATCCAATCCGGCCAGGGGCCGTGCATCGGGCGCATCCCGTACTTCGCGTTCCTTCTCGAGCAGCACGAACATCTTGTCGAGGTCGGTGAGGCTCTGCTTGATCTCGCGGTAGATCACGCCCAGGAAGTTGAGCGGGATGTAGAGCTGGATCATGAACGCATTGACCATCACCAGGTCGCCCAGCGTCATGCGCCCGTCCACCACGCCCTGTGTCGCGCGGTAGAGCATGGCGACCAGGCTGACCGCGATCAGGCACTGCTGGCCGGCGTTGAGCATGCTCAGCGTGGTCTGGCTCTTGACCGCCGCCTTGCGGTAGCGCTCCAGGCTGGCGTCGTAGCGGCCGGCCTCGAAGTTCTCGTTGTTGAAGTACTTGACCGTCTCGTAGTTGAGCAGCGAATCGACCGCGCGGCTCTGCGCCACGGAATCGAGCTCGTTCATGGTCTTGCGGAACTGCGTGCGCCATTCCGTCACGATCACGGTGAACGCGATATAGACCACCAGCGCCGCGAGCGTGATCCAGACGAAGCCCGAATCGAACTTCACGCCCAGCACCGTCAGCACCAGCGTGAGCTCGATGATCGTCGGCACGATGCTGTAGAGCGACATCGAGATCAGCGAATGCACGCCGCGCGTGCCCCGCTCGATGTCGCGGGTCATGCCGCCGGTCTGGCGCTCCAGGTGAAAACGCAGGCTCAGCGCATGAAGGTGCCGGAACACTTCCAGCGAGATGCTGCGCGCCGCGCCCTCGGTCGCCTTGGCGAAGACCAGTTCGCGCAGTTCATTGAAGACCGCCGTGGAGAGCCTGAGCAGGCCGTAGGCGAGCAGCAGGCCAATCGGCACGACCAGCAAGGCGGCTGCACTGCCGGGCTTGATCGACATCGCGTCGACCAGGTTCTTGAGAAGCAGCGGCACGCCCACGTTGGCGACCTTGGCGCCGATCATGAAGGCGAGCGCCGCCATCACGCGCCACTTGTAGTGCCACAGGTAGGGAAACAACCTGCGAAGCGTGGCCCAGTCGGAGCGGTCGCTGCGGGCAGGCTGGCTGCCCGAGGCGGGATGAGGTGAGGAAAGTGCTTCGCCGCTGCGGCGCATGGGGGACAATCAGAGGCTTGTTGCTCACCCCCACGCTTCGCGCACTGCGTGTCGCTTCGCCCACCCCCTTCGAGGGGGCGATACCGGCAGACTGGCGGGGCCAGTTCTGCGGCATCTCTGGGTTGGCACGCTGCGTGCATCGCAGGGTTTGAGCCGTTATCGGGATTTCGTTTTCTACAGATTGTGCCTATGTCCGCCACTTCCAGCGCCAACCTCACCGCCAAGCTCAAAAGCCTTCCGGCCGACATGGAGCTGGTGCTCAAGGTGATTCCGATGCCCGCCGACTGCAATGCCAACGGCGATATCTTCGGCGGGTGGGTGATGGCGCAGTGCGACCTGGCCGGCTCGGTGATCCCGGCCCGCTACGCCAAGGGGCGGATGGCCACGGTCGCCGTCAACGAATTCGTGTTCAAGCAGCCGGTGCGGCTCGGCGACATCCTGTCGTTCTATTCGAAACTGGACCGCATCGGTCGTACCTCGGTCACGGTCACCGTAGAAGTGTTCGCGGAACGCTTCAAGGCGCAGGGCGAATACATCAAGGTGACCGAGGCGACGTTCACCTACGTCGCGATAGACGACACCGGACGCCCCCGACCCATCGCCCAAGACTGAACGCACTCAGGGCCCGTGCGAGGGTCTCGCGTGGAACACCGCGGAACCGGCTTTGCCGGGCCGCGGGTGTTGCCCCCGGAGAGGGGGTAGGCGAAGCGACACGAAGTGCGCGAAGCCTGGGGGAGATCAAAGTGCCGAGAAGTCGGGGCGGCGCTTTTCCATGAAGGCCGTGAAGGCTTCGCGCGCTGCCGGTTCGCGCAGCATGCGGCCGAAGCTCTGGCCTTCCTCGCCCATGCGCTCCAGCACGGCGGACTGCTGCGATTTCTTCATCAGGCGCTTCGTTTCGATCAAGGCGGTCAGCGGCTTGGCCGCCAGCTTGCGCGCCTGTGCCTGGGCGATGGCGTTGGCTTCGGTCGGCGGCACCACGCGATTGACCAGTCCCACTTCCAGCGCCGCTTCGGCCATGAAGGGTTCGCCCAGCAGGAGTGCCTCGGCCGCGCGGTGGTAGCCGAACATCTGCGGCACGAGCATGCTCGACGCGGCCTCGGGGCAGAGACCCAGGTTCACGAAAGGCATCGAGAAGGCCGCGTTGTCGCCGGCGTAGACCAGGTCGCAGTGGAACAGCATCGTGGTGCCGATGCCCACGGCCGGGCCACAGACGGCCGCCACGATGGGCTTCGGGAAGGTCGCGATGCCGCGCAGGAAACGGAACACCGGCGATTCCTGGGTCGACGGCGGGGCGTTGAGGAAGTCGCCGATGTCGTTGCCGGCGCTGAAGATTGTCGCGTCGCCCTGGATCAGCACTGCGCGCACGGCACCGTCCTGCTCGGCCTTGCCCAGCGCGTCGGCCAGTTCGCCGTACATCGCGCTGGTGATCGAGTTCTTCTTGTCGAGACGGTTGAAGGTGATGGTCATCACACCGGCTTCGGTGTGGACGAGGATGTCGCTCATGGTGTGTCCTTGCAGAGAGAAAAGATTCAGGCGCCGAGCGCCTCGCGAACGAAATCGAGCCGGTCCTGGCCCCAGAACATCTGGTCGCCGACGAACATGGTGGGCGCGCCGAACACGCCGCGCTGCACGGCCTCCTGGGTCGCGGCCTTGAGCTGGTCCTTGACGTCTTGCGCATTGGCCAGGGCCAGCAGCTTGCCGGCATCGAAACCTGCCTCCTGCAGCACGGCACCGACCGTCGCGGGATCGTTCAGGTTGCGCGGCTCGACCCACATCGCGTGGAACACGGCATCGACATAGGCGCGGAAGCGTTCGGGCTGGTGCATCTGCATGCCGGTGGCTCCGCGCATCAGCAGCAGCGTGTTGATCGGAAAGTCCGGATTCTCGCGCAGCGTCACGCCGTAGCGCTTTGCGAATCGCGCGAGGTCGGTGAACACATACGGCCCTTTCGCCGGGATGGTGGCCGGCGAATGGTTGCCGGTGGACTGGAACACCCCACCGAGCAGCATCGGCTTCCACACGAGCTCGGCGCCGACATCGGCACACAGATGCGGCAACTGGGTGGCGGCCAGGTAGGAAGCAGGGCTGCCGAAGTCGAAATAGAACTCGACGGATCGCGTTGTCATGAACCTTGTCTCCTCAGAACTTCTCGGACCACGGCCGCAGGTCGAGCTCGTGCGTCCAGGCGTCTCGCGGCTGCGAATGCAGCATCCAGTAGGCATCCGCGATGTGATCTGGATTGAGGATCCCATCCTGCGCCTTCAGCGCATACCGGTCGGGGAAGTTGCTGCGGATGAATTCGGTATCGATCGCGCCGTCGATGATCGAATGCGCGACGTGAACGCCGCGGGGCCCGAGTTCGCGCGCCATGCTCTGCGCCAGTGCGCGCAAGGCCATCTTCGCGCCCGAGAAGGCGCCGAAGTTGGCCGCGCCCCGCATCGACGCCGTCGCGCCGGTGAAGATGATGGTGCCGCGGTGCGCGCCCTCCGGCAGTTCGCGCGCCACCATGCGCTTGGCCACTTCCCGGCCGTTCAGGAAACCGGAGAAGCAGGCCATCTCCCAGACCTTGAAGTACTTGCGCGCCGTCTCGGTGAGGATGCTCTCGGGCACATTGGCGCCGATGTTGAAGACAAGCACCTCGATCGGACCGACGGTCGACTCGATCTGCTCGACCAGCGCGACGACTTCCTCTTCCTTGCGCGCGTCGCTGGCGAAGGCATGCGCCTTGCCGCCTTCGGCCTCGATCTGCGCGACCAGGGGTTGCAGCTTGTCGAGGCTGCGTCGGGTGACGCAGGTCGCATAGCCACCGCGCGCAAACCGGCGTGCGATCGCGCCGCCGGTGGCATCGCCCGCGCCGACGATCAGCGCTGCCTTATTCATGGCCATCTCCAGGCCGGCGCCGGGCCGCCCCGTCGGGGGGCAGCGAGTACACGAAGTGACAGAGCGTGAGGGTCATGTTTACTCCTTGAAGTAGACGATCTGGTTGCTGGTCGCCAGGAGCGCGCCCGACTCGCTCCAGAGTTGCGCGGCCTGGTCGAAGAAGCCGTTGCGAAACGCTTGCCCCGTTGCGCGGCCCAGCAGGTAGCCGGTGCCGATCTCGGCCAGCAGTTTGGCATCCGTGTGGAAATAGGTCGTGATCGACACCGTGCCGATCGGTACGTGCGTTGCGCGGCGCAGCCACACGCGCGGATAGAAGGTGTCGCTCAGCGCCGCGAGCGAGGCGAAATCCAGCGGCCTCGGCTCCGCGTCGCGCAGCCACATGCGCGTCTCGCTGTGATCGCCGCTACCGTCCCAACGCGTCGGGATCGACCCGCTGATCGGCCGCATCTCGTAGCGTTCGAGCCAGGCAGCCCGCGTCGGCCCGATGCTCAGGCGCTCGACCCGTTCGGGCGACGGCACTTCCGGCATCGGAAAATCGTTGACGCCCCATGTCTCGCGCCGCACGGCCGTGACCACGGTGGCGGTCGTCGTGACGTGGGGCTTGCCTTCGCTGCCGGACTGGGTCATCTGGACCGTCCAGTGCTGCGTCGATCGGTTGGTTCGCACCGGCACCGCCAGCAGTTCGAAGGGGCCCGCTTCCAGCGCCGCGGCATAGTTGACCGTCAGTGCGATGGGCTCGCCGAGCAGGTCGGGATGCCGCAGCACCGCCTGCAGCATCACGGCCGCGGTCGTGCCGCCGAAGGGCCCCACCATGTTCCAGTAATCCGGACTCGTGGCGCCGGTGAAGAGCCCCGCCTGGATGTCGCTGTGCGCCAGCGCGAGGGCCTTGTCGAGGGGATGTGATTTCATGGCCGCAGTGTGCCTCCGTGCCGGTTGCTCGTGCAGTCGTGTCGGTGACGCCTGCGCCTGCTCACAAACCCTGAGGCGTCACACGCGCTCGAAGATGCCGGCCGCGCCCTGCCCCATGCCGACGCACATCGTGACCATGCCGTACTTCAGCTTCTTGCGCTGCAGTGCGTGGATCACCGTCGCGGACCGGATCGCGCCCGTCGCGCCCAGCGGATGGCCCAGCGCGATGGCGCCGCCCATCGGGTTGACCTTGGCCGGATCGAGGCCGAGCGTGTTCATGACCGCGAGCGACTGGGCGGCGAAGGCTTCGTTGAGTTCGATCCAGTCGATGGCGTCCTGCGTGAGCCCCGCGTAGCGCAGCGCAGCCGGGATGGCCTCGATCGGGCCGATGCCCATGATGTGCGGCGGCACGCCCTTGCTGGCGAAACTCACGAAGCGCGCGAGCGGCTTCAGGTCGTACTGCTTGCAGGCCTTTTCGCTCGCGAGGATCAGCGCGCCTGCGCCGTCGGAAGTCTGCGAGCTGTTTCCCGCCGTGACCGAGCCGCGCGCTGCGAACACCGTGCGCAGCTTGGCCAGGCCTTCGATCGAGGTGTCGGGGCGCGCGCCTTCGTCCAGGCTCACGGTGCGGGTCTTGACGATCGGCTCGCCGGTCGCGAGATCGGGCGTGCGGTCCGTAACTTCGATCGGCGTGATCTCGTCGGCAAACTCGCCGGCTTGCTGCGCCGCGAGCGCGCGCTGGTGCGACTGCAGCGCGAAGGCGTCCTGCGCCTCGCGGCTGACCTTCCACTGCTGCGCCACCTTCTCGGCCGTGAGGCCCATGCCGTAAGCAATGCCCACATCGCCTTCGCGCTCGAAGATCGACGGCGACAGCGAGGGCGAATTGCCCATCATCGGCACCATGCTCATGCTCTCGACGCCGGCCGCGATCATCACGTCCGCCTCGCCGACGCGGATGCGGTCCGCGGCCATCTGCACCGCGGAGAGGCCCGATGCGCAGAAGCGGTTGACCGTGATGCCGCCGATGCTGTTGGGCAGGCCCGCGAGCACCGCGCCGATGCGCGCCACATTGAGGCCTTGCTGCGCTTCAGGGATGGCGCAGCCGCAGATGATGTCCTCGATCGACTTCGGGTCCAGCCCCGGCACCGCCGCGAGCGCCGCCTTCAGCGTGGTCGCGAGCAGGTCGTCGGGCCGGTAGTTGCGGAAGTACCCGCGATGCGACTTGCCGATCGGCGTGCGGGTGGCGGAAACGATGTAGGCGTCTTGAATTTGTTTCACGAGAAGCTCCTGGAGTCTCAGTTTGGGGATCACCGCGGAACCGGCTGCGCCGGGCCGCTGGTGTTGCCCCCTCGAAGGGGGTTGGCGGAGCGACACGAAGTGCGCGGAGCCTGGGGGTGGTCTAGTTCCTCACGGGTTTCCCAGTGCTGAGCATGCCCATGATCCGCTCCTGCGTCTTGGGATGCACGATGAGCGAGCAGAAGGCCTTGCGTTCGAGCGTCATCAGGTACTCCTCGGTCACGAGCGAACCGGCATCGACGTCGCCGCCGGTGACGACGCCGGCGATCAGGCTCGCGATGTGGAAGTCGTGCGCGCTGATGAAGCCGCCGTCGCGCATGTTGACCAACTGGCCCTTGATCGTCGCGGCGCCGCTGCGGCCCGCGACCTTGAAGGAGCGCCGGAGCGGCGGGCGCCAGCCGGCGTCCGCCATCGACCTGGCCTGCTGCAGTGCGACGTACAGGAGTTCGTCCTTGTTGGGAACGATCACATCGCTGTCGAGCAGGTAGCCCAGCTTCTTCGATTCGAGTGCGCTGGTGCCGACCTTGGCCATGGCCGCGGCGGTGAAGCCCTCGGTCAGGAAAGGCAGCAGGTCGGTCCCCGTCGATGCAGCAGCGTTCTCCGCGGCGCGACGTGCGATGTAAGTGAGGCCGCCTGCACCGGGGATGAGGCCGACGCCGACTTCCACCAGGCCGACGTAGCTTTCCATCGCGGCGACCCGTTTCGCTGAGTGAACGGCGAGCTCGCAGCCACCGCCGAGCGCCATGCCCCGCACGGCCGACACGACCGGCACGCTGGCGTAGCGGATCTTGAGCATGACCTTCTGCAGCTCTTCCTCGGCCGCCTCGACCGCGCCGATGCCGGCGACCACGAAGGCCGGCAGCATCGCCTGCAGGTCGGCGCCGACCGAGAACATCTCGTCGGGCGACCAGATCACCATCGCCTTGTAGTCCTTCTCGGCCAGCTCGACGCCGGCGGCGAGCGCCTCGGCAACGTCGGGGCTGATGGCGTGCATCTTCGAATGGATGCTTGCGATGAGGACTTCGCCGTCCAGGGTCCAGAGACGCACATCGCCTTCGTCCTGGATCGTCGTGCCGGCCTTGTTCGCGTCAGGCGCGTTGGCACCGAGCACGCTCTCGGGGAAGAGCTGGCGCTCGTGCACCGGCAGACGGCGCGGCGCGACGAAGGTGCTCTTCGACGCACTCCAGGAGCCTTCCGGCGTGTGCACGCCACCGGCCTCGGCCACCGGGCCTTCGAAGACCCACTTCGGCAGCGGAGCGGTCGAGAGCGCCTTGCCCGCATCGATGTCTTCCTGGATCCATGTCGCGACCTGCGTCCAGCCGGCTTCCTGCCAGAGCTCGAACGGACCCTGCTTCATGCCGAAGCCCCAGCGCATCGCGAAGTCGATGTCGCGTGCGCTGTCGGCGATGGTCGCGAGGTGCACGGCGGCGTAGTGGAAGCTGTCGCGCAGGATGGCCCACAGGAACTGGCCCTGCGCGCCTTCGCTCTCGCGCAGCAACTTCAGGCGTTCGGCTGCGGGCTTCTTGAGCATGCGGCCGTAGACCTCGTCTGCCTTGTCGCCCGATGGCACGTACTCGCCCCTGGCCAAGTCGAAGCGAAGGATGTCTCGCCCGGCCTTCTTGAAGAAGCCGGCCTTGGTCTTCTGGCCCAGGTTGCCCAGTTCGAGCAGCTTGGCGAGCACCGGCGGCGTCGCGAAGTTGGAATAGAACGGATCGCTCTTCTCGTCGAGGTTGTCCTGCAGCGTCTTCACGACGTGCGCCATCGTGTCGAGGCCCACCACATCGGCGGTGCGGAAGGTGCCGGAGCTCGCGCGGCCGAGCTTCTTGCCGGTGAGGTCGTCCACCACGTCGGGCGTCAGGCCGAACTTCTCGACTTCCTTCAGCGTGGCCAGCATGCCGGCGATGCCGACGCGGTTGGCGATGAAGTTGGGCGTGTCATGGGCGCGTACCACGCCCTTGCCGAGCGTGCTGGTGACGAAGGCTTCGAGCTGGTCGAGCACTTCGGGCCGGGTGGTCGGCGTGTTGATCAGCTCGACCAGGAACATGTAGCGCGGCGGATTGAAGAAGTGGATGCCGCAGAAGCTCGGCTTGAGCGCCTCGGGCAGCGCCTCGCTCAACTTGGTGATCGACAGGCCCGAGGTGTTCGAAGCCAGGATCGCGTGCTTCGCGACGTGCGGCGCGATCTTCCGATACAGATCGAGCTTCCAGTCCATGCGCTCGGCGATCGCCTCGATCACCAGGTCGCACTCGCCGAGCTTCGCGAGGTCGTCCTCGTAGTTGGCCTGTTCGATAAGGCCGGCATCGGCCACATCGCCCAGCGGCGCGGGCTTGAGCTTCTTGAGGTTGTCGATGGCGCGGCTGACGATGCCGTTCTTCGGACCTTCCTTCGCAGGCAGATCGAACAACACGACCGGCACGCGCACGTTGACGAGGTGCGCCGCGATCTGCGCCCCCATCACGCCGGCGCCAAGCACGGCGACTTTCTTCACTTGAAATCTGGACATAAACAGGTCCTACAAAAGTTCTGACTGACTGACTGATTCGAAAAACACCGTGGAACCGGCTCCGCCGGTCCACCGGTGTTGCCCCCTGGAGGGGGGAGGCGGCTACACGAAGTGAGCAAGCAACGGGGGTGGGCTCAAGGCATCCGGTTCCAGGTCTGGGTCCGCCAGAAAGGGCCGAGGTAGCCGCGCACTTCGAGCTTCTTGCCACCATCGATGGGCGTGAAGCTCGCGCGGTATTCCTTGCCGTTCTCGGGATCGAGGATCTTTCCGCCTTCCCAGACGTCCTTGCCCTCGACCTTCTTGCCGCCCCGGATGATCTCGAGGCCGGCAATGGCCTTGCCCTTGCGGTCGTCGGTGCATTCCTCGCACACGGCGTCGGGCTTCGCGTCCTTGCGGAGCGTCTTCTCGATGCGGCCCTGCAGCGCGCCGCCCGTCTCGCTGATGCGGATCTCGGCCTTGGCCTCGCCGGTCTTGTCGTCGACGCTGCGCCAGAGGCCCACCGGACTCATCTGCGCCAGCGCCGAGGTGGCGCCGGTTGCCAGCACGATGGCTGCGAAGAGCGCTTTCATGGCGTTCAGGCCAGAGCGGCGTCGGTGTTCATCAGCGGCGCGGCGCCGGCACGCGCGGTGCGCATCAGCGTCGCGGTTTCGGGGAAGAGCTTGGCGAAGTAGAAGCGCGCGGTCTGCAGCTTGGCCTGGTAGAAAGGATCGGCGTTGCCGGCGGCGATCTCGCGCAGCGCGGCGCGCGCCATCAGCGCGAACATGTAGCCGAACACGAAGTGGCCCGCGACGCGCAGGTAGTCCACCGCGGCGGCGCCGACTTCGTCCGGATTCTGGAAGCCCTTGAAGCCGATCTCGGTCGTGAACTTCGTGAGCTGGTCGCCCAGGATCGCCACCGGCGTGATGAACTCGCTCATCTTCTCGTTCACGCCCTCTTCTTCCACCAGCTTGCCGACCAGCTTGCCGAACTTCTTCAGCGTCGCGCCGTTGTTGCCCAGCACCTTGCGGCCCAGCAGGTCCAGCGACTGGATCGTGTTGGTCCCTTCATAGATCATGTTGATGCGGTTGTCGCGCACGAACTGCTCCATGCCCCATTCCTTGATGAAGCCGTGGCCGCCGAAGACCTGCATGCAGGCGTTGGTCGAGATGTGGCCGTTGTCGGTGATGAAGGCCTTCACGATCGGCGTCAGCAGCGCGACGATCTCGCCGGAATCCTTGCGCACCTTCTCGTCGGGATGGTGGTGCTCCTTGTCGAGCAGCAGCGTGCAGTAGATCGCCAGCGCACGGCCGCCTTCGGCGTAGGCCTTGGCGGTCATCAACATCTTGCGGACGTCGGGGTGCACGATGATCGGGTCGGCGTCCTTGTCCTTCGCCTTCACGCCGGAGAGCGAGCGCATCTGGATGCGGTCCTTGGCATAGGCCAGCGCGTTCTGGAAGGCCACTTCGGTCAGGCCGAGCGACTGGTTGCCGACGCCCAGGCGCGCGGCGTTCATCATCACGAACATCGCGGCGAGGCCCTTGTTGGGCTGGCCGACCAGCGTGCCGGTGGCGCTTTCGAGCACCATCTGCGCCGTGGCGTTGCCATGGATGCCCATCTTGTGTTCGAGGCCGCCGCAGTAGATGCCGTTGCGGCTGCCGAGCGAGCCGTCGGCCTTGACGTTGAACTTCGGCACCACGAACAGGCTGATGCCCTTGCTGCCCTTGGGCGCGTCCGGCAGGCGCGCCAGCACGAGGTGGATGATGTTCGCGGCCATGTCGTGTTCGCCGGCCGAGATGAAGATCTTGTTGCCGGTGAGCTTGTAGGTGCCGTCGGCCTGGGGCTCGGCCTTGGTGCGCAGCAGGCCGAGATCGGTGCCGCAATGCGGCTCGGTCAGGCACATCGTGCCGGTCCACTCGCCGCTCGTGAGCTTGGGCAGGTAGGTCTTCTTCTGCTCGTCGGTGCCGTGGGCCGAGAGGGCTTCGTACGCGCCGTGCGAGAGGCCGGGGTACATCGTCCACGCCTGGTTGGCCGAGTTGAGCATTTCGTAGAAGCACTGGTTCACCACGAAAGGCAGGCCCTGGCCGCCGTAGGCGGGGTCGCACGACAGCGCCGCCCAGCCGCCTTCGACGAACTGTGCATAGGCGTCCTTGAAGCCCTTCGGCGTCTTCACCTCGTGCGTCGTCTTGTCGAGCACGCAGCCTTCCTCGTCACCATTGATGTTGAGCGGGAAGGTCACCTCGGAGGCGAACTTGCCGCCCTCTTCCAGCACCGCATTGATGGTCTCGGCGTCGACCTCCGCATGCTTCGGAAGTGCCCTGAGTTCTTCGGTGACGTTCAGCACCTCGTGCATCACAAACTGCATGTCGCGAAGAGGCGGGGTATAGGCGGGCATGGGGAAATCTCCGGGGAAAGAAAAAGGAAGAGAAAAAAAGTGGCAAGGCCGCGCGATCAGCGCACGGGCTTCAGACGGCGACGCGCCGGAGCGGCGGCCGCGGTGGCAGAAGGCGCATCGGGCGCGGCACTGCGCGAGAGGATGTTGTCGAAGCCAGCGTTGGCACGCGCTAGCGAGTCGGGCGAGCGCAGGAATCTGGCTTCGTAGTGAAGCGCCAGGATCAGGGCATGGATTTCGAAGGCGATCTGCTTCTCGTCCGCGTCCTCGCGCAGGTGGCCCTCGGCCTTGGCCTGCACCACGGCGCGGTACACGGCGGCCAGCCAGGTGTTGACGGAATCGGCCAACGCGTCGCGCACGGGGCCGGGCCGGTCGTCGAACTCGACCGCGCCGCTGATGTAGATGCAGCCGGAATCGATCTCGGCCGAGGTGCGCTTCATCCAGTTGGCGAACAGGGCGCGCAGGCGCGGCAAGCCACGCTCGGCCTCGAGCGCGGGATAAAACACCTCTTGCTCGAAGCGCGTGTGGTACTCCCGCACCACCGAAATCTGCAGTTCCTCGCGCGAGCCGAAATGGGCGAACACGCCCGATTTGCTCATCTGCGTGACTTCGGCCAGCGCGCCGATGGACAGGCCCTCCAGGCCGATCTGCGCGGCAAGGTTCAGCGCCGCATCGATGATGACGGCCTTGGTCTGCTGGCCCTTTTGAGGCGCGCGGGCTGACTTGGCGGAGGCGGCGATATCGGGCATCGATGGGCTGACAGAATAAAACGAACGATCGTTCTATTTTGCAGGAGATTCATGGCTTCCGAAAGACGAAAGACCTGCAAGAGTTGCAGGTCTTTCAACGGATCGGTCGGCCGATGACTAGTGCAGGGCGCCCCAGCGCGACACAGCCGGTTCCGCTGTTGCCCACTTCCATCCGTGCTCGCCCCGGCAGGCGGTCATGACGAAGCGCGACGGTGGCGCGCCGGTCGGCTCGGCGTCGATTTCCTCCACCGTGAAGGCGGCCTCCTTGCAGGCCGCCAACGGCGTCGCGAACGCACGCACAACCTTCACTTCGCCCTGCTCGTTGCCGTACGGCACGGGGTGGCGCACTTCCCAGCGCCGACGCTCGCCGACGGCCATCTCGCCCACCAGCATGGCGATGCTGTCCTGCCCTTCGCGGCTCCAATAGCGCAACGCGGTGCTGATCGAGGCATCGACCCCCGCCTGCACACCGATGCCCACGGCCACGCCCACGGCGGGATTGGTGGTCGCGGCACCGGATGCGGCGCCCGCCACCGCACCGGTGAGGCTGCCGACCGCGCCGCAGGCCGACAGGGCAGCCACGCCGACCAGCGCCAGGAGCAACCTCATTGCAGCGAGCCCCACCGTTCGGTCGCCGGCTCGGCCGACGCCCAGGCCCACTCGCTCCCGCTGCGACAGACGGCCGCCACATAGAACTCGGTGGCCGGCAACCGGTCACCCCCGCTGCGCTCCACCGAGATGACGATCTCCTTGCAGTGGAGTTCGCCGGAACTGATGACGCGACTGACCGTCACTCGGCCGGCTTCCTCGGGCTCGAGGGGAAGCGAAAGCGTGGTCTTCCATGGCTTGACCTGGCCGACCTTGAGCGGACCGGCGACGCGCGCGATCTGCGTCTGCGCTTCCGCGTGGATCTTTCGCTCGTGGTACTGAACGCCCGCGCGGGCAATGGCCTGGACGCCGATACCGATGCCGGTGGCAACGCCGGCGTTGTCCGTGATGGCGCTGGCGATCGCGCCACCGGCGATACCGGCGCCGGCCGAGGCGCTTTCGGCAATCAGCGACCCGCACCCACTCAATGTCAACACGGAGGCGGCCAGCAGGCAGCCTCCAAACCATCTCTTCATTTGCTCATCCCTGCTGGGGCCTACTCGGCCCTTCTTCTGGTCCCGACCGGCGCCGGATCTCGAACCCGGCCAGCCGCCTGCTAGTTCGCCGTCTCTTCGACGACCTCGCGCTGGTTGATCGGCTGGATCCGGCGATGGTTGTCGTGGAACAGCTTGTGGAAGGCGCCGATCTGTGCGCGCGACATCGCAATGGGCTGTTCCATCACCACCCAGCTCACGCTCTCGGAGCACGGCGGCGTGGTCAGCGAGCCGGTATAGATCAGCGCCTTGCGACCGGACGGCAGCAACGCGGCGAGGTCGACCTCCACGTCGCGCGACGCGCCTTCCGACGGGGGCAACTGGTCGAACAGCGGCGCGAGCGCTGCGTTCTTTTTCCCCGCCTTGATCAGCACGGCGACGACGGCGATCTTTCCGCTGCTGTCCTTGGTGACCAGGTGCAGTTCCATCGGAAAGGACTTGCCGTCCAGATGGTGTTCACTGGGCGCGTGGAAATGAAACTGGGCCACATGGAAGTCGGTGCCCTTGAAGGCGACGGCGTTGTGCGCGCTGTCGGCCACGTCCATCTGGATGGTGTGGCCATTGTTGAGCAGATTGCCGGCCGTCTTGCCGAAGCGAATCGCCACGTCGCGGTCCGCGAGGTGGCTGGCCTTGCGCGTCTGCAACGCGATGGGCGATTGCTGCAGCCCGTTTGCGCAGAGCTTGTTTTCCTCCGACAGTGCAGCCCATTCCTTGGGGCCGGTCTTGCCGCTGTAGGACCAGTGCGCGTGCTCCGCCGCAATGGCGGCAGAGCCGAAGCCGAAGGCGAGCAGCCCCGCGACGGCGAGGCGTTTGAAGTTGGACATCGGTGTGACCCTCTGGATGGAACTGAATGCCGGCGCGCGCCTGACACTGTCGAGGCGCGGGGCTATTCAAGTCTCCGTGAAGGCGAAGGTCAACTCGTCTGAATATGGGGCGGATGCGTCTTGTTCCGTGCAAGCAAACGCCCATGGGTCGAAGCACGCGGCGCCCCGCGCCACGTGCCCGATGGATTTCAGAGCTTGAACGGAACGACTTCCTGCCGCTGTTCGCCCAGGCCTTCGATGCCGAGCGTCATTACGTCGCCCTTCTTCAGGAAGACCTGCGGCTTCATGCCCATGCCCACGCCGGGCGGCGTGCCGGTGGTGATGATGTCGCCGGGCTCCAGCGTGTTGAGCTGGCTCACATAGCTCACCAGCCTCGCGACGTTGAAGATCATCGTCTTGGTGCTGCCGGTCTGCACGCGCTTGCCGTTGAGGTCCAGCCACATCGCGAGCTTCTGCGGGTTGGGCACTTCGTCGCGCGTGACCAGCCACGGGCCGATCGGGCCGAAGGTGTCGAAGCCCTTGCCCTTGTCCCAGGTGAGGCCGCGTTCGAGTTGCCATTCGCGTTCGCTCACGTCGTTGATGGTGCAGTAGCCCGCCACGTAGTTGAGCGCGTCCTTCTGCGACACGTAACGCGCGCGGGTGCCGATCACCACACCGAGTTCGACCTCCCAGTCGCCCTTGACCGAGCCCTTGGGCAGCATCACGGGATCGTTCGGGCCCTGGATGCAGCTGATGGCCTTCGTGAAGACCACCGGCTCCTTCGGGATGGGCATGCCGGACTCGGCTGCATGGTCCGCATAGTTGAGACCGATGGCAATGAACTTGCCGACGCCGGCCACCGGGCAGCCGTAGCGCGGCTTGCCACGGACCAGCGGCAGCTTGTCGACCTTGAGCTTGCGCAGCTTGGCGAGGGCGGCATCGCCCAGTTGATCGGGGCCGATGTCCTTGACCGCCGCGCTCAGGTCGCGGAGCTGGCCGTTGTCGTCGACGAGACCCGGCTTCTCCTTGCCGGGGTTGCCATAGCGAACGAGTTTCATGTTGTCCTTTCTTGTGTGATCAATAGGTCGAGCGGCCGCCGGAGAGATCGAACACGGCGCCGGTGGAGAACGAGCAATCCTCGGTGCAAAGCCAGGCGACCATCGCGGCGACCTCCTCCACCTTGCCGAAACGGCCCATCGGGATCTTCGAGAGCATGAACGCAATGTGGTCCGGTGTCATCTGGTCGAAGATCGCCGTCTTCACCGCCGCGGGCGTCACGCAGTTGACGCGGATGCCAGTGTCGGCGAGTTCCTTGCCGAGCGACTTGGTGAGCGCGATGAGACCGGCCTTGCTCGCGCTGTAGGCGCTGGCATTGGGATTGCCGTCCTTGCCTGCGACCGAGGCGATGTTGACGATGCGGCCGTAGCCCTGCGTGCGCATCTGCTGGACGACTTCGCGGCAGCAGATGAAGGGGCCGGTGAGGTTGACTTCCATGACCTGCCGCCATCCGTCCACCGGATAGTCCCAGAGCTTGGCGTTCGGACCGGTGATGCCCGCGCTGTTGATCAGCGCGTCGATACGCCCCGCCTGCGCCAGCGTGGCGGCGACGGCCTTTGCGACGGAAGGCTGCTGCGTCACGTCGACCGTCAGTGAAAAGGCCTTGGCGCCCAGCGACCACGCCGCCTTGGTGGCGGCTTCGCCGTCGCGATCCCAGATCGTCACGCTGCCGCCCGAGGCGAGCAGCCGCTGCGCGATGCCGTAGCCGAGCCCGGTCGCTCCGCCCGTGACGACCGCGTGGCGACCTGCGAAGTCGAGCTGGTTCATATGGTGATGCCCCCGTCGACCGTGAAGGCCTGACCCGTCGCAAACACGGATTCGTCGCTCGCGAGGAACACCACGACGGGCGCAATCTCTTCCGCCTTCGCCAGTCGGCCCATGGGCTGCCGGGCGATGAAGGCCTTGCGTGCCTCGTCCGGATCCGCGTTCGCGTTGATGCGATCGCCGAGCGACGGCGTATCGACAGTGCCTGGGCACACCGCGTTGCAGCGGATGCCCTTGGTCACGTAGTCGGCCGCGACGCTCTTGGTGAGGCCGAGCACCGCCGCCTTGGTCGTGCCGTAGACGAAGCGGTTCGGCAACCCCTTCATGCTGGAGCACACGCTGGCCATGTTGATGATGCTGCCGCGTCCTGCGGCGAGCATGCCCGGCAGGACGGCCTGGATGGTCCAGAACTGTGCGCGCACGTTGAGGTGGAATGCGAATTCGAGATCGGCATCGGTGGCGTCAAGAGCCGTGCCGTTGTGCACCACGCCTGCGCAGTTGAACAGCACGTCGAGCGCAGGCAGCGTCTTGACGAAGGCGCCGATGGCGGCCTTGTCGAGCACGTCGAGCCTGGCTGTCTTGATATTGGCGACGCCGGCATAGCGTTCCAGCAGTTTTTCGTTGACGTCGGTGGCCCAGACCTGCGCGCCCTCCGCCGCCAGTGCGAGCGCGCTTGCGTGGCCGATGCCTTGTCCGGCCGCGGTCACGAGCGCGGTCTTGCCCTGGAGTCTCATGGGATGTCCTCTTTGAAGCGTTGTCGGATGGTTGCGCCGCCTCGGTCCGCGGCGTTCAGGGTTTCGCCGGATGGCTGCCACACAGTGCGAATCGTATTCTGAATTGGCCTGACCACTTGTCCAATTCAGGACAACCCTTAACGTCCAGTCAATCCGCGTCTCCCACGTGCCGCTTCAAACCGTCGAGCCCCGTCGCCTCTATCGCCAGATCGCGGACCAGCTCCGCGCGTTGATCGCGGGCGGCGAGTTCGCGGTCGGCGCGCGGCTGCCGGCCGAACGCGATCTGTCGAAGCAGCTCGGCGTGAGCCGGCCATCCGTTCGCGAGGCGCTGATCGCCTTGGAGGTGGAAGGCTGGGTCGAGGTGCGGACGGGCTCCGGCGTGTACGTGATCGATCGCTCGCACCGCGCGTCCGAACCGGTGGAGGCGGCCGAATGGGGGCCGCTCGAACTGATCCGTGCGCGCCGCGTGGTCGAAGGCGAGACCGCGGCGCTGGCCGCGACGATGGGCAGGCGCAAGGACGTGGACGCCATGAGCCGCGCCATCGAGACGATGCGCGAGATGGCGGACCGCAACGTGATGCCGCTCGAAGGCGACCGGGCCTTCCACCTGGCGATCGTCGACGCCTGCGACAACGTCGTGCTCTCCGAGACCGTGCAGGGCTTCTGGGATTCGCGCAAGGGGCCGATCTTCACGCGGCTCGGCGGCTACTTCGAGACCGTGAGGTCGTGGCGTTCGGCCATTGCCGAGCACGAGGCGATCCGCGATGCGATTGCCGCGCGCGATGCGGACGGCGCGCGCAAGGCCATGCACGAGCACATGGACAAGTCGCACCAGAGATTCAGCGCGAGCTGGCGCCGCGCGAAGGTTTCCTGATCCGCCAGCAGTTCTCTTTCACAAACCCACAACGGAGACAACCGATGACCAGCAAACGTTTCGCCATCAAGACCATCGCGGCCTGCGCCATCGCGGCCAGCGTGCTCGGCGCCTTCGGCACTGCCCAGGCGCAGACGAAGCTCAAGTGGGCCCATGTCTACGAGACCTCCGAGCCCTTCCACAAGTATTCGGTGTGGGCCGGCGAGGAGATCAAGAAGCGCACCAACGGCAAGTACGAGATCCAGGTGTTCCCGGCGTCGAGCCTGGGCAAGGAATCCGACATCAACCAGGGCCTGACGCTGGGCACGGTGGACATCATCCTCACCGGCGCGAGCTTCGCGGCCAACACCTACAAGCCGCTGGCCGTCACCTACTTCCCGTTCATCTTCCGTGATTCCGAGCACCTGCTGAAGTACGCCAAGAGCGACGTGTTCGCCGAACTGGCCAAGGGCTACGACGAGAAGAGCGGCAACCACATCGTCGCGCTCAACTACTACGGCGCGCGCAACGTGACCTCCTCGGCGGCCAAGCCGGTCGCGAAGCCCGAGGACATGAAGGGCCTGAAGATCCGCGTGCCCGACGCCCCCGCCTACCTGGCCTTCCCGAAGTCGCTGGGCGCGAACCCGACGCCGATCGCCTTCGCCGAGGTCTACCTCGCGCTGCAGAACGGCACGGTCGACGCCCAGGAGAACCCGCTGCCCACCATCGAGGCGAAGAAGTTCTATGAAGTGCAGAAGAACATCTCGCTCACCGGCCACATCGTCGACTCGCTGCTCACCGTGGTCTCGGGGCCGGTGTGGCAGAAGCTGACGCCGGACGAGAAGAAGATCTTCACCGAGGTGATGCAAGAAGCTGCCGAGAAGAGCGGCCGCGAAATCATCGCATCGGAAGTGCGCCTGACCGAAGAGTTCAAGAAGAAAGGCAACAACGTCATCACGGTCGACAAGAACGCGTTCCGCGAGGCTGTGCTCAAGAACACGAAGCCGACGGACCAGGGCTATCGCCAGCAGGACTACGACCGCATTTTGGCGATCAAGTGACCACCCCCGTTTCTTGCTCACTTCGTGTAGCCGAATCCCCCCCTCTAGGGGGCAACACCTGCGGCCCGGCGGAGCCGGTTCCGCGGCGTTTCCCGAAATAGCCTCGCAGTGCCTGCGGGTGGCCAAGGAGAATCACTTGACTGAGACCAAGATCATTGACGATGAAGGGCACTTCCATGCGGAGGACGAGATCGTCGATCTTTCCGGCACCATCGCCGAGGGGTGGATCGCGCTGGCGCTTTTCTGGCTGCTGGGGCTGACCGTCTTCTATCAGTTCATCACACGCTACGTGATGAACGACTCCGCGGCGTGGACCGAGGAGGTGGCGCGCTACATGCTCATTGGCGTGGTGTTCATCGGCGCGGCAATCGGTGTGGCGAAGAACAACCAGATCCAGGTCGACTTCTTCTACCGCCACATCCCGGAGGCGATGGGCCGCTGGATGTCGAAGGCGGTGGACGTGGTCCGCATCCTCTTCTTCGTGGCCGCGGTGGTCATGACGGTGCAGATGATGCTCAAGATCGGCAACCAGACACGCATGACCATCGTCGACCTGCCGATGAACATCGTCTACGGGCTGTGCCTCTTCGGCTTCGCCGCGATGACATGGCGTTCGGTGCAGACCGCGCGCATCCACTGGCGCCGCGGCTACAGCGTGCTGGAGCGTCCCGAATCCACCCTGGCCGATCACTGACGAACGGAAGCCCAAGCTCATGCTGAAAATCTTCTTCCTGATCTTCATGGCGGGCGGCATTCCGGTCGCCATCGCGATGGCGGGCGCGTCGCTGACGTACATCCTGCTGTCGAGCAACCTGCCGCCCTTCGTCGTGATCCACCGGATGGTGAGCGGCATCGACAGCTTTCCGCTGCTGGCCGTGCCCTTCTTCATCCTCGCGGGCAACCTGATGAACAACGCGGGCATCACGACCCGCATCTACAACTTCGCGCTGGCGCTGGTGGGCTGGATGAAGGGCGGGCTCGGCCATGTGAACGTGCTGGGCTCGGTGATCTTCGCGGGCATGAGCGGCACCGCGATCGCCGATGCGGCGGGCCTGGGCACGATCGAGATCAAGGCGATGAAGGAGCACGGCTACGAGACCGAGTTCGCCGTGGGCGTGACCGCCGCGTCGGCCACGCTCGGGCCGATCATTCCGCCGAGCCTGCCCTTCGTGATCTACGGGATGATGGCCAACGTGTCGGTCGGCGCCCTCTTCCTCGCGGGCATCCTGCCTGGCGCCTTGATGGCCATCCTGATGATGCTCACGGTCGCGTACTACGCGCACAGGAACAAGTGGGGCGGCGACGTCAAGTTCTCGAGCACGCGACTGTTCAAGGCCCTGAGCGAACTGGCGGTGGTCATCGGCTGGCCGCTGCTGCTGTGGGTGGCGATCGACAAGCTCGGCGCGCCGCCGCAGATGACGGTGTTCGCCGGCCTGGCTGCGCTCTTCGTCCTCGACAAGATCTTCACCTTCGAGGCGCTGCTGCCGATCATGACGCCGGTGCTGCTGATCGGCGGCATGACCACCGGGCTGTTCACGCCGACCGAAGGTGCGATCGCCGCCTGCGTGTGGGCCATGATCCTCGGCTTCGCCTGGTACGGCACGCTGTCGTGGAAGATGTTCGTCAAGGTCTGCCTCGACACGATCGAGACCACTTCCACCGTGCTCTTCATCGTCGCCGCCGCCTCGATCTTCGGCTGGATGCTGACGGCCACCGGCGTCACCGCGGACATCGCGGCGTGGGTGCTCGGCTTCACGGACCAGGCCTGGGTTTTCCTGCTGCTGGCCAACCTGCTGATGCTGTTCGTCGGCTGCTTCCTGGAACCGACCGCCGCCATCACGATCCTGGTGCCGATCCTGCTGCCGATCGCGACGCACCTGGGCATCGATCCGATCCATTTCGGACTGGTGATGGTGCTGAACCTGATGATCGGGCTGCTGCATCCGCCGATGGGCATGGTGCTCTTCGTGCTCGCACGCGTGGCGGGACTGAGCTTCGAACGCACGACGATGGCGATCCTGCCCTGGCTGGTGCCGCTGCTGGTGAGCCTGGCCGTCATCACCTACATGCCGTCCTTGGTACTCTGGCTGCCGAAAATGTTTTTCTAGAGAACGCCCCCAGGCTGCGCGCACTGCGTGTCGCTTCGCCAACCCCCTCGCGGGGGCGCCGCCTGCGGACCGGCGGAGCCGGTTCCGCGGCGGCCCTGGTGTGGCGCTTCTGTCAATGGACCCTACGAGGTAATACGATGAATCCCTTTATTCGACTTCACCCGGCCGACGATGTCGTCATCGCGCGCGGGCAACTGGTCGGCGGTACGCCGGTCGAAGGTGTCACGGCGCGCGGGCTGATTCCGCCGGGCCACAAGGTGGCCGTTCGCGCCATTGCGCAAGGCGAGCCGGTGCGGCGCTACAACCAGATCATCGGTTTTGCGAGCAAGCCGATCGCGCCGGGCGAGCACGTGCACACGCACAACCTCGACATGGGGCCGGACAAGGGGCACTTCGAGCGCGACTACGCTTTCGGTGCCGACGTGAAGCCGGCGCCTGCACGGCGCGAGGCGACTTTCATGGGCATCCGCCGCGCCGATGGTCGCGTGGCGACGCGCAACTACATCGGGGTGCTGACCAGCGTGAACTGCTCGGCGACGGCGGCGCGGGCCATCGCCGACCACTTCTCGCGGAAGACCAATCCCGCAGCGCTCGCGGACTACCCCAACGTCGACGGCATCGTTGCGCTGACGCACGGCACCGGCTGCGGCATGGAAACCGGCGGCATGGGGATGCAGATCCTCGAACGTACGCTGACCGGCTACGCGACGCATGCGAACTTCGCGGCGGTGCTGGTGGTCGGCCTGGGCTGCGAGGCGAACCAGATCAACGCATGGCTCGCGACCGGCAATCTCAGCGAGGGCGAGAACTTCCGCGTCTTCAACATCCAGGACACCGGCGGCACGCGCAAGACGGTCGAGAAAGGCGTGGCGCTCATCAACGAGATGCTGCCGCGCGCGAACGCGGTGAAGCGCGAGCCCTGCAGCGCGGCGCACATCACGATCGGGCTCCAATGCGGCGGCTCGGACGGCTATTCGGGCATCAGCGCCAATCCGGCATTGGGTGCGGCGGTCGACCTGCTGGTGGCCCACGGGGGCACGGCCATCCTGTCGGAAACGCCGGAGGTGTACGGCGCCGAGCACCTGCTCACGCGGCGCGCGGTGAAGCGGGAGGTCGGCGAGAAGCTGGTCGAGCGCATCCGCTGGTGGGAGCACTACACGGCCATCAACGAAGGCGAGATGAACAACAACCCCTCGCCCGGCAACAAGGCCGGCGGGCTCACGACCATCCTCGAGAAATCGCTGGGCGCGGTCGCGAAGGGCGGCACCAGCAATCTCGAGGCGGTATACGAATACGCCGAGCCGGTGACCTCGCATGGCTTCGTCTACATGGACACGCCGGGCTACGACCCGGTGAGTGCCACCGGGCAGGTGGCGGGCGGGGCAAACATGATTTGCTTCACCACCGGTCGCGGCTCGGCCTACGGCTGCGCACCCTCTCCTTCGCTGAAGCTCGCGACCAACTCCGCGCTGTGGCAGCGGCAGGAGGAGGACATGGACATCAATTGCGGCGAGATCGTCGAGGGCACCGTGTCGATCCAGGAGATGGGGCAGCGCATCTTCGAGCTGGTGCTGGCCACCGCATCCGGCGAACACTCGAAGAGCGAACAACACGGCTACGGCCAGAACGAATTCGTGCCGTGGCAAGTCGGCGCAGTCATGTAGCAAGTAGTACACCCCCCGGCTTTTCACTGCGCTTCGCTTCATCTAATTCGCCACCCCTGAGGGGGAGGCTCGGCCGCCTTGGGGTGGCCCGGCGCCGGCCGAAACCGGACTGGAAAGGTAGTCAATGTCCCAGACGCTTCAAGCATCGACGCTGCGCAAGCAGGTCGCCTCCGTCATCGCCGCCGCGGGCAGTTCCTCGGCCGAGGCCGAACAGGTCGCGGCCAACCTGGTGCTCGCCAATCTCAGCGGGCACGATTCGCATGGGGTCGGCATGGTGCCGCGCTATGTCGACGCGGTGGCCGAAGGCGGGCTCAAGCCCAATTCGGGGATCAAGATCAATCTCGACGCCGGTGCGATGCTGGCGCTCGACGGCCAACGCGGTTACGGACAGATCGTCGGCGTGCAGGCGATGGAACTCGGCATCGCGCGCGCGAAGGCGCAAGGCAGTTGCATCATGTCGCTCGCGAACGCGCACCACCTCGGCCGCATTGGGCACTTCGCGGAGATGGCGACGGCACAGGGACTTGTCGCCATGCATTTCGTCAACGTGTTGTCGCGGCCCGTGGTCGCGCCCTGGGGCGGCGGCGATGGCCGCTTCGGGACCAACCCCTGCTGCATCGGCGTGCCGCTCGCGGGTGCCGAGCCCTTCATCCTCGACTTCGCGACCAGCCGCGTCGCGCAAGGGAAGATGCGCGTGGCCTACAACAAGGGCGAGCGCGTGGCGCCGGGCCATCTCATTGACGAGCATGGCGCACCGACCGACGATCCGGGCGTGGTCGTCGTGCCGCAGAGTAACGGACTCTTCGGCGCACTCATGACCTTCGGCGAGCACAAGGGCTATGGCATGGCCGTGGCCTGTGAACTGCTTGGTGGTGCGTTGACCGGCGGCGGAACCTGGCACCGGCCTGCCGACACGGCGCGCACCGTGCTCAACGGCATGCTGGTGGTATTGATCGACCCCGTGAAGCTGGGCACGGAAGCCAGCTTCGCGCAGGAGGCAAGCGCCTTTATCGAATGGCTTCGCCAGAGCCCGCCGGGCGCAGGCTTCGACGCCGTGCAGATCGCCGGCGAGCCCGAGCGCAAGGCCCGTGCGACGCGCGAGCGCGAAGGGATCTGGCTCGACGATGCGACCTGGAGCGAGATCGTCGAGGCGGGCCGCAAGGTGGGCGTGGCGGTCCATTGATTGTTTCCAAAGAAGCGACGCGGTTGTTCCAAATGCATGGGTTTTGACAAGGCGATTGGTCTCAAACTTCTCCTCACGGACCAGCCAAACAAGCTGATCTGCGTGAACAGGGCACAGAGCGATGTAGCCACCTCCACAAGGGATTGGCGACTTGCCCCGAGACCGGTTCGATATCGTCCCAACGCATTGAAGGAAACTGAAAATGAAGACCTCGAAACTCCTCGCCGCGGCCGCTCTCTCCATCCTGGCCGCCGCAGGTGCCGTGCACGCAGAAACCTATGAAGGCGTGCATCCGATGACGTCGGCCAACAGCCGTGCCGACATGAACGCGGAAGCCCAGGTCGCTGCCCACAGCGGCAATACGTACGGTGACAGCTCGGCCGCCGGCGTGACGAAGATGACATCGACCGCCGACCGCTCGGCCATGCGCAAGCAAGCCGTGGCCACCGCGCACAACCCGCTGCAAAGCCTCGACCGCCGTGCGTTCTACCGTGACACGGTGCCGGCCGAGTATTCGAAGCCGAAGGTTTCGCTGACGCGCCAGGCCGGCCTGTAATCCGCTGAGAGCCTGAGCGAAGGCCGGGTCCGCAGTTCGCGGGCCCGGCCTTTTGCTTTCATCGCCTTCTCAGGTGCGGGCCTGCGTTTCGGCGCGCTCGGTCTGCCTGTTCAGTTGTGCGCGCACGAAGTCGACGTGCTGGCGTAGTGTGTAGACCCGATCGGTGAAGTCCAGCGGAAACTTGGTGTGGAGGATCTCCGCCTCGATGCGGTCAAGGTGCTCCAGCGCTTCCTGCCGCTCCGTGGCATCCAGCTTGCGCGATGCCAGGTCCTGCTCGAGGAACTTCAGTTCCCCGTAGCGTCGGTACAGGCGGCCCTGGCGCCGCCAGGAGACGAGCGCCGGGACCAGCCGCGACAGCGGGACCAGGATGGCGGCCAGTGGCACCAGCAGCAGCAGCAGCCGTTGCGAGTAGTTCGCCGCCCAGAACGGCAGGTAGTTCTGCAGGAAGGGACGCCCGTTCTTGAAATAGCGCTCCGTCTCCTGCGACACGGGGAAATCGGTCGCCCTCGCGTTGGGGAATTCGTCGGGGCGATTGATCAGGGTCGCCTGGCTGTGCACCTTGCGCGCCGCTTCGAGGAGCAGATAGGCCAGCGCCGGATGGATCTCCTCGCGCACCACCAGGTTGGCCGTCGTCGCCAGCAACTGGACGTCGTGAGGCGGCAGGTCGCGTCTCGGATTGACGGAACCGCGCTTCAACGTCACCGGCTGGAAGTACGGATAGCGCCTCGACAGGCCTTCGACATGGTCCAGTGACGCGAGACGAAGCGAGGTGTCCGCGAGCAGTTTCTGCACAGCCGGTGCCTGGGGCGCCGCGATGATGATGGCCGCATCGACCTGGTGGTCGTCGAGCATCTGCACGACCGCCATGCCGCCTTCGCTCACGAAGGTGGTTCCATCCGCGGCGCTCTGCTGGCCGTCCGGGACGACGACGCCGTAGATGGACAGCAACTGGACAGCGACCTTGTAGTTGCCGCTGCCGGGCACGCCGACGGCGATCCGCTTTCCGGCCAAGGGCCCCAGGCCCTTGGAGAGATCGAGCGTGTGCGTGAAGATCCAGACGGGCTCGAAGGCCACGGTCGCCAGCGAGCGCAAGGGCGTCGAATCGGCCGACGCATCGGGATCCAGCGCCAGTACGCCGGTGCCGCCCTGGACGAACGCGACGGACACCGATCCGTCATTGAGGCGCTGCAGGTTCTCCACGCCGCCGCTCGAAGGGCGCAGTTCGAGCGTAATGCCGTTGGCCTTGAGGATTTCCTGGTAACGCTGACCGAAGCGGTGATAGGCGCCGTCCGTGACGCCCGTGCTCATCACCAGCACGCGCGGCGGCAGCGGGCTGACGAAGCGCACGACGAACCAGCTTGCCGCCGTCACGACGGCGATCAGCGCCAGCCAGAACAGCAGGCGTCGACCGTGGGGCAGGGTTGGCAGGGCCGGAGCCTTCATTCGTGAACCTGAAGCATCGAGATGACGCATTCTGCCTTCGGCATTGCGGACGGCTGTGCGGGCCACTAGCATCGTTCCCATGCATCCGACACTCGCAGGAAAAGTGGCGCTGGTGGCTGGCGCGACCCGTGGTGCGGGGCGCGGCATCGCCGTTCAGTTGGGCGCGGCGGGTGCAACGGTCTATGTGACTGGCCGCAGCACACGCGATGGCCGATCGGAGATGAACCGCCCCGAGACGATCGAGGAGACCGCCGAGATGGTCGATGCGGCTGGCGGGCGCGGCATTGCGGTGCAGGTCGACCATCTCGTGCCCGACGAGGTGCGTGCGCTGGTGGCTCGCATCCGTGCGGAGCAAGGCAGGCTGCACATCCTGGTGAACGACATCTGGGGCGCCACCACGATGGAATGGAACAAGACGGTCTGGGAGTCTTCGCTGGACGTCGGACTGCGCACCTTGCGCCTGGGCGTGGAGACCCATGCGATCACGAGCCACTTCGCAATCCCCCTGCTCATCGAGACGCCGGGCGGGCTCGTGGTCGAGGTCACCGACGGCACCGACGAGTACAACGCGAGCAACTACCGCGTGTCCTTCTTCTACGACCTGGCCAAGGCGGCGGTGAGCCGGATGGCGTTCGCGCTGGCGCGCGAGCTGCGGCCGCACGGCGCGACCGCCGTGCTGCTCACGCCCGGCTGGCTGCGCTCAGAGGCCATGCTGGAGATCTATCGCGTGTCGGAATCGAACTGGCGCGACGCGACGGCCCGGCAGCCGCACTTCGCGATTTCCGAAAGCCCGGCTTTTGTCGGGCGAGCGGTCGCGGCACTCGCAGGGGATCCCGAGGTCGCGCGCTGGAACGGAAATTCGCTGTCCAGCGGGCAACTGGCGAAGGTCTATGGCTTCACCGACATCGACGGCAGCCAGCCCGATGCCTGGCGCTACGTTCCGGAAGTGCAGGATGCGGGCAAGCCGGCCGATACGACCGGCTACCGCTGACATCCTTGACAGTCAGCACTAACTGTTTCAAATGTTGTCGACGCGCGGGATTAAGCTACGGTCATCACAAAATCAATCTTCAAGGAGTTGACCATGACCTTTTCGCGCACCCGCCTCGCCCGCCTCGGCGCCGCTCTCGTCCTGCTGACCGCAGGGGCCGCCCAGGCCCAGAGCCTGGACATGCTTAAGGGTCTTGCCGGCGGAGGAGGCTCGTCGTCGGCGCTGGGCTCGATGGCATCGGGCAGCCTGGGCAATGCAGCCGGCGTCCTCGAGTACTGCCTGAAGAACAACTACCTGAGTGGTGACGCCGCATCCTCGGTCAAGGACCAGCTCATGGGCAAGATCCCCGGCGGCAAGCCCGCTTCGGACGCGGGCTATGTCGACGGCTCGCAGGGCATCCTGACCGGCAGCGACGGCAAAAAGGTGGACCTGACCGGCGGTGGGCTCAAGCAGGAACTCACCAAGCGCGCCTGCGATTTCGTCCTCAAGCAAGGCAAGTCGATGATCTGAGAGGAAAGAGCACCACAGCCGGCGCTCTTCCCCTCAGAGCATGAGGGCGACAGCAGCGTCCAGATGCTCCGACGGCGGACGTCGGAAGCCCGAGCGGGCAAAGCGCTGAAGCCGCCCGACCACGAAGGCTGTCAGCGCGGAGGCCCTCACCTGCGCGTCGACGCTCGGCGTGGCGGAACCGTCCGTTGCGGCAGCGTCGCGGAGAGCCTGGCGCAAGGTCGCCTCGATCTTGTCGAAGAACTGGTTCATGCGGCTTTGGAGCCGTTCGTTCTCGAAGACGAGTGCATCGCCGACCATCACGCGAGTCATGCCGGGGTTCTTCTCCGCGAACTGCACCACCATCGCTACGATGCGGGCGGCCTGCTCGCTGCCCGGTGCCTCGCGCTCCACGATCTGGTTGACGAGCGTGAAAACGCTCTGCTCGATGAACTCGATCAGGCCCTCGAACATCTGCGCCTTGCTGGCGAAGTGTCGGTAAAGCGCGGCTTCGCTGACATCGAGCCGGGCCGCGAGGGCCGCCGTGGTCACGCGCTCGGCGCCCGGCTGCTCCAGCATGGCAGCCAGCGCCTGAAGGATCTGCACGCGCCGCTCGCCCGGCTTGGGCCGCTTCCGGGTTGGAACGGCCACCGGTTCTGAACTGATTGGCGCATCAGAGGCGCTTTGCTCGTCGTTCTGCATTGGGCACGTGCAAAATGTAAAAAAATGATTCTCGCACACGCCGGTTAGCGTGCGCCAACCGGGCATCCCCTTCCTGTCGCGCAGAATCGACAGTTAATTCACGGAGGATCGCGTTTCACATGACGAACCAGACCATCCTTGTCACCGGGGGGGCCGGATTCATCGGCAGCCATACCTGTGTCGCCCTGGCGGCCGCCGGCTATACGCCGCTGATCCTGGACAACCTCGGCAACAGCGACGTCCGCGTGCTGGACCGGCTGGGCCGCATCATCGGCACCGTACCGCGCCTCATCGAGGGCGACGTTCGCGACCGGGCATTGCTCGACAGGCTGTTCAGCGCGGAGCCGATCGCCGGTGTGATCCATTTCGCCGGCCTCAAGGCGGTCGGTGATTCGGTGGCCGACCCGATCACTTACTACGAAAACAACGTGCACGGCACTTTCGTGCTGGCGCAGGCCATGCAGGCGGCGGATGTGCGCACGCTGATCTTCTCGTCCTCGGCCACCGTCTATGGCGACCCCGAGCGCTCGCCGATCCCGGAGGACGCGCCCCGCCGCCCGGCCAACCCATACGGGCGGTCGAAGCTCATGGTCGAAGAGGCCCTGTCCGACCTGCAGCTCGCGCGTCCCGACTGGCGCATCGCGCTGCTGCGCTACTTCAATCCCGTCGGCGCGCACGAAAGTGGCCTGATCGGGGAGCACCCCCAGGGCAAGCCGAACAACCTGATGCCTTTCGTCTCCCAGGTGGCCGTCGGCCTGCGCGACAAGCTGGCGGTGCACGGCGGCGACTACCCGACGCCGGACGGCACCGGCGTCCGGGACTACGTCCATGTGATGGACCTCGCCGAAGGCCACGTTGCGGCGCTGCGCCACGCCGAGCAGCAGCCCGGCCTCGTCACGCTCAATCTGGGCACCGGCCACGGCGCATCGGTACTGGACGTCGTGAAGGCCTTCGAACGCGCCAGCGGCCGCCGCATCCCCTACGAAATCGGCCCGCGCAGGCCCGGCGACGTCCCGGCCTACTGGGGCGATCCGACCCTGGCGCAAGCCACGCTAGGCTGGCGCGCCCACCGCAGCCTGGATCAGATGTGCGCCGACAGCTGGCGCTGGCAACAAGCCAATCCCACCGGCTACACATAGGGCCTGAAGGGCAGACGAAGGCGCAGCCTGGGCGCGACCCCTATCTAGCTCTGATCATCGTTCCGTAGGCTTGGTCGGTCAGGATTTCCAGCAGCATGGCGTGAGGAACGCGGCCATCGATGATGTGCACCGCATTCACACCACTCTTCGCGGCATCGAGCGCACCCTCGATCTTCGGCAGCATGCCGCCGGAGATCGTGCCGTCGGCAAAGAGCTCGTCGATTTCGCGCGCGCTCAGGTTGGTCAGCAGCTTGCCGTCCTTGTCGAGCACGCCGGGCGTGTTGGTCAGCATCATCAGTTTCTCGGCCTTGAGCACCGTTGCGAGCTTGCCGGCGACGACGTCGGCGTTGATGTTGTAGCTCTCGTTCTCCTCGCCGAAGCCGATGGGACTGACGACGGGGATGAAGGCATCGTCCTGCAACGCCTTGACCACGCTGGGATCGATCGAGACGATGTCGCCGACCTGTCCGACGTCGTGGTGCAGGTTGGGATCGTTCCGATCGGCCATCTTGAGCTTCTGCGCGCGGATCAGCCCGCCGTCGCGTCCCGTCAGGCCCACCGCCTTGCCGCCGGCCTGGTTGATGAGGCCCACGATGTCCTGCTGCACCTCGCCGGCGAGCACCCACTCGACCACCTCCATCGTCTCGGAGTCGGTCACGCGCATGCCCTGGATGAAGTGCCCCTTCTTGCCGAGGCGGTTGAGCGCCGCCTCGATCTGCGGGCCGCCGCCGTGCACCACCACCGGATTCATGCCGACCAGCTTGAGCAGCACCACGTCCTCGGCGAAGTCCGCCTGCAGTTCGGGATCGGTCATGGCATTGCCGCCGTACTTGATGACGATCGTCTTGCCATGGAACCTGCGGATGTAGGGCAGCGCCTGGGCCAGGATTTCAGCCTTGTCGCGCGGGGGGATGTTGAGCACGGGATCGGTCATGGTGGGCGGTGGGAAAGTCGGATTCCGGAATTGTGCAGCCGAACTCAGGGCCTGAGCCAGCGCGGCACCTTGAAGCGCACGATCATGAGGTAGGCGGCCACGTAGGTGGCAACGAACAGGAGGCAGAACGCCATGAGGACGGGCGTGTTGTTCCAGAACAGCACCGCCGGCACGACGGTCAGCGCCGCGAAGATCCACAGGTAGGGCGAAGTCCGGTTGTTCCGCGCGAGCAGCTGGCGCGCTTCATCGTCCGCGAACGCGACCCGGACGATGCGCCGGAAGATCAGCTGGTGGAAGTGCAGCGCATCCGCCGTTCCCGGGGACTGGCCGCGCGCGATCTTGCGGTAGATCGAGAACACCGTCTCCCACACCGGGTAGATCAGCAGCAGCATCGGGAACCAGGGCGAGACGACCCGATGCCGCTGCACCAGCGTCACCGCGGCCACGGCGATCACCATGCCCCAGACGTAGGCCCCGCCGTCGCCGGCGAAGATCTTGCCGCGCGGGTAGTTCCAGATCAGGAAACCGACGGTCGCCCCGACCAGGCAGATCACCATGGCAGCCAGCTGGCGATCGCCCACTTGCAATGCGACGTGCGAGATGGCAAGGCACACGAGCACGGCGACCGTTCCGGCCAGCCCGTTGTAGCCGTCGATGATGTTGAAGGCATGCGGCAGGCCGCCGATCGCCAGCGCCGCGAAGAGAAGCGGCGCATAGGGCATCGCCTGCATCCAGCCATCGACGGCGGCGATGCCGGTTCGCGCGACACCCAGGTGAAGCACCCAGCACAGCAGCACGGCCGAGCCGATGGTGAGTCCGAGCCTGTAGCGCACGGACACCCGTTGCGTCACGTCCTCGATGATGCCGCCGAGCACCGCCGGGGCAATGCACAGCAGCGTGAGCGCCGAGGCCTTCAACGGCCAGGACACATTGAAGGGGTCCGAAGGCATGCCCGCAACGAGCCAGGCCACACCCATCCCCACCAGGATGCCGGCACCTCCCAACCGCGGCACATGGCCCTTGTGAAAGCGCTGCGGCATGTCGTGGGCGTAGCGCCGCGCATGCCGTCGCGCCCGGCGCATGAACACCTGCACCGCAAATGCGGAGAGAAGAAAACTGATGACGATCAGAGCAATCATGGGGTGGGAGCGAGAACTCTAGAATTCCCGGGCGAAATTAGACCATGCCGATGTCCCCGCCCCCCTCCCTTCCCATCACGGTCTCGATCGTCAGCCATGGTCAGCTCGAACTGGTGTTGCCGCTGATCGAGGAACTCGACCGGTTCAACCGCGGGGAGGTCGCCAAGGTTGTGCTCACGCTCAACATCCCCGAGCCCGATCTGCTGGCGGGCCGCACCTGGGGATTCGAGATCGAACGCATCGAGAACGCCGCGCCCAAGGGCTTCGGCGCAAATCACAACCAGGCCTTCGCGCGCTGCGCGACCCCGTGGTTCCTGGTGCTGAATCCGGACATCCGCTTCGACAGCGACGTGCTCGCGCCGCTGATTGCGCACGCCGACACGGACAGCGGCCTGCTGGCGCCCCGGATCCTCGAGCCGGGCAAGCCGACGCCGGAGCAGCACCGGGCGGTCATCACGCCGCTCGAGATCGTCTCGCGCAAGCGGCCCGACTATGTCCGCCCCGTCGTGCCTGCCTGGATTCCGGGGCTGTTCATGCTCTTCCGCAGCGCCGCCTACCGAGAGATCGAAGGCTTCGACGAACGCTTCTTCATGTATGGCGAGGACTTCGACATCTGCGCCCGCCTGCGGCTCGCGGGCTGGAAGCTGCAGATCGCGGAGGATCTGCAGGCCCGGCACGATGCACGTCGCGCCAGCCATCGGAGCAAGCGGCATCTCTACTGGCACGTGACCAGCCTGCTCAAGGTCTGGTCGTCGGCCGCGTTCTGGCGTTATTGGCGGCTGGAGAGGGCGAGGTAGGTCAGGCCGCCTCGAACAGGTCGCGCACGATGCCCCTGACACCGCGCCCGAACCGGTCGTAGCGCCCCGTCATCACCTCCCGCAGCACAGGCACGCAACGCGCAAGGCGTGACCTCGGCAGCGTCGCGCGAAAGCGCTGGTGAATCACCTTAAGTTGCGCCTTTTCAATGAAGGAGGCCGGCACCCTGTCGCCGAGTTCGACCAGCCGGGCAAGAAGAAGCTCCGCCTTGTAGGCGCGCTTGACGTGCGTGTCGCCGCGGGAGCCGAAGGCCTTACGCATCTTTTCGGGAAACGTATCGCGACGCGCACCGATCTGATTGGAGGCGTGCTGGCGGTATTCGATCAACGGGTCTTCCAGCAGGTCCACGCGCCCGACGGCGGCAGCGATGATGCCGAGCCACTCGTCGTGCAACCACTCCGACGGAAACGACAGGGCCGCGTCCAACAGCGAACGGCGGAACACGGTGGTCGCACCGGTCACGAGGTTGCGCCTCAGGAGTACGTCGAACGCCCGTCCACTGTGGATCCGCTCCAGTTCGATGGGCTTCACCTCGAGCGCATGAAAGAGCGATTGGCCGAGATCGGCGAGCGTCCCGTCGACCAATCGCGCATCGGTATGCAGCAGGAGCAGATCGGGGCGCTGCTCGAACTGCGCGGCCATGCGGGCGAGCCGGTCGGGCATCCATGCGTCATCCTGGTCGCTAAGCGCGATCAGGTCGCCCTGGCAAGCACGCACGGCCTGCTCGAAGTTCTTCGTCACGCGCAATGCCGTCGTGTTCTGCAGGACGCGCAGCGTCACCCAGTACTCGGGACGCTCTGCGTTGCATTCCTCGATGGCCTTGCGCGCGACGTCGACGCAACCATCGGTCGAGGCGTCATCGGAAATCACGATCTCCCGGGGCGGCAGCGTCTGCAAACAGATGCTGCGGATCTGCTCGCCAATGAATCGCGCCCCGTTGTAGGTGCAGAGCGCGACGGAGATGGAAAGGCCGTGGACAGGTGATTCGGGTGGGATGATCAAGCGGTACCTTGAGCGGATGGGGAGCGGCGAAATTATCCCCGTGGCGGCCGAGACACAGTCGCCCGGGGGTGCGCCGGTAAAATCACTGGCCTTGCAAAACCTATAGGAAAAAGATGCGCGTGCTTTCTGTGGTTCTCTCGGGAGGCTCTGGCTCCAGGCTCTGGCCGCTTTCCAGGCAAGCCTTTCCCAAGCCGTTCATGAAGCTCGGAGGCTCGACTTTGCTCCAGCAAGCCATCGAGCGCGGTCAGGCGTGCGGCACTGGCGACCTGATGGTCGTGACCAACAAGGACCACCTGTTTCTGACCAAGGACGTGTTGCGGCAGATGTCCGATGCGCCCGATGCCACGCTCTTGCTGGAGCCCAAGGGACGCAACACGGGGCCTGCCATCGCCCTGGCAGCCCTTGAATGCATCAAGAAGTTCGGTGGCGACACGGTCATGCTGGTGCTGTCCGCCGACCACCTGGTGCCTGATGTCGAGGCCTTCGTGGCCAGCGCCAGCCAGGCCTTCCGGCTGGCAACTCAGGGCTCGCTGGTTGTCTTCGGCATCAGCCCCACCAGTCCGGACACAGGCTTCGGCTATGTCGAGGTCGCCAACGTGTCGCGCGAAAGCCAGCCGGCCAAGCGCTTTGTCGAGAAACCGGACCTGCAGACCGCCCAGGAATACCTGGCCACGGGCCGCTATTACTGGAACAGCGGCATGTTCTGCTTCACTGCGGACGCGATCGTTTCGGCGTTTGAGCACTACGCGCCGGAACTCCTGGCTGCCGCCCGCCGTGCACTCGACTCGGCAAAGGCAGACGGCAATTCGCTGAGCTTCGACACGCACGCCTTCGGACTGCAACCCGACATCAGCATCGACTACGCCGTCATGGAACGAGCCGACAACGTGCACGTCGTGCCCGCCAAGTTCGGCTGGAGCGACGTGGGTTCCTGGCCTTCGGTCGCCAAGGCCCACAGTGCCGACGCGAGCGGCAACACCATGCCTCGCGACGTGGTGGCCATCGACACCACCGGCACCCACGTGCAGGTCGAAAGCCACGGACCCAAGATCGTCGCCACGCTGGGCGTGCATGACCTGGTGATCGTCGATACACCCGATGCGCTGCTGGTTGCCCACAAGGACAGCGCGCAGAAGGTAAAGACAGTCGTCGACACCTTGAAGTACCGCAAGCACGAAACCGTGAACCTGCCCGCGGTAGTGCATCGTCCATGGGGCACCTATGCGTCGCTCAAGGAAGAGGACGGCTACAAGGTCAAGCGCATCACGGTGAAGCCGGGCGAGTCGCTGTCGCTGCAGTACCACCACCAGCGCGCAGAGCACTGGGTCGTCGTTCAGGGCACCGCGACCGTTCAGGTCGGGGAGGTGGAACACAAAACCTTGCCCGGCGAGTACCGCTACATACCGCTCAAGGAGAAGCATCGTTTGACCAACATCGGAGAGGATGAGCTGGTGCTCATCGAAGTGCAATGCGGCGTTTATCTCGGCGAGGACGACATCGTACGACTGGCTGACACCTACGGTCGCGTATGAGTCAGGCGCATTCCAATCTGCATCGCAGCGCCTGGGGCGACTGGTGGGAAGGAACCCGCCGCACCGACATCTGGTGGACGCTGGCCTGGTTCGACATCGTCCTGCGCTACCGCCGCTCCATGCTGGGTCCGCTGTGGTTGACGCTCAGCATGGCGGCCATGATCGGAGGCATGGGGCCGCTGTACAGTTCGCTGTTCGGCACCGTGCTGTCCAAGTTCTTTCCGCACCTGGCGCTCGGCATCATCTTCTGGAGCTTCTTTTCCAGCATGGTGACCGACTCCTGCAATGCGTTCATCGGATCGTCGAACTACCTCAAGCAGGGTTACTTCCCGATCAGCATGTTCGTGTGGCGGAGCATGGCGCGCAACCTGATCCAGTTCGCGCATCACATCGTGATCTACATCCCGGTCGCGCTGTGGGCGGGCATCACGCTGTCGTGGTCGGCGCTGCTGTTCTTCCCGGCATTCCTGCTGGTGCTGGTCAATGCGCAGGCCTTGGGCTTGGTGCTCGGGCTCGTCTGCACACGATTCCGCGACGTGGCCCAGATCGTCACCAGCGTGATGCAGATGCTGATGTTCCTGACACCGGTTTTCTGGTTCCCCGAGAACCTGCCGGGGCGCGCCCAATACATCCTCTGGAACCCGTTCGCTCAAATGCTCGACCTGCTGCGTGCGCCCTTGATGGGCGGCGTGTCGCCGGCCTTCAACTGGTGGGGCGTTCTCACGTGGACCGCGATCAATCTGGTCCTTTGCAGCCTGCTCTTTGCGAAGTATCGCCGTCGCGTCGTCTACTGGCTGTAAAAGAACATGGCACTCATTTCTCTCAAAGACGTCTCGGTCAACTTTCCCATCTACGGCGCCGGTGCGGCTTCTTTCAAGAAGACGCTGGCCGCCTCCGTGACCGGGGGACGCTTCGGCAAGGAAACCGGCGTCAACGTGGTTCAGGCATTGAGCAACATCAACCTGGAGCTGAAAAGCGGTGACCGCCTGGGGTTGATCGGCCACAACGGTGCGGGCAAGTCGACGCTGCTGCGCGCACTCGCCGGTGTCTACGAACCCTCGTCAGGCGAGTTCGTTCGACAGGGCACCGTCTCCAGTTTGATCGACCCTTCGCTCGGTATCGAGCCGGACGCCACCGGCATTGAGAACATCATGCTTCGAGGCCTCGTGATGGGCATGAGCAAGAAGGAAATCGACGCGCTCACGCCTGAGATCTGCGAATTCAGTGGACTCGGTCAATACGTGAACATGCCGGTGCGCACCTACTCCACCGGCATGATGATGCGGCTGGCCTTCTCGATCTCGACCAGCGTCCAGGCCGACATCCTGCTGATGGACGAATGGCTTTCCGTGGGCGACTCGGAGTTCACCCACAAGGCCGAACAACGGATGAAGGACGTCGTGTCGAAATCCGGCATCCTGGTGCTGGCCTCTCACTCGCCCGAACTGATTGCCAAGGAGTGCAATCGGGTCATTCACCTCGAGCACGGGCGAATCGTCGAGAAGACCTGAAGCTCAAGGCGACGCGCGGCGCAATGCCTTGATCTCCTCGAGGCGTCTCGCGATGCGTGCGCCCGCCGCCGGTAGCGACAGGTTGGCTTCGGCGCTCGCCTTGGCGCGTGCGCCAAGTTCGCGGGCCCATTCCCGGTTCTCGTACAGGCGTCGCATGAGTTTGGCTGCTTCCTCGACCGACGGCTCGGCCCATTCGAGGTCCGCCCCGTAGGGTGGGATCGGCTTGCCGAGCTTCACGAGTTCGTAAGGCACGAGCAGGCTGTTGCTCTCGTCCATGAAGTCCACGTTGCCGGAAAAGTTCGTCGCAATCACAGGCTTGCCCATCAGCATCGCCTCGGCCATCGTCAGGCCCAGGCCTTCGCTGCGATGGAGCGACACATAGGCGTCGCAGGCGTCCATCAACGAGAGCACTTCGTCGGGGCTGTAGACCTGGTCGATGACGGTGATGTTCGCGCCTGCGGCGGCGTCGCGAAGCTCCGCGATTTGTGCCGGATGCCGGTCGCCGAATGAAGTCTTCAGCACCAGTCGCACGGCGTCATCCTCGCCGAACGCCGTCTTGAACGCGTGGATCAGCCCCAGCGGATTCTTGCGCTCCATCACGCTCACCATGTGGAAGGTGAAGAGGAATGTGAACGGCGCTTCGCTCAAGCCGAAGTGGGCGCGATTCCTGCGCTGGTAGGGCGCCAGCTTGACGCCCGGAAACAGCGTGCGAACGGGAATGGACAGGCGTTCACGCAATCCGCGCGCAACGAACTCCGTCGCGGCCCAGGCCTCATCGACGTTCTCGGCATGAGCAACCCACGATTCGGGGATCGAATCGAACTCCCAGTACCAGTAGGCGACCCGGTAGGTCCGAGGCGTGCGCTCGAACAGATCGGCCCGCCGGTAGGCCTGGTCGAAAAATGGCTCGGGCTGGACGTGAATGACCGTCACGTCATAGCATTCGGAGCCCCGGTACTCGACATGGTGGGGATCGTCCCTTGCATCGGTCCGTACGTCGCGCAATGAAGTCGGCACACCCACCATCCCCAAGGCTTCGACCATGGATTCGACGGACACGCGAAGGCCGGATGGATAGCAGAAATGGCCGATCACATTGAGCCCCGACTTCGCGAGACGGGCGCTCACGACATCCGCATCGAGATTGCGGCACCAGTCGCGCACGCCTTCGGGCAGCGCGGCTTCCGGGGACACCAACCAGGCAAGCATCCGTCGCGCAGCGACTTCATCGGACAGTGCGTCGGGATGGGAGACCTGCCATGCGCTGCGCGCCCAGAAACTGGTTCGAATTTGCAGCGCCGCATCGTGCCAGTCAAGCCAGGTGTGCGGGTTCGCCCAGTTCCCGGATGCCCCGTATTCCGCGCGAAACCAAGCTGCGAAGGCATCGCGACCGAACACCGTCAGTCCGTCGGGATGCTGCGCCTGCCAGGTTGGTGCAAACGAATAGGCGATCATGAGTTCGCGGCTCGGATCCAGTTCGGCCTCCAGGAAGAGCCACCAGATCTCCTCGCGGCGCAGGCCGGCCTCCTTGAGACCGGAACGCATGAACCAGCGAAACAGATCGAACATGCCTGCCGGCGTCAGACCATGTGGCAGCAGCGAAGCCAACCCTTCATTGGCCAGCAGGGCCTGACGTGCACGATCACCGATGCCGGCATCCAGCGCGTCGAGAACGTGGCTCAGCGACGCATCCGACAAGCCAAGCTCCGTTGCGCCTGCTCCTTGAAGCCACGTACCGAACTCGCCTTTGGAGCCAGCGGCCAAACCCGTCGGAAACCTCGCTCGAAGGTCTTCGCGCTTGCGCCACACATCGATGCATAGCCTTGCAGCCGACCACCGATCAGCCACTTCCTGGGCCGAAACCGTCGGACACAGAATCTCGGCCCGCGGCAGTTCGACCGCCTGCGCGATCTTGTCATCGTCGAAGAGGTCCAGCGCTCTGGCGGGAGCCAAAGGTGCACCATGCTGTCGCTGCGCCATCCGCGCCTGCTCCTTCTGGACCAACGGCGCGAGGTCAGCCTTTGCACGCGCCTCGGAAGCGGCCCGGCGCAAGCGTCCTCGAACGCGCTGCACAATGCGCCACGGCGGCATCAGCCAACGAAAAGTGCGCGTCGGAAATCTTGTCATCAGTCGGTGAGGAATCGAGGGTTGGGCGAGTTTAGTCGTCGGTTGCGTGCCACTTTGGCACCCCATTTAGAATCGAGTCGCCGCCGCTTGGCCATGTGCTCTTCGCTAGAGGCCCCCACATCTCGCAGGAGCCCGACAACACTACAAGACAGCCCGCCATGCCGACTGCCCCCCACGAAAAACCAAAGGATGCCCTGCGCCGCATCTCGACGGCCTACAAGGATGGCCGAATCGTCAGCGGACTCAAGCGCCGCTTGAAAGAAGCGCTGCAGAGCACGGCGAATTGCCTCGAACACCGACCGCGGCTCAAGCGAATCACCCTCTGGTGCCTCAGGCTCGTCCCGCCGCTGCACAAGCGCTTGAGCGTAATGCTGGATGCTTCGCATCGCCGGTCCATGAGATCGAGAGTTTCGGGACCGATGGATTTGTCACCGGCAGCCCAAAACGTTTTCCGGCGCCTGACGCGTCAAAACGATACGAGAGAGCTCGATGCGAATCGTCATTGACTTGCAGGGCACCCAATCTCCAGCGAACGGTACGCGCGGCATCGGGCGTTACACGTCTGCCCTCACCGAAGCCATGGTGCGCCTTGCAGGTGGCCACGAAATCGTCCTGGCGTTGAACAGCCGTTTTCCGGATTCCATCGACCAAGTCAAAGACAGATTCGGCACCTTGGTCCCGCCGGAGAATTTCCGTGTCTGGCAATCCGCACCCTTTTCGCCTTCATCCAGTCCCGGCCATACGAGAGCCCAGGAAAAGCTGTACGAAGCATTTCTTGCGAGCCTCCAACCCGATGTGGTTCACGTCACGAGCCTTTTTGAAGGACTCGGTGACGCAACGGTCACCGGCATCGGCAACTTTCTCTCGCTGCCTACCGCCGTCACCTTGTATGACCTGATTCCGCTGATTCATCCTCGTCCGTACCTGGACAATCCGGCCGTCCATAGCTGGTACATGCGAAAGATCGGCGCTCTCCGGCGCGCGAACATTTGGCTTGCGATTTCCGAATCGTCGCGCCGGGAGGGCATCGACCATCTCGGGCTCGACCCGAATCGTTGCATCAATGTCTCTACTGCCGCTGACGAACATTTCAGAGAGATCGAAATGCCTGCGGAACGCGAGCAGGCGTTGCGGACGCGGTATGGGTTGCGCAAGCCGTTCGTCATGTACACGGGCGGCATCGACCATCGCAAGAACATCGACGGCCTGATCCGGGCCTTTGCGCTGCTGCCTGCCGAATTGCGCAACAGCCATCAACTGGCCATCGTCTGTTCCGCACAAGCGGAAGATCGGAACGCGCTTCTTGATCTGGCACGAAAACAGGGGATTCCCGCCGGCGACGTCGTTGTCACCGGGTTCGTGCCGGAGCAGGACCTTGTCGAGTTCTACAACCTGTGCGCCCTGTTTGTTTTCCCGTCCTGGCACGAAGGTTTCGGCTTGCCGGCGCTGGAAGCCATGCGTTGCGGCGCCGTCGTCATCGGCGCGAACACGTCGAGCGTGCCTGAAGTCATCGGGTTGCCTGAAGCGCTGTTCGATCCGCGGGACGATGCGGCCATCGCAGGCAAGATCGCTCAGGGCCTGACCGATCATGGGTATCGATCCATGCTCGTCGAGCACGGTCGTCGACAAGCCGAGAAGTTCACCTGGAGCAAGTCTGCGCGGCGGGCTCTCGACGGACTGGAACTGCTGTACGACAGGAGCAAGAGTCCGCAGCGGAAGGCGCCTGGCCATCGGCGCCTTCGACCCAGGCTTGGCTATGTTTCTCCACTGCCACCACAACGAAGCGGCATAGCAAGCTACAGCACGGAGCTTCTACCGGAACTCGCGCAGCACTATGACATCGAGTTGGTCAACGACCTGAAGAAGGTCGACGATGCGCTGCTCGCGGCGAGCTTTCCGCTCAGGAGCGTCGATTGGTTTCGAGAGAACCATTCCGAATTCGATCGGGTGCTCTACCACTTCGGAAACTCCGAGTTTCACGAGCACATGTTCGATCTGCTGGCCGAGATTCCTGGGACGGTGATCTTGCACGACTTCTATCTGAGTGGCGTGCAGGCATACAGGGAAATGCACCTGGAGCGGGAATTTGCCTGGGCCGAGGCGCTGTATGAATCGCACGGCTATCTTGCGGTTGCAGAACGCTACCGGGCCGAAGATATTGCGGATGTCGTCTTCAAATACCCGTGCAACTTTGACGTCATCGCACACGCGCAAGGCGTCATTGTCCATTCGCAATACTCCATCGACCTCGCCAGACAATGGTTCGACGAGTCGGCTTCTCGAGATTGGGCGCTGGTTCCCCTCCTGCGCGTCCTTCCTCACAGTGACGACAACGAGCGCGCATCCGCGCGCGCAGAACTTGGGCTGGAACCCGGCGATTTTCTGGTGTGCGCGTTCGGCCTCTTGGGACCGACGAAACTCAATCACCGCCTTCTCGACGCGTGGATGGCGTCCGCTCTTGCGACCGACCCTCGTTGTCATCTCGTTTTCGTCGGCGACAAGGATGCAACGGTCTATGGCACCGGGATAGATCAGCGAATCGCCACTACGAGGAATCCGAGAATCAGGATCACGGGTTGGGCGAGCAGCGAGGAGTTTCATCGCTATCTGGTCGCTGCGGACTTGGCGATACAGCTGCGCACGCAGTCACGTGGAGAGACATCCGCAACCGTGCTGGAGTCCATGAGCCGCGGAATCGCGACAGTGGTGAATGCCAATGGGTCAATGGCCTCGTTGCCCCCTGAAGCGGTGGCGATCTTGCCGGATGACTTTTCCGATGCGCAATTGATCCATGCGCTGGAAGACTTGTGGCGCAATCCCTCTGCGCGCTTGGCGCTGGGAACGCGTGCCAGGCAAGCAATTGAATCCCTTCACGCGCCAGCCGCGTGCGCGCGCGGTTACGTGGATGCCATCGAGAGGTTTGCAGCCCGTGCTTCGTATGGCCGCTGCGGGTTGATCGAGGCCGTCCGCGCTTCTGACAGGCCGATCGACGAAGTGGATGCCGCCCAACTAGCGACGGCCATCGCATTCACACTGCAGCCCCTTGCTCCGATTCGTCAGTTGTTCGTCGACGTTTCGGAACTCGTGCAACGCGACGCGAAAAGCGGAATCCAGCGTGTCGTCAAAGCGCTCCTCCGGGCCCTTCTAGACGCGCCGCCGGCGGGCTACAGGATCGAACCTGTCTACGCAGAACTAGGGCGGCATGGCTATCGATATGCCCGCAAATTCACCCTGGGCGTCCTTGGATGTCCGGTCGATGCGCTCCAGGATGCGGCATTGGATTTTGGGCCCGGCGACCTTTTCGTCGGCCTCGACCTGCAACCGCACTTGGTGCCGGAGCAACGCGAGTACTACCGCCAGTTGCGTCACGCAGGCGTCCGCGTCGAGTTTGTCGTATACGACCTGCTCCCTATTCTCCTGGCCAAGCGGTTTGCCGCGGGCGCAGCCGAGAATCACGCGAGGTGGTTGAGAGTGGTCGCCGAGAACGACGGCGCCATCTGCATTTCCAAAGCCGTTGCCGACGAACTGTCTTCCTGGCTCACGGAAAACGTGCCGGCGCAGCAATTCAGAAACCTCAGCGTCCGCGCGTTTCAACTGGGAGCCGACCTGGACTCGGCGTTGCCGACTACAGGGATGCCGACGAACGCCCCGCAGACTCTGTCGGCAATCTCGTCGCTGCCGAGCTTCCTAATGGTGGGCACGCTCGAGCCGCGCAAGGGGCAACTGGCGGCGTTGAACGCATTTGAACAGCTATGGGCGAAGGGTGAACAGGTCGGCTTGGTGATCGTGGGAAAGCAGGGGTGGATGGTTGACGAACTGGCCGAGCGCCTTCGACGTCATCGCGAACTTGGGAAAAGAGTGTTCTGGATCGAGGACGCCAGCGATGCATACCTGGAGAAATTGTATGGAGCGTCCACATGCCTGCTTGCCGCATCCGAAGGCGAGGGCTTCGGTTTGCCGCTGATCGAGGCGGCCAAACACGGGCTTCCGATTCTTGCGAGCGACCTGCCGGTGTTCAGGGAGGTGGCCGGAACATATGCTTACTATTTTGAAGGCGATTCGTCTTTGCTGGCTGCCGCAGTGGTCGAGTGGCTGGCTCTTTTTCGACGAAGTGAGCATCCGCGATCTGAGAAAATGCGATTCCTCACCTGGCAGCAGAGCGCGGAGGCTTTCAAGCTTGCATTGCTCGGCGCGGCTCGACCGCCCGCAAAGGGAGCGGCGCCTCCCTGAGGTCTCGGCGGTTTGAAGGTACAAGTGACCTCAGCCATGAGACATTGGCACGCATCGTGGATGCGGCCGCTACTGGTCAGAACTAAATAGGACGGAAGAAAGGCTTTCATGAAAAAACGTGCTGTCGTTACAGGTATCACCGGCCAAGATGGCGCCTACTTGGCGGAGTTGCTGCTCAGCAAGGGTTATGTGGTCTATGGAACGTATCGCCGTACGAGTTCCGTCAACTTCTGGCGAATCGAAGAACTGGGGATCCAGGCCAACCCGGACCTGCACCTCATCGAATATGACCTGACTGATCTCGGCAGTTCCTTGACCCTGATGAAAGAAGCCGCGCCCGACGAGGTCTACAACCTGGCTGCCCAAAGCTTCGTGGGTGTGAGTTTCAATCAGCCCGATGCCACTGCGCAGATCACCGGCATGGGCGCGTTGCACTTGTTGGAGGCCATCCGCCTCACAAATCCGAAGATCCGCTTCTACCAAGCCTCGACATCCGAAATGTTCGGGAAGGTCCAGGCCATTCCCCAGGTAGAAGACACGCCGTTCTATCCGCGCAGTCCTTATGGAGTCGCCAAGCTCTTCGCCCACTGGATGACGATCAACTACCGCGAGAGCTACGACATCTTCGGTTGCAGCGGGATCCTCTTCAATCACGAGAGCCCGCTGCGCGGCCGGGAGTTCGTTACCCGAAAGATCACGGACACAGTTGCAAAAATCAAGCTCGGGAAACTGGACCTGCTTGAGCTTGGAAACATGGGCGCACAACGCGACTGGGGCTTCGCAAAGGAGTACGTGGAAGGCATGTGGCTCATGCTGCAGGCGAAGGAGGCCGATAGCTTTGTCCTCGCCACCAACCGGACCGAAACCGTGCGGGAGTTTGTCGACATGGCGTTCAAGGCAGCAGGGTACGAATTGCGCTTCGAAGGAGATGAACAGGATGAAGTCGGGATCGACATCAAGACAGGCAAGACTCTGGTACGCGTCAACCCAAAGTTCTATCGGCCGGCCGAGGTGGATCTGCTGATCGGCAATCCGAGTCGAGCGAAGGAGAAGCTCGGATGGGAGCCCAAGACCACGCTGGAACAACTGTGCACCATGATGGTTGAGGCCGACCTGCGGCGCAATGCTGAAGGGCACTCCTTCTAGGTTGCACGGCAGGGTTGACTCCCTCCATTCCATCCAAGCGTCCACTCCCAACGAGTGCGCTCTTCAATCCTCATTGAGGAGCGGCACAGACCCTTCCCTGAACCCGCGACACCGGTCGGCGGGCAATCAAAGCCGATGACTTTCACATCCTACGCACAGAATTTCGAAGATGTCATGCTGTGGCGTGCTCTCCAGCACATTCCAAATGGCTGCTATATAGATGTCGGTGCGCAGCACCCAGTCGTCGATTCCGTCAGCAAGGCTTTTTACGACAGGGGGTGGCGTGGTATTCACGTGGAACCTGTCCCTGAGTATGCGAACTTGCTGCGTCAGCAACGCCCCGATGAATCGGTCCTCCAAGTTGCGTTGGGGAGCGCGGACGGAACACTGACCTTGAACATCATCGCGGGCACAGGCCTTAGCACTGCGGTCGAACGCCATGCAACCAGCCATTTAGGCACCCACGGGTTCTCAGCGCAAAAAACTATCGTTCCAGTCTTGACACTCAAATCGGCGTTCAGGCATCTACAGGGACGAGACGTCCATTGGTTGAAGATTGACGTCGAAGGGTTCGAGCACGACGTCTTGAAGGGCTGGGACAGTTCGGTACTGAGGCCGTGGATCATGATCATCGAGGCAACCGAGCCGCTTTCTCGGACACTTGATCACCATGCGTGGGAACAACTCGTCCTCGACGGCGGGTACACCTTCGCCTATTTCGATGGTTTGAATCGCTTCTATGTCGCAAACGAACACTCGTCGCTCCTTGCGTCTTTTTCCACCCCGCCGAACATTTTCGATTATGTACGACTCAGTGGTGAAAACAGTTCGGAATGGTCCCGCGGAATTGTCGAGAAATACGAAGAAAAACTCAAAATAAAGAATGATGCTTTGATTCAAGCACTCGACGAAAATGAGAAGACTCGGCAAGAATTGCAACTGACCATCGACAGGCTTGAAAATGTCGAGGACAGTGCGTGGCAAACACTTTCCGAATTTTCAGTCCAAGCAGCCGACGGGCGACGCGTGTTTGATCAAGAACTCGAGAATACCCAGCGGCAACTCAAGGAAGCACGCGACCATGGCGAGGCCTTGAACGCTCAGTTGAATGCCCTGCACGCTCAAATAGATGCGTCAAGCGCTCAAATAGATGCGTCAAACGCTCAACTAAATGCGTCAAACGCTCAACTACAAGCACAATTAGGAAGCCTGTCTTGGCGCATCACGCGCCCCTTTCGAAGCCTGTATACCGTGCTGCCTGCAGGCGTGCGCAGACAAGCACGTCGCGGGCTCAAGGCGCTCTATTGGGCCGTGACGCCGTGGAAGCTGCCGGCGAGACGTCGGTTTATCCGGGAGCGCAACCAGCGTGCAATGCCGCCCGCGCGACCCACCCCTGTGCTAAAAGCGCCACCTACGCCAAGTGCGCTCGACAGTTATGAAGCAGGGCCTCAGCACACGGGTGCCACAGCAGATCCTGACGTCTTCGCCACCCCGCTGGGCGTCGGCAAGCGCACAATCTATTTGTTCGTTGACCACACGATATCTTGCGCAACCAATACCGGGGTTCAAAGAGTTGTTCGCGGCTTGGCCGCCGGTCTGGCTCAAACTGATGAACGAGTGCGATTCGTCAAATGGGACCCGGGCAGCAAGCAGTGCATTCTGATCAGCAGAGAAGACCGCGAATATCTCAGTCACTGGAATGGTCCTGCGGTTACCAAACTGGATCTCGAACTCTATCAGCCAGCAGCCATAGCCGCCGTTCCGGTGCCCTTCCATCGGCCTGGCGCCAACAACTGGCTTGTAGTTCCCGAAGTCACACATCTGACCCCCCATTCCGCGCCGGTCACACTTGATCTGATCGGCTGGGCTCGTCGTGCAGGACTGGCGAGTGGCTTTGTCTTTTACGATGCAATCCCACTGCGCCGACCTGAGTTGCGAGATACTGTTCCCCGTCATCGGGAGTACATGCAGCATCTCAGGTTGGCTGATGTTGTCTGGCCCATATCCGAATGGGCACGAGAAGATCTTCTGGCTTACTGGTCCAAAAGCGAACTCGCGACATCCAGCACCATTCCCGAAGTGACGACCTTTTCGCTTCCCGGTGAATCCACACTGCGTCAACGTGTCACCCTTCCAGCCGACGGCGATACGTTGATTATCAGCGTTGGTTCGATCGAGCCACGCAAGAATCAGGTGGCGCTCGTCCGGGCATTTCAGGCCCACCGTACCGAGCAGCCCAATAGTCCGTGGAGGCTAGTTCTTGTCGGAAATCTCCACCCACTGGTCGCGGCAGAAATCAACGCCGCAGTTGAATGTGATCCTGCAATCAGCTATCGCGGCCATGTGACCGATGAAGAGCTTGACGATTTGTACGGACGCTGCTCGTTCAGCGTCTTTCCGTCGATTGAGGAGGGATTTGGATTGCCCATCCTCGAAAGTTTGTGGTACGGAAAGCCATGTCTTTGCGCAAACTTCGGGGCCATGGCTGAGGTGGCCCGAGATGGCGGGTGTTTGACAATAGACGTGAGGGATGCGAACGCCTTCCAGGATGCCCTTACCCGATTGATCTCGGATGTCGACCTGCGCGCGAGCTTGTCTGCTTCTGCAACCAAGCGCCCGATCGCGACCTGGAACGACTACACGGAAGTCATCCGGTCGAGAATCAACCGGGAAGTTGATGTGCACGAGTCATTGGGCACCATCTACTACTGGGTGGACTCCACAATCGGCTTTCCAAAAAATACCGGCATCCAAAGGGTCGGGAGGCAGTTGGCCCGAGGTCTCCTGAATTTGGGATTTCGACTCACCCCAATTAGATGGGACAAGATCACCGGCGTCTTCTCAGAAATAAGCTACGACGAGAAAAAATATCTCTCTCAATGGAGCGGCCCTGCCCCAGAACAATGGACAGCACTGAAAACTCCCGCACCTCACAATAGTTGGTTTCTGATGCCAGAACTTCCGCTCAATCTTTCCACGACAGAGCAGAGGCAATTCTTGAGTTTCGCCAAATCATTGAATTTGAGGTCTGCGGCGATATTTTATGATGCCATTCCGTGGAAATTACGTCGAGACTACCCTGAGAGTTTTGCGACGGCGCATCATGAATATATGAGCACCCTTGCCGAGTACGACCTCGTGCTTCCGATCTCCGAATTCAGTCGGGGCGATTTGATTCACTTCTTGGGCTCGACATTGGATCGACCGCGAAGCCTGGATTCTTATATTAAAACGGTCTCTCTACCGGGCGAATTTATCGAACGCCCTCGGGCGACGACGTTCGCGCCAAGAGCCAGCGATGTGCCGATAACGATTCTGTGTGTGGGCACAGTAGAACCGCGTAAAAACCATCTAATTCTTATCCACGCATTTTTATCTGCTCAGGCCCGTACCAAGCGTGAACTTCGATTGATAATCGCAGGCCGTGACTGCGTCGCGGAACTCACAGACTCAGTCAATGGCCTCGTCAATGCCAATCCCAACATCTCTTGGGAGATGAATGCCGACGATGAACGTCTCCAGGAACTCTACGAACTTTGCGATCTAACGGCTTATCCCTCAATCGAGGAAGGCTTCGGCCTGCCTATTCTTGAAAGCCTTTGGTGCGGTAAACCATGTATTTGCGCGAATTTTGGTGCCATGTATGAAGTTGCCAATCAGGGGGGCTGCCTCACTATCGATGTCCGCGACTCTGATGCTCTCGCCGATGCTATCCTCACGCTCAGCGAAAACAAGGCGCTCGACACTCTGACCCAGGAGGCGACGAACTTGGAATTCAAATCTTGGAGCGACTATGCACTAGAGGTCTCTCTGCACATTGCAAAAGCATCGCCAAGGCAAGCCGGCAACGATTTTCCTGTTTCAAAGATTGAAATCGAGCGTCGAGTAGCAAAAATGAATCTCGGTAGGAGGCCAAGGCTATCGATTTGCATCAGCACTTACAACCGAAGTGAATGGCTGGCAAGAAGTCTTGTCAATTGGTCTTCTCAATGCCCTGAGCCTTTTCCCGGAGTGGAACTGCTAGTTTGCGACAACGCATCAACCGATAACACTTCGGAGGTGATCAAGCCCTATTTGCAACGCGCAGATTTCTCTTATCACTGCAATTCTGTCAATGTAGGCATGCTCGGCAACTTGCGCGAAACAGCACATCATGCGCGGGGTGAATACGTCTGGATCATAGGGGACGATGATCTGCTCTTGCCTGGCTCGATTGCGCGCGTTATGAATGCACTGGACTCCAACAATGAAGCGGCACTGATTTACCTCAACTACTCATTCACGCGCATCGAGGACGCGAGAACAATCACAGACTTCGGGGCATTCTTCGACGCTGCAACCCCCATAGTTCCGAGTGAACCCGACATTTCCGGGCCCATTCGAACGATCTGTGCGCGAAACGAAAATTTCTTCACCGCTATATACACGTTAGTTCTGCGCCGCGATCATGCCATCAATGCCTATTCGCAAGATACATCCGGCCGACCATTCTCGTCAATGAAGACCGCTATCCCGACGACACATTACGTCCTCAGCCACATGATGGATGAACCGGGCGTCTGGATTGGCGCACCTCAGATCGTGGTGAACATGAACGTCTCATGGATGAGATACGCACCACTCTGGATTCTCGAGCGGGTCCCCGAATTCTATGATCTTGCGGAGAAAAATGGCGCAGATCCCCTTGAAGTCGACCGATGGCGCAGCCATACGATCGGAAGCATTGAGCATTTCTTTCGGCAGATCTACCAAGACGATCCGCTTGATAATGCTTCTTTCTTTCAAGTCGAACGACTCGTCTGGAGATTCAAGCATCTGCAGGAGTTCAAGGAAATTCAGCCCCGCCTGCTTGCCATTTATGAGACTGCTCACGCGCAGGGGCACCACGCCGCAAAGCTTGCACCCTCCTCCGTATTTCCACAAATCACCGTAACTCATTAAAAGGGGATAGCTTTTGACTTCTTACCATGCCATTGACAAGTGCCGTGTCGGCGGCGCCGAGGACCTCGTAAGTGTTCTGAATCTCGGCCACCAGGCGCTTACCGGCGTATTCCCGGCGAGTGCATCAGAGCCGGTAACGGTGGGCCCCCTTGAACTCGTATGGAGTCCCAGTAGCGGCTTGCTTCAATTGAAACATTCGTACGAATCCTCGGAGATGTACGGCGACAACTACGGTTATCGTTCCGGCCTCAATCAATCGATGGTCGACCACCTAACTCACAAAATCGCCTATCTTGAGCGACTTGTTCAACCGAAATCAGGTGATACGGTCCTCGACATTGGGAGCAACGATTGCACAACGTTAAAAGCTTATAGTGTTAGGGGGCTGACTCGTTTGGGTATTGATCCGACCGCACGAAAATTCGCCAGCTACTATCCTCCCGAGATTCGGTTTGTGCCGGACTTCTTCAGTGCTTCGGCCTACCGATCACTGACCGACAAGGCCGCAAAGATCGTCACATCGATTGCGATGTTCTACGATCTTGAAAGCCCCATCAAATTTGCGCAGGAGATTGAACAGGTGCTTGCTGATGATGGTGTCTGGCATTTCGAGCAGAGCTATATGCCTTCAATGCTTCGCCTTAATTCCTATGACACCATTTGCCATGAGCACATTGAATACTATTCACTGAGCGTAGTTCAGAAAATCCTCGATGCAGCAAATCTGAGGCTCGTCGATGTTGTAATGAACAATATTAATGGTGGTAGTTTTGCGGTGACTGCAGCCAAGAAAATTAATACTTCGCTCAAAGCCAACAAGGCCGTGATTGATTGGCTTCTCGACCAGGAGGATCGGATGGGGTTGTCATCCCCTCGTCCGTACCGCGACTTCGAGGAACGGGTTTTTCGACATCGTGATGATCTGGGTAGACTTATCCGCGCCTTGGTTGCGGATGGAAAGAAGATTCTCGGCTACGGGGCATCAACCAAGGGTAATGTGATGTTGCAATTTTGCGGACTCACGACCGCCGAAATCCCCGCCATCGCAGAAGTGAATCAAGAAAAATTTGGTCGCGTCACTCCGGGAACTCATATACCTATCATTTCCGAGATAGAAGCGCGAGCGATGAATCCTGACTATTTCCTTGTCCTGCCATGGCATTTCAAAGACGGAATCCTCCGCCGAGAGAAGGAATATCTTGCAAATGGCGGGAAATTTATATTCCCGTTTCCGGAAATCGAGATTATCTGATTCGGTTAACTTTAGCCGACGATATATTTACACATCTCGATCACCAACCAGGGAAAACAAGATGAAAAAACGCGCTGTTGTAACAGGAATCACCGGGCAAGACGGGGCCTATTTGGCGGAGCTGTTACTGGAAAAGGGCTATGATGTCTTCGGAACGTATCGAAGGACGAGTTCGGTGAATTTTTGGCGAATAGAGGAACTTGGCATCCAGGACCATCCCCACCTTCACCTCGTCGAATACGATCTGACCGATCTTGGAAGCTCACTGGGTCTAATTCGCGAGACCGATCCAGATGAGGTCTACAACTTGGCCGCTCAAAGTTTTGTCGGCGTGAGCTTTAACCAGCCCGACGCGACCGCGCAGATCACCGGGATGGGCGCACTGCATCTCCTTGAGGCGATTCGGATGACGAATCGCAAAATTCGCTTCTACCAAGCCTCCACATCCGAAATGTTCGGCAAGGTGCAGGCGATTCCCCAAGTCGAAGATACGCCGTTTTATCCGCGCAGCCCGTACGGCGTCGCCAAGCTCTTCGCTCACTGGATGACGATCAACTACCGTGAGAGCTACGACATCTTCGGCTGCAGCGGCATTCTGTTCAATCATGAAAGCCCGCTGCGCGGCCGCGAGTTTGTTACGCGCAAAATCACTGACTCCGTCGCCAAGATCAAGCTCGGGAAGCTCGATGTACTTGAGCTTGGGAACATGGGCGCCAAGCGCGATTGGGGATTCGCCAAGGAATACGTTGAGGGTATGTGGCGGATGCTGCAAGCCAAGGAGCCAGACAGCTACGTGCTCGCCACGAACCGTACCGAAACCGTGCGCGAATTCGTCCTCATGGCGTTCAAGGCAGCCGGTTATGACATTCGCTTCGAGGGACGCGAGCAAGACGAAGTGGCGATCGATAACAAGACGGGCAAGACATTGGTTCGGGTCAATCCGAAGTACTATCGACCGTCGGAGGTCGACCTGTTGATCGGAAATCCCGCGCGCGCCAAGGAAAAGTTGGGTTGGGAGCCGACGACCACGCTGGAACAACTGTGCGCGATGATGGTCGAGGCAGACCTTCGTCGGAACACTACTGGCCATTCGTTCTGAGCAGCGGCATGTCGAACATCTCAACGCCCTTCTGAGAAGACTGATGACGAAACAGGCGCTAGGAGTTACTCATGTCCTTGATACGCGATGCCGCACTTCAATATGCACCGATCAGAAGGCTCTATCAACACAGGAATCTTCTACGGGACCAGAACGACGAGTTAATCCGACGCTTGCAAGAAGCTGAAGAGCGTGCTAAAGCGGCGCAGAGTGTCTTTTTCCACTACAGCACCACTTTCGATGCGATCGAGCTCATGCATCGCTATGCGGTACAGGGGCTGAGCCCGACTCCAGGGTTCCTGACCAACTTTCTAGGCGTGAAGATCGATCCGAAGTTTTTCCCTGGAATTCTGAACGAGCGCGCGGGCGAGGTCGAAGGCATCCCGATTCCGGCCAACTGGCACGCGGACATCGCTGAATGGGGTGTCGCATTGCGGGCGATCGACCTCTCGGTCGACACATTCACGATGATCGAACTCGGCTGCGGCTGGGGTTGTTGGATGAACAATACCGGCGCGGCCGCCCGCAGGGCTGGTCGAAAGGTTCACGTCATCGGCGTGGAGGGCGATGAGGGACACGTGGAATTTGCGCGCGAGTCGCTGGCCACAAACGGATTTGTCGACGATCAGATAACGCTCCATCGCGGCATCGCAGCGGCGAAGTCTGGAGTTGCCTTGTTTCCCAAGCAGGATCTGGCCGGGGTGAACTGGGGTCTAGAGGCCGTGTTGGCGGCGACCGACCAGCAGCGCGCCGATGCCGTTGCCACAGGAAAGTACGACGAGTTGCCGATGGTCTCTCTCGACAAGCTGGCGGAGCCGCATCAACGCATTGATCTGCTTCACATCGATATCCAGGGTGGGGAGGCCGACTTGATCGATGGCTGCCTACCGGTTCTCGATGAGAAGGTGGCCTACATGCTGATTGGCACTCATACAAAACCCATCGAGGGTCGGCTTTTCCAAGCTCTTGTCGCTGCCGGCTGGCGATTGGAGATGGAACGTCCGGCGATATTTGACGTTTCCAGTGGCGTCCCCTCCGTGCGCGTTGATGGCGTTCAGGGCTGGCGCAATCTACGCTTGTTGCCTATGTGAACGCGGTGCGTTGCTACAGTCGCGTGTCGCTGAGCACTTGTACCAGCTTCAGTACCGAGGCCGCATCCAGATGCGATGAACCCCCAACACGCCAAGAGCCTTGCTGATCAGGACACTTCCGTTTTGATCGGCAGATTCCAGCCGTTTCACAACGGACACTTGGCCCTCCTGCGCCAGGCGCTCAATGCGGCGCCTGTCTGCGTCGTGGTCATATCCTCGCCACTACAAGCACGCTCTCCGATCCATCCTTTCACGTGGCGGGAGCGGGCGCAGATGATTGAATCGTCGCTGTCCACAGAGGATCGCGCGCGCCTGCGAATCGTACCGGTGCGGGACCACTTTGCCGAGTCGCGCTGGATCGAGGCGGTTGGAAGAGACGTCGATGCAGCGATGAGGGCAAGCGGTTCCCGGCTGCTACTTGGTCGCCTCAAGGGCGAGATGCACAATGACTTCCGCGAGCTTAGTGGTTGGCAGTGGCGCGACGCGGAATGGGCACCCTCGATCACGGCGGCGGCGGCGCGCGATGCACTCTTCAGCGCAGACTCCGCTCTTGAACACCTAGATGATCATTTGCCGCGCGGCACCGTCGATTTCTTGCGCGATTGGGTTGATCTGCCGGTCATCGGCCAACTTCGGACGGAGTGGCAACTTCTCAAGGATTACCGGGCTTCATGGGCAAGCACGCCCTATCCCCCCATTCTGTTCACGGTCGATTGCGTGGTTCGCTGTCAGGACCACGCATTGCTGATCAGGCGCGGGCACTCGCCAGGCAAGGGACTTCTGGCGGTGCCAGGCGGTTTCATGGAAGCACACGAATCCGCACGCGAAGCGGCCTTGCGCGAACTCGAAGAAGAAACTCATCTGGACCTGCCCACGACGACATTGCGTGCAAGCTTGAAAAGCACGGCGCTTTTCGATCGTCCTGGCCGAAGCGGTCGTGGCAGGATGTTGACCAACGTCCACCACTTTGACTTGGGCAACCGGCCGTTGCCCTTCGTTCGCGCGGGCGACGACGCCGCGGCCGTCGAGTGGGTGCCCATTTCCGAACTGCCAGAGCTTGAAGGCCAGTTCACGGATGACCACTTCCAGATGCTCGATCATTTTGTCGAACTCGACCTTCTCCCCTTGCCGGCGGTCATTGGCAACTGAAGCGGTAGCTCATTTTTCCGACAGGGACTTCGATTCACGGGCGCCGACCGGGCCGCGAGGTTCGGCCACTTCGACCGCGCAGTTAAACTTGCTTGACAATGCAGTTCTCCTTACCCGACCTCCGCCTGCCTTTCGAAACGGCCTTGCAGTCGAAGAGAATTCTCGTAACCGGCCACACCGGCTTCACAGGCAGCTGGGCCTGCCTCTGGTTGCAGACGATCGGTTGCGACGTTGTCGGATTGGCCTTGCCTCCAGAGACCCAACCCGCGCTCTTTGACGCCGTTGGTCTCGCGCCGGACATCCCTTCCACCTTCGGCGACATTTCGGATCCCCGGGTGGTGCACGATGTGATCGACCGGCATCGTCCCGAGTTGATCCTTCACTTGGCCGCACAGCCTCTGGTGAGACGCGCGTACCGGGAGCCTGCACGCACCTTCATGGTCAATGCCCAGGGAACGGCACACGTCCTCGATGCGGCAAGGCACGACAAAGGCGTCCGGGGCGTGCTCTGCGTGACCACCGACAAGGTCTACAAGAACAATGAATGGGTCTGGCCGTACCGTGAAGACGATGCATTGGGCGGAAAAGACCCCTACAGCGCCTCGAAGTCCGCGGCCGAGTTCGTGATCCAGAGTTTCGCCGCGTCCTACCCCTGGCAGAAAGAGGAAGGTCCGGCAATCGCCATTGCGAGGGGTGGCAACATCGTTGGAGGCGGTGACTGGTCCGAAGATCGCCTGATTCCGGATTTCGTGCGCGCAGTCACTCGGGGCACGAAGCTGACCCTTCGATATCCGGACGCCACTCGACCATGGCAACACGTATTGGCCTTGGTACATGGCTACCTCATGTTGTTGGCGGGGCTCAGTTCAGACGATCCGGCTAGGTTCGCGCAGGCATGGAATCTCGGGCCGTCGGACTCGCGCGAGCATTCCGTCCGCGAGGTGCTGGAACTGATGTCCGACGCCTGGGCACGACCGGACGTCGACTATCTGGACAATCCCCTACCCGAGGCTCGCGCGCTTGCACTGGACAGCAGCAAGGCACGTCTTCACTTGGGCTGGCAATCGCCATGGAATACCGAGCGGGTCATTGCCGAAACAGCCCAGTGGTATCGGGATTACTATTCCGATCCAACTCAAGCCCGAGAATCCTCTCTTCGCCAGATCAACGCCTTGCGCTCTGAGCTGGCCCCGACGCCATGAAGCTTCTGCTTGGGGCCAAGGGCCGCTTGGGCGGCGCCCTCAGCTCGCAATTTGCAATGCCGGGCGTGCAGTCCCCGGACAGGAGCGTCTACCAAGACTGGTGGCGTCCCGACGCCGTTCCTGAAATCACACGCTATGTCGAAGAGCACGGAAAAAATGTCGATGCCGTCTTCGTCGCGGCGGGCGTCATAGACCCGGCTGCATCAGCGGCGGACCACGAACGCGTCAACTTCCTGCTTCCTCAGCAGGTGATCCTGGCCATGGCGCCATTGGGAATACGCGTCGTAACCTTTGGCACCGTGATGGAAGCCGTCACGAACAGACTCCCTTCTTCAGGATATGTAGCGAGCAAAGTGGCGCTCGCCGAATTCGTCGAGCGGCAGGTGCAAAAGAACAGTCTTGCCATGCATCTGCGAATCCACACGCTCTACGGTGGTGGACTACCCGCTTCCTTCATGTTTACCGGGCAGATGTTGCACGCCTTGCGCAACCGCACGCAATTTCGGATGTCGCCGGGAACGCAGTTGCGGGAGTATCACCATATAGACGACGAGGGGCCAGCAGTGGCTGCGCTCGCCGGTTCGGATGCCCGCGGGATCGTCGAGCTCAATCACGGCGATGCCGTCTCGCTGGCCGAGATTGCCGAGAGCACATTCCGGATCCTCGGCGCGCCCGAGCTCCTGCAGGTGGGCGCGCTTCCGATGCCGGAGAACGAAAGGGTCGGCATCCGCTTTTCGCGCACGCCGCTTCTCGAAGGACATGTATTTCGAGACGTTCGCATCAACATGGCCGACTACCTGAGCAGACTTTTGCGGGAACCGAAGGCATGACGCCTGTTACACAGAACATGACACGCATCAGGCCCCTGATATCGCTGTCGATCCCCGTACTCAACGAACAGGACAATCTGGATGCGTTGTACGCGCGACTGTCTGCATTGGCCGAACGCTTGTCCGATCGCTGCGACCTGGAGTTCGTTTTCTCGGACAACCATTCCGACGACGCGACGTGGTCCAAGCTTGCCGAACTCGCGCAGAAGGATCCGCGGGTACGCGCTATCCGCTTCTCGAAGAACTTCGGTTTTCAGCGGTCCATTCTTGCCAACTACATGCACACCCGCGGCGACGCGATCATGCAGATCGACGCAGACTTGCAGGACCCGCCCGAATTGCTGGAAGTGTTCTACGAACGTTGGCAGGCCGGCTACTACGTCGTTTACGGGGTCCGTCGCAAGCGGCAAGAGAATGCCTTGATCAACGGATTTCGAAAGCTGGGGTACTGGCTGATCGACCGCATCAGCGACCACTCGATCCCGCGAGATGCGGGTGACTTCCGGCTGATCGACCGAAAAGTTGTCCAGGCGCTTCTGCAAATGAAGACCGCGAGCCCCTACCTGCGTGGGATGATCGCGGGTCTGGGCTTCAATCAGATCGGCGTGGACTACGAGCGAGAGGCGCGCACGGCGGGGCAAAGCAAGTTCGGCGTCTCTCGTCTCATCCGGCTCGGTCTGACCGCAGTCTTCAATCACTCGACGGTGCCCTTGCGACTGGCGTCCATCGCCGGTATCGGAATGCTGGTGTTCAGCTTTATCGGGGCGATCTACTACACGGTATTGAAGATCATGCAACCCGAACTCCCGCGCGGCTTGGCCAGCATCCACATCCTGGTCTTGTTCGGGATCGGCCTGCAGTCGCTGCTGCTCGGCATCGTGGGCGAGTATCTGTTGCGGATCTATCTCATCCTGCGCGCGGAGCCTGTTGCCATCGTGGAAAACAGCCTCAATTTCGCGCGCTCCGATCTCAAACTTTGAACGATTCGAAACTATGAAAGCAGTGATTCTGGCTGGCGGCCTCGGAACGCGCATCGCGGAGGAATCCGACCATCGCCCCAAACCAATGGTCGAAGTGGGGGGACGCCCGTTGCTGTGGCACATCATGAAGACGTATGCGCACCACGGTGTAAACGACTTCGTCATTTGTCTTGGCTACAAGGGCTATGCGATCAAGGAGTTCTTCTTCAACTATCACAACCACACGGCCGACCTCGAGATCGATCTGAAGCAGGGCACCCACAGAGTTCTGAACAGCCAAGCCGAGGATTGGCGAGTCACGTTGATAGACACGGGCGCCGACACGATGACGGGCGGTCGGCTCAAACGTGTCGCACCCTACCTGGACAATGCCACTTTCTGCCTGACCTATGGTGACGGACTCGCGGACATCGATATTTCCAAGGAGATCGAGTTCCATCGCGAGCATGGCAAGCTGGCGACGGTAGCAGCGGTTCAGCCACCCGGCAGGTTCGGTGTCCTTAACGTCGATGCAGCCGACAATGTCCGGTCCTTCGAAGAAAAGCCGAGTGACGAGATCGGATGGATCAACGGAGGCTTCTTCGTGCTGGAGCCTGGTGTGATCGATTACATCGACGGAGACTCCAGCTCCTGGGAACGCGAGCCTCTTCAGAACCTGGCACGAAATGGTCAACTCGCCGCGTTCGAGCACCAAGGATTCTGGCAACCTTGCGATACGCTGCGTGACAAGCGCCAGTTGGAGGAACTCTGGGAGACTGGCCAAGCTCGCTGGCGAGTCTGGCATGGTTGAGACGACGCCGCGCCGTCATGGGAAATGGACGTCAATGGCGATCGGGATGGCAATCTCGATCGCCTGCCTCGCCTTCATTCTTCACAAGGTCGATCTCGATCAGGTCAGGGTGGCATTCCTTCGATTCGAATGGCGCTACTTTGCGCTGGGAGTCTTGTGCCTAGCATTCGGGTACGTCATTCGTATCCTCCGCTGGACCAGGATGCTCAACGCGGCTGGGGCACAGGTGAAGTTTCGACAGTGCGCCGCACCTTTCCTGGGATCGATTGCCATCAACAATGTCCTGCCATTGCGGCTTGGCGACATCGTCCGGGCACTCGTGTTTCCATCGTCTCTGGGTGTGTCACGCAGTACCTCCACGAGCAGCCTGATCATGGAGCGCCTAGTGGACCTGATGACCCTGCTCGTGTGGCTAGCCGCGAGCCTTGCGTTCAGTCATCAACTCGAAGTGCCCGGCTGGCTCAAGGACACGGCCGTCACCCTGGCGATCGCCGGCAGCGTGGCATTGGTCGCGGTGTTCGCCCTGAGCGGAACAATAGCCCGCCGCCTTCATGCCATCCCGCGTCCACCCATCAAGGCCCTCGTGGTGCTGCTTCAAGGCTTCGACGCGATGACGCGCCCTCGTGTTCTTGCGATGCTGCTTGGCCTGTCACTGCTGGTATGGCTTGGAGAAGCGGGCCTCTTCTACAACCTGCTGCTGGGCTTCGGCCTGGTCGCAACGCCCTCTGCTGCGGTGATCATCATGGCAATTGCCACCTTGGCCACCCTCGTGCCGTCATCGCCGGGCTATGTTGGCCCATTTCACTTGGCGGCCTTTGCGGGCATATCGCTCCTGGGCGGCACCAGCGAACAGGCCGCAAGTTTTGCAGTGCTGTCGCACCTCGGGCTGTGGGCTCCCACCACGCTCGCTGGCGCGATCGCGATCGCGCGCAATCCACAAATGTTTAGAGGTCTTCGTCGCGACCAGACCCATCAACCAATTGAAGAACGAGCATGAAGCAGTATGACGTTGTAGTTGTCGGCGGAGGCTTTGCTGGCCTGACCGCCGCCTACTGCCTGGCCAAAGCCGGCAAGACCGTGCGAGTGATAGAGGCTGACGGCGCCCCCGGGGGATTGGCCGGGACTTTCGAGTTCAGTGACGGAGTGAAGCTCGAGAAGTTCTATCACCATTGGTTCAACAATGACGTCCATGTCCCCGAACTCGTCAAGGAACTGGGAATGCATGGCGATGTGATCACCTTACCCTCACGCACGGGGATGTACTTCAATGGGCGCATGTGGAAACTTTCCACGCCGCTCGACCTGCTGCGCTTCAAGGCACTTCCGTTTGTTGATCGCATTCGACTGGGGTTGCTCGTCCTTCAGGTTCGACGAGTAAAGGATTGGCGCACCATCGAGCATTTGAGCATTCGCGAGTGGCTCGAGCCACTTTGCGGCAAGACGGTGTTCAAGATCGTCTGGGAGCCGCTCATCAACGCCAAGTTCTCGATCTACGCCGAGGCGGTGAACGCAGTCTGGTTCTGGAAAAAGCTCGTGTTGCGCGGTAGCACTCGCGACAAGGCCGGCGGCGAAGAGCTTGCCTACTTCAAAGGCGGGTTTGGAAGATTGGCGGAAGCGCTGGTGACAGCCATTCGCAACCTGGGCGGCGAGGTGAGCTTGGGGCAGCATGTGACGGGGCTCGAAGTCGACGGTGATCGAATTCGTGCGGTGAGGACGCCCGCCGGCGAAGTCGCGGGCAAGGAGTTCTTGTTTACCCCGGCATTCCCCATCATCGCCGACATTTTTCAGGGCAAAGCCGACGAGGCTTGGCTAGAGAAACTACGCAGGGTGAAATACTTGGGCAACATGTGTCTGGTCTTGCGGCTCAAGCGAAGCCTCTCGGACACATACTGGACCAACGTCAATGACCCGGGATTTCCTTTTGTGGGGGTGATCGAACACACGAACTTCGACGACCCCAAGAACTACAACGGAAGTCGAATCGCGTTCCTGTCGAGATATCTCGCCGTCGAGGATCCTGTGTGGTCCTTCAAGGAGGAGCAGTATCTTGAGTTTGCACTGGACCATCTCAGCCGGATGTTTCCGGAGTTCGACGAATCGTGGATCCTGGAGTATCGAGTTTGGCGCGCCGAGTATGCGCAACCTGTCACGGAGCGCGGCTATTCCACCTACGTGCCCGGCTCGACCACGCCGTTTGACAACGCGATGATCTCCACGATGGCTCAGATCTACCCGGAAGATCGCGGAACCAACTATGCCATCAGAGAAGGCCGCGACGCGGCAGGCCGGCTGGTGCAACGCCTCGCGGGGACCGCGCGAGCTTGAGACTATTCGCCTACGTCTCAAGGCAGCACGCGAGGAACAACGCTTTGGTCGGGACGCGCCCAATCCCGACATCACTACCTTCTTAAGATGGGAGATCAGGTTGCCTGAGTTTCGACATTTCCTGGTTCACGCTGCAGCAGTTGCCTTGCTGGCTCTTCTGTTTGGCGCAAACGTTTATTCGGGCAGCATTGACGTCGCAGCGCACTTCCAGCTGATCGACTTCCTGGCCAAAAACGACGTCGGCCGTCTCGCAACCGATCCGTCCATGTCGGCCATGGCCAACTATCCGAGAGGGTCCCACTGGCTGGCCGCGGCCGTTGGATTCTTTACAGCGGCTCCGTATGTCGCCATGTGGATGATATGCATGGCTGCGATCTATCTTGCCTACTTTGCGATGTCCAGGATCGCATTGGCGAGCGGCGGCTATGTCGGACTGGCGGCATTCCTCGGAGGCATGCTTCTGCTCAGATTCACCGCCGCCGTGACCGGGTACGAGATCTTTGGGAACTTCTTCTATTCCCAACTCGTAGGAACCTCGGTTTATTTCCTGCTGCTGGCGTATTTGTCAAAGGCCGCCGACCCAGAAGCTCCAGAAGTGGTGGTGGCAATGCTGGTTGCATCAGTAGTGCTGATGTTCTTTCACGCACTGCCGACGCTGAACTTGATGGGGGCCTATTCGATATTCCTGCTACTTCGATTCTCATTTCTGGCTCTCGATACGAAATCGATCAGACACAGGCGGGCAATCATATTGATCGGATTCGGTATCGGCGCATTGGTCATCGTGGTGCTCCATCCCTCACTCCGCGCCATGAAGGTGCTGTCGCTGAACGATGGCTCACTCAATTTTGGAGTGAGCCCCTACCTGTTGTTCGTAGCGGGTGTCGCTGTCGCTCTAGGCTCCCTCTACCGGCTCTTCAAGCTCGACCCGGCTTCTCGAGGCAACATAGACACGCTGCTTGTGTCCGCACTGATCTCGTCGATCGTGCTTCTGTCGGCCCAACTCGCGCTTTTCTGGCTCAGGGGCGACGGCTCCATATATGCCATCAAAAAGCATTTCTTCTTTCTCGTGCCACTGACAGTGCTCAATGGTTCACGGTTGATCGCGGCCGCGATTCGTCCGTTTCATGCACGCAAGCATGAATTTGCGACGACTGCTGCATGTGGTATGGCAACGACCTTCGTGCTGTATTTTCTGGCACATCCCATGTCGATGCGGGCTGTCATCAAGCCATTGAATTTTGCGCAGAGCGCAATAGAGAGTTCGTTCGGTGATTTCAAGCCAGGCAACACCTTGGTCATTGCGAAGGGGGTTGACCCGGTCACCCGCTATATGATCGATCTGGCGGTTTTCAAGATGACTTCCAACGAGGAGGCACTCAACGTCATCTATGGCACGTTTGACACCACCAAAAAAGCGTACGTAATGATCGACAACTCGACGCAGTTGCGAGAAAGATGCCCTGTTCCCCAGGCGCAGAACAGCGAATACGCCATCGTTCCCACCCGATGCCTCATGCGACTGCCAGCAAATGGTGAGATCTCTTTCGGCTTTAACCAGGCGTCAGACCTCTATCTCAAGAGTGGGTGGTGGCCACAAGAGGATTGGGGCGTCTGGAGCAACGGGAAGATCGGAGCCATGCAGTTCGATCTGCCGGACGAAATTCGGGGAAAGAAACTCCTCCTGAAGCTCGACCTTCGCAGTCTTCCATCTCGTATCGGGTCGAACGATGCCACCAGAGTCCTCGTCGACGGTGTTCGGTTTGCGTTTGAAATCAACGGAGATAAGTCCGTCGAGATCGAAATCCCAGAGTCGTTATCCGAGGACGGAAAACTACTGGTCGAACTCGTCAACGAACGCCCTCTGTCCCCCAAAGCTGCAGGGATCAACGAGGATGGTCGAGTCTTGGGGCTCGGCCTCAAGTCAATTCGCATTCGAACGATCTGAACGAAGCGATGTTCTCTCGTTCGCTCCAATCATCACGGGTCGAAAAATCTGACACGTGGGAGCGGTTTCCATTCGAGGGCGGGCACAAGTGGTAGAAAGCTACCGCCGCTCTGCCACGTACGTGATGCCCGCCGCTTGGTGGAAGGCATGCTTCGTCACATTCCAACCCAAATGGTCCAAGAGGCCGAGGATGTACTCCTCGCGGAATGACAATTCGAGCCATCCGTATTTACGGATGCAGTAAATCGCCTGCCCATCGGGATTGATGCCCGATGGATAGGGCAACGCGTTGTTGATGGTCTCGCCAGCCAGGATCAGCTTGCCACTTGCCTTGAGTGCTCGGGGTATTGCCTTGAGCAGCCGCACATGGTCTGCGCAGTGGTGAAACGACTCGAAGAACAGCACAGCATCGAACTGGCTTTCGACGGACTCGACGTCGAAGAAATTGCCCACATTCACGTCCACGTCTAGATCCAAGGTCCCGGCCCGGCGTCGTACGAGTTCGACGTAGTTGGGTGTGATGTCGATGCCCGTCACCTGGTAACCGGACAGCGCCATTTGCACAGTCGTGTTGCCCCAGCCAAATCCCATCTCCAAAATGCGGGCACCTGGCTTCAGATCCATTGATTGTGCGTATTTCAGCCCATCGTGGACGGCATTTCAAACTGATCGTGGACGCTGTTTCAGCGTGATCGTGGACGATTGGGGAGCGTGCAAGTGATCTTTTGACCGGGCGTCAAGCTCATCGTTTTTTGCGGTGAAGCCTGATGCCCACGAACAGAGTCACGATGCGCCGAATTCGAGAGACATTGCGCCTGCACCTGCAGGCAGACCTCAGCTACAACGAGATCGGCCGCGCACTGAAGATCTCCAAGAGTGCCGCGGGCAAGTACGTCTCGCTCGCCCGTGCCGCAGGCATCGACTGGGCGGTGGCCCAGACGCTCACCGACGAAGAACTTGAATCGCGGCTGTATCGGCCGGCGAAGTCCATGCTCCACACCCCATTGACCGTGCTGGCCAGTTGCAGCGTCACGCGATCGTTGACCGGCCGCTTGGCCTTCTTGCGCTTGCGCACCGCCAGGTTGGCGGCGCTGTAGAGCCGGTAGACCTTCTTGTGGTTCACGCCGGGGAAGTGCGGGCGCAGCATGTCGTGGATGCGCCGATAGCCGAAACGCCGGCGCACATGCGCGATCTCGACGATCTTGCTGCTGAGCTCCTGGGTCATGGCATCGACTTCGGGTGGATTGCGGTAGCTGTCGCGGGAGAGCCCCACAAGCCTGCATGCGCGCCGCTCGCTCAGATCGCATTGCTCGATCATGGTGGCGATGGCGGCACGCTTGGCCTGTGGGGCTATCGCTTTACCCCGAAGGCGGTGTTCAGCGTGTGGATGTCCAAATGGGCCTCCGCCAACAGCTTCTCGAGCTTGTTGTTCTCGGCCTCGAGCCCCGAACGACACCCAAACTCCCCCACTTATCGACACGTAAATTCCTCCGTCCCGGCCATCGAGCCGTGACGGTATAGGGCGGCGCCGGCAACTGCCGGCAGTTGTCCTCCGGGCAG